>NZ_CAJLKP010000022.1 GCF_905207245.1 uncultured Bacteroides sp. | reverse complement strand
CCACTGCGATGAACTAATATTTTTCTTGCATCTTATTATTCGTACAACAGATATAAAAGTTTCATACAACAATTATATATCTTTCTTACAACAGATATTGTAAGAAATAATAATAGATACTGTATGAATAATAAGATGCAAGAAAAATATTAGTTCATCGCAGTGGCGAGATTAGTTTCTTGTAAGAATAGGAATAGTTTTAGGCATCCGCCAAACAAACCCTTTTCAGTCCGCATAAGTGCCGTTTTCATGTTATTTCGATGCTCAGGCAACATTTTTCCCTGAAAAGTTTTTGTAATCTCCAAGTTAATTGTATTTTTGTGTACAATTTTGGTATAGTAATGACTGACGAAGAAAAGAAGCGATTAAGTACCTTTGAAGCGAGACTGCGTCATTTAGTCTTTTTGCATGACGAATTGAGGCGCGAAAATGCTGAACTAAAGCAACTTCTGAAAACTAAACAAGAAGAATGCGAGCAAGTACATGCTGAATATAAAGCTTTGGAAGACGACTATACAAACCTAAAAACAGCAATGACAATCAGCCTTAACGGCAGCGACGTAAAAGAGACGAAACTGCGATTGTCCAAATTAGTGCGTGAAGTCGATAAATGCATCGCTTTGTTGAATGAATAACAAGATGTATGAACGATAAGATAAAGATAAACCTACAGATGGCAGACTCCACCTATCCCCTCACCATACCGCGTGAAGAGGAAGAAATGGTAAGAGAAGCCGCCAAACAGGTGGATATACGGCTCAATGCGTATCGAGAACATTACCAGAATGTAACTCCTGAGAAGATTATAGCCATGGTGGCCTATCAATTTGCCTTGGAGAACCTGAAAATGAAAAACCGAAACGACACTCGGCCGTATGCCGACAAGATAGAAGAACTGACAGAGGTGTTGGAAACATACTTTAAAGGACTGTAAACGTCCGGAAGCCTTTTCCTGAAACACCAGAGCCAGCAAAAGAATTAGAAAACCCGCGCACTGTGTAAAAGTGACCTCCAGAGAACGGAGGCGACTTTTCGACAGTGCGTTTTTTATTTATATTTTAAAACAAATTGAAATGACAGTAACAATACTAGTATCCATTGCCTGTTTCATTATCGGTGGATTTCTGTCGTACATGTTCTTCAAGCATGGTTTGAAGTCCAAATATGACAATATCCTGAAAGAAGCCGAGGCTGAAGCGGAAGTGATTAAAAAGAATAAGTTGCTCGAAGTAAAGGAGAAGTTCCTGAACAAAAAAGCAGACTTGGAGAAAGAAGTGGCAATCCGCAACCAAAAAATTCAGCAAGCGGAAAACAAGTTGAAACAACGAGAATTGGTGCTGAACCAACGCCAGGAAGAGATACAGCGCAAGAAAGCGGAAGCCGAAGCGGTGAAGGAAAACCTGGAAGCACAATTAGTGATTATTGATAAAAAGAAAGAAGAACTGGACAAACTGCAACAGCAGGAAATTGAGAAACTGGAAACCATTTCCGGACTCTCTGCCGAAGAAGCTAAAGAGCGTATGGTAGAATCTCTAAAAGAGGAAGCCAAAACGCAGGCACAGTCCTTCATCAACGACATCATGGACGATGCTAAGTTGACTGCAAGCAAAGAAGCCAAACGCATCGTGATACAGTCTATCCAGCGTGTGGCTACGGAAACTGCCATCGAAAACTCAGTTACCGTATTCCATATAGAATCGGATGAAATCAAAGGACGCATCATTGGTCGCGAAGGCCGCAATATCCGTGCGCTGGAAGCAGCTACAGGTGTTGAAATCGTTGTGGATGATACTCCGGAAGCAATCGTTTTGTCAGCTTTCGACCCGGTTCGCCGCGAGATTGCCCGTCTGGCTTTGCACCAGTTGGTAACTGACGGACGTATCCACCCCGCACGTATCGAAGAAGTTGTGTCCAAAGTGCGCAAACAAGTGGAAGAAGAAATCATCGAAACCGGTAAACGTACTACGATTGACCTCGGTATCCACGGTTTGCACCCCGAACTGATTCGTATTATCGGTAAGATGAAATACCGCTCCTCTTATGGTCAGAACTTGTTGCAACATGCTCGCGAAACGGCCAATCTCTGTGCTGTGATGGCATCGGAACTGGGACTAAACCCGAAGAAAGCAAAACGTGCCGGATTGCTGCATGATATCGGTAAAGTGCCCGATGAGGAACCGGAATTGCCTCATGCACTCTATGGTATGAAGTTGGCTGAGAAGTTCAAGGAAAAACCGGATATCTGCAACGCTATCGGCGCTCACCACGATGAAGTGGAGATGACGAGCCTTCTGGCACCTATCGTACAGGTATGTGATGCCATCTCAGGCGCACGTCCGGGGGCACGCCGCGAAATTGTTGAGGCTTACATCAAGCGTCTGAATGATCTGGAACAGTTGGCAATGGCCTATCCGGGTGTGACGAAGACGTATGCTATCCAGGCAGGTCGCGAGTTGCGTGTAATTGTTGGTGCCGACAAGATTGACGACAAGCAAACTGAAAACCTTTCCGGTGAGATTGCAAAGAAGATACAGGATGAGATGACGTATCCGGGACAGGTGAAGATCACGGTAATCCGTGAGACACGCGCAGTAAGCTATGCGAAGTAAATTGTAAATTTGAAATAAAGAATAAGAGGCGGGGATTAATTCTCCGCCTTTTTATTTCACCACAGAGGACGCGGAGTTCACGGAGTTTTTAATATTTTTGCAGAGGATATGTGTTATTCTGAGCAAAGAATAACAACAGGATAGACATCATTATTATTTCTTGCATTACAAAAGTTATGAAGCAATATCAATTTGAAGTTTGTGCCAACTCCGTAGAGAGCTGCCTTGCCGCACAGACAGGAGGAGCAAATCGAGTGGAGTTATGCGCAGGGATACCGGAAGGCGGTACTACCCCATCTTACGGAGACATTGTCATTGCACGCGAAGTATTGAATAATACTCTGCTTCACGTCATTATCCGCCCGCGTGGCGGAGACTTTCTGTATTCTCCCATCGAACAGCGTATCATGCTGAAAGATATCTGTAGTGCTCATAAGTTGGGAGTGGACGGATTAGTATTCGGTTGCCTCACTGCCAAAGGTGATATAGACATACCACTCATGAAGCAACTTATGGAAGCTTCGCAAGGCATACCCGTCACTTTCCACCGTGCCTTTGATGTATGCCGTAATCCGCAGGAGGCATTGGAGCAGGTTATAGAATTAGGATGCAGCCGCATCCTTACTTCCGGGCAGCAGTCCACGGCAGAACAAGGCATCCCTTTACTGAAAGAGTTGCAACAACAGGCAGCAGGGCGCATCACCTTACTGGCAGGATGCGGAGTGAACGAAAACAACATTGCCCGAATTGCTGCCGAAACAGGAATCCGCGAATATCATTTCTCGGCAAGAGAGAACATAAAAAGTGCCATGTTACACCACAACGAGGCGGTATCTATGGGAGGAACAGTACACATAGAAGAGTATTACCATCCTGTGACTACGGCAAAACGGGTTAGAAAAACCATTGAAGCGCTCACACAATGAGCAATCAAAATAACAAAATATAAGTGATACAAAAAATGGGAGAGGCTTGCAAATAAGCCTCTCCCACTCCATCACTTCTTTTCTTATAATCCTTTCACCGTTTTCATCAACTGCTCGCCCAGCCCGATGGTGTATCCTTGCGAAACAAACACCACACGGTTGAAAGTATCAGCAATGATAAAAATAGGCAGACTATTCTTATTCTTTAATTTCATAGCTTCGGCTATTTGTTTAGCGATGCCGTCCGTATCTATACCATACATAATAGTAGAAGGCATACCGGGGAATGATTCTTTTGCAAACCTTCCGGCCTGAGCCTCATCCGGGAAAAGCAACACCATCTTTCGTCCCCATTTTTCCAAATCCGCCTTGTATGCGGCTATGTCACGCAATGCATGGTTGGTAGGTTCCTGATTGACACCTAATATGCCGACCACAAAATAGCCACGTCCGCAAGCCTGCAAAAGACTTTGCTTGGAAGAGGATGCTCCCTCATCCGCTATCGGAGTGAAAAGAGACTCGGAATTGAAGTTTCCGATGACTTGTACTTCATCTTTGCTCTCGCGCATCACCAAGTCTATTTTCGTTGTTTTTTGCGGTTCAACGTTAAAGAAGGTGGCATTGGAAAGTACTGCACCACTGGCCAGACGCGTACCGGTGACCAATACATAATTTCCGGCATCCAGTGCTGTTCCTTCTTTCAACAGACTGCTCCATGTGGTACCACTGCCCATATCTGCATCACCTTCATCATAAGCAAGCAACTGCAAACGTCCTTGCGAAGTGACTTTAGATATAGTGAAATGGGAATAATATTTCGGATTGTCCAATGACTTGACGGGTTTGTATCCGGCAACGAGTTTACCTCTCCGCGGCTGTGATTCTTCAGACAGTACTTTCTCAAAATTCACGTCAATAAGCCCTATATCTTCTATCAATTGCACCTTACCGGTCACTTCATCAATACGCGCAGGCATACCCATGCTGCGAGCCATAGCCACAAAGAAAATATCGCGACTATGAGCATCCGCCACACGTGCCTTCCACACTCCTGCAGGAGAAATGGCCGGACCACCCAGATTGCAATCTTTCTCCACACGGATATTCTCAGCTACCCACGCTATCAGTTTAGCAGGTTCTTCCAGATAAGTCTGTTCTGTTTCCTGAGAAATCACTTTATCAAAGAAGGTTTTGTATGGAGTCAGCATCTCATTGCTTATGCGCGGATTGCGTACATATTTGCGAAAGTTCACAGCACTGGTACGCACATGAGATAACATGTTTTCTATCAACACTTCCAGACTGACGTCACGAAGGTCTTTTGCCGAAATCTGTTGCAACAGGTCTATGCCACCTTTTCTGGAATCCTCGGAACGCAGACGAGTAATGAAGTCCGCAATCACTTTATGATTACCACGGGAAGCAGCCAGAATCTTTGCCACTACATCTGCATCCAGCTTATACTGTTTTGCCAAACGACGTGCCGAATCTTCTGACATGAATGTAGCAACGTAGGCATTGCGAATGGAATCTTCGTATGCCAGACGGCGATTGTTTTCGGCACGCTGTTCGGCAGTAACGGCAGGCAGATTTGCACTTTCCGTGGGCGGAACGATGTCAAAGTCGATAACACAGTTATCACCGGGAGTTTTATCCAACGCCACTGTCAACTCATTGTCCTTGCCAAAAGAGAGTTTGGCGAAACCAAACTTTCCGTCTTTGGATGCCCACACCAGCATGTCTCCTTTTCCGGCAGTCAAGGCACAGGTACCATCAGCACCGGTCTGTTTGGTTGCCACCGTGTAAAATTCCGCATAGTTGTAGAGTTTAAATTCTACCTGCGCACCGGAAACGGGCTTGCCTTGCCCATCCGTCACTTTAACTTTGGCTTGTGCCGCAGGTGCATAATTCTCAATCACATTGATTTCCGTATAGTTGGGGGTAACAGACATCACTTCTTCTTTTCCTTCATAACGTCCGAAAACCTTTGTATGCATCAACATTCCGCGACTGGCAGGTGCATTGAACCAACCAAGATCCAGTACCGGTTCCGGTTCGCAGGCCCCCAGGAAATGCCATTTACCATCTGCCCAGGCTTCCACCCACGCATGGTTATCGTCCGTATGTGCCCATCGCGGCGTATAAACCTGCCGTGCTGGAATACCTACCGAGCGAAGTGCTGCCACCAGCAAGGTCGATTCTTCGCCACAACGCCCGTAAGCAGTACTCACTGTTGCCAGCGGTGAACTGGTACGGGCATCGGAAGGCATATAGACAGCTTTCTCATGACACCAATGGTTCACTTCCAGAATGGCATCGTATAAAGAAAGGGACTTCACACGGTCTTTCAACTCCTTATAAAACACTACCCGCGCACTATCCAGTTGTTCGTTATTCACCCGCACCGGAAGCACGAAGTGGCGGAACAAATCTTCGGGAATGGTCTTTCCCCAAGGCATTTCCTCTGCCGTGCACCGGGAAGCGCGGATATTCATCAGATGAAATTGTCCGGGATAGTCCGTAATATCCGCCAACGGCATATATGCATAGAGAAATTCCAGAGCTTCCCTTTCATAGGTGGTCAGCGATTCATCGTCCAATATGGTAAACAGTTCTCCTTGCGACAGCATCGTCTGCTTTTTCTGCAAGTCCTGTTCCACACGGGAACGGTAGGATTCATCAGTTATAAAATGGGATTTTCCACAGGAAGCAAGCAGGCAAAGCAGCCAGCATATTCCGAAAAGATGTGTAGCTCGTCTCATAATACTTATATATATTAAGGTGTGAGCCACAAAGTTAAAGAATTATCCGGAAACTCACTTTAAATTTACCACTAAAGTGGTGTCTGCGGAAAACGTGAAACTACATTTCTCGAAAGACGGCGGGCCCATGACGCCTTCGGCATCGTTACTGAAACCAAATTTCTCGGTAGGAATGCCGAAAGCGGCAGTATCCAGCTTGCCGTTCCCATTCTCGTCCTGATACATGGAGAAAGCGTAGGTGCCTGTGGGGAGGCCCTTGCAGGGAACGGACATCACTTTGTCCTTTACCTCGACCACAAACCCGGCAAGCGGTTTCTTCATAAATGTTTCCGGGGAATTGTAAATGGCAACATAGAGTTTCCCGGTTATTTTCTCGATGCCACGCACTTCCAGAGTAAGATTCTGTGCAGACAGACTTTGGGCAACAAATGCCAAAACGCAAACGAAACTGATAATAAATGCTTTCATGTTCATTGTTTTTTTAAAAGTTAATTCAAGTTTCGCAAGCTCAACTTTCGCAGTTGACAAGGGGACGAGGAGACAAGGTGACAAGGAAGAATGTCAGCTTCTGAAAGAGGGCAGGATGCGTGAGAATCGTTTTCAAGACTATCTCCCTCGTCAACTCGTCAACTGAAACCTTGTCAACTAAGAAGTTGAGCGGCATGCGAAACTTAAAAAGTTAATTTATTGAATTTAGAAATTAGATACATCATAAGCCGCCTTCTTTCCTATCGTGATAAATACACCGATGTAGAAGAAATGATCACTGGACGCCAATATCGCCTTATTATCCACCTTGCCGAATTCATTTTTCCGGCAAAGGATATTCGTGGCAGAGGCATGGATGATAACTTTTTTGCCCGGCAAGAAGGTCAGTCCCAGGTCGAGGCTGTTATATGGCTTCACTTCATCGTTCATCAGCCCCGGCAAACCGGGATTATGATAAGGGCGCCCGCTACTGAAACGGTTCGTCAGCCCTACAATTGTTCCTATACGGGGAATGGAATATTTCAGAACCACAGATGCATTATGACGGGTGGCATATTGCGGAGTAGTCAGTTCCGTGTACTCCTGAAACTTTCTTTTGGAGATATTATAGGTATAAGAAAGCTGGTATTCCAGGTTCTTCACCAACACGCGGTCATTGAAAAACAAATCGAACCCCTTGCTATGGCCATATCCACCGGAAGTGACCCTCTCTGCTTGATTCACATTTCCCTTCTCTATCAATGCCAGATGGTCGTATTTCTTATAATAAACTTCCGCCTTATAAAAACGCCCTTCACCTCCGAACTGAGCACCAAAATTATACTGTATACACGCCTCTGATTTCAGATTCTTACTTTGAGCCAATAATCTATTTACCGTCAACTGCGTATATCTCCCTGCCGTAGCAGAAAGTACCACATCACGCAAATAGTAATTAACGGACAAACGGGGAGAGAAATTCATCCGCCAGTTCAATGAAGTATATTCCGTCCGGAAAGAAAGTTCCGCTTTCAGTTGCTCTACAGGATAGTAGGTGGCAGAAAGGAAAGCTGCGCTGACAGTAGGACTCATCTCATTGCGGCTATCCACTGCACCCGTTTCTTTCACCTGATACTGATAATGGTTTTCATACCGGCGAATAAAACTCTCCAAGCCCATATCCAGACGAAAAGCCGGAGCAAGACGCTTGAAAACCTTCGTCTTTATGTGAAGTTCCTGCTGGCGCTCCATCCAGTCGTCACCGGAAAGTGATACATTCCCTATCTTCTGTTCAAAGAAACCGTATGCCGCTCCGGCAAACCAATTCCAACCCTTAGGAACACTCTTGCGAAAAGTTGTGTTGACATAGAAATTATTCTCACCCAAATCAAACAATCTCCGTTCCTGCCCTTCATAATTGGAAAAGTCCGTCCGGTCATAACCAAAGTAAATTTTAAAGAGTGTCGCATCATCCGGGTGATAACGGAATTGCGCCGAGCCTGTCATCAGGCGGTAAGGGTCTTCAAAGTCCACCCTTCCCGAGTAAATGTGATCGTACACACACAAATCCTGATAATCCAGATTCACGGAAAGGGAACCTTTATCGAAAGCCCGCGTACCTCCGCCGCCGAAACCCACCGTAGAAGCATTGATGCCTAACTTATTTACGGGACTTTTATCCTTTGTCTCCAAAGGTAACACAGCCGAAAGCGCCTCTCCATATTCCAAAGGAGCACCGCCCGATTCCAGATTGACCCCACTGAACATAAAAGTTGAATAACGGCCGCGTGCGGGTGAATTTATTCCCGTAGCAGTATAAGGATTCAGGACGTGCATTCCGTCAATATAGGTTTGCGCTTCGTCACTGCTTCCGCCACGCACCAATAGTCTGCCGCTTTCACCTTGTATTTGTGTACCGGGCAACGTCTGCAACGCATGATACAAATCTCCGTTTGCGCCTCCCACCGTCACCAGTTCCACAGGATGCATATCGCTCCAACGACTGTTAGCCACCGGTGTTCTTTTCCCTTTGACCACCACTTCCTTCAAGTCTACACTATCATTGTATATTTGCAGGAAGACGGTATCCGTCACCGCCGTTTGTGCTTCCAAATACTGTGTCATCAGCAGTGCACCCATGCCTAAAAGTAAAATCAATCTTTTCATTTATCTATGTTCTTTACGATTTCCGTCAGCAAACATAGACCAAGATTCCGGGGCAAAAAAATATCCGGGACAAACAGCCCGGATATGTGACCAACAGCACTCCATCTGTGACGAATGGCTGTTTCTATCCCTTTTCTGTGACGAATGACTACCCTTCCGGAGTACCTTCTATCAGCATTTTCACCTCTTTGGAGTAAGCCCTGGAAACAGGAACTCCATCCTTACACCCTTCCAGCCGCAAGCGGTATCCCTGCGAATTTCCATCCACTTTTACCACTGTACTTACATTCACCAGAAACGCCCGGTGGCAACGGACAATGAATGGACAAGCCGCCACCGCCTCTTCCGCCTGCTTCATTGTAGCACGCAGCAACCTCTGCTGCACTTTGTTCTCAACACGATAGATAACCCTCACATAATTGCCTTCCGCTTCCACATACAACAGTGCATCGGCAGGTATCTCCAACATCTCCTTCGTTCCACCGGAAAAGACCAGATGAACCGGTTTCTCCGTCACCGGGCAACAGACATCATCTTCCTCTTCAGCTTCCTCTTCTCTCTTTTCCTTCCGAAGACTTATCTTTTTAGAAAGAGCGAAATTTATCTCCGTGGCTTCTTTCAGGTTGCGGGTCAGTTGCAGGTTACGGTTCCACATCAGGAAAAACGCAATGGGAAAAGGAGCAAGAACACCCACCCAGATTACACTGATAAGAAAGCCTCTCCAACTCAGAAGATTCCCCCCGAACCACCAGGCAGAATAGAACCAGTTACCTATCGCAATCAGCAAACAGGCTCCCAACGTTCCCAGCAGTTCTTTCCCCAATGTCCAGTGCTGCTCATCATAGTATCGGGGAAGTGTAGCCGGAAGCACATACACAAATACGCTCAAGGCTATTGAGGAAACTACACCATAGCCCAATACTACCCAAAACTTATAACTCTCCATCATGGAGATTCCGAAAGGTTGCAATAGAAAAAGAATCATAAATACGATAAAAGAAGGGATTACCACCGCCTTCCATCGTTTCACCAATACCGGATAGGGACTATGCAAAAGTATCAACAACTTATTTATCATCGTAGTTTCCTGTTTATAACTTCCATTTTATATAAGATATTACAAAGGTATGCAATATATTTGTAATATACAGATGGCAAAACCATGCTTTTTAAGAGATAATTGAAGAAAATGTGCATATTTTTATGTTGTAGAACATATATCTCGTGAACATTTCGTATCTTTGCAGCGTTAATAAGATAAAGAAAAAGATGTAAAACCCGCTTTCCGAAACGCGGAAGGCACAAAACAAGACGATTATGAAAAAGAATGCAAATGAAATTTTTATGTTACAGTACCGTATTAAACGCTATCAGGCAATGGGAAACGGTGCAATGTGCCAGACTTTGAATGGCAAACTTCAGAAACTGCTTGCAAAGCAAGCTAACATTACCATGTAAACAACACCTTTAAATAAAATGAATGAGGGCGGAAAACCGAAAGTGTTTTTCGCCCTCTTCTTTTATCAGTCGCTTACAATGTCTTTTCCAAAAGGCGTCAAGGCCAATCCTGCCAGTTTGAAATGCTGTAGTCCGAAGGGGATACCAATAATGGTGATGCACAACACCACACCGAATGCCAGATGAGAAAGGCAAATCCAGATACCGCCCAGAAGTATCCACAACACGTTCATCAGTATATACAGACAACCAGCCGAACGTTCGCCACTTCGCACCGTTTTACCGAAAGGCCACAGCGCAAGTGCAGCAAGTTTCAACGTTTGCATACCGAACGGAATACCGATAATGGTAATCATCATCAATAAACTGGCAACAAGATATTCTATAGCGGTAAAAATACCTCCGAACACCAGCCATAATAAATTCATAAAACATCCCATAATTTTGCGTTTCTTGGATTCTAATACGCAAATATAGTTTTTTTATTTAATAACAAACTTATACTTACCCGTTAATTGCGCATCTTTATCTTTCAGAGCAATACGGTAAATCTCCGGCCCCCAAACATTGGAAAGACGTGTATCAGGCAAATTGATTGTTTCAACGATTGCTGTGAATTCACGAGGATATTCCAAAGTTACTTTCTGTCCCTGTACATCTATCGTCACCTTTCCGGACACAGAAATATCCACCTTTCCCCAAGTAAGGAAATTCACCTGATTAGGTTCTCTCGCTGATTTCAAGGAGAAGTTATCGGTAATCGTCAGTTGCTTATCGCCTAATGAATAGGAACGTGTCCAGTTATTTACCTCGGCTTCTTTCGGATAAGCAGTCGCAATGTTCGCTGAGAAGAAACGTTTCTTCGGTTGGCAGACAACATCCGTAGCCTTATAATTCTGACCGAAACTCTGGGGTACTCCGTTTATCATCGGCAGGTTATGGTAATTACTTTGCATGGTCCAGATGGTATAACGTTCGTTACTGAATGTCTGACGTGTATAAGTTCCTACCCCCGCATCAATCAGTACAGGTATCGTATTGACGTACAATGAGAATGTACCTACATCATTATGATTATGACTTTCATTATTGAATCCGCCTTTCGTAGCCAGGAACCAGCCGGACTTATTGGTCAGATAGCAGAATTCCGTTTCGGGATACCAAGTGCAAGCAGGTATGGTATGGGCAGCGGCCGTCTTTTCCAGTTCTCCATTCCATAATATGGACTGCAAGGAGCGGAAAGTGTCATTGCCCAAAGGCACAGAAGGACGTTTACCATCCAACAGATAAGCAGCAAACTGCATCATTTCCTCACTGCCGACCGCACAGCCATAACGGTAAATCAACTGCGCATCGCCTCCACCCTTGGCAGAAGCATCCGCAAAGTTCACTACCCAACCGTTTCCTACATACGTACGACTGATATATTCTCCCATCCGGCGAATCATCGGTTCATTGAAAAGAGATACTTTTCCGGCTGTTCCATCCGAAAGTATCTGGAGATAGTCATACATTTTCCCGGCTGCATGTCCCCAATAAGAAGGACCTTCTTCACAAGCACCGTCAGCCTTTACAAAATTGATGAACTTATCTACCGACTGCATGCTGCGCCAAACAGCCTTTGCCAGGCGGTCACGGTCATTCTCTAATAAAAGATAGCATTGCAATACATTGGAGTTACACCATGGATTCCAGTTATTGATAATCATTCCCGATTTCCATTGGAAAGCCATCCACCATTCCCGGTCATTGTTCATATAAGGATCGAGAATACGTTCCTGCAATGTATGGCGCAAGCGCTGAGAGATTACAGGATCTATTTTATCGAAAGAATCATGGAAGAAGTAATATACCCACGACAACATGGAGCCGAAGTTTCCCGAACCCAGATCAATCACCTGTTCGCGATAATCGGGCAAAGAGCGTTTGGTGGCTTGGCGTACCAGATGGGCAGAAAGTACCCAGGAAGTCATCTCGCAACTGTAAAATGCTCCATTTATCAACTGGTCGATAAACCGTCCTTTTCCTTCGGCAAGTTCAGCAAGCATCAGGGCATTGATTGCTTTCCGGTTGGCCTCATAGGGATTTTGCATAATGTTCCGTTCGCCGCTACGTTCATATTCCAGATAATCGGTGGCGCGGATTACTTTCCATTCATAATTAAGCATTTTCTCTCCGGCACGAATCAGGTTTTCTTTATTGGTACCCAGCAATTCGTCCCAACCGGCACGGTCGTTATAAGCAGGATAAGGTACCCACTTCTGATTCATCACCAATACCTCTTTCAGTTGTTCTTCACTACCGGCGGCTTTTTGCAAAAGATTTCGTTCAGTATAGGCATGTGCAGAGACACCTGCTACAACAAGCAGGCAGAAAGAAAGGAAAATACGGAAAAGCGTGTTCTTCTTCATGATATTTAAAAGTTAGATTATCTGTTATATGATGAGGCAAAAGTACACAAGTTCCGCCAAAACAGTGTACCTGATTATCCGTAGTTGGGTACAAAATCATCCATTTGTATATCGGTTTAATAAACCAAGTTCATTTCCAATCACTAAACTCAAAACTCAACTGTTCCCAAACGCCCTTCTCCTCTGTCTCCTCCCGCGGATTAGAAACAGAGAGGCCTATCAGCCGGATAGGATGGTGTTCATAATCCACTTCTTTCAGTAATTGTTTCGCCAAGGGAAGAATCACATCAAGAGTTATTAATTCTTTGGATTGCGTAATACTACGGGTTATCTGGTTGAAATCATGAAACTTGATTTTCAACGTCAGTGTGTTTCCTTTAAAATCCTTATGTTCCAGACGACCTACCAGTTCCACCGCAGTATGATATAGCTCGATGATAACCGATGAACGTTGCGAGATATCTTTCTCCAATGTATGTTCACAACCGATAGATTTACGAATACGCACCGACTCCACCGGACGAAGGTCGATTCCTCTCGCACAGTCATAATACAATGAACCGACTTTTCCGAATTCACGCAGCAACGTAGCTTGCGAACGGGCACGCAATTGTTCTCCATTGTGAATCCCCAATGAGTGCATCTTCTTTGCCGTCACCGGGCCTACGCCCCAGAAACTCTCGATGGGAAGACGGGCTATAAAATCCAGCGCCTGGTCGGGGTGGATGGTACACAACCCATCCGGCTTGCGATAGTCCGAAGCAATCTTTGCCAGGAACTTATTATAAGATATACCGGCGGATGCTACAAGATTAAGTTCTTTCCGTATCTTTTGTTTGATTTCCTTAGCAATATCCACCGCCAATGGGATACCGGATTTATTCTCCGTCACATCAAGGAAAGCCTCATCCAACGAAAGCGGCTCAATAATATCCGTATATTCATGAAAAATTTCATGTATCTGGCGGGAAACATCCTTATACACCTCCATCCGTCCGGGCACAAAAATAAGTTGCGGACAAAGCCGCTTTGCTTTCGTGGATGGCATAGCCGAACGAACTCCAAAGCGACGCGCCTCATAACTGGCAGCTGCCACTACACCACGTTCTTCGGCATAACCCACTGCAATAGGTTTTCCGCGCAACTCGGGATTGTCACGCTGTTCTACAGATGCGTAAAACGCATCCATATCTATATGTATGATTTTTCGTTCAGTGCCTTCGCAACACATCATGCATAATCACCTTTCCATTTTACTATTCACTTCCTCACATAGTGGGGCATCTCTCCGGGTATCTCCATGGAAATCTCTACCAGGCCTCCCACCACACCATCCTGTTTCCATGCCGTCTGATAAATCATTTTCCTGACTCCATTCTTCTCAATGGTATAAGCATTGACACCTCCCGTTTCAAGCAGTTCGCGTATCTTATCCTGCGATTGCGGGTTATGACAATCAAATAGATTCTTGCCTATCAGATTGCCATGTTTGGCAAACGTACGGCATGCTTTCTCATTCATATAAAGGATGACTCCTTCTGTGTCACATACGGTTACGGCACAGTTCATTTCATTAGCCCATTCGTACATAGTTTTTGTTATAAAGTTACGGTTCATACCTTTTACTTTTATGCCCCCAAAGATAATGTTTTTCCCAATGACACTCTTATTGCCTATCAACAAAATCTTTGAAAGACTGAAATCACTCGATTCTCTGATATTATACTGAACTTTACAGATATGCTCTTAATTTATATCAAGTGCTATAACGGGAGCGGATCATACACTTGAGCAGAGCCCAAGTCACAATTAGAATGAACATGCCTCAGTATATGACTCAGTATAGAATCAATGCCAATGATTCCTACTATCAATGCCAATGATTCCTACCATCAATACGGATGATGATATGCCAACCCATAAGAACAGCATAGCTCAGTTACATTGTTTCCCGTGCAAAGTCTATCACATTCATCACCACCTGTCCTACTACTTGGGAACAAACCATAGTACCCGAAGCAAAAACAGGCAAATATGCGACGATAGCACAGGCACCAGAAGGAGCTACAGAAATTATACTCACTGTTCTCTCCTCATCCGGAGCAACCTCCGATATACAAAAATAAATGCCGGCACCAGGAACAGGACAGCCGCAATCCATGCCGTCGGATCACCGAAGCAGACCGCAAGATAGCCGAAAGCGGGCACTGCATAAAGACTTACCAGCACACGTGCTATCATTTCGGAAACTCCGGAAAGCATAGCAAGATTGGTATATCCCGCTCCCTGAATGGTATATCGCAGAATACAGAGCAATCCCAAAACCGGGAAGAAGGACACGGAAATATGCAGGAACAACTCCGTGTCCTTCAATATTTCCAGTTCGGACGCTTCCACAAAAAGCAAGGCAAACGTACGTGCCCCCAGCATCAATATGCAGAACGTAAATGCCCAGTAAATAATCATCATTAATGCACTTGCCTTTACTCCCATCCAGATGCGTTCGGGCTTGCCCGCACCATAATTCTGTCCGGTATAGGTAGCCATAGCAATGCCCAGACTTTCAAGCGGACACATAAAGAACATCTTGATGCGCATGGCAGCGGTAAAAGCTGCAACACAAGCAGTTCCCAATGCATTGTTGGCACTTTGCAACATGATGCTTCCGATAGCGGTAATCGAGAATTGTAATCCCATAGGTACACCGATATACATCAGTGTCCGTGCCAGGGCAGCGTTGAACTTCCGTTCATCCGGTGTTCCCCGCAATATATCAAAACGGCGCATCATGTATCTATAGCACAACACAGCCGATACGCCTTGTGAAAAGACCGTAGCGATGGCAGCTCCCGCCACTCCCCAATCCAATACCAGGATACAGAACAAGTCGAGCAGAATATTAAGTATAGTAGAGAACAGCAGAAACCAGAAAGGCGTCTTGCTATCGCCCAAAGCACGAATGATGCTGGACAGCAAATTATAAAAGAAAGTACAGGGAACTCCGATAAACGTTATCAATAAATAATAGTAGGCATCCTGGAATATGATATCCGGTGTACGCATCATCTGCAAAATATCTCCACACAGAATACTCGTAACTACCGCAATCACCACCGACATCACCGCTGCCAGTTGCAAACTGACCGATACATAACGACGCATTGTACTGTAATCCCGCGCTCCGAACTTCTGTGCCACAGGAATGCCGAAACCTCCACAACACCCATTGCAGAAACCAAGAATAAGGAAAACCACCGAAGTACTTGCTCCGACTGAGGCCAGTGCATTAATACCCAAGAATTTTCCTACGATTGCCGCGTCGACCAGAGAGTATGTCTGTTGTAGCAGGTTTCCCATCAACAGAGGCATAGTGAAATTGAATATCAACGGCAATGCGCGTCCTGCCGTCATTTCTCTTGATGTTGCCATAAATTAATCCTCTGAAAATTGTACGCAAAGGTATGAAAAGATAAGATTACAGGAATTGACAAACGTCAAAAATATGCTTCGCCATGAAAAGAATAAAACTACAGTCCGTCTGCATCTTTTAAGACTGAACTGTGTGCCAGATAATCAGGAGTTTCAGCATAGATATACATCACACTTCCTCCTTTAATGGCATCAATGATAGGACGGGAAAGTTTTTGCGGAACAGCCGGACAGCCAAAGCTTCTTCCCAGACGTCCCCCTCTACTGACTACCGAAGGATCGGCATAAGCCGCCCCATGCATAACAATAGCACGCTCACGGGCCCGGTCGTTGATTCCTTTTTCCAAACCATTCAAAATAAGCGAATACCCGTTCTTTCCCTGATAAGTAGATTCTGTAAGATAGAATCCCAGTGAACTTTTGTAGGAACCGTATTCATTAGAAAAGGAAGTGGCATAATTATCACCGCTATTTTTTCCATGGGAAACGACCGATGAGAAAAGTACTTTACGTTCCCTCATGTCAAATACAAAAAGACGTTTTGCGGTAGAAGGACGGGAAAAGTCTATCAATGTCAACACCTCCCGTTTGCGATTGTCTATTTTATAATAACCTGCCACAGCCTGCCGGAAAGCTTTCCAGTTGACAACTCCTTCCAACTGCATGGAACGGTATAAGCTCGCATAAGCCTCAACATCAGATGAAGCAGCCCTTTCAGCAAAGTCAGGAGTGCTATCTGACGACTTGCCGCCCAGAAACAAGGTACAAGGAAGAAATAAGAATAAAACGGATACAATAAATCGCAACATAAAACTTTAGCCAAAGAAATAACGGCGGCTAAATTACAGTTTTTTCTCCAGACACCTATCACACAGATAGTTAAAAATGAGGATTCACTATTCAATCACCACAACCAAAGAGCGTTCGGTAGGCGCCCAATCGAAAACGAACTTGGAATGTGAAGTAGCATTGCGCACACACATGTGCGAACGTGGAGTGGTTCCCAACGACCAGCTATACTCAATCATACTTGTACGCGGCGCATTCACCGGCACTCCGTGAATATAAGCTCCGTTCGTAAAACGACTGGCATAGGGGGCATAGCCTCCTGTCTCCGCCGAACCGTCTTTCAGGAATACCATACGCGTTTTCTTCTGTTGAAGCAGATACATCCCCAGTGGAGTTTCCTGGGCATAGGGTGGAGCATGCATTCCAGTAGTGGCGGGATTCATGCTACGTATCTTCCACTCACCTTCCGAGACATGTTCCAAGGTAGTAATATTCTGATCCAGGCGGTCGACAAAAATCACATGATTAAAGACGGTGCTGTCCGGCAATTGTTTCAGGTATCTGCGTGGCGCCAGCCATTCTTCTTCAAAAGTGGCGGGTAATATCCGGTAAAAACTTCCTTCCTCGCCTTTCAGATAAGCAATAGTACCGTCTCTACCATAACGTTCGGGTACCAGCGTATCAGCGGGCAGATACAGCGGCACCGATTGATAGCGCTCCACGCCCAATGTATCAGATACACGGCGGTACACATTCCGCACGAACTTACGTACCAGGGGAGCTTCTTTATTCAGATTCTTATAATTCTGCAACACCACCCACCTTGCAGTAGTATCGCGCTGCATATTCTCGATATAAGCCAGACAGTTCCGGATGACATCCCATTTGAAAGAGCGTACCGTATCCTTATATGGATAGGTATCTTCGAGGGTATGCTGGTCATAGAGCAATTCTTTGGTAAGGGAAATATCGGCAGCGGTCAACTGTTTCTCCTTAGGATGAGGAAATTCCAGCACAGCCGTATCTTTAGGTTCAGCCTCTTGCACAACTACCAGCACAGGTGGTTCCTGCCGGTTATGACATCCGGCAAGAATCAAACCAACAACCACGCAGGCAAAAAGAACGGAATGTTTCATAAAATGAAATTAATCTATAATCTATATAACGACTACCTGCCTGCAATTGTTGACTCTGTATCAATCTAAATCAACCTGTGCATCCGCTATGATAGAAACAAGCGGATAAACATCAATTGAATCCCCGAGTCCCAAGTCCTGCGGAGTAGGAGGTAAAAAATCGGCTTGTGTACCTTTAACATCGATTCTGTCTTTTGTCAATGTTACAATAGCGTACAAAGGTTTATCGTAAGTAATCGAATAACGCAATAAACGATATTTTTCATTAATAGCCTTGGAATAGCGCTTCTCAGTCATTGTCGGCTCGCCAACCCATACATAAGATGCACTGTTAATCTGCATATAGGTAATCCCGTTTATTTTTTTCGTATAGTTACTATGATTATGCCCGCTAAAAGCCAATACCACCTTTTTAAAACCTGCACGTTTGTTTGCATTTTCCAAGACTGCACGCACCTCATCACCGTTATTCATAAAACTGTCTATACTTTGATGAGAAAACAGAATGCACCTTTTATCAGTTGCAGCCAAATCATTTATCAACCATTCCAGTTGTTCCGGATCCACAAAGGCACGCATATCGGACTTAGCCTTTAGATAGTTAGCCTTAGCATAATGGCTGTACTCTTTGTTATCATAAAGGTTATTACCATCCAACACGATAAAATGAAAATCACCTTTATCAAATGAGTAATAACGGTTAGGAATTCCAAATCCTTTCAGGAATTCTTCTTTTGTATAAGCATCCAGATCATGATTGCCCAGTACGTGATACTTTTCTCCCTCATACTCATTCCAGATAGAGTCTAAAGACCGGCTTACACTATCAAGACGTATAAAATCACCTAATTGAATCAGGAAATCCACATTTTCTCTATTTGCAGCATCCACAACAGCCTGCATACGCTCCTTTCCATCGGGCATGGCCGAAGCATGCAAATCTGATACTATTGCAAACTTCAGCGGTTTATCAGAAGAATTGCAAGATACTAAACTTAATAATGTACATAGAAACACTATGCAAGAATATATAACTGACTTCATGGTTTTACTTATTTATATTCAAATTTATATCTATGAGACTCTTTTATTTTACAGAAGAAGCACCATTTGATGCCTTCCTTTTCAATTTTAGGTAAAGCGGTTCCCCCTCAGAAAGTACCGCCTTGATTGTGGTAACGGCAGACTTTGATTCAATTAGAAGGACTTTCCCCGAGCACTCCCCGTCAGCTAGCGCCCATGCTCCGTTCAAGACAAATGATGCATAGGTAGGGGTAGCTATCCATCCATACACTTCAGATGGTTGAGGCCGGAGATTAGGATTACATAAAGCAATGTCGAGCATATTTTCTTTCTTGTCCATCCTTTCCATAAACAACAGTTCTGTATCAGAAAAACGCAAACATCCGTAAGACAAATGTGAAGCCGGAGCAAATAAAGAATAAGCGATAGTGCCGGAAGAACGGTGTTTCAATACATGGATAGAATCCTGCGTCGACAATACCTCAAACAATCCTTCTTTCTTTTGTAATTGCTTCACTAACATGGCCATCTTTTGCGATGTAGTATTAGGGACAACCACAAAACAGTATTCCTTACCTTTAGGCTTAATTCCGTGATTGATATAAGCTTTGACAGCCTTCATACTCTTCAAACCATCCCGGAGCCCTGATGACGCAGGAACATTTTGCTCTACAGATTCTACTATCAGCGGGTCATTACCGGCAGGGATGTAGTAGCCTGTAGTATTAGGAGCAACCAACCATGCATCTTTCTTCTTCAAATTCAAAGATTCCACTCTATCTCGTTTAACCTCTTTTCCATTGATTATCAACGGACAGTCTCCTCTTTCGCCTACTACCTGAAAAAGATTGGTTGCCGTTAAACGGTCATCGGAGTAATCGCCGACAGCAGAAATATCACTGCCCAGACTAATCAACATACCATCAATAGCAAAAACGGATTTGCAGAATCTCAGGTTGGTAGGTTCAAAACGGCGCTTCCCCCAATTATCTCCTTGGTCGAATGCAGCAGCAAACAAACCACAGTTTCCCCATGAAAGGGCTCCGGAAAAGTTTGTAGTCAGAGCCTTCTGATCAAAACGATCCGTTTCATTGCCACCCGGCATCATTTCCTTCCAGGATGTATAATGCACAGTAGTACTTCCCGGTATTACATTCCAATCCCATCCCTCATGCCCTTTGACCGGGTACCCGGAACGTTCCAAGGGTCCGTCATACAAAACCTCCAGCGTCCCATGACTTTGATACCTGCCAAAACGATTGGTTTCTGCATATATTTCAGCACCCCAGAAATTCGTTGTCGGGCAACGCATGGCAGCTACCCAATTATCAAATCGGTAAATACCTAACGGACTATAATTAAACTGGTAAAAGCCTTCTAAATTCAGATCGGGAGCATTCGCATACTTCTTTGTCATAAAGAAGTAATTATAATAGGAAGCCAAATCCAGGTCGACAGCTTCCCCCTTTATATCTCCACCTATTTCTATGAGTTGTTCAAAAAGCTGTTGCGTAAAACTGAGCCCAATTCCCGTAAACGGATGACGTCCTGCCAGGCTATTAGCATAGTAATGGTTATCATCTGATACAGAACGGGTAGCCATCAGATAGAACGAGATTATTGCTTTCCGGATACGTTGATAAGCACCGCTATCTATCCGGAAAGAAGTACCTTTCAGCCGGGATGCATACTCAACCAAGGTTTTATAGGAATACATATATCCATTATAATGTGTCCGGTGATGAAAGCCAGTGCCATCAGGTTTCAACCAGTCATTCCCTCCGGGAACATACTGGGTGCAGGCAGAAAGGAAATGGGAGAAAGCTTCCAAATCAATTAATGCCTGACGGTTATCCGGATTATACAATGTACAAACAAGCAGATGGGGAAGTACATTATAAATATAATCCGAGTTTATCCTGGGAGCTAAACAGGAAGAAGAAAGATACACCTGATCAAACTCCACCAAGCTTTTTACTCCCTCAATCAATTGCGATTTCCGAATGTCGTCACAGGCCGATAAAGCACTCAGGAAGTCGGCAGGTATTTTACGGACAGCCTGATAATTGCTATAGCGAAAAACAATACGCTCAATGGCTTTCTGTGCAATCAAATAATCTATAAACAGAGTAAACTCATCTTCTGCACCGGGACATTTTTCTAACGCGGCATAAGCTAAAGCACGGGTTGCCGTACTTAATCCCTGAGCCTGTGCCAAAGTAAGCTTTTCTTCATTGGACAATGGCAGTCCTGCCACCTGTCCGTCCTGCATGCGCTTCAACTGATATCGCTCTATCAACTTCCGCGCATCTTTCAATTCTTCGGAAGTGGCCTGCGGTAATGACAATGGATTTGATTTGCGTAAACCTTGCAGATCATTCAATTTACGATTGCAATCTTCCCGATTTCTCTTTATCAGTTCTATCCGCATGACGCGAACATTATTCTCACTTTCATTCTGAATATCCTCACCGAAAAATCCAAGTCGGCTATATGTACCGATTGTATCTATTGAAAGCTCCAAAATCTTATTTCCTATCTTTTCAAAAGCCACCGTTCCAATATAGCTCCACGTCTCAGGATAAGAATTCTGCCTGACGTTTACCAGTTCCTCATCTTTGTTCAGCAAACAGGCTTTGAATTGTTTTTCATCCCCTACCTTCAAAGAGACTTTGGTACCTTCCGTGAACGACCGCCTCCAATGTCTGCTGGTATATAGCCTCACGTCATATTCTCCGGGTTCATCGACTACACATTCCAACAGTAGCTTTCCCGTTTGAGGATTGAAATTTTCCGTATTTCCTCCTTCAGCTATTCTAAAACAGCCCTTCTTCCCGGGCACTTTCCGTCCGGATGCGGCAGGCATACTTATCATTCCTTCATTTGAAAAATTCAAGGTACTTATATTAAAAGGAGTCCGGCAAGTAAGTTTAAATACCGGTACATACTCATAATCCAGTCCTTCAGGAACAGATATCTTATTATCGCTTACCACCAGTTTCTGACCAGATGACAATACTTCTGCCGATGAAATAACGGACCGTAGTCCCTTCAGCACAATCTGATTATTTTGTGGTTGGCGAACCAAATGCAGATACAGATTATTCCCCTTTCGGGTGACATATCCCCATGGAAAGTTATCATTGAACGGATTTCCGGTTGCACCATAAATAGCCTCCGAATTTGCCCTTAACCAGTTTCCTACAAAACTCAACACATCAACGCTCGGCTGAGGAACTACTCCATCTGCACGCGGTCCTATATTAATCATGTAATTGATATTCCGGTTCACGGCTTCAATTAGCGAACAAAGGATTTCTTTCTTTCCTTTCCAGGCATTACCATTCTTTTTATATCCCCAAGTGTGATTCAGCGTAGCCACCATTTCCAAATCCGTTGGAGCATAGGCACAGGGCATCTCATTATCACCCAAAGCCCCGTAATCACCCAGATTATACCCCACACGACCATTGATTAAACAATCCGGTTGCAGTTCTCTGACTACATCGACAAAAAGCTGACTCTGCTCTTTCGATAGATCAAAAGGAGTATCATACCACAGTAAATCAATCTTTCCATAATTTGTAAGCAACTCACGCACCTGTGGCAAGGCTTTATTTTGGATATACCGGTTCAAATCCGGCTTTACCTCTGCCTTCTCTTTTCCATAATGCCCGTCATACTCGTTTTTCATCACGGCAGCATCTTCCTCCCTCCAATCCTGACGATGTGAATAATAGATTCCTACTTTCAGACCATATTTACGACAGGCTTCTATCAATTCTTTCAGCGGATCACCTTTGTAAGGTGTATTCTCAATATCAAAATCAGTCACATCGCTCGGATAAAGGCAAAAACCTTCGTGATGCTTAGCCGTAAAAACAATGTATTTTGCACCGGCTTGCTTTGCTATCTGCACCCAGGTTTCAGGCTTGCATTTACTCAAAGTAAAATCCGACAGCAACTTTTCATATTCACTATTGGGTACCTTTGCAAAATTCTGTATCCACTCACCAATTCCTTCCACCTCTTTTTCATTCCATTCTCCGGCAGCTGCAGAATATAATCCCAAATGGATAAACATTCCGAAACGAGCCTCACGCCACCAATCCATACGTGAAGCATTACTCTGTGCCTGAGCCGATATAGCAACCCAGCCGAATAACAAAACATAAACCACTTTTCTCCAAATTTCCCCGGCTGAAAGCTGAAGTGGCATCAGATAACCCAACGCATATACAAGAAATAATTTATAATACTTCCTCATCATTTTATCTATAAAATTATAATAAGATTCAATCTCAAAACAGGTACTACCATATACTTTCTGCAATTTACATTTTTATTCGGTAATATGTAAGCAATGGCATGGCAACTTTCTAAAAAAATAATTAGATCCAGACACAGTAAATCCGGTCTGGATCTAATAAAAACTACATGTTATCCGCTCTTTCTACCATCCTGTATTTTGTTTCAAGTTAGAATTTTTAAATACCTCTTCCTGAGATATGGGATATAGATACATCTTATCCTCCCATTTGCGCTCTTGTACTTTACTCTTCGTATACAAGAATCCATCGGCTACCTTCTGTATGGTTACTCCATAAATATCTTTAACCACCTCTCCTATTTTCCACCGGCGGATATCCCAAAAACGATGATCCTCAAACGCCAGTTCTATGCGACGCTCACCGCGAATGCGCTGTGCAAAGGCCTCTCCTTGCTCTGTCACGGGCGGCATATTAGCCGCAAAACGTACTTGGTTGAGAGCTTCACGTGCCGATATCGGATGTGTGCCGTCTGTATAGTCCGGACCTTGCCACTCATTCATGGCCTCGGCATAATTAAGCAATATTTCAGCATAGCGGAATATAACAAAGTGATGGGGTTGTGAAATCGGTTTAGCAGGCGACAACGACACTGTCTCATTCATATACTTTCGTAGGTAATATCCGGTCAAGGAAGCGCCTTCTATAGGATAGGCATTCTTTCCACCTACAAAAGTTTCTATCGCATTCTTCATGAAAACAGCACCATTGTATAATACGGTGGTATATAAACGAGGATCACGGGTATTTTTCCCTTCCCCATTGACGTACATATTCTGAACATGCTCCGGATTGTTCCAATCAAAAGCTGTCCCATCCGCCATTTCAAATGCATCCACCAAATTCTGTGTCGGAGTGTTTCCACTGTTTCCCCCTTCAAAGCCAATAGGCAGATTGTAGCCTTCAAAAGAACTGGTGTTTCCATTGCGTTTCACGAATATAAGCTGCTTGGACTTAAGTACGTCATGCCCGCCTCTGGCATCATATAAGGGGTCATCGTCTATATTCGGCAATGAATACCAATTCTCCTTGATAATGGCATAGGCAGCAGTGGCAGCTTTCTCCCATTTCCCTTTGTCCCCTTCAGGATTATGTAATTTACTTGCCGCATACAAAAGAGCACGTGATTTCAAAGCCATTACCATGCCACGAGTTACACGACCGGTTTCACCCAGTCCATAGTCATTCCATTCGGATTCGGGAACAGTGGTTCCAGGAGCGTCCTGTGTAATGGGAAGCCCGGGAGCAACGTCATCACATTCCTTGACAATAAAGTCAATCACATCTGCAAATTTCGTCTTCTCAACCGAGTTGATTTCCTCAATCGTATAAGTACGAGTCAGGAGGGGAATATCCCCATACCTCTTACATAATTCAAAAAAGTAAAAAGAACGAAGTGCACGTACCTCATATACATAGCGTTTGGCACGTCTCAGGTTTTCTTCATAATCTTCATTCCATTTAAAGTATTCCAACTTCTCCAAGGAGTAGTTTTCCAGAAATGAATTGGCAGACCGGATGGCTGTATAGGAATTACCCCACACATCATCTATAGTATTAAGTGGTCCCCATGCATTGTCATAGATATCGTAAATCTTACTATTGCTCCATGTGAACACAGCATTGTCCGTTGCCGCTTCGCGCAAAGCACCACCTCCCATTACTCCAAAATCCTGTGGCAAGAACGAATAAACGTAAGCCACCAATTTATTCACATTATTAAAATCATACGTATAAGCTCCTTCCTTCGTTATGTCCGTAGCTTCTTCCAAATCTAAGAAATCACAGGCGGACAGCGAAAGTGATATACATATAAAAGCAATATATCTCTTAAACATAGTCATATACTTTTTAGAATTTTACATTAAAACCGAAATAGACAGAAAGCATATCCGGATAGTTAACACTCAGGTCCTCACAATTCGAATATTTCACGTGATCCAATGAAAACACATTGTTAGCACGCACAAATACCTGACAGGCTTCCATCTTCGCCTTCTTTATCCACTGTTGAGGCAAGTTATAATATACATTCAGATTGCGCAGCTTCAGGTATGAACCATTGACCAGCCACTGGGTACTGTTCTGAAAGTTATTACTCGTATTCAGAGTTGTCAGACGGGGAAGATTGGCTATATCTTTCGTTTCTTCCGTCCAACGTATATTATCGTCCATATACCAGGTGGAAATGTTTGTATTGTTGCGCAGAGGCCAATATACATTCGCCACATTCAGCATTTTGCTGTATCCGCCAACGCCCTGAAACAACATATCCACTCCAAAACCTTTATATTCGAAGCCTAAATTAATGCCATAATATAATTTGGGAATCGTAGAAGAATGCCCGATAGCAACCCGGTCATTGTCATCTATCTTCTGATCGTTGTTTTGATCTTTATACTTGATGTCACCGGGGCGCACATCCGAGAACGTTTGTGTGGGACTTTTTGCTATATCCTCTGCATCACGAAAGTATCCGATAGCCTCCAAGCCAAATATCTGGCCGACAGGATACCCCTTAGCGGATAAATAAGAATAAGGTTTATATCCTTCCCCGTTTTCCACTATTTTTGTTTTGGCATAAGATAAGTTAGCTCCTGCATGATAGCTGAAATCTTTCTTTGCCCCATTCCAGTTCAGGGCCAGTTCAAATCCTTTGGTGTCAACAGCGCCCATAAAAGTTTTAGCAACTTCTATGCCCAATGCCGAAGATACCATATTGGCACCGTCAACCAGAATATTCCTTCTACGGTCCATAAAGTAATCAGCAGTAAAAGTCAAGTTCTTGAACAGACGCGCGTCCAATCCTACGTTATATTTATCGGAAATCTCGCATGACATATCAGAAATAGCCAGCCGTCCCTCTTTCAAACCACTTAGCGTGCCTCCTGCATCATTCGACACAAAACCGGAACCACTGACCCAATATTGACGGTCCAGATAATAATCAAAGCCATCATAACCGGAACGCCCCCACGATGCACGAAGTTTCAGTAAATCGACGAAAGACACAGACTCCATAAATGATTCGTTTGAAAGAACCCAACCCGCCGAAACCGCCGGATAAGTACGGAAACGGTCTCCTTTAGGCAATACACTGGTTCCACTATGATTTACTACCACATCCAATAAGTAACGATTATCATAGCTATAACCGGCAGCGGCTGTTATATACTGGCGATAACGTGATTGCGCCTTACCTGTAGGAGTCAGCGATTCCTGGCGATACAGTCCTGATGCCGTAAAAGTATGTTTCCCGAAAGTACGGTCATAAGCAACTTTAGCTTCCAGATTAGCACGTATATACTGGTCGGCCAAATCTTTATTATCAACAGTCAAAGCCTTATCATCGCCGAAACGCTCCGTGTTCACCTGATATTCGCCAGTTTCCGGATTCAATACCGAAGAATTAATCTCGTACAGAAAGTTCTTGCTTCCGGTTTCTTGGTAAGTGGCACTATTATCATAAGATACGGCCATCTCCGCACTCAAGCCTTTCGTTATTGCCGACAAATTCTGTATAATCCGCAAATCAGCCTGCAACATACGCTGATTTTCCTTATAATATCCGACATCGGCAATACGCGCAATCGGATTATCATTATACACAGTATTACTCCCCCAGTAACCATGACTTGTCCTGACAGGAAAAGCGGCGGAAGGGGTCTTATATAAACCTGTGAAAATCTTATCTTCTGTCGTATTCGGACGTTTCCGCTCATACAGCATTCCCAGCATGGTCAGCTTAGCCATTGTCGTAGAAGTGAGTTCCACATCCAAATTCATCCGGAAGTTCAGACTATACTTTTTCATCTGCGCATTATAACGGTCAGAATAATCGGTATAAGCAGAATTCAGTATACCATAATCGTTTTTATAACTCAACATGGTGAAATACCTGAGGCGCTTACCTCCCCCCTGAAATGTGAAGTCCGCCTGATTATTGTAGGACTGATTTCTTAGCCCCTCATTCAGCCAATCCGTATCAGCATAAAGATCACGGTTACTCCCATTTCTAAAAGCCTCTAAATGGGCATTTGTATACTGCGGCTGTAATCCATCCAGCAACAGCGCTTCATTCTTAGCTTGGGCGTAAGTATAGGCATCTACAAACTTGGGCTGATTTATAGGAAGCCCCATACCAAATCGATAGTTGACATCAATGCTCATTTTAGCTTCTTTTCCACGCTTTGTGGTAACAACAATCACACCATTTGCTCCACGCGGCCCCCATACAGCCGTAGCTGCACCGTCTTTCAATACGGAAACAGACTCTATTTCCGCCACATTCAGGTACTCTAACGGACGGGGAAATCCATCGACTATAATCAATGGCTCCGCCCCGTTCAGTGAACCCCTGCCACGTACTATCAGTTTCGCATTATCAGTCCAGCCCGTCTGTTGCAGTACACTCAATCCCGGCAATAAACCATATAATGTATTATAAGGATTAGGAGTGGAATTCTTTTCCAACTCTTCCGATGTCACCGTAGAAACAGCCGAGGTCTGACGTTCATTAATCTTTTTTGTCTTGATATCTCCATCAGCCATTGCCGAAATAGAATATAATAACGCTATTCCGACTATATATACATTTTTCCTATTCATAAGTTTTCAATGTTTCTAATTAGATTTGTTCTTATTCCCACCCCGGATTCTGCACGAGTCCATACTTCTTATTTATTTCCCCTTGAGGAATAGGAATCAGAAAATAACGGTTATCCCAGCGCTCTATATATACACGCTTATGCAACATATCATACCTCACCTCATACGAAAGCTTATCGTTTTCCTTGGTGATTCTTAGCCTATGAAGTTTTGCCTTTAGATAATCATCTCTTTTCCAACGATTAATATCAAAATATCGCACTTCTTCAAATCCAAATTCAACGGCACGCTCATGTAAGATAGCCTCACGCAGCTTTTCCCCCGGAGTTATGATACTTTCATCCAATCCCGGCATTTCTACACGATTACGTACCAGGTTCACATAATCATAAGCATTTCTTCCGAATTTGTCCCGGTTGGTAGCGAGCCCTAATTCATTCATAGCCTCAGCTATATTCAAATAAATTTCAGGCAGACGCAATAAGGGACAAGAATAGAATTTCTTCCTCATCTCAGCACCTAAATCACGTTGGAATTTGCGCATACCATAACCATTATATGCATTTTTCTGAAAGGAGGATACTTTAGAGCCTTCACACGACTCGCGACCACCCAACCATATCTCAGCAGTACGTGCTCCCCATTTATCACCATTTACAATCAGAGTTTCATACATGCGGATATCACGCACCGGATTACCGTTATCATCAAAAAAAGGATTAGCTTTATGTATCGGGTTATCCCAGCTAAATGGAGTTCCATCAGCCATTTCAAACATATCTGCATAGTTTCCGGTAACACCGCTTGTCCCAAACTTTATCTGCTGAAAAGACTTACTGTTAGCGTCATACGTAACGAAACGATGAGAAACAATAATGCACTCTCTATTACAACGGTTAAAATATGCCGCTGCAAAATCATCTCTCGGATTACCTGTATTAACTAAACGATAGTAATCCCCATTAGCCTGATTGGCTTCCAGGAAAGCTAAACCAGCATCTAAAGCATCTCTCCAACGCGATACGTCATAGTCACCATACCAGGTAAACAATTTATCAGAAGCCTCTCCTGCCCTGAAAGGAGTTTCAGAGTTAAACAGCGGACTTGCAGCAAACAAACGGACTCTTGACTTAAGAGCCAACGCGGCGGCAGCAGTCATGCGTCCTTCATCCGCATCGTCCACATTCCACGGCAGCACTTTGGAAGTGGCATCTGCTATCGAATCAATTTTAGCAACCGTTTCCTTCACTGTCATTCGGGTGCATGTCATGTCATCATCCGGTTTATAAGCATGGTCAATCCATGGCATTCCGCCATAATGCCGTAACATCTGTGCATAATGAAATGCTATAATCAAAGCTGCCTCCGCTTTACGAACTTCTTTTTCCTCAGTAGACATATCAGGGACTTTATCTACATTCTCCAGAAAAATCCATGCCTTACGAATTCCATACATAGGTGAGCAAGCTCCCGCTTCTTCGCTACCGGTAGGATCTAAACGATAAGGAAATTGTCCGGTATCCACTGCGGTAAGCGTACCGGTATAATAACCTTGCGCACCGGCAGCTTTAGTATTTTCGCCCAAATCTGTTATCGTTTCCAAAGTGCCCCACGACAATTTTCCATCCGTAGGCAAATAATCCGGCAATGAATGATACACTTCGGCCAAAGCTTGTTCCGCATATTTTCTTTGAGAAAAGACGGTATCAATAGTTACATCTGTACTGACGGGCTTTTCAAGAAAAGCATTACCAAATTTCAAATCTTCACACCCCACCAGTATAAACAGGAAACAGGCAGGAAGAAATCCTATATATTTATTTTTTAGTTTCATGGCTATTCATTTATTAGAAAGTAATATTAACGCCTAAATTATAAGTCTTAGTGATGGGATATGTATCTTGATTATTAGGTTTACATTCCGGGTCCATAATTCCAAATTTATCAAAAGTCAATAAATTGTATCCCGACAATTTAATTCCCAATTTACTGATTCCGATCTTTTTTAATAATTTCTTATCTGTAAACTCATATCCTACCGTCACTGATTTCAATCTCAAATAAGATCCATCCTTAACCCATAAACTGGATTGCTTTGCATTGTGCGCTCCGCTGTTTTCTGACAATCGAGGCATAGTTGCTGTTTCAGCCGTTTCGGGTGTCCAACGCTCATCTACATGATATGAGAACAATCCCAGCGATTGCCCGCCACCATTACCAAAAGCAGTTCTGAACTCATTAGCCAATACTAATGAACGGTCTGTAACGCCCAACCAATTCATGGTAAGAAACCATCCCTTATAATTCAGACCATAATTCAAGCCAAATGTATAAGCCGGTCGGGTAGGATATCCAATTTCACATTGGTCATCCGTATCAATCACATAATCGCCATTTAAGTCTTTATATTTCACATCACCCGGATATACAGGCACCTTGGGATCAGGCAATCCATCTATCAGCTTTCCATCTTCTTTAAAATCCGCCTCCGAATAAAAACCTTCTGCCACATAACCGAATATAGCACCAACCGATTTTCCAGTACGCCATAGATAGGGTTCATTGGGTTCCACTTCATCCTGCTCTATAATTTTATTCTTTGAATAAGACACATTCGCGTCTGCCCAATAGCGTACATCCTGAATCATATCCTCCCACTTCACCTCTATCTCATATCCATGATTTTTTACCCGTCCCATATTCACTACCGGTAAAATACTTGATGTCAAGCTGGAGATCATAGGGATGGTACCTCTACTTATCAGAATATCTTTACGGTCTTCAAAGAAAACATCAGCTGTTATCTTCAGACGACTCTTCAGGAAATGAACATCAATACCATAATTTTGCTTCAAAGCGGTCTCCCATGTAACATTCCGGTTCCCAAGACGCCTTTCAAGTGCCGCCGGTGTCCAATAAGACGAATTATAACCAAAATTATATCCATGAGGGTATCCCTTCCATGCCGTTTGATTGCCTTGTTGATCCACTAAATAGGCATCTGACAAGTAAAGAAAACGGTTATTACTCATATTATCATTTCCGACCAAGCCGATAGAGGCACGCAACTTTAAGTAATCGACCACTTTTTGTTTCTTCATGAACGGCTCCTCTGAAATAATATAACCGATAGAACCTGCCGGAAAAGCACCAAAGCGTTTGTCAGGAGCAAAGTTTTCGGAACCATTATACCCGAAATTAAATTCAGCCATATAACGGGATTTATAGTCATAGGTTAAGCGCCCTACAAGCCCTACATAGGCGGCCGGAACATCTGAGTATTGTGCCGGATAATATTTCTTGCTTTGATTGTACAATAACAGTCCACCTACATTGTGATTACCGAACTTACGATTATAGCGTAGGCTTGCTTCAAGATACCAATTACGTCCTCGTGTTGTTTCTTCGTCAAATGTCAAAAATGGAGTCGCATAGTCGTTCAATACTCTATAAACTACATTTTTATTATAATTGGGATCATCAGTCAAAGGATGGTCTGCTTCAGGTTGATATCCCTCCAACTCCGATTGATAGTGAGGCTCGTATCTGATTGTCTGAGACCGTGTTCTGTTTTTTGAGTAAGAATAAGATGTGTTATAAGCTCCTTTTATTTCAACAGAAAGCCCTTTAGTTATCACATCAAGTTTTTGAACTAAAGACAAATCCATGTTCATTGTATTTGCAGTCTTATTCTTATAACCTAAATCATAAAAACCTTTTAATACATTGTTATTCATCAAAACCCCTTCATACTTTTGAGGATTCATTACCACTAATTTTCCATCAATTATTCCCGGACTACAGAATGGCTGTGACCCATTACCAAAACCGGCTCCTTTGGGTTCGTGTGTCAAGCCAACAATTCCACCAAGACCTAATTTTAAAACGGTGGATTTCGTCAGATTCAAATCTAAATTGGAAAGGTAATTATATCGGCTATAGGTATAATTGCTTTTATAATCCAGGTCCTCAAATTGGCGGAATAATCCATTTTGATATAAGAACCCCAATGAAATAAAATAACGCACCTTTTCGGTACCCCCGGATATGTTCAGATTATGTTGCGTCTGGATAGATGTTTTTTTGAGTAAATAATCTCTCCAGTTCATATTGGGATACATTATAGGCTCATCATTCAAACGAAATCTTTCTAAAACATAATCATCAAATGAATGTGCCTTTCCATCGTTATCTTTCATTTCATTATGACACAAAGCGTACGTATAGCTATCTGCCATTTCCAGTAAACGTGTAGGTTGCGTCAAACCAAAAGAAGAAGAAAGAGATATTTTAGCTTTTCCCTCTACACCTCGTTTGGTAGTGACAAGAACAACCCCGTTGGCACCACGTACGCCAAATACAGCGGTAGCCGAAGCATCTTTCAGTACACTAATACTTTCTATCTCATTAGGGTCCATCTGAAAAAAAGAACGTTCCACTCCATCTACCAGAACTAAAGGTTGTGAACCACCTTCTGTCAAAGAACCAACCCCACGGACGTAAATAGTGGGATCTTCCGCACCAGGTTGTCCACTCGTCGTCACAGAAGATAAACCGGTAATCTGCCCGGCCAACGCATTTGCAACACTTGCATTAGGTGAACGTAGCAAAGCTTCATTTTTCACGGATGAAATGGCACCCGTTAACGTTTCTTTCTTTTGTACGCCATAAGCAACCACTGTTACTTCACTCAATTCATTCGCAATCTCAACCAGCGTCACTTTCACTTCTTTTCTACCTTTCAAAGCAATTTCCTGTGTCTGATAGCCAATAAAAGAAATAATCAAGACAGCTTTGCCCGAATCAGGCACATCCAATTTGAACACTCCATCAAGATCTGTAATAACTCCTGTAGAAGAGTCTTTCAATTTCACATTTGCTCCAATTACTTCTATACCACTTTCATCGTATACAGTACCTCGTACTGTAGTAACCTGAGCATGTCCCACAAGCCCGATACTGAGTAAAATCAATAACCAGACCCATTTAAGAATCACTTTTTGCATCATAAATAATTAGATTATGTACCCTACGGTCGTAAACATAGGTACGGGTTAGTATTAGTTTATTGTATCATTTTTCCAAATCACGTTTCCTTATCAATGCTTCAAGAAAATAATAGTCCGCATAGTTTAAAGGGACATCTACTTCCTGCTTGTGTGGAATGCTTCCTACAGAATGTTTCAATATGAAATAACCATTTGTTCCTTCTTCCGCCCTATATACCGGAGAACTTAATGACTCCATTATCATATCAGCCGTTTCTTTATATTTTGTTCCAGGAAGAAAAGTATCCAGCTCATAGAGAGCTGACGCTGTTATGGCTGCCGCTGAAACATCCCGAGGTTCATTAGGTATGTTCAGCGCATCATAATCCCAGTATGGGATTAAGTCTGTAGGCAAATTCTTATTAGTGAAAATATAGTTATAAATATTCTGAGCTTGCACCAAATACTCTGCCTTATGCGTATATCGATAGCACATCGTATATCCATAAAGAGCCCAAGCTTGTCCTCTGGCCCAAGCCGATTCATCAGCATATCCCTGTATGGTCTGCTGGCTTCTTACTTCTCCAGTATCCGGATCGTAATCAACAAGGTGGTAGCAACTATAGTCCATACGAAAATGATTCTGCAGAGTTTTATCAGCATGGCTGACTGCCATATTATGATAGCTATAATCTCCGGACAACTGTGAAGCCTCAAAAAGAATCTCCAGGCTTATCATATTTTCGATTGTTACCGGACATTTCCAGCCTTTGGAAGATTGACAGTCTTTGTTCAAATCCAATAATTGAATGACTCCCGCTACCGGATGAAAATGAGTAGAAAGTAATTTGGCCGCTCGTAATATCACAGAACGATAACCCCTTCCCCCTATCCTCATACCATTCAAGAAACTACTTCCTACCATAAATCCAGCATCATCATGATGAGTCAAATATGAAATAGAATCTAAAGCCTCTGTGTACTTTACTGCCCAAGTCTCCCATTTAGGATCTCTTGTTAAGTCATATATATACCACAAGCTTCCTGAGAAGAAGCCACTACTCCAGTCATTACAAGGTATGTATACAATCCCGTCATGCTCATCCAGAGTTCGTGGAATCATAATCTTATCATTATTCCCAATCAGCCTGACCTGAGAAGAATACTGTGTTATTGCACTCTTTATATTATCAGATAGAATATCTCCTGTAGAAACAGATACTTTCGGTCTGCATCCTGACATCATCAATAGCAAAGCCCCTGACAGAATTGTTAATAAAGTACTTTTCATATACGTATTAGTAGCTAATTAAAAAGAATAATGCAAAAGTAGATTATCACTAAAAACAAAGCCACGACGTACGTACAACAAATATACCCTGCCAGTACATCACATTTTCCAATAATCAATGTACTCACAATACACCTGTTTTGTACTTAAACGACAGATGTCATATTACCACTTTTATCAAAAAAGAAATATCTTTGCCGTATTATCTAACTATTATCGCTATGGAACACACAACGAAATATAAAAGCCTCTTTTTCCTAATTTGCTATTGTATTCTGGGATTACCCAATAGCATGGCACAAAGTATCTCTTTCAATCACCTGACTACCGATGACGGACTGGCACATAATTCCGTAATGGCAATCTACCAAGATTCGGCAGGATTCATTTGGGCAGGAACACGCAATGGGGTCTGCTTATATAACGGTAAAGAATTTATAACTTACAAATATCAGAAGGATAATCCGAACAGTCTAATTTATAATAATATACTCAAAATTACAGGCAACAGCAAAGATGAAATCTACTTCATGACTTCCAAAGGGATCTCAACTTTGCAGGTATCAAAAAATAAGATTTCAACTCTGATTCAAGGTAGCACACGTTCCATGTTTTACCACAAGCAACTCTACATTACCATTGGAAATACGATTTATCGCTACGATGGTAAACAATTCAAAGAGTATTATAAAGTCAAAGAGTTAGATATGTATATTACCTCTATATACATTTGCGATGAGTATATACTGATAGGAACCCAAAACCAAGGACTTTTCCGTTTGATGACCCACGATCATACACTTTACAATCTTCTACCGGATACTGACATTATTGACATATTTAAAGACTCCACCGGCAAATTCTGGATAGGTACAATGAATCATGGAATCTATGTAATGAATGAAGATTCTATAACTAATTTCCGTAATGACAATCTGGACCCTTCCAGCATTAGTTCCAATTTCATTCGTTGCTTCTGTGAAGATAAACAAGGAAATATCTGGATTGGAACATTCAATGGACTCAACCGGTATAATGCTACCGATCAGACTTTCACAAGCTATCATAAAAGTAATAAAGAGAATAGCCTTACCCACTCTTCTATCTGGACTTTACTATGTGACCAACAAGGTACCCTTTGGATCGGAACCTATTTTGGAGGGATTAATTATTTCCATCCGGAAAACCAGAACTACCGCTATTATCAGACATCATCTTTGGAAAAGGAGGGGCTTAGCTCACCCATCATAGGTTGTATCACTGAAGATAATCAACATAATTTGTGGATAGCAACAGAAGGAGGAGGAATAAATAAACTGAATCCGGAAAATGGCAAATTTAAATGGTATAAACATATCAAGCATGGTAACAGCATATCTCACGACAATATAAAGTCTATCTACTACGATAAAGACAAAGAAATATTATGGATAGGTACCCACATGGGAGGGCTCAATAAATTAGATACTCAAAATGACCATTTCACCCATTACCCATTCAATAGAAATAATGACGTATTTTCCCATTCAAATACAATTCGGGATATTGTACCCTATAAAAACGAACTCATCCTGGCTACGCATAGAGGTGTAAGCATATTTAGTCCAAACACAGGTCAATACAAAGTCCTGTTCCAAGACGAGCACCAGAATATTTCCTATGCAACTTCTGTTTATATAGATCACCACAACTCTCTTTGGATCGGTGGTGATGGAAAAGGTGTATATAAATACTCATTTGACAGTAATAAATTAAAGAATTACAGGCACAATCACGCCCTGAAACAAAGTATCAGCAGTAATAGTATCAACCGAATATATGAGGACAGTCAAAAACGCCTTTGGTTCTGTACGAATGAAAGCGGAATAGACTTATACCGATATGAGACGGATGATTTTGAAAACTTTGACGAACAGAATAATGGATTAGGAAGTAATTATGTCTATGACGTATGCGAACTTTCACCGAATAAAATATTATTCATAACCGATTCCGGTTTTTCTATACTAGATTATCCTACACGCAGATTTCAGAACTATAACAAAGAAAACGGAGTACCATTATCAGCTCCCAACGAGCGTTCTGTATACAAAACAACCAATGGTGATATATATATCGGAGGAGTAGACGGTATGATATCATTTAAAGCTGAAAGCATTGACTACATACCACAAAGCTACAATATCTATCCTTTCCGTTTATTAGTAAATGGCGAAATTATTCAACCTGGTGATAAGAGCCAGATACTCAATAATTCTTTAAGTTACTCCCATCGAATTACATTGAAACCCAATCAATCCATGTTTAGTATTGAGTATACCACCACCAATTATATCCCCTTTAATCAAGATGAAATAGAATATTTTCTAAAAGGATTCTCACAAAACTGGACAAGCATACGCAAACAACAAGCCGTCACATATACTAACCTAAATCCGGGAAAATATACACTCAGTGTACGTGCAAAAAACAACCCACTTGTACCCATGAGTAAACTGGAAATTGAAATTCTTCCCCCAGTTTACCGCACCGTATGGGCTTACATAATATATGTCCTATGTATTTGCAGTGTCCTCTACTATTTATTCCGCATGTATAATAACCGGATTAAGCTACAGGAATCACTAAAATATGAAAAGAAACACTTAGAGGATATAGAGCAACTTAATCAAACTAAACTACGTTTCTTTACCAACATTTCACATGAGTTCCGAACACCACTGACTCTGATCATCGGACAAATGGAAATGTTACTGCAGATGCGTTCTTTCGCCCCAACCGCCTATAATAAAATTCTAAAAGTTTATAAAAGCAGCCTGCAATTACGGGAATTGATTTCTGAGTTACTGGACTTCCGTAAGCAAGAACAAGGTTATATGCACATAAAAGCAAGTGAAAATAATCTTGTAGATTTTGTATACGAAACCTACCTGCTTTTTCAAGAGTACGCCATACAACATCAGATATCATTCAATTTCCACAAAACACATGATAACATTTCCATCTGGTTTGATCCAAAGCAAATGCAGAAGGTAGTAAATAACCTTCTCTCAAATGCTTTCAAACATGTAAAGGAAGGAGGGAATATTTCCGTGTCGGTACGAAAAGAAAAACATGGAGCTATAATAGAAGTAACCGATGATGGAAGTGGCATTTCCCCTCAGGATATTGATAAAATCTTCGACCGTTTTTATCAGACAGAGCAGATTGATTCATTAGCCCATCCAGGAACCGGAATAGGTCTATCACTCACCAAGGGTATTGTTGAATTACATCATGGCACAATTGATGTATATAGTACCCCCGGAGAATCAACAACCTTTAGCGTACATTTACCCTGCGGTAAAGAGCATCTGAAACCTGAACAAATTAATGAATTAAAAAATGAAATACAGATAGCCACATCTGAATATCAGAATCCGGCAATTTTTCTGGATGAATACGAATCAGATATACTAAAAACAGAGTCGGCTATTGAAAAAAACAAAGAAGCTAAAATACTCATTATAGAGGATAATCCTTCCCTACTTGACATGTTAACCAAGATATTTGAAACTTTCTACACCGTAATAACAGCTTCTAACGGAGCTGAAGGTTGGGAAAAAGTCCAGTCCGAACATCCTAATCTGGTATTAAGTGACGTGATAATGCCCAAATTATCAGGAACAGAGCTATGCAAAATTATCAAAGAAAATTTAGATACATGCCATATTCCTGTTATCTTACTGACAGCCCAAACAGCCATTGAACACAATTTAGAAGGACTTCGCATAGGAGCTGATGACTATATTACCAAACCATTCAATATTAACATATTATTATCACGTTGCAATAATCTGGTTAACAACCGTATCATGCTACAAGAGAAGTTCAGCAAACAACCTCAGGCTACCCCACAAATATTAGCTACAAATATCTTGGATAAGGAGTTTATAGATCAAGCCATGAAAATTATAGAGCTGCATCTTGATGACACAAACTTCAATGTGGATATTTTCGCTCGTGAAATGAGTATTGCCCGTACTAAACTATTCAATAAATTGAAAGATATAACCGGACAGACTCCTTATGAGTTTATAATTACCGTACGCCTAAAACGGGCAGCCTTCATGTTAAAAAACAATCCGGAATTGAATATATCTGAAATCGCAGATCATCTGGGATTCTCTTCGCCCAGACAGTTTACTAAAAGCTTCAAAGCTAAATTCCATGTTATTCCACAAATTTACCGCAAAGGCGAAATTTACAGTAATAAGGAAGATGAAGCAGCAGAAGAAGAATAGAATGTATGCAAAAGGTACGTATCATGTATGCAGCATATACCTCCCTTTGATTAAATTCCCATTCCTTTGCCAGCAAAAAACTAACTATCATGAGAACATTTCATCTATTAGCTTTATTGCTGTGTATATCTCTTGCCAACGCGCAGAGTATGCGTGAGAAGATATCACTTAACCCCAACTGGCGCTTTGCTAAAGGGCATGCAGCAAATCCCGGAAAAGACTTCAATTACGGACTTGCACTTTCTTTCTCTAAAATTAATTTTCTACAAGAGGCAACAATGCTTCAGGACGATCAAAAATCGCGCCTTGAAGTTCCTCACACAGAAGTCTATAACGATAGCCTGTGGGAACAAGTATCCATACCTCATGACTGGGGAATGACTTTAGGCTTTGACATAAATCAACTTAAAGTAAAAGGTTACCGCAAACTGGGCGGGCGTTCACCGGAAAATAGTATAGGATGGTATCGTAAGAAGTTCAAACTGACGGCAATCAAAGGATGCCGATACACATTGGAATTTGAAGGTATTTTCAGAGATGCACAAGTATGGATGAATGGCATTTATCTGGGAAGAAACGAAAGCGGATATGTTCCTTTAACTCTTGATGTAACCGAGTGTTTAAATTATGAACCAGAAAAAGAAAATGTGATAACGGTACGGGTAGACGCTACACAATCGGAACTATGGTCATATGAAGGAGCAGGTATTTATCGCAATGTATGGTTGCACCGCACTTCTCCGGTACATATTCCGCAATGGGGCACATTTGTAACTACCGACGTAAATATTACTCAAAAAGAAGCAGATGTAAAAGCTTTGATAGAAATAGCCAATGAAACTGACAAAGCAGTAAACGTCACCTTAAAAAATACGATTATAGACATGCAGGGAAATCAAGTAGCTTACATTGAAAACAACCTGAAAATCAATCCGCTTGACAAAAACGATATAGAAACTTTTATGCAGGTGAAGAATGCAATGTTATGGTCACCAGAAACACCTTATCTATATAAATTGCAGACAGAGGTAGAAGTGAATAAAAAGGTGGTTGATAGTTACATCACTCGTTTTGGAATCCGTACCATAGCATTTACACCTGACCAAGGGTTTCTCCTGAATGGAAAACGAGTACAAATACAGGGAGTATGTTGTCATCAAGATCATGCAGGAGTAGGAGTAGCAGTGCCTGACCGTCTAAACTTCTGGCGCATACAGAAATTAAAAGAGTTCGGGGCCAATGCCTATCGTGCGTCTCATAATCCTCCCACTGTCTCTCTTCTGGAAGCGTGTGATAGTTTAGGAATGCTGGTTGTAGATGAAATGCGTATGATGAGTTCCAGTGATGAAGGGCTTAGCCAGATGAAGACCATTATCCGACGTGACAGAAATCACCCCTCCATTATTCTTTGGTGCTTAGGCAATGAAGAACCAGCCATTCAAAAAACAGAAAAAGGAAGAATGATAGCTGAGCGGATGAAAAACATACAGCATAAACTGGATCCCACCCGCATGTGCACAGCAGCAATGAACGGGGGATGGGGAACCGGCTTTTCATTAGCTGTAGATGTACAAGGATCTAACTATTTCAGAATAGGGAATATGGATAATGTGCATAAAAAACTTCCCCACCTTCCCTGTATTCTGACGGAAGAAGCCAGTACACTTACTACCCGGGGAATTTATACCACTATAAAAGAAAAAGATTATCATCAATCCTACGATCATGATCGTCCTAACTGGGGAGCTACCGCACAAGAATGGATGCGTTATGTTGATACTCGCAAATATATTGGTGGAGCATTTGTCTGGACCGGATTTGATTATGGTGGAGAAGCTTTGATGCATTACTGGCCGGGAGTAGTCTCAAACTTTGGCATTTTAGATTATTGTGGCTACCCGAAAGATGCATATTGGTACTATAAGGCTTGGTGGACTGATGAGCCTGTATTACACATTTTGCCTCACTGGAATGGTATAGGAACAGATTCCGTCGATGTACAGCTATACACAAACCTGGATGAAGTAGAATTTTTCCTTAATAATAAGAGTTTAGGCAAAAAGAAAGTGAATAAGTATGACATACCCACCTGGCGTGTCAAATATATTCCGGGGAAACTGACAGCTAAAGGTAAAAAAGAGAATCAAAAATATACAGAGAGTATAGAAACAACCGGAGAGCCAGCATTAATACAATTAAGTAGCGAAAACGGAGATTCAATAAATGGAGATGGTAATGACATTGCCATTATCACCGCCCGAATACTTGACTCTAAAAAACGTATAGTTCCCACTGCCGATAATTATATTAGTTTCAAAGTAGAAAATGGTACAGTGTTAGGAATAGGTAATGGCAATCCTTCGTGTCATGAACCTGATGCGTTTCCACAAAATGCTCCTATAGGAAGGAGTGCTTTCTCCGGCTATGCACAACTTATTATAAAAAGTGATGGTTCAGGAAAACCCATTCAGATAAGCGTAACAGCCGAATCTCTAATAACAAGTCACTTAACAATTTATATCCGGTGATTTATAGTCATAATCTCCATCTCCTAAAATAAACTTTTTTAGACTGAGAGACAAGAAAGAACGACTGAAATAAGCTAGTAAAGATAGTGTTGTAAATCAATACATTACAAGATGTTAAGAGTTTGTCAATAAAGAGTTAACTTCTTGTTGACAAACTCTTAACTTCTTGTCGACAGGGTATTAAAGTCATAAAAACTCTATATAAAAGTATAACATTCCGTTGCCGGGAGTCTATTATCTGCTTATATTTGCCACCAATATAAACGAATAGAAAAGAATAGAACCATGAAACACATCTTATTATCATTATGCTTACTTATCATAAGTTTAGCCACCTATGCCGGTGACAAACCCACAGATACTAAACTGGATATTTTCCTGTTTATCGGCAACATATCCCTAATTCCTACTGTGTGTCATCCAGAGAATTGGTTCCCCTGATTAATGAGAAAGACCCTCACTTCAGTGCTGACAGCCAGGTTATTCTGGGCAAGAGATATGCAGAAGTAGCGTATAAAGCTTGTTATGCCAACGATAACGGAAGCAGTGCACAATAGATTAAGAATAAAAAAGATACGAAATGAAAAAGAATTTACTATTATTACTATGCCTGTTTTGTTTAGTTAATCTCTGCGATGCGAAAAACAAAAGTACATTTACAGTTTTTCAATTAAACCTGTGGCATGGAGGTACTAAAGTACCTGATGGAGACCAAGGAATCATTGATATACTGGACCAGACGAATGCAGATGTAGTCTTCCTGTGTGAAGTCAAAGATGGAAAACGGTTTATACCACACGTGATAGAAGAATTGAAGAAGAGAGGAAAACACTATTATGGAGAAACTTTCGATCTGGCAATTGGTATTTTAAGCAAATTCAAACCAGACAGCATGACTAAATGCTGCATTGTACCAGGCGACGAAAGTCGTGCTATGGTAAAAATGACGACTACAATCGAAGGGCAATCAGTTTCTTTCTATTCCTGTCATTTAGATTATCGAAATTATGAATGTTACATGCCACGCGGATATAGCGGCACAAGTTGGAAGAAGATAGATAAACCCATAACAGACGAATATGAAGTTCTGAAAGCCAATCGTTTGTCATTCAGAGATGAGTCTATCCATACTTTCGTACAGGAAGTACAAACCGATATTAAACAAGGACGTCCGGTTATCATGGGAGGAGATTTCAATGAGCCTTCACATTTAGACTGGCAAGCAGACACCAAAAATCTATGGGACCACAATGGAGCGGTTATTCATTGGGATTGTTCAATGATGCTTCATAAAGCTGGATTTAAAGATAGTTATCGTGAAAAATATCCCAACCCTGTTCGATATCCCGGATTCACATTCCCTGCCGGAAATAAACTTGCAGAAGAAGCTAAACTTGAAAAATTAGCTTGGGCACCCGAAGTGGATGAACGTGACCGGATTGATTTTATTTATTATTATCCGATGAACTCGATTCTTTCATTGAGAAATAGCATTTTAGTAGGTCCTTCCGAAACAGTTGTCAGAGGAGTAATAACTGAAAACGATTCCAAAGATAAGTTTCTGCTCCCCTCCGGTGTTTGGCCTACCGACCACAAAGGAAACCTTGCTACTTTTAAGATTCATAAGACTTCTTCGAAATAGTGTGCTCTGCCTTCATTTAACGGCAAGTAAGGTAAATGAGCACAAAAAGATGAAAGCAAGAAGAGGAGTATAATAAGAAAAAGATAAGTCCTTGAATTTTAATAATTCAAGGACTTATCTTTTATTAAAGTGGAGCTGGAGGGAATCGAACCCTCGTCCAAACGAGGAAATCATAAGCTTTCTACATGCTTATCTTTGCTTAGATTTTCGAGCAACGGCAGAACCAAAGCCATCAATCGTTGCCTTATCCTTTAAAGTTTCATTCTTGCCTCAAGGCCGACAAAAACTATCCCCGATGTAACTGCACCACTGTATCGGAATGCTTCGGAGCAACAGCTTCCGAGTGATGTCTCGTCCCAGCACCTAGTGCCGGGATTAAGCTAATCTACTATGATTCGATTAAGCAGCAAGAGCGTATTGTCTTTCGCCAGATAAAATTTTGAAGACTGAGATTAAAGTGCAAATCAACGACGCACTGCATGCTTACTTACTATTTCTACCCGCTGTCAAATCCAGTCAACCCCAGATAAATCTAACGTATTAGAAATCAGAAAAATGCAGCCACACTAAATAGTATCAATAACAAAAAGACACCAGAATACTATCTCATAGCCGCATATCTTTCCTGCAAAGATAGGAAATCTTTTGTTTTCATACTTCATTTATTAGCAAATATTATAATCCCGATGCGAACGTAATGGCAGAAGTCAGCTTTTTATCATTCACAATGGAATATATCATACACAAACATGGACAATTTTGCCCACTCCCTCCCCTTGAATTGCCGTATCTTTGTCTGTAGATTTAAAAGAAAACCTATATACCATGAAAAGAATAATTACGACTTGCCTGCTGTTGAGTGGCACCTGTCTGTTGTCAGCCCAAAAGATTCCATCCGTGTACAAACCCGCGAAAAGTGAGATATACCGGAAAGGCTGGATAGACTTCAACAAAAACGGAGTGAAAGATGTGTACGAAGACCCCAACGCCACGCTGGACGCACGCATCGAAGACCTGCTCAGCCAGATGACACTGGACGAAAAGACCTGCCAGATGGTCACCCTCTACGGTTATAAACGCGTATTGAAAGATGACCTCCCCACCCCCGAATGGAAGCAAATGCTTTGGAAAGACGGCATCGGTGCCATCGACGAACACCTGAACGGCTTCCAGCAATGGGAACTACCCCCATCGGATAATCCGAACGTATGGCCAGCCTCCCGCCATGCCTGGGCACTGAACGAAGTGCAACGCTTCTTCATAGAAGAAACCCGCCTCGGCATTCCCGTAGATTTCACCAATGAAGGCATCCGTGGCGTAGAGAGCTACCGTGCCACCAACTTCCCCACCCAACTGGGATTAGGACACACCTGGAACCGTGAACTTATACACCAGGTGGGACTTATCACCGGGCGGGAAGCCCGTATGTTGGGATACACCAATGTCTATGCTCCTATTCTCGATGTAGGCCGCGACCAGCGTTGGGGACGATATGAAGAAGTGTACGGCGAATCTCCTTACCTCGTAGCCGAACTAGGCATTGAGATGGTGCGCGGCATGCAGCACAACCACCAAGTGGCAGCCACCGGAAAACACTTTGTTGCCTACAGCAATAACAAAGGTGCCCGCGAAGGTATGGCACGTGTAGACCCGCAAATGTCTCCGCGCGAAGTGGAGATGATACACGTCTATCCCTTCAAACGAGTCATAAAAGAAGCAGGCATGCTGGGAGTAATGAGTTCGTACAATGACTACGACGGCATCCCCATACAAGGCAGTTATTACTGGCTGACTACACGCCTGCGTGGTGAAATGGGATTTCGCGGATACGTCGTTTCCGACAGTGACGCCGTAGAATATCTCTATACGAAACACAGCACTGCCAAAGACATGAAAGAAGCCGTACGCCAAAGTGTGGAGGCAGGTCTGAACGTACGTTGTACCTTCCGCTCACCGGACTCGTATGTATTGCCGCTACGCGAACTGGTAAAAGAGGGCGGACTGAGCGAAGACGTCATCAACGACCGCGTACGTGACATCCTGCGTGTAAAGTTCCTTGTCGGACTATTTGATGCTCCCTATCAGACCGACCTTGCAGGGGCCGATAAAGAAGTGGAGAAAGCAGAGAATGAAGCAGTAGCCCTGCAAGCCTCACACGAAAGCCTCGTCCTGTTGAAGAATGAAAACAACGTATTGCCACTGGACATCAACAACGTAAAAAAGATAGCCGTATGCGGCCCGAATGCCAATGAAGAAGGTTATGCACTGACGCACTATGGTCCGTTGGCAGTAGAAGTAACCACGGTATTGGAGGGTATCCGCCAAAAGACCGAAGGTAAAACAGAAGTGCTGTATACAAAGGGATGCGACCTTGTAGACGCCAACTGGCCGGAAAGCGAACTCATCGAATATCCCATGACTGATGAAGAACAAGCAGAAATAAACAAAGCCGTAGAGAATGCACGCCAAGCTGATGTAGCCGTCGTTGTATTAGGCGGCGGACAACGCACCTGTGGTGAAAACAAATCACGCAGCAGCATTGACCTGCCGGGACGACAACTGAAACTTCTTCAAGCCGTGCAGGCAACGGGAAAGCCTGTTGTACTGGTGTTGATTAACGGTCGTCCACTTTCTATCAACTGGGCGGATAAGTTTGTCCCCGCCATTCTGGAAACCTGGTATCCAGGGTCTAAAGGTGGCACGGCAGTGGCCGATGTACTCTTCGGAGATTATAATCCGGGCGGAAAGCTGACTGTTACCTTCCCCAAAAGTGTGGGACAAATCCCTTTCAACTTCCCCTGCAAACCTTCCTCACAAATTGACGGGGGAAAGAATCCGGGACCGGATGGAAATATGTCACGTGTCAACGGTGCTCTTTATCCCTTCGGATACGGTCTGAGTTATACCACCTTCGAATATTCCGATATCAAAATCAGTCCGAAGGTGATGACTGCCAATCAGAAAGCCACCGTACGCTGCAAAGTTACCAATATCGGAAAGCGGGCAGGCGATGAAATAGTGCAACTCTATATCCGCGATATGCTGAGCAGTGTCACCACTTATGAAAAGAATCTTGCAGGGTTCGAGCGCATCCACCTGCAACCGGGAGAAACGAAGGAAGTTACCTTCACCCTCGACCGTAAACACCTGGAACTACTGGATAAGCACATGGAATGGGTGGTAGAACCGGGAGACTTCAGCATCATGATAGGTGCCTCTTCCGAAGACATTCGTCTGAATGGAATGTTGACAGTAGAAGACCCAAACGCTCCTATGCAAACGCAAGCCCAAACAGACAGTCCTGTGACTGCCAGCACCAATCCGGAAAGCGTAATGAACGTACTTGATAAAAAAATGAATACTGTTTGGGAGGGAAATAAAGGAGATTATATTACCTTTGCCTTAGAGAACGGCTCTAAGGTAGATGGTGTTTCCATTGCATTCAGCAGAAGCAACGGTCTGCCGGCAGAGTTTGAGATACAGCTTTCGGGCGGTGGCGGACAGTTCCTGACGGTTTATTCGGGTACAGTCAGCGAGTACGGCAAGCTGATTTCATACACGTTCAAAGGAACCACTGCCAGCGACTTGCGCATCGTGCTGAACGATGACCGTGTAGGGGTGGCGGAAGTGAATTTTAATGAAGAATGAGGAATGAAGAATGAAAAATTACCTTGCGGCATATTCAAATAATTCAGCAAAATTCTTCATTCCTCATTCTTCATTCTTCATTAAATAAAAATTATAGTATCATGAGAAAACTTCTTTTCTTTATGCTTGGATTAGCTATGGTGGCCTGCTCTCCTCGTAAGGCGGGAAACGTAAACAGTGAAAGTGATGAACTCACCATGTTGGTGGGCACGTATACCGACGGAAACAGTAAAGGCATCTACACCTTCCGTTTCAATCAGGCAACAGGTATGGCAACGGCACTCGGTTCCATTGAAGTGCTCAATCCTTCCTATCTCGTTCCTTCCGAAGACGGCAAGTTCGTCTATGCCGTCAGCGAAATGAACGATACGACGGCAGCACTCAATGCTTTCTCCTTCGACAAAAAAACGGGACAGCTTCGTCTGTTGAACCGCCAGCCGACTATGGGTGCCGACCCATGCTACGTTTCCACCAATGGAAAAGAAGTACTTACAGCCAACTACAGCGGCGGAAGCATGTCCGTCTTTCCACTGAAAAAAGACGGTTCATTGGAACCCGCCGATACCCTTTTTGAAGGTAGCACCGGCGGACCGGACGCTGACAGACAAGCAACACCCCACGTACATTGCGCCGTCTTCTCTCCGGACGGAAAATATATCTTCGCCACCGATTTCAGTGCCGACCGCATCCTGCGCTTCGTGATGCATCCGAAGAGTATCATCCCCCACCCCTCTACCGAAGCCATCGAAGTGGATTCCAATTCCGGTCCACGCCATCTGACATTCAGTCCCAACGGAAAGTATGCCTATCTTATCAGTGAGTTATCAGGTAATATCACCGCTTTCAGCTATCTGGATGGAAAATTAGAAAAGATACAAACTATTGCCGCCGATACGCTCCGTGCACGTGGCAGTGCCGATATACACCTAAGTCCCGACGGGAAATACCTCTATGCCAGCAACCGGCTGAAAGGTGACGGCATTGCTATCTTTGAAGTAAATCCTGAAACCGGCATGCTGGCAAAGGCAGGATACCAACTGACAGGTATCCATCCGCGCAACTTCATCATCACCCCGAATGGAAAGTATCTGTTGGCAGCTTGCCGGGACAGCCATGTGATTCAGGTATTCCAACGCGATCCCATCACAGGACTGTTATTCGACATACATCAGGATATCAAGGTGGATAAGCCCGTTTGCATCCAATTCGTAAAATAACCGGGCAAAAGTTTGACTTCCGGTATTTAATATCGTATATTTGTCAACGTAATCCTGATTTAGATTTGGATTTATAGATAGTAACAGGGAGAAGCAATACTTCTCCCTGTTTTTTATATCCAAAACATCATTTATCGGAGTAAAACAGACCATCTATTGAGGCAAAACACACCATCTATCGGAACAAAACATACTATCTATTGAGACCAAACATACCATCTATTAAGACGGAAAGTACCGGCAGCTCCCTCAATTCGGTTATTCTGTTAATATTCCGTAATTCTACTCTTGACAAAAATAACTTCATTAACTTTGTCCCTTAACCGAAATTGTTTTAACAACGCGACTTATGAAGAAAAAAAATATAATATTGCTTTCAGCCCTGTTATTCTCCGTGACCGCTGTAGGTCAAACGGAAGTGACGGCCGGTGTCACCCGTGGCAAGGACTATGGGGTGACTTATGTATTGCCTAAAACGGAAATTGAACTCACCGTGCAAGTTACCAAAAACATCTATACTCCCGGAGAATTTTCTAAGTATGCCGAACGCTATCTGCGATTAACCAACGTTTCTCCCGATTCGGAAACCTACTGGACACTGGACAAGATACAAACGGAAGTTATCGGCGTACCCGATAATGAGAATGTATATTTTGTAAAGATGAAGGATAAAACCGTAGCCCCTCTCATTGAGTTGGGCAAAGACGGTATCATCTATTCCATCAACATGCCATTGGGCAGCGGACAGAAAAAGGCAACTCCCGTAGAGCCTAAAGCTACGGATAACACTCCTAACCTCAATCCCCGCAATTTCCTGACAGAAGAAATTCTGATGGCAAATTCAACGGCAAAGATGGCGGAACTGGTAGCTAAGGAAATTTATAGCATCCGCGAAAGCAAAAATGCCCTGTTGCGTGGCGAAACAGACAACATGCCCAAAGACGGTGCACAACTGAAACTTATGTTGGACAACTTGACTTTGCAAGAACGTGCCTTGACAGAAATGTTCGCCGGTAAAGTAACAAAAGAAGAGAAGATATACAACATCCGTATCGTTCCTAAAGAAATGAAGAACGAAGTCGCTTTCCGCTTTTCAAAGAAATTAGGAGTTGTAGCCAATGACGACCTGGCAGGCGAACCGGTGTACATCACAATAACAGACCTCAAAACCATTACTATTCCTGCTGAACTTCCCAAGAAACAGGTAGATGGCGTTGCATACAACGCGCCCGGCAGAGCTAAAGTTACATTGAAATACCAGAACGAGGAGTTGTATAATTCAGAAATACCCATTACACAATTTGGCGTAGTCGAATATCTTGCTCCCGTGCTGTTCAATAAGAACTCCACAATTAAAGTGTTATTCAACCCTGACACAGGAGCTTTGGTCAAAGTAGACAAAGAATGAAACTGAAGGAATTAAAAATTAAAGGCTGCGCAGTTAATGTTCAAACACTGCGCAGCCTTTAATTTTTAATTTTTAATTTTCAATTTTCAATTTAATAAGTTCATCCTTTTGCAATCGCATCACATAAGTCGTAACCCGCGAAGCATAATTCTCGTCAGGATGAAAATGTTCGGCAAGCAGAGAAATTATCTCTTGCACGGTATGCTGCCCATCTATCAGTTTCCAGACAGCACTGCCGTGTTCTTCAAAGCGAATATGAATATCGGGAGACATACTTTTTGGTAACAAAAGACGGCGCATCCATTCATATTTGAACCGGGGGTAGGAAATTATAGCGCAATCCCCTTCCCATTCCGTCATGATATGGTTACAACGCACCGGAATAGCATCCAGTAGACTGATTTTACCTTCAAGTGTTCCCATTTTTACCTATTCTTGAATATTAGGTTCTTCCAATTGATAACCATACTTTTTATCTGCCCTCTTCAACAAAAAGGCTACCACAAGAGATAAGCAAGCAATACCGGTGAAAATACACATAGGTATTGTATAATCATATATATTCGTACCGTCAGTTTTTTGCCCCACTATACAATAAACATCAAGCACTTTACCAATCAGGGTAGGAATACCCCACAGACCGATATTCTGGATAAAGAATATCAATGCATACGCTGTACCTAACTGGCTTACCGGGAATATCTTGGCAACAGCAGGCCACATGGCAGATGGTACCAGCGAGAAAGCAATACCCAGAATAATCATCAATGCAATAGCTACCAGCCAATAATCAATGGCAGGAATGGCATATATAAAGTGTACACCTATCAGCATGGCAGCACCTAATATCATAATAGAAGCCGATTTGCCGCGCTTATCAATAAACCCGCCGAATACCGGAGTCAGAATCAGTGCACCCAATGCCGGCAACCCGGCAAAAGTTCCTGCCACATTTTCATTAATGCCATATTTGATAATCATTAATTCGGAAGCAAACTTCTGGAAGGGGAACACACATGAGTAGAACAACACACACAGCAAAGCTATCAGCCAGAACCCCGGATTAACCAAGATATTCTTCACATCTTTGAAAGAGAACTTCTCTTCCTCTCCTTCCGTACCGGCCGCTATGGCAGCCGCTTCCATCTGCTTATCCAGCTTCTTATCCATCACGGAGAAAATAAAGAAAGCAACCAAGCCACCCACTAATAAAATTAAACCAACCAATACCGGAGTGGTGATTCCGAAAGCACGTGCCAAAGGAATAGCTACTGCATAACCGGCTTGCGAACCAATACGAGCTAAAGCTACCTGTACACCCATAGCTGTAGCCAATTCTTTACCTCTAAACCATTTAGCTATAATCTTAGAGACAGTGATACCGGCAACTTCTGCACCTACACCGAAAATAGAATAACCGGCAAAAGCAACAAATACTCCGGCTTTATAACCGAAAATTTCATTAAGACCAAAGATTTGTGCATCCGGTCCTGCAAGTCCTGTCATTGCATAGTATTCGAGTGCTGTACCTCCTACCATCAAGATGGTTGCCAATTTTCCTGTGAAACGGATACCAAAACGGTCGAGAATCAGTCCTCCCCAAATCAACATCAAGAAGAATACATTCAGGAAACTGTAACCACCGGTAAAGAATCCAAAGTCCGTGCTCGACCAAGCCAAGTCTGTCTCCAGCATCGTTTTCAACGGTGCTACCACGTCGTTTACATAATAAGCTGCCATCATCGTGAAGGCAACAATCACCAACGCGCCCCATCGGGTAGCTTTGGAGTCATTCAATTTAAGTTTCAATTGTTCTGTCATTGTACTATTTATATAAGATTTTAAATTATTGCTTTAAGATTGCATAATCCCGACAAAGGTAATTAAATCTGGCATAAAAAGAAAAGAGGCTGACACCTTTTCAGTGTCAACCTCTCTCTTATTTCTGTTTGCGGTTCATCCGCGCATAGCTTTAGTTAGCCGGTTCTTCAGCAGCCGGAGCAGGAGTTTCAGGAACTGCAGGAGTTGCAGGTGCTTCTGTCTGCGGAGCAGTTGTACCAGACGGCATGTTATACGGGTTGGTTTTTTCTTCTTGCTGAGCTTGTTCCATAATTACGTCACCACCTCTACCAGAAGAAGTAGGAACAACATAAGCAGTAGCAATGCTCATAACGACCATGAATGCAGCCAAGCTCCATGTAGCTTTTTCCAGAAAGTCAGTAGTCTTGCGAACACCCATAATTTGATTGGAAGAAGAAAAGCCGGATGCCAGACCGCCTCCTTTGGAATTTTGAATCAATACAATGAAACACATCAGCAAGGATGCAATCACCATTAAGATAACTAATAATAAGTACATTTTGTTATTTTGATTTAGCGTTAATAATCAATTTCTCCAAAAATCTGATTTGGTCTGCAAAGTAAGCATTTTTTTTTGGATAATTCAAACTTAATTTTTTAATAATTTCAAGTGCCTTGTCATATCGGTGCTGTTTGATATAAATTTTAGCCAAAGTTTCGGTAAAACAGCTATCATCCAAATCATCGGGAACTGATTTCGGAGTTGTTTCCTCATCAGTTTCTTCATTCTCCGTTTCCTCTTCTTGCTCTGCTTTTACCTGTACCGACTGAATGGTCTCATCGGAAGCAACCTCCGTTTCCTCTTCTTCCATATCGTTTTCAGTCAATGGCAACAGAAGCACTTTTTCTTCTTTAGGCAACTTCAGGCTGATTCCTTCTTCTGTCTCACTCTGGCGAATAAAGCCGTCTATCAAATCTTGTCCACGCAACTTCGGTACTTTTGCCGGAACAACTGAAGACCTATCCGTCCCACCCGTTTCTTCCTCATCCTGCACCAGATAGGAGGTATAATCCATGGTATAGTCCAGTTCCGTCGTCTGAAAATGTTCTTCGGGAACAGTAGCAAGGAAGGCATCTATCAGTGAAAGGGTGCGGTCAATACTCGGCTCCTTTTCCATATCCTTTTCGGCAATGTGCACGGAAGTATGGGGATGAAGAGTATACCGATCACCTTCAATCAGGTAAAACAATACACGGCGGTCTGATACATACAATACCGCTTTACGCAGTTCCGCACCGAAATTAATATCGTGCAGCACATAGAGATTCTTGAGATAGAGCAAACGTAGGGACTGAAAATAAGGATAGCGGGCTACCAGCGTACGAAGTTCATACAAGGTATCCCGGTTCAACGCCTCGGGATGCTGTATCCATTGTTGCAAATGTACAGGCGTCATTCCTTATATTACCAGTTAGCTACGGTTGCGTTAAATATTTGTTCTGTAATATCTTTCACCATCTTGGTTATCAAGTCATCCTGCACATCAGTCAGCAGCAGGGAAGAATCATAAGTCTGGAAAGCCGTGAACTGTTGATCGGTGAAATCATCTTTATGGTCGGTATTATTCACAAAAGTAACCTTTACCGTCAAAGTAACCTTCACCTTTGAAGAAAATCCACTTGCATCTACCGCCTCATTATATTGATTATAACCGGTAATCTCACCATCAATTTCAAGGTCGGCATTGCCATTAACCAGCGATAGGCGCGTCTGGCGCATAAACAGGTCTTTCAAATCCTGATTAAACTGTGTAGCTAACGGGGCGTAGACATACTCCGCACGATTCTGGAAGTCAGCTATCGAAATAGTCTTCACCTTAGCGTAGTCAATCGAACTAATCGGTGCAAGTCCGACTTTAATACTACACGAATTTACTATCAGTAATATACCCAGCAGGATAACTGTCGAGGCAATCTTTTTAATCCAATCCATATTCTTTAATCTTTCTGTATAAGGTACGCTCGGAAATATTCAAATCCTTTGCCGCACTCTTGCGTTTGCCATGATGTTTTTCCAAAGCCTTCCGTATCATTTCTTTCTCCACTTCATCCAGAGAGAGAGATTCTTCTACATATTCTTCCGTATCCTGTATGTCTTCATCCATTTCATGAGATGGCTTTATGGAAGGGTGAATAATAGTAGGCACACTCGGAGAAACAGGAGCCACCACTGCAGGTGGCTGGGCATAATAGGTGGTCGATACAGCCGGAGCAGCAGTCTTTGCACGCTCGGTCATAATCTCATGCACCAGTTTCTTCAATTCCGTCACATCCTGACGCATATCGAAGAGAACCTGATACAGAATTTCCCTTTCGCTCCCGAAACTCTTGGACTCTTTGACACCGAACAAAGCCGGAAGCCGCTGCATATTATTCTGATCCGGCAAATAACCTTTCAGAATAGTGCCATTGATTTCACGATTCGTTTCAATGATGGAAATCTGCTCTGTGATGTTCTTCAATTGCCGCACATTGCCGGGCCATGAATAAGAAGTCAGTAACTGCCGGGCATCATCTGTCAATTGAATGGCAGGCATACGATATTTTTCAGCAAAGTCCGAAGCAAACTTGCGGAATAACAAGAAGGCATCCTCTCCACGCTCACGCAGAGGAGGCACCTGAATAGGTACGGTATTGAGACGGTAATACAAGTCTTCACGGAAACGTCCTTCGGAAATGGCTTGTGCCAGGTTCACATTGGTAGCTGCCACAATGCGCACATTGGTTTTCTGCACCTTAGATGAACCGACTTTGATGAACTCTCCACTTTCGAGCACACGAAGCAGGCGTGCTTGGGTAGGCAAAGGCAACTCTCCCACTTCATCCAGAAAGATGGTTCCTCCATCTGCTTCACCAAAATATCCTTTCCGCTCACCGATAGCACCGGTAAACGCTCCTTTCTCATGACCGAACAATTCCGAATCAATAGTTCCTTCGGGGATGGCACCGCAGTTCACCGCGATGTACTGGCCGTGTTTCCGCCTACTATACTGATGGATAATCTGGGGGAAGCTCTCCTTACCCACACCACTCTCTCCGGTAATCAGTACAGACAAGTCGGTAGGCGCCACCTGAATGGCAACGTCTATCGCACGCATCAATGCTTCATTGTTACCAATGATGCCAAAACGTAATTTTACCTGTTGTATCTCCGCTTTCGTCATGCTACAAATCTTCTTCCACAACGTCAAGTTTCAGCTTGTCGCTGTCATCACGCTTTTCGTAATATTGTTTTCGCAAAGGATTGGCATGTGCTTCTTTATCACGCAGGCGGTTACGGAATACGTCAATAGACACATAAATAGCCTGACGGAAAGAATCTTCGCTAGCCAGTCCTTTTCCTGCTATGTCATAGGCAGTACCATGAGCCGGTGAAGTGCGTATTACAGGCAATCCGGCAGTATAGTTCACCCCTTCATCCATTGCCAGCGCCTTGAACGGAGCCAATCCCTGATCGTGATACATGGCAAGCACACCATCGAAATGAGTGAAATTACCTGAACCCATGAAACCATCAGCCGGATACGGACCATAGCACAAAATGCCTCTTGCAGCCATTTCTTTCAACGCCGGAATGATGATTTCTTCCTCTTCTTTGCCCAGCAGTCCTTCATCTCCCGCATGTGGATTCAGAGAAAGTACGGCAATGCGCGGTGCACCAATAGCGAAGTCTTGCTTCAATGACTGATTGAAGATAGCTAGTTTTTCCTCTATCAGTTCTTTCGTTATGGTAGATGCAATCTGGCTAACAGGAATATGCCCTGTCACCAGTGCCACCCGGAAATCATCTTTCATTAATATCATCAGCGACTTGGCACCATTTCCCAATCTTTCTTCTATATATTCCGTATGACCGGGAAAAGAGAAAGTCTCCGACTGAATAGTATGCTTATTGATAGGGGCGGTCACAATCACGTCAATCAACCCTTCTTTATACTCCTCAATCGCCCTTTCCAAAGCACCAAGTGCAGCCTTTCCGGCTTCCGGATCAGCTTTCGAGAACTCCACCTTCACTTCATCATCCGTGCAGTTCACTACGCTCAAACGATTATGAGCCGCTTCCGAAGCCGAATTCACGATACTGAAGTTTGTCGGCAAATCAAGTGACTTACGATGGTAAGCTGCCACCTTGGGTGAGCCATAAATAATAGGCGTACACAGTTCTAGCATAACGGGGTCTGAAAATGTTTTCAGAATAACCTCGTACCCCACGCCGTTTATGTCTCCCTGGGTAATGCCGACTTTTATTTTATTATCTTCCATTTTAAATTTATATATATCACATTAGAGAAATGATGTGGGTGTGCCGGAACTCACCACGTTTTGACACACCCCATACCTTCATATTATTCTTCTTTATCAGCAGCCTGCTCTTTAGTCACTCCTAATGGTATTTCTGAACCCGTCTGTTTATCACCCGGCACTCTCAATGTGTAAAGAGAAGCTTCCATCTGGCGCATTAGATTACGTTTCAACTTATCAGGTGAATAGATAAAGGCTTCTACAACGATAATGCGTTGGTTCACCGGATCCAGGCGCATATGCGAAACATACGGACCGCCCATAAAGTCACCCTTCATACGCCACAATCCACGTGCTTCCAAAGCATATTCGCCTTGTATAGTGAGAGGACGCACATCTGTCATCAATGAATCGGTCATCATATACACGCCTTCCTTAGAACCCGGGATATTAGCTTTCATGACAGAGTCGCGCATCTGCACAAAATATTCTTTGGTAAACGTATTCTTATCCTTATAAGGGAAAGAGTAAATAACAAAGTTCTGATCGCCGGTAGCTGCATTCGTGCCTGCCCAGAAGAAATTCTCACCTTGCTTGGTAGAAGAAAGTTCTGCGGGTATCCATACATCACAATCAAACATGCTCTTCACTTTCGTAGCCACATAGTCATTATGTTTCTTTTCCAACTGCGAAATCTGGCGATTCATTTCCGCACGGGTGAAGAAGTCGATAATAGTCTGCTTATTTTCCGACACGAACTTCTCGAAAGAAGCTTCATCCGGAGCCTGGATTGTCAAAATGGTCTGTGGTGCTGCATACACATCCCTTGCATACTTAAACTTAGGCTGGGTATAAATATCCTGTACATCAGCAATGATAATGTTACGAATCAGCTTTAACGTAGCATCATAATTTGAGGGGGAAGTGTACATCATACGGAAAGAACGCTCGGATTGGGGAAGTCCCGGCACATCCGTATCGAGTACGTCAAAAAGGGCCCTGCCGGCAGGGCGCTCCCACATAGCAGGGTCAACCACTACCAAAATCTCATACGCGCGACCACTGGAGGTCGCACCAAATACGCCTTTCTTACCACCACTACAAGCGGAAAAGGCAATCGCTACAAGAGCTAAACTCAAAAAAAACAGGTGCTTTCTCATATACTTACCAGTTAATGTTTTTACAAAACTACGAAGAATACGTATATCATCCGAGCCAAAGTTAATAATTTATATTAATTCTTGTTTATTCCCTTCCTGCTTCGCAGTGGAAAGCATGCCACAGGCGGCGAATATGTCCTCACCCCGGGAAGCACGTATCGTGGTAAACAAACCATGAGAAGTCAGATAATCACGGAATTTATTCATTGTTTCCATATCCGCACCTTCCAATTCTACGCCCGGTATAGCATGAAAGCGGATAAGATTAACACGGCAATCCAGTCCGCGCAAGAGTTTCAACAATTCTTTAGCATAGAGCAACGAATCATTCACACCCTTGAAAACAATATATTCAAAAGATAGTCTGCGCTGTTTACTAAAATCATAGTTTTTTAACACGTCTACCATTTCTGTAATAGAAAAGGCTTTCTCCGCCGGCATCAGTTCGCGGCGCTGCATGATGACAGGAGAATGCAAACTAATGGCTAAATGGCATTCGGACTCCTCTATGAAGCGCTGGAAACCTTTGCGCAATCCAACCGTAGAAAGAGTGATTCGCTTAGGGCTCCATCCATAGCCATAAGAAGAAGTCATTATTTCCAGGGCTTTCAACACCTCGTCCAGATTGTCCAGAGGTTCTCCCATGCCCATCATCACGATATTAGTCAGCTTGTCCCGTTCGGGAAGGGAATTAATCTGATTGATAATCTGATTGGCAGTCAGGTTAGCAATAAAACCTTGTTTACCGGTCATACAAAACTTACAATTCATCTTACATCCCACCTGCGAAGATACACAAAGCGTGGCACGTTCTTCATCAGGAATATAAACCGCCTCTACAAAATGTTTCTCACCAGCCCGATACAAGTATTTCACCGTACCATCTACCGAACGCATCGCATCCACAGGTGCATCCGCTCCCACTTCACAGATATCTTTCAGAAGATCCCGATGTCTTAACGACAAGTTAGTCATGTCATCTATGGAGTTCACTTTCTTGTCATACAGCCATGAAGCAATCTGCTTGGCGGCGAATCCTGGCATTCCCAGTCTCTTCACCACCTCCTGCAATTCAGCGAGTGTTAATCCTAAAAGAGTTAGTTTCGGCATAATTATCTATCAATCTTTCCAGTTTATCTTTGCAAAGGTAGGAATAAAGTTGCACAAAGGCAATGGCAGGCACAGAAAATGACAGAAAGGCAGAAAGAAAAAGCCGCCTGATATAACATCAGACGGCTTTCATATCTCGAATTATTTTATAATTCCTTAGAAGAACAGGTAACGTGAATCTTTCACATCAGCTTTCAGATACAAATCGTTGAGGAACTGGCTTGCCATACGGGCATGCATATTCTGCAATGTAGTTTCTTCGGTTTCCTGATTGAAAGTCTCGTTCATCTTTTCTTTTGCATACGGTTGGAGAACAAATACACCACCATTGCCCTTAATCGGAGCACTCAGTTGGTTCAGCTCAGCAACAGATGCATAAGCACCTACCAACGGTTCGCTCGCACGCAATGCAGGAACATAAGCAGGGGCTGCAAAAGTTACGTGTTTCACAGAGTCGCTAACTGCATCCGCCATAGCTTTGTACTGATCGAATGAAGTTGCACCGGCAGCCTTCATATCAGCCATGATTTTCTCAGCTTTCTTGTCGCGAAGCAATTCCAGTCTCAACTGGTCTTTCACCAAAGCCAACGGACGGTAACCTGCCGGGATTACAGCCGAAACACCCACCACCAACATACGGTCACTTTCGCCACATTCATACAAACCCGAAACTTCACCCGGTTTTGCAGAGAAAGCCCATCTCAGAGCTTCTTTAGTACCTCTGATACCACCGATAGTATGTTCAGAACTGTACAGGTCGTTTCTGTCCAGCAATTTGTAACCTGCATCTTCAGCATTAGCAACCAATTTATCCAAAGTCGGATTAGAAGCAATGAACTGGCTGAATTCATTATATGCTTTGCTATAAGTCTCCTTACTGAATTCTACCGGACGCTTGATGACTGCTACTTTATATTTATCCTTAACAGCCTTTTTGTCCATCACCTGCAAGATAACATTTGCTTGTGTCAGACTCAGGTTAGTCAGAGCATTCTTATCCAAAGTGTTGATAGTGCTTACATACTTCAGGTTGTCACCATCCAACTGTGCACCTTCATAGTTAGCAGAAGAAATCCAGGTTGACTCACCGGTCTGACCGTATTTCTTTGCAATCTCTGCAAAATCTGCACCACCCTTAATAGCAGTATAGATACTGTCGGCCAAAGCTTTTGTTTTAGTAGCATCTTCAGCAACCACCTGTATCTGGCGATATTGGATAGAGTCTGCCATTGAAGCAGTAGCCAACTTCTTGAATGAGTTAATAGTGTTGTCAGTTGCATTATAGTAAGGACCATATACCCCACCTACAGATACTGAATCCAAGCGAGCTGCAACATCAGTAGGCAACGCCTTAGATGTATAATACAAATCAATATAAGGAACTTCAGAACCAGCAGCACGAACCAGAGTTGAATAATCACCCGGAGTACCTGCAAGCTGCTCTGTGTATTCCATTACTTCGCTCTGGATAGCTTCTCTATCTTCGGGGCTTGCAGTCACCTGTACATCAATGAACTTGATGTTACGAGTTTCTACATATTGCTTGAATTGTTCTTTCTTCTTTCCATAAGCATCCTTCAGGTCGGCATCCGTAATGGTTACGGTAGAGTCAACGATAGAGGAATAAGGAATAGCGGCCAGCAACAAGTCGGACTGATCTACTCTCGCATTGAAAGCATCCTGAGCTTCCACCGGATTAGAGAAAAGAGACTTCGATACCAAAGCCTGATATTTTTCTGCCAGACGAGTCTGTATCAGTTGTTTTTCCAAGAAAGACCAGAACTTATACATAGACTGATAATATTCAGCATATTGTGCCGGCATCTGTGCTGTGTTCATCTTAGAGTAATCTACCAAGAACTTCTTCAGCATATCTTTGTCAAAAGCACCAGTCTGCGGATTACGGAACGGGGTCTGTTGCAACATCGGATGTACACCTGCATCAATGATTGCCTGAATTTCTGCTTTAGAGACTGACAAACCAAGCTTCTCTGCTTCGTTTTCAATCAGCTTATTGTTGACGTAATTTCTCCAAACTTCATCTTTAATTTGGTTGGTTTGTTCGTCGTTAAGTGCATTTGAACCGCTGGAGAATTTCACAACCTCAGTATATTCTTCTACTAAGTTCTGATAATCCTGAGCGGAAAGTGCCTCTCCGTTAACCTCTCCTACATCATGTGATTGGTGCGGCTGCAATACCTTCCAAGCATCTCCTGCAATGAAAGCAAACAGCGCCAAACCAATTACAACCACCAATAAGGGTCCTTTAGACCGAATGTTTTGTAATGTTGCCATTTTAGTTAATATGATTTATTTGTTTATTATTATTTTCTCCAAACTTCATTTTAGCGCACGAAGATACAAAAAATGCTAATACGCATCTATTTATTCTCTAAAAAAATATACCATTCCGTCATTATTCGACCACTTTAAGACGTACCAACTCAATTTTTGTGGCTGTAACCTTAATTATTTTAAACTGGAATTTATCAATAGTCACTACTTCATGTAATTTCGGGAAACTCTGATAACGGTTCAAAATCAATCCACCTACGGTCATATAATCATCCTCTTCAGGTAAATCAAGATTAAATGTCTCGTTCACCTTCTCTATCTCCAAACGACCGGAAAGCACATATTCACCCTCACCAATCTGCTTGCAAACATACGAAGTGTTATCATGCTCATCTTCAATATCACCGAATATCTCTTCCACCAAGTCTTCCAGTGAAACAATGCCCGCCGTACCGCCGAACTCATCCACCACAACCGCAATAGTTTTCTTCTGCTGCATAAACAGCTTCATCAGTTTATGCGCTGCCATTGTTTCGGGCACAATAGGAACTTCCTTCACATTATTCCGCCAGTCGGCAGGATTACGGAACATTTCAGACGAATGAATATAACCTACCACATTATCTATATTTCCGTCATAAACAATAATTTTAGAGATGCCGGACTCAACAAAAAGGCTCTTCAAATCTTCCAGGGAAGTAGTCAGGTCAACAGCTACAACTTCCGTACGCGGTACGATACAGTCACGTATTTTAATACTGGAAAAGTCAAGCGCATTCTGAAATATCTTCACTTCGGTGTCCAGTCCTTCCTCATCTTCGGCATTATCAATGCTGGACTGGACGAAATAATCCAAATCAACTTTACCAAAAGCTCTTTCTTGCGCCTCCTTATTAATCTTCATTCCAAACAGACGTAAGAAGAGATAAGACAACCCGGATGCCAGTTGAGACACCGGATACAAAATGACATAACAGATAATCAAGGGAAAAGCACACACCTTCAACACAAGATTAGGATTAATCTTGAATAAAGTTTTAGGGAGAAATTCACCTGTAACCAGAATAATAAGCGTGGAGATTATCGTCTGCAACAGTACTTCTACAAAATCATTAGAAATCAAATCTCCCAGCAAATGAACTTTAATAATTTGCGCCATGAGGATACCATAAATAACCAGCGCAATATTATTACCTACCAGCATGGTAGAAATGAAGCTATTGGAATTACGAAAGAAATAGGAAAGGATGCGAGAAGTCAGCCCTTCTTTACGTTCCATTTCAAAACGCAGTTTATCTACGGAAACAAAAGCAATCTCCATACCTGAAAAGAAGGCAGAGAAAGCCATAGTAATCAATAAATAAATATAGGTATCCATAATTTACGGTTTGATACTATCAACCTGCAAACTGTCAGTCTGCAAACTGTCGGTAGGCGTTGTGGCATCGTCGTCCACATAGAAAATGCCTTCCGGCTTTCTTATTTTATAAACAGTCATTTGTTCATTGGAGTCGAATCCATGTCCCGTAATGATACGGTCCGGTTGTTCAATGCGGATAAACCTATCGGAATAGATAGTATGCTTATTTTGGTCCCAATAAAGCAGATCGGTTTCAAACCTCTCATCTTTCAGATTCCGAATATCTACATTACTCATCAACTTCCACAGCTTTTGCTTATCATAATAATAAGCAGTATCCGACTTTACACTTGCTTCCACATTGAATACCGAATCAAACTTCTCCAGAAAAACGCCTTTCTCGAATGCCCAATAGGATGGATTCTTCTTATCAAAGACCAACCATTCCTCGGTATTGATGCGATAGCGGGTGACACCGGAGTCAGAAATCAAAGTCATCACCCCTTTCGTATCCATCACAGGCAAAGAATCACGCTCAGTGATGGCATCTCCCAAATCTTTATGGCGCCCGGAACAGGCAGAAAATAAAAGAAGCATAACCACTGCCCCAAAGGCAATGGTTATGCTCAAACTTCTACAAAATAGAACGTTACTTCGTTGTGGTAACATATTTATATTTCTTATCGAACCGTTGTGCTTTCACCGATCCAGCCACCTACTGTAACGCGGTCGCCAGCTTTAATACCCAACATAAAGAGGTCTTCAGCTTTCGGTGTGTAACGTGCATATGTTGAAATCAACTCATTTGCTTTATCTGCCACAGTCGGATCTACAGCCTTAGCACGTTGCAATTTGTCAATAACTACAAAGTATGTACACTTATTCAATGCAGGCTCATCATTCCAGTTCGGGCTGGAAGCATAAAGCTGTGCAAGCAGGATGTATGCATCACCATAATTTTCCTTAAAGCTGATAGCTTTCTGTAAATAACTTCTGGCTTGTGAAAGCTTCTTCACATTATACAAAGAAACTGCAGCAGCATAAGCAATCTGAGCTTTCTTTTCATTATCATTTTCCAGCGACAATGCTTCATCAAAGTATTTGATTGCTGTATCATAATCACCCTTCTTGTATGCCATAAATCCACAGCCTGTAGCTGCATCAGCAGTCGGGTTAATCTTATACATATAATAAGAAGCCTGGAAATATGCTTCGCTTTCAGTACACTTCATCATCTTCAGGATAGAGATAGCTTTCTTCAGATAAGTAGAGTCTGACTGATTAGCTTCAATTTTAGGACCATAAATACCTTGCAGAGATTCACAGTCGGCAGTACCGCTATTAATAAACATTGCTACAATGTTATCTTTCACTTGTTGCAGAGCCTTCTTTTTGGCAGGGTCACTTTCAGCGGCAATAGCAGCATCTGCATATTCAGAGTCAGTCAGATAATCCTGAATAAATTGTTCTTTGTGGTTGGGGTCAGCTTTCAACTTATTCAAAGACATATCCAAGAAATAGTGCAAAATAGGACTTTTAGAACCTTCTTTTTCTGATTCTATAGATTCTTTCAACCAAGTATAAGCCTGATTCACATCCACATTCGGAGCATAAGCGATATAACTGATAGCCTTACTTCCTTTGGTATCCCCTACAGAAGGCGTACCTTTCAAATGCTGGAAGTTTGGTGTATATTGCATTCTCAAATCATATACTTCCATCAATTCGTCGAAGTATTTCTTATAGTCAGCCGAATTACGGTCTTTTATATCGCCCAAAAAAGCTGTTAATATCTTTATGCCATCATTAAAAGTATAAAACTTCAATGTTGGACAATTTTTAAGCACTTCTTTCCACGGCAGATAAGCATCCTTAAAATTACCTGCTCTTACCGCTTCATGAGAAATACTACTGTTCTTATTACAATCTTCAGTCTGTGCGAAAGCGCTGGTTACTCCACCCGAAAGGAGCAAAACAGCTACAAGCGTTTTAATCTTCATTGTATTTAAATTTTAGTTGTTATATTGTCTATTCTTTTTTATTCAACCCTACGCTTCCAGAACCAACGTTCATTGAATGTCACACCAATACAAACTCGCAATGTATTCTCATTCACAAACCGGGCTTCTGTGCCTTGTGTTCTCACATATTGTGCCGAGATGCTCAACACAGAACGGCTACGTGGAAGAGGCAATCCGAAACCGGCAGTCACCCCGTATTCATTCGAAGCGCGCACACCGTCTATTTTATAATAAGGTTTGGAATAATAAGCTCCCAAACGATATTTAATGTGTGAAAGATAGCTTCTGCCTAACTGGTTAGGAATATATTCCGCACCCAAGGCAATCTTTGCACGATTACAGAAAGCAGCCGGATCATTCATGAATGTCACACTGTTCCATTTCTGGAACATCACATCCATACCTACCGTCAGACAATCATCATACACATATGTCACACCAGCACCTAAAGTCATAGGAATACCCATCGTTAATACCGTATCCCTTTGCGTTGAACTATATCCGGTATTCTGATTACCAAGTGTTTCCTGCACATATGAATCATTACTCAAATTATGTCCCGGCGAGAAGACGACACCCAAAGTGGCAGCATGTTTCTTGCCAAATTGATGTGTATACTGCGCGCCAAAGTCAAGTTTATAGCTTGTAATCTCTATTCCGGTAACCGTCGTCAACGGCATTACGGTCGCATCAGACGGAAATGTCTGATAACGGCTATGCGAGATATCCCCCCAAAGATACGAAATATTCGCACCAACAGAAAGATTTTTAAGAATTTTAAAACCTGCACCTAAATAAAGTTGGTGTAAACCTCCTTCTCCGGAATAAGTATTTATGTAAGATTTATCAGGCACCTCTTCATTTTCCGTATAGCTTCCCATGCTATATCCGATATTGGAATAAGGCAACAGTCCTATACTCATGGCGCCCCATTTGGAAAGGCGGAACTGCATCGTTATGTAATCAAAACTTGAGTTTTTGGCATTCATCTTGACGCCTCCGTCACTTAAGTTGGTGTTCTGCATAGAAATCCCCCCATCAAACATAAAGGTCAACGAATCGACCGCCGTATAGGATGCCGGATTCGCGAAGTTGGTCTGATACTTATCACGTAAGCCATAAGCAATGCCACCCATTGCCTTACTATTACCCGACCCGTGGTCTGCCAGCTGTCCGTATCCGTATCTTGTATAGGGAGAATTTGTATTATTTTGAGCGACCATCGCCCCAGATAATATCGTGAGCAAAAGCACCAAAAGTGTTTGTCTAAATCTTGTCATTATTATAGTTTAAAATTCGATTTAATCCTTTCAACACTAAAAATCTGTCTGCAAAGATGATACTTTTTAAGTTCGTATCAAAAGAAAAATCATCCCCGCCCGTTAAAAAAACCAAAAGTTCAGGATATTTATGTTTCATAGCCACTATGTAACCTGAAATTTCATATTCCATTCCTTTTAATATTCCCGCACGGATAGCAGTGTCAGTATCCCTCCCCATGGGGAGTTCACGCCCTTCACGAGGCACCAGAGGCAATCGCCCGGTAAACTGGTGAAGCGCCCGGAAACGCATCTGCATGCCGGGAGATATGTTCCCGCCATGATAGCGCCCTTCAGCGTCAACAAATTCATATGTAATGCAGGTACCGGCATCAATCACCAGGATGTCTCTGCCGGGAAATTGCTCATTCGCCCCCACCACTGCCGCCATACGGTCGTATCCCAGCGTTTCAGGAGTTTCATACAAATTCTCCACCGGCAGTGGTGTCTTTTCATCCAGCCAAAGCACAGGCACCGGGAGCTTTGAGAGTTGCGCCAAAGCACATTCACTCAAATCTATGACGCTCGCCACAATCGCTTTTTCAACAGCATACCGACTGCAAATATCAGGCAAAAGCTCTAACGTGCTATTTGAATCATATACCACTTCCAACGGCAATGTTCCATCAAAAAGCGCCAACTTTGCCGTTGTATTTCCTATATCGACAACCAGATTCACAGCATTACTAATTAAATTTGCGGCGCAAAGATACTATTTATATAGTTTCCGGCAACATTTTATCTAAGAAGAAGAAAAAATTATCGACGAACGCTTTCATTATCCGGCGAATATACAAGGATTAAAGACTTTTTCAGTAATACGTTTTTTTTCTATCAATATTCATCGTTAGCGTAAAGGAAACCGAATGTAGCCTGCTCATACTCGAATATTTCTTCGGGATTAAAGAATCTCTTCAGCTCCACTTCGGCAGCCTCAGGCGAATCGGATGCATGGACTATATTTTCCTGGAAACTCATACTGTAATCTCCGCGAATGGTTCCGGGTGCTGCTTTTCTGCCATTGGTAGGGCCTGTCAGTGCTCTCACCGCTTCAACAGCATCCACCCCTTCAAAGCAGCACACAATGACCGGACATGCCATCATTGAATCCTTCACGCGCTGAAAAAAGGGTTTTGCACTCAAATGGGTATAGTGTTCATTGAGCACTTCGTCTGTCAATTGAACCATTTTCATACCAGCCAAACGTAAGCCTTTGCGTTCGAACCTATTTGTAATCTCACCTACCAGTCCCCTCTGCAGGGTACATGGTTTCAGAATAACCAGTGTTTTTTCCATCATAATAGTCGTTTTTTTATTGAAAGTTATAGAGTTGTTTTACTCTGTTCAAAAATACGATTTTTATTTGAAACAAGGTTTCTATTGGCTTTTTTTATGCAAAGGGATGATAGCGTACAGGAAGTTGTAAACGCATTTAACTTCATTCCGTAGATATCATGTTACTGGCAGGAAATTTAGAACCATAGGCAGAACCACTAAAGTGAGCGGCGGTCAAACGATCCAGCCCGTCGTAACGGCAAAAGAATATATTTTAAATTCCATCAATAAATAATCCCGTCTCTAAAAATATTTAGCTTTCAGAGACGGGGAAAATTTAAATAGCGGATTAAAATTCCAATACTCCGTTCAATCAGATAGAATATCCAGTTGAACAAAATTCTTAAAGACTATTTATACAAGCTAAATTCTTGTTCTAATTCCATCTTACGTTTAAAATAAATCTGACATGCAACTTTTTCCACATCTACCAGTTGTTCATAGTGCATATCATCAAAAACCAATTCATAATACCCCCAAACAGCTTCTCTATAGGGATACTTTTCATCCGCACAGCAAAAAGCTTTGTAATACCAAAAGGAAGGAATTTTATTATCAATGATCTCAAAAAGCGGATAAGGATATGCCGAAATATATCCTCCGTCATCTATCAAATAATCCAAAGCTCCTTCACCAAACAGCATACCCATCACTAGAAATTCTTTACCAATTTCCAATCCGAATTGCGTATATTCAGTAGCACCAAATCGACCTAATTGTTCTTTTTTTAAAGACTTATACTCGTATTGTCTTATACTCTTTCCTGTATTATTAATGCAACGTACTTTCATGAATCTATTTAAATTTAAAATCATCAACTGCTTTCAAAACACCTTCTTCCCATTTTCCGACATAGTGTATCACTGTTTTATTTCCATCTAATCCGGTATGTATATATTGCATCTTTCTCCAACCAAACCAACGTGGGGCATTTATAGGATTCATTCTTTCAATTATTTCACCTGCAGCAGGATTTGCTAGAATTTCTTGCATCGCTAATTTTTCTGTTAGATTTCTCGAAATAAACCTACCTGTGTTTCCAAGTCCTAAAGGACGCAACAACGGACTCACTTTAGACATCACCTTCCCGAGTATCCACCCTATAGCTTTACCAACTAGAGGTCCACCAAGTTCACCTGCGCCACTCCAAACAAAGAACTCTCCTATCGGCCTTGCAATAGCATCCGTCCCTCGCGATACAAGTCCATTGAACAACCTTGACTTGGAAGCCTCCGATAACAGACTATTCTCACCAAGAAAAAGATTCTGCAATTTAGGGCTGGAAGCTATCAGATCAAAAGCATTGACCGGCTTATTGGCTACAATACCACCGTTCTCATAATAATTGACATACTTACTTTTACTGATTTCTATAGAGACTGAAGAACCGACCCATGTCCATCCTTCAGCAATGTAGCCACCTCTTTCAGCCCAATGATAATTGCCGTCACTATCCTTATACCAGTCCGCTCCCGTAGGATCTATCCTATTTATAGGATCACCTCCACAATAAACATAAGGAGAGGTCGGGTAATACTTTTCGGATGAAGGATCCACCGTAGTAAAGATTCCCAGTGCCGCATCATACTCCCTCGCCCCATAGTCATACCAGTTCAGCCCCTTCTTTGTATCCAGTTCCTTACCATTATATTTATAAGGCTGCACATTCTCTTCACTTGCAAAGATACCTCCGAATGGATAATAATGGTTGATTTCTTCTACGCCACCATTCTTGTTTACCAGTATCCGGTTGTTTCCCTGATGGTCCTTCAGGTAATAGTGATATTCCCGGTCGTCTAAAGAGACATAGCCCTCTTCCGTTAATAAACACTTGGCTGTACCATCCTCATAGATCACATTACTGCAGTAAGTTGTCCGGGTAGTGCTACTTCCTATCTTATGTTCCACGCGCAGCTTTGTACCGTCTGCCGCATAAGTATAAGTAATAGTACTCTGATCCTTAAACTTTACCAGTCTTGGCAAATTTAAGCAATTGTATTGAATATTCTCTATTCCTTTGTTTAAATCTTGTGTTAAATCGCCATTATAGTAGGCTGTTAACCAGACTGTAAAGAAATTCTTGTTGAAAGGAGCATTGTTGAATACAGCTTTTTGTGCCGTTAGAAAAGAACGCTCAAGCTCGTCATGATAAGAGATATAAGCCAAGAAGAAGATCCCTACCTCTGTGTTTTGTTGTAAAAGGTAGGGACCATTCAATTAATTGATTGAAGATTTTAGTATTTCAGCCGGATAACATACTCGACTGAACGGACAGAAAATCAATCCATCGTCAATTTTCCATCCTCAATTCTTTTTAGATTTCTACTATCAGACAAGTCCCAATACCACCATTTATAAATATTATTCCTTTCTTTCTCAAATCTACGTTTATAAGCTACTCTAAATAAATTTAGAAATAATACTACGGTTTTCTCTAATTCATAGGAGGGCAATCCTCCAATTTTATAAAGATTAGATTGTGACAAATCCTTTTTTAACAAAACACATGGTGTATAACTCTCCTTTAAACAACTATTACATATAGCTATTCTAATGTCTTCTTTTTTAGGCTTTGATTGCATTATCAAAGTTATGAGACCGTGAATAAAAGACCTTTTATAATCTTCTCCAAAGCTTTTATACAGAAGTACTAGTTGATCTATATCTATTAGATCCTGACCGTACTTATTAATTAATATTTCATGCTCAAACTTCATAAACTATTATCGTGGATAAATTGTTATAAATGGTTTTGTTCTATCAAGAGGTTCCTTTATAAGATCTATATTCCGTGGTGTATTGTCTAATATAGACCGTGCGCCTGGAAGAGAATTTTTTATTTTATTCCAATTATGTTTATTTATTCCCTCAATAATATAGTCCCAATCAGAATATGCCGTTGCTGTACCAGATGCACGACTACCGACAACATTTATAGGCATATTTATTCGAGTTGCAGCATTTTCTATCCGAAGATATTCACTAGCTGTTAATGTATGGGCACCAGTTTGAGTTGCAGCTTTAGCCCCACTTTTCCCTAATAAGTTCACTAAGCCCTTAGCTCCCCATCCAAATATTTGTCCAACTAGAGGTCCACCAAGTTCACCTGCGCCACTCCAAACTAAGAACTCTCCTATCGGCCTTGTAATAGCATCCGTCCCTCGCGATACAAGTC
>NZ_CAJLKP010000021.1 GCF_905207245.1 uncultured Bacteroides sp. | reverse complement strand
CCGATGCCGCTCCAGTCGGTGGTCAGCGTAACCGTGCCGTGGTCCGGATGCGAGGTGTTGTAACTGGGGTCTTTCTTGTCGCAACCTGCAAGCAGTATCGCCGCAGCAACCAACCCGGGGGAAAGAATCAACAGAGTTTTGTGTAATTGTTTCATAAGCTCATTTATTAATAGGTACATTATATATAATAGGTAATCTCAATCCGCGATGCGTGTTCCTTAGGGGCAGCCGCACCGTCGTCACTCTTTTTTTCGTCGATGGAGGTTTTGACGGCTTCGGACAGTTCCGTCTTAATCACCTTTTCCATCATTTCCTTTTCTATGCGTGTCCGCTCCAGTTGGCGGGCCAGGCAATCTTGTTCGTGTATGCCCTTTGCTATGTAGCGCTTGCATTTCTGTTCCACTTTCCGGCAATGCAGAAATACGAATGTCACTATAGCCAACGAGCAAAAGGGAATCCCTAAAACGATAAGAAAAATGTAGTCATCCATAACGTTGTTTTTTATTGCGCAAGATAGGCACATGCACGCCGGAAAGTATTGCATTTTGTCCCAAGTTTGTGGCGTTTTGTCATTTTCTGCCACATTCCGGGCTTTTGGGCACAAAAAAGAGGCTGAATGAGAAGAAAATTCAGCGGTAGATAAGATAAAGTTCAGGCACGGACCACGCGGGTTCTACAGATAATTCTTTACTTTAATCCGTAGAAACCCGCGCAATCTGTGCCTGAAAGAATGGGATTGGTTACTTTTGAAACGTCTTGTTTTGAGTAGTGAAGAAAGTAGTGCTTCTTATTTTTCCTGAGACTTCGCCATCTTCCGGTACTCCGTAGGACTGATGCCATATTGCTTCCGGAACAGACGATAGAACGTGCTTGGTATGTTGAAGCCGCAACTGAAAGCTATCGCCTCAATCGTAAGTTCGGGATGACTGTCGAGCTTGCGTCGCGCCTCCTCTACCCTCAGTGTGCGCATATACTCCATGGGCGATTTCCCTGTGACGGCCTTAACGGCATCTGTCAATGCGTTTTTATTGGTGCCAAGTGCGGAGATAATATTATCGCGGCTGATGTCGGTGTCCGACAGATTATCGCCGGAGAGCAGATACTCCTGCAATCGGGCAACCAGATTCTGCTGTTCGCTGCAAGGTGCAAGTCCATCCGTGGCCCCGCCCGTTTTGCCGGACTCATCCGGTGAGGCTTCCGGTGAGGTTTTCAATCGGCGGGTGCCCGCCAACCGCGACAGCTCGTCTGCCAGCCGGTCTTGTTCCTTGATTCGCTCGTACAACTTGCGGTTTTTGAGGGCAATCATCCGGTTATAATAGAATGTGCCTGCCAGGAGCAAAGCGAAAATCAGGCAAATGGCAAGAGCAAAAAGGAGGTAGTGGAAATTGCGCTCTTTCTCGGCAATGTGTTTTTCCACTTCATACTGGATGCGAAGTTCGTCGAACCGGGCGTTGACCTCCACGTTTTTCAGCGTATCATTCGTAGCGATGATTTCGTCCAACAGACCGTCTGCCTCCCGGTAACGCCCCATCCGGGCAAGTATCTGCATCTTTATCCTCCGGAGCGAGTTCCGGTTGAAATCAGCCTCCGGCGTCCGGGTCATGGCACTGTCCACAGCGGCAAGCGCCTTGCCGTAGTCTCCGCGCGCCCGCAATATCAGCGCCCTTGCCCGCAGCAATTCAAAGCGGGATATGTCGTTATTGATGAGGCCTTCTATCTTAGCGAGGTAGGGTTCTGCCTTGTCATATTCGCGTATATCTATATAGGTATTCATCAACGCTATGTAGAGGTTGCCTCTGGCTTCGGGTTGGGCTCTGCCCGCAGCTTTCTCAAAACGGGCAATGGCATTCTCGTATTCGGGCACCAGTTGCAGCAGGTCGTCATACCGGTTCTGGGCACGCAAAACCGTACATAGAAACGCATAGGATTGCGTCAGGATATTGTCGTAGCCCGAAACTTCCCACAACAAGCCGATGCACTCTCTGAAGCACTTTTCTTCTTCTTTCCATCTGTCTTGCGAATTGTATACGATGCCCGTGGCATACAGTGCGGTTGCCATGCCCGCCTTGTCCTTGCGCTCTTTGGCACGAGCATACATCTTCTCCGCTTCTTCAACCGCCAGTTCGTATTCTCCCTTCAGGTTGTAGGCAGTTATGAGCTGCATGTGTATCTGATAATAGAACCTCCACAGTCCGTTCTCTATGTAGAAGTCCAGATAGGCGGGCGCTTTCTCTATCACCTTGTCGTGCTCGCTTCTGTTTATGTGAGCTATGATGGCATTTCCATACACCATACCCTGCATTTGTGCATTTCCTTGCTTTATGGCTTCGGCCTCAACCTGCTTGAGCAGCATCAGCAAGGTGTCCATCTTTTGGTCATCGGCAATTTCCGACATATATAGATAGTACAATCTGTTGTACGACCTCAGTTTGTCAATTCCTTCGGAATGTTCAATCACTTGCCGCAAAGAGTCTTTTTGACGTTGCAGGCTGTTTTGTGCTGAAAGAGGCGAGGCAAGACTTAAAAGGCTTCCCCATAAGATAGCTATCAGACCGGCTTTGTATTTCATAATAGTAGTACGTTGACGTGGGTTTGAAATTTATAGTTGACAAAAGTAGTGAAATTTATGAATTGACAAATGATTTACACAAGGAATTTATGAGCTGGCAGAGAAATACACAGTAATTCCTAAAAAATAAGCGTTGCTGAAATAGCTACACCCTTTCCCTCTTATGGCTACACCTTTTGCCCCGGATGGCTACACCATTCCAGGTAAAGGGTGTAGCCCTTTTTACAGCCTTTTATACCTGAAGTTTAGAGAATAGAATGTATCTTTGCATGATAGAAATAAAAGCGATATGAAACAGCCAAAGATAATAGTTGCCGGCATCGGTCCGGGCAGCGAACAAGACATCACCCCTGCAGTTCTGAATGCGGTTCGCGAAGCAGATGTAGTAGTGGGATATAAATATTATTTCCGTTTTATCCAGCCTTATCTCCACCCTGAAACAGAATGTATAGATACGGGCATGAAGCGGGAACGCACTCGTGCGGAACAGGCATTTGAATTGGCGGAACAGGGAAAAACGGTTTGCGTCATCAGTTCTGGCGACGCGGGGATTTATGGAATGACTCCGCTGATTTACGAGATGAAGCGGGAACGGAACAGCAACATCGAAGTGATTGCCTTGCCGGGTATCAGTGCTTTTCAGAAAGCGGCTTCACTGCTGGGTGCTCCTGTGGGGCATGATTTCTGTGTGATTTCCCTTTCCGATCTGATGACACCGTGGGAACGGATCGAGCGTCGCATCCGTGCGGCAGCCATGGCTGATTTCGTAACGGCTGTATACAATCCGAAAAGCGAAGGGCGATATTGGCAACTCTATCGATTGAAAGAGCTGTTTCTTGCAGAAGGACGCGCTCCGGAGACTCCGGTAGGTTATGTACGCCAAGCCGGACGGGAGGAACAGGAAGTGCATCTGACGACACTCGCTGATTTCAATCCCGAAGAAGTGGATATGTTTACGGTCATCCTGATCGGTAACTCGCAGTCTTATGCGTGGAACGGCAAGTTCATTACTCCCCGGGGATATTATAACCGTCCGGATAAGGATGAACAACCAACTAAAGGGATAGGTCAAGACATCATGATACAAAGTTTCCGGACCATTGAGTCGGAACTAAAGAATAAGAATATTCCTCTGGATCATAAATGGGCTTTGCTGCACGCCATCCACACCACGGCTGATTTTGAAATGGAAAGGCTGCTGTATACGGACAAAGGTGCTGTGGAAAAGCTTTATCAGAAAATAGCGGACGGCCGGTTGAAAACGATTGTTACGGATGTGACGGAGGCTGCCCGTGGGTACCCGGAAAGAGACTGACGTTGGTATCCGCAAAGGAGCTTTACAACGGCTGGGGGTAGAAGTGAAATGTTATCTTTCCGATGAACGGGTAGCGGCAATGGCAGCGGAAAAAGGGATCACCCGTACACAAGCCGGTATACGTCTGGCGGTGGAGGAACATCCGGATGCCTTGTTCGTATTCGGTAATGCACCAACGGCGTTGATGGAGCTTTGTGATCTGGTACGTAAAGGGAAAGCTGCACCAAGCGGTATTATTGCCGCACCTGTGGGCTTTGTACATGTACAGGAATCCAAGCACATGGTGAAGCCGTTCATGGAAATACCCAAACTGATAGTGGAGGGACGAAAAGGAGGAAGTAATTTGGCTGCAACGCTGGTGAATGCAATCTTGTGCTACAATGATGCGGAACAGTTAAGGCCGGGACGGGATGTTTAACGGGCGGAGCCCGTTAGTTACAAGCTACAAGCTACGGGTGACAAGTTGCTGCGCTATACTCGCTATCATACCGAAGGGTAGTGACGAGTTACGAGCTACAAGCTACAAGCTACAAGTTGCTGCGCTATATTCGCTATCACACCGAAAGGTACTCGTAGCTCGTAGCTTGTAGCTCGTAACTTATAGCTTGTAGCTCGTAACTTATAAATTCAATAATGATGATACGAAACTTTATTATTATAGGCATGGATGACAACCGGGAACCTTTCTTCCCGCCCGAAGTGCTGCGGCACATCCGGGAAGGAAAAGTTTTCTCCGGTGGCTTGCGGCATCGGGAAATTGTAGAGAAGTTACTTCCGGAAGGTGCGGAGTGGATTTCCATAACAATTCCACTGGACAACGTCTTTGCCCAATACGAAAACATTTTTGCAGACTTTGAGAAGAAGGCTTCCGATGCATCGATTGTCGTATTTGCATCCGGAGATCCCCTGTTTTTCGGCTTCGCCAATACGGTAAAACGAAAACTGCCCGATGCAAAAATACGCCTCTACCCGGCTTTCAATTCCCTGCAAACATTAGCGCACAGACTGGTGATGCCCTACGACGATATGCGTACCGTCTCCCTGACAGGACGCCCGTGGCAGGAACTGGACAAAGCACTCATAGAACGTGCCCACAAAATAGGCGTACTGACAGATCGGGAGCACACTCCTGCCACTATCGCCGCGCGAATGTTGGAATATGGATACAACTCCTACACCATGTACGTAGGCGAACACCTCGGTAATCCCGAACGCGAACGCATTCGCCGGATGAGTCTTGAAGAAGCTGAAAAAGAGATATTTGAGCATCCGAATAATTTGTTGCTCTGCTACGACACCCATAGCAAGGAAGTTCTCCTCCCTATAACTGAACAGCCCCGCCCCTTCGGTCTTCCTGACGAACAATTTGCTCATTTGGACGGACGTGCCCGCATGATTACCAAAGCTCCGATCCGCCTCCTTACCTTGCAGGCATTAGAACTGAATCGCCGCCGTGTCTTTTGGGACATCGGTTTTTGCACAGGTTCCGTCTCCATCGAAGCCCGTCTGCAATTCCCGCATCTTACGGTCGTTTCGTTCGAGATACGTCCCGAAGGAGAAGAACTGATGCGCATCAACTCCCGCCGTTTCGGAGCGCCGGGAATCACAGCCTTAATCGGAGATTTCCTGCAAACTGATCTGGAACCTCTCCCCCGCCCCGACGCTGTCTTTATCGGCGGGCACGGCGGAAAATTAGAAGATATACTGGTACGCCTGAAAGAAGTATTGCAGCCCGGCGGTTGCATCGTCTTCAACTCCGTGTCCGAAAGTAGTAAGGAGCTATTTCGTCAAGGAGTTCATGCCGCAGGAATGACCTTACATTCCTCCCTGCGTATCATCATCAACGATTTTAACCCTATAGAAATAATGAAAGCAACGATATGAAAACAGCTATTCTTTTAGTAACAGGCAACAGCCTCGCCCTGGCCGAGACACTGCACCAAGAAATGAACGACTCTGAAATATTCACACTCGAACATTTTCCCGATTGCACTTATATCTCATCCCTTTCCGATTTCATAGAAGAGAATTTTGACGAATATGATGCATTCATCTTCATTTGTGCCATGGGCATTTGTGTCCGCACCATTGCCCCCCATGTAAAAGATAAACACACCGACCCGGCCGTGATCTGCGTGGATAGCATGGGGCGCAATGCCATATCCGTATTGTCCGGTCACATCGGGCAAGCCAATAAAATCACCCAAGATGTCGCCCACATCTTAGGGGCGAATCCCGTCATCAGTACCTTGAGCGACAATAGCGGATTATGGGCTCTTGACACCCTCGGACAAGAGTTCGGTTGGGAAGTCTTGGTAGGTATGTCGAACGCATACTATGAAAATATAGAAATCCTCGACGAAGAAGAAGAAAGCGATGAAGAGGAAGATTACAATGAAGAAGAAGAGTACGGCGAAGATGAGGATGAAGAGTACGACGAGGACGAGGATGAAGAGTACGATGAAGATGAGGATGAAATTGAGGATGATAACAGTATCATACTTCAAATGAGGGACGGTACCAATTACAACGAGAGAACCAAGGAATTCAACGTCATCATTAACCTCTTCGTCAACAAATACCGTACCGCCCTGTTACTCGAAATCCGCGATGAAGGTACTGACTACCTGGAACGTACCCGACCCCAACACGTCGACGTCTATTACCATCGCAGCGACATGGATCTCAGCCAGTACAAACTGCTGATTATCGTCAGTCCCTTTATGTTCTTCGACCCCGCAATAGCCAACATACAGTATATTCCTAAAATATTGCATGTCGGCCTCGGGCTCGCACTCGATCCCCCCGAATTCGAAGAACTATTCGTCAATCTCGTTGTAGGCGCACCCGGTAAAAACATCTGCGGGCAAGCCATCAAAGAAGTAGCCACCATCGATGTGAAACGCAACGTAGAAGTGATAAAAAAATTGCAGAAACTGGTCGACGTCCGCTTCTATACGGCCGAAGAGCTGAGCCAGGTAGAAGTTCCCAATCCCAGCACCACCGTACAAAAGTACATGGGCACGCCCAGTGTATGCGAAGCAGCAGCCATACTCTCATCGCATCACGGTGTGCTATATGCCGAGAAATTCAAAGGCCTCAGCAACAAATCCACCTTCGCCATTGCCATCGAGAACGGATACCTGCGTCAAGGGCACATCGAAATCGTCGGCGCCGGTCCGGGTAATCCCGACCTTATCTCCGTGCGTGGAAGGCAAATGCTGGAGAAGGCAGATCTTATCCTCTACGCTGGCAGTCTCGTCCCCCGCGAACTGACACTGTGTGCCAAACCGGGTGCTACGGTACGCAGTTCGGCTTCTATGGACTTGGAAGAACAGTTTGCGCTGATGAAGAAGTTCTATGATGAAGGCAAATTCATAGTCCGCCTGCATACGGGCGATCCCTGCATCTACGGTGCCATTCAGGAACAGATGAACTATTTCGACCAGCACCACATGAGTTATCACATCACCCCGGGCATTTCTTCTTTCCAGGCTGCTGCCGCTGCGCTGAAATCTCAGTTTACCATTCCTGAGAAAGTGCAGAGCATCATCCTTACCCGCGGCGAAGGACGCACCCCCATGCCGGAACGCGAACAACTCCACCTGCTGGCACGCTCGCAAAGCACCATGTGTATCTTCCTCAGTGCCGGCATTGCCGAACAGGTGCAGGAAGAGCTCTTGCAGGAATATCCCGAAACCACTCCTGTTGCCGTTTGCTACCACCTTACCTGGAAGGACGAGTGCATCTATCGCGGAGAGTTGAAGGACCTTGCTAAGATTGTGAAAGAGAACAACCTGACGCTCACCACCATGATTGTCGTAGGCGAAGCCATCGACAACCGCGAAGGGCTTTCACGGCTCTACGCCCATGAGTTCAAACATCTCTTCCGCAAGTAAATGAACAATCAGTTGACGAGGAGACAAGGGGACAAGGGGCTGCGCTATATTTGCCACAATCATTCCGCATGGCCTTGTCCCCTCGTCAACTTGTTCCCTTGTTAACTACATATATAACTAAAACTTCAAATTATGATTCTAATATTAGGCGGAACCACCGAAGGACGCATCGCCGCCCGTACCCTTGAAGAAGCCGGAAAACCATTCTACTACTCTACCAAAGGAGACGAGCAGGAAGTAACTATGCACCACGGTATCCGCCTGCAAGATGCCATGGATGAAAAGGAGATGGAGCGCTGTTGCCGGGAACATAACATTCAATTATTGGTAGACGCCGCCCACCCCTTTGCCGAACAACTGCACCAAACCGTAGAGAAAGTAGCCGATACTCTGGATCTGTATGTCATCCGATTCGAACGTATTTATCCGCCACGTGACGAAGAACACATCACATGGTGCGATGATTTTGAAGATGCCATCCGGCAAATCAAGCAAGAAGAGATATTCACCCTCCTGGCACTGACAGGTGTACAAAGCATCGCCAAACTAAAGCCTCTCTGGCAGGAAAGCGCCTGTTGCTACTTCCGTATCCTCGATCGTGAAAGCTCCCGCCGCCTGGCTGAACTCGAAGGCTTTCCCGAGAAAAAACTGTATTACTACCATGCAGGTGAAGATGAACGCATCCTGATTCAGAAGTTGCGCCCCGAAGCCATACTGATAAAAGAAAGCGGACTCTCCGGAGGCTTCAAAGAAAAAGTGGAAGCGGCCCTTGCAGAAGGCATCCGTATCTTCGCCATTCGCCGCCCGGACACACCCGAAAGTTTCATCCCCGTAGACGGCGAACATGGTCTGCGCCGGATGGTAGAAAATATATTGCCCGACTTCTACCCCCTGCGTAGCGGACTCAGCACCGGAACTTGTGCCACCGCTGCTGCCGTGGCCGCCACCTGGGATCTTTTCAATCTCGAACGGCGTCCGCGCCCCGTAGTCTTTCCCGTCCTCCTCCCCAATGGCGAAACCATATACGTCCCCGTCGAAAAACAAAAATCCTGGCCCAACGCCGGCTCCCTGAATGGCAATTGGATGGCCGACGCTGAAGCCTCCGTCATCAAAGATGCCGGCGACGACCCCGACATCACCAACGGTATAGAAATCAGAGCCAACGTTGCCGTACCCTTTCGCATGGACGACCCGGAACCCGGAGACACACCGATAGATGACTATACGATCATTGTCTCCGGTGGCGAAGGTGTAGGCATCGTCACCATGCCCGGCTTGGGACTCGAAGTAGGCAGTCCCGCCATCAACAACACCCCACGCAAGATGATTGAGAACAATGTAAGGCTATTCCTCAAGCAACTGAAAGTTCCTAAACAACCCAATCCTTTTGTTGTCACTATTTCCGTGCCGGGTGGCGAAGAGATAGCCCGGCGGACTTTTAATCCCCGTCTGGGCATAGAAGGCGGCATTTCCATCATCGGAACTTCGGGTATCGTGAAACCTTTTTCTTCCGAAGCATTTATAGATTCCATCCGCAAATCTATGGAAGTAGGTCGAGCAACAGGAAGCCCGCGCATCGTCCTTAATTCCGGTGCAAAGAGTGAAAAGTATGTCCGAGGGTATTATCCCGAACTGCCTGTACAGGCATTTATTCATTACGGAAACTTCATTGGAGATACGATAAAGATTGCCGCAGATTTGGAAATCAAAGCGGTGACTTTGGGTATCATGATAGGAAAAGCCGTGAAGCTGGCAGAAGGCAATCTGGATACGCACAGCAAACAGGTGACAATGAATAAGGATTTCCTACGGGAAGTGGCTCTTTCTGCCGGATGCGGTGGAGAAACACTTGCAGTTATCGAAAAGATAACTTTAGCCCGTGAGTTATGGACATTGCTCTCTGCCGAAGACTTGCAAGCCTTTTGCTCCCGTTTGCTCGAACTATGCCATCAATATTGTGACCCGTTGTTACCTGAAGGAGAACTGACGATTCTACTCATTAGTGAAGAAGGGAAAATAATATGAAACATCCTCAAATAATTCTTGTCACCGGTGCTTCTTCCGGTTTTGGAAGAGTCATTGCTACGCAATTGGCTGCACAAGGACATATCGTTTATGGCTCCAGCCGGAAAGCATTATCCGATAACCCCGGCTTCAAAATGTTGCAATTGGATATTACTGATCCCGCATCGGTATCCAACGCCATATCTACAATTCTGGAAGAACAAGGCAGCATCGATGTACTTGTCAACAATGCCGGGATGGGCATCAGCGGAGCTATCGAACTCACTACCGAGGAAGAGATACAGCGCCAGATGAATACGAATTTCACGGGTGCCGTCCGTATGTGTGCAGCAGTACTGCCTTTCATGCGTGAAGCCGGACACGGACGAATCATAAATATCAGTTCCATTGCAGGCGTCCTTGCCGTTCCCTTCCAGGCTTTTTACAGTGCATCCAAGTTTGCGATTGAAGGGTATAGTGAAGCGCTTTATCAAGAAGTTAAGCCACTGGGTATACAAGTTTGCATAGTCGAACCGGGAGATTTCCAAACAGGTTTCACAGCGCAGCGGCAAGTATGTCAGACTTCCCTCTCCCATGCGCAATATGGGGAGAGTTTTGCAAAAGCCATGCGAAACGTAGAGCAATCTGAAAATAATGGTTGCCGACCAGAAAAGTTAGGCAAAGCAATCTGCAAACTGGTAAATAGCCGCCGCCCTGCTTTCCGCACAAAGGTCGGTCCATGGGAACAAGTATTCTTTGCACGCATCAAGCCTATGCTGCCGTTTAGTCTGGTAGATTGGCTGATCAGGAAATTCTATTAGTTAGTTACAGAGCTACAAGCTACAAAGCTACAAGTGCCTTTCGGATATAGCGCAGCCACTCGTAGCTTGTAGCTCGTAGCTCGTAACTTATAATATTCCCCCAGCAGGAATTGTATGTAATCATATAATTTATATCTTTGCGAGCAAATAAACATCAACCCCTTACAAGGTTCAAATAATGAAACAGACTATTCTCACTATTTTCTTTGCAATCATAGCATTGGGAGCAAGCGCCCAATCCCCTATCTCCTTCCAGGTAAAAGCCGGAGTCGGTACCTCCAACTTCTATGGAGAAAATGTAGAAAGTGATACACGCATCGCCTACAAAGTAGGTATTGGTATGAACTATGAAGTCAACCGTACATGGGTATTCCAGCCCTCACTGAACTTTGTATCGATAGGTGCCCGTGAAGACATAGAGTCTGTAGGTAAAGCAAACATGAATGAGATGTACATTCAACTGCCTGTGATGATGGCCGCCCGCCTCAACCTCAGTAAAGATTACAGTGCCTCACTGAGTGCCGGTCCGTACATCGCTTATGGCGTAGGCGGCAAAACGTCGGGCGAAATACAACAATACGATTATAGCAGTAGCCACCATGGAGGAAATTATAAATTCCGTTTAGATACTTTCGGCAACATGATAGACGACAATATGGGTAACAAACGCTTTGATGCCGGACTCATGTTCGCCCTTAACTTTGAGTATCACAAATTCATTTTCGGAGCGGAGCTCCAATTGGGGATGATTAAAGTAAACGACCAGTTGGATAATCTGTTACAGAACTCCGGCGTTGAAAAATTCTCTCCCAAAAACCTCTCTTCTTTTTTTACTGTGGGATATAGGTTCTAATTTCCGGAAGGCTGCATTTGCTCTACCTGTTTCCGCTTCATTTCATTCAGTACACTGCCTGTCAGTGGAATGGCGAGCAAGAAAGTAAGAAGGTCTGCGGCGGCTTGGCACATCTCCACTCCCTGCAAACCCAGATAGTAAGGCAAAATAAAAATCAACGGAATAAAAAATAGTCCCTGACGGGCAGACGAAAGAATGGTAGCCTTGACAGGCTTACGGATGGTTTGCAACATCATGTTGCTGACCACAATCCAGGCCCCCAGAGGGAAAGTAATAAACTGCCAGCGCAATGCAGCAGCCCCCACCGCAATCACATCGGGGTCTCCCTTACGGAATACGGAAACAATCTCTTCGGCAAACCCCATACCTGCCACCGCACACACCAGTAAGAATACAGAACCTACCTTCACGCAAAACCAGAAGCCCTGGCGTACGCGTCCATAAAGTCCCGCCCCATAATTGAAACCGCACACTGGCTGGAAACCTTGCCCGAAGCCTATCAGGAAAGCATTGATGAACATGGCAATGCGAGTGACAATAGACATACCCGCAATGGCAGCATCTCCATAAGTTCCGGCAGCCACATTCAGCAAGATAGTTGCCACACTTGCCAACCCCTGGCGAGCAAGCGAAGGTGTGCCTCCGCCGATAATCTCTTTTATAAAAGCCAGTGAGGGCGTGAAATTCTTGAAACGGATACGGATATTTCCTCCCTTGCTGCCCATATACAGCAGCAGAGAGAAACTGCAGATCTGACTGATGACCGTAGCCAATGCAGCACCCGATATCCCCATATCGAAGACAAAAATCAGAATAGGGTCCAATATCACATTAATCACCGCACCCGATACGATTCCTACCATCGCATACGCCGCATTTCCCTGGAAACGGATTTGATTGTTCATCACAAGAGAAGCAGTCATAAACGGAGCGCCCAGCAGGATAATGCCCAGATACTTCTCCGTATAAGGTAATATGGTAGGCGTAGACCCTAATGCCAACGAGAGCGGAGTAAGAAATATCAGTCCGGTTACCGCCAGGACGATTCCCATAAACAATGCCCAGAAGAAGCCTGTTGCCGCCATCTTTTCGGCATTCTCAGTCTCCTGCGCACCCAGCTTCCGCGAAATGTAGTTTCCCGAACCATGTCCGAAGAAGAACCCCACCGCCTGAATGATGGACATGACAGAGAACACAATCCCTACAGCCGCCGTGGACTGGGTATTGATTTTCCCCACAAAGTACGTGTCCGCCATGTTATAGAACGACGTAACCAACATACTGATAATCGTGGGCACCGCCAACGATACTATCAGACGGGGCACCGGGGCTGTGGTCAGATAGACATAATTATCTTTTGCCGAATGTCTCATAGAATTTTCACAATCTCTGCAAGCAGTTCATCGATGGTCCGCATGGTAATAGCTTCCCCGTCTGCCGGATGAAGCACAAAGGTGCCGTTACCTTTCAAATCTCCTGTTTCTATATAAACGTCCGACTTGACGTTTCGGTTTGCCAGAATACCATTTCTTTGCAGGGCTTTCCGCACCATGGCATATTTCTGCCCATGTCCGATGAGCCGAACTTGGGAAGTATATTCATTATTCACACGAAACAATCCCGTCTCCAGATCGAATACAATGCCCTTACGGGCAAAAAAGCAACTGAGGCTTCCGTTCAGCGAAAGGTCTTCGGGGGTGCCGATGGTAACCCCGTTCACCTTGTCCATCAGCCAGATTTTATCGGCAATCTGCAAGGCAAGTTCCAGGTCGTGAGTAGAAAGAAAGATGGTCTTATCCGTCTGACGGCTCAGCAGATGAAGCAACTGCATCATCTCCACCTTGCTTGGAAAATCGAGAAAAGCGGTCGGCTCATCCAGATAAATAACCGGGGTTTCCTGAGCAAGAGCTTTGGCAATCATCACTTTTTGCCGTTCACCGTCGCTCAGCGTATGCACCATGCGGTGGGTCAAATGAGAAATTCCGACCAATTCGATGGCATGATCCACCACTGCCTTGTCTTCTTTGGAAAGTGTTCCCCAAAAACCAGTATACGGACTGCGCCCCAAGCCGACAAGCTCTACCACAGACATATTGCGGATATCGCACTTTTCGGTCAGAACCACGCTGATTACTTTTGATAGCTGCTTGTCCGTATAAGAACTGATATCTTTTCCCTCAATACAAATTTCACCGGATAGCCTCGGCTGAAAAGCGGAAAGGGTGCGCAGCAATGTAGATTTCCCTACGCCATTTGCACCCAGCAGGCAAGTCAGTTCTCCGCTGTTGATGCCAGCACAAATGTCCCTTGCCACGACTTTCACATCTCCTTTACCGGGATAGCCGATACACAAATTCTCAATATGTATAGTCTCTTGTTTCAAAACCTTTCTATTTTCAACATTCAAACTACTCTTCCAGCTCTCCTTTTCGCTTTCTGAAAAGCACGGATGCCACCACCGGAGCACCTACCAACGCCGTCACCGAATTCACAGGCAAAGCTCCCTCAAGTCCCGGCATACGGGCGATAAGGTTACAAATCAATGCCAGTGAAGCCCCCACCAGCAATGTGGAAGGCATCAATATCCGATGGTCGGATGTATGGAAAATTGCTCGGCAAAGATGGGGAACAGCCAGACCGATAAACATAATCGGACCGCAATATGCCGTCACAATCGCTACCAGTACACCTGAACAGGATATCACCAACAGACGTGCCCGCTTAATGTTCAGCCCCAAGTTCCGTGCATACCCATCGCCCAGCAGCAACAGATTCATCGTCTTTATCAGCAAAAACGAGAGTGGTAGCAAGACCGCCATGATACAGACAAACAGTATCATCTGGTCACCCGACACACGGGCAAAGCTACCCAGTCCCCAAATGACGTATGCGCGAATATCTTCCTCCACACTGAAATATTTCAATACGCCGATAATGGCACTTGCCACATAACCAATCATCACACCGATAATCAGCAGCGTCACATTTCCCTTTACTTTCTGTGAAACGTATACGATAAGCGCCATCACGGACAGTGCCCCGATAATCGCCGCAATGGACAACGCCACTTCTCCCATATATCCGAGCTTACTCAATGCCACACCGCCCATCGCTCCCGATAGCAATACCACACAGGCTACTCCCAGACTGGCACCCGAACTGATACCCAATACTGACGGTCCTGCCAGCGGATTCCGGAAAACCGTTTGCATCTGCAAACCACTCACCGATAGCCCTGCTCCCGCCACCAATGCCGTCAATGCCTGCGGCACACGGGATTTCCAAATAATATTCTGCCAGATAATGGACTCATCCGTACTCCCCCAAAGAATGTTCCAGACGGAACGTAACGGGATATGGACCGACCCTAACAACAAGTTCAACAGGAAGAACAGAAAGATGGATGCCAGTATTACCAGCATCAAGAGCAGCGTCGGTCTTTTCATTGCAAACGTGCGTAGTATTTAGGTTGGTAATCGGGCAATAAATCGGGATGGAAAGCGTGAATCAAATCTTCCAGTACTACTTCCGGCTCCATCGGCATACTTTCGTAGAAAGGTTGTTCGCGCATATTGCAATAAATGACACCCTTGTCACGGAATGCACGGAAATCAGCATAACGCGGATCAAGGGATTTCAAGGCGCCATAAGAAAAAGTACCGTCGTAACTGTTCACGATGCGCCAGTAATCGGCATTTTCCGCCTGGCTGTATACAGTTTCAAAATCCAGTGTAACGCCACCGGAACGGGGATCGTCCTTCAAAAAATAGTCAGCTCCCGCATCGCGGAACAACTGTGCCAGGAAGCTCTTCCCTCCTACCGCATACCAGTTACCGCCACGTATTTCACCACTAAACACCACCGGACGTTTTTTCACATCGGCAGCCAGTTGTTTCAGGTCATTGTAATGCTTCTCGATAGCTGCAAATTTCTCGTTCGCCTCTTTCTCCTGCCCGATAAACAGTCCGATGAACTTAATCCACTCAGCTTGACCCAACGGAGTCATTTCCTTATATCCCAGATGAGGAACCAACGGAATGCCTATCTCACGCATCGTATCATATCCGCCACGCTTGAAGGGAGAAATAAAGATGACATCGGGATTGACACTCATGATTATCTCATTATCGAAATTTCCTTCGATACCGATTTTAGCAGTCTTACCCGACTTCAAACGCTCATTCATTTCTTTATTAAAGAGATGACGGGTGCTGGTTATACCGACCACCTTATCACAAGCCTCCAGTTTGATGAAATTGGATAGCTGAAGCGAAGTCATGCAAATGGCACTGCGCACAGGTGTTTCAATCACTGTATAATCGGAAGGAATGTTCTCAGCTTTCAGTCCCCGGGGCACCAGGGCATAATGAAAAGTGCTATTGTTTTCATTTTGCGGGTCGCGAAGATTCACCAAACGAACATGGTTAGGAAGATACTTCACCTCGAATCCTTCCGCATAAACCGGATATATTGAATCCGTAGTCGAAACAGAAGCTACAGTAGCCTGTATATCAGTAGAATTTTGTTTATTTTTCGGGCCACAAGCCACACATAAGACACTAAGAAAAGCGGCAGTTATTGCAGTAGTTCGTTTCATCACTATAAAGGTGTATAGAATTCGGGCACAATATTCGTCATTTTTAGGGAGATACGCAAATACCCGTCCAATAATTTAACCGAATTTGTGCCCGAACACCTATTATATAAGTATGTCTAAAAATTCATCAGGTCATTCAGCGCTTCGCTCATGCTGGGATGTGTAAAGATGTAATCCCGCAGGAATGTATATTCTTGTCCTGTTTTCATTACAATTGATACAATGTTGATTATTTCACTCGTTTCCGGACCGAACAGGGTGCAACCCACTATTTTATTGGTATGGGCATCTACCACCACCTTGAATAGTCCGTCCGTCTCACCCAACGTTCGTGCACGCGGAATAGCACCGACAGGCAAGGTATTTACTTTAATATCCAATCCTTTCTTACGTGCTTCCGCTTCGCTCAGTCCGATACGTGCCAAAGGAGGGTCGATAAATACTGAATAGCTGACAGGGTCACGATCATCCGTGCGGCGTTCTCCGGCACCGAACAAATCTTCACGGATAATGCGGTAATCATCCAGAGAAATATAAGTGAACTGTAAGCCGCCTTTCACATCACCGATAGCACGGATATGGGGATTCGTAGTCCGCAACCATTTATCCACGATAATGGCTCCACGCTCATCCACCTTCACTCCTGCCACATCCAGATTTAAACCCGAAGTATTCGGACGACGACCTGTTGCCAGTAAAATGGCATCTCCTTCTAAATGGTGAATCTCGTTCGTCGCAACATCCTGATAAATCACCGTTGAACCGTCTACCGACTGCACACGTGCATTCAGATGAAAAACAATGCCTTTCTTCTCCAATACCGACTTTACACTGTCTGCAATGTCCCTGTCTTCACGGCCTATCAGTTCCGGATAGCCTTCAAGCACCGTCACCTTTGAACCGAAAGAAGCATACATGGAAGCAAATTCCAGTCCGATATACCCTCCGCCTACAATTACCAATTGTTCAGGAAGTTCTTCCAGTTCCATAATGGAAGTACTGGTGTATACACGAGGATTATCCTTTATTCCTTCGATGGGAGGTATGATGGTTTCCGCTCCGGTATTTATAAATATTTGCGGTGCCTGCAATTCTATCACTTCTTCCGTCGTCCTGACTTCTACCACATCGGGGCCTGTAAATGCACCTACACCCGTATAAACCGTTATATTGGGATTGTCGGCCAGATTATGATAGTTCTTGTTCCGCAGAAAAGAAGTAACCTCTTCCTTACGACCGATGGCCTGACGGTAATATTCCTTCTTTTCTTCCCACGCAGCCTTTACCGGAGTTTCCTTGGCCAGATGCACCAGCGTCTTTGTAGGAATACAGCCGATGTTGATACAAGTGCCTCCGTACATACGGTTTGAACGTTCCACTACTGCAACCGTCTTCTGGCGTTTTGCAAATTCGGCAGCCAGGGTCTTTCCTCCCTTCCCGAAGCCGATAATAATAGCATCATACTTTTTCATATCTCTATTTCTTTAATTGTTTCAGTACGCTTTTCGCACTGTCTGCTAATATAACAATTGCACCCGCCAAAATGGCTGTATCTTTTATAACTAATCTTCCAGCACCGGTCAATAACGGGAAACCGGACTCGCCACTGCCCAAATCAGGCACCCATACTTCGGGCGTGGTGACAAGGAAAGACAGCGTGCCGATAGTCATAATAATTGCAAGTCCTGCTCCTACCAAACCGACTTTCGGCCAGAAAATGCCCAGAAAAGTAAGAACACCAATGGTCATGATGAGAATGCCCAGCCCATGAGAAAAGCCATACGTATTGTTTTCCTTATGCCACTCATGCTTCACGGCATCAAATTCACCTTCTTTCAGTTTGTATTCCTTATATTCAGGAGCACTATGCGTATAGAAGAAGCTCATAAAAGGGCTGTTTGCCACAAAAGGCACGATACCTTCGGCTTCATAATTCCAGAACTTCAATCCGCCTATCCAAACGAAAATAACCAGAATTGCCACACGGATAAGATTGACACCCAACTTCTGAGTTGACGCAGCCAAAGTAAGGGCCGCCACGAACATTGATTGTAATTTTGTTTTCATACGATTATTGCATTAATTAATTGTTTTGTTTTTCTGATGCAAAAATCGGGGTTTATGTCGGGGTGTGAAATGGCAATTCTGCCGTATCAGTTGGCAATATTTCCCGTTGTGTTCGATTTACGGAAATCCGACACACTTTCGCCCGTCATTTTCTTGAAAAAGCGGCTGAATGTGGACAAATCTTCGAAGCCAAGAAGTTCACTGATTTCCTTGGCGCTTTTGGAAGTGTAGAGCAGTAAACGTTTGGCTTCCGCTTCCACCCGTTCGTGAATGATGCGCAAAGGGGAAGGGACTCCGCAGGAAGAAAACAGATTGGAAAGTGTCTTGGGAGAACGGAATAAAAGGTCGGCATAATCCTGCACTTGTTTCTTTTCACGGAAATTCTGGTCAACTAATATATAGAAGCGGCGGACGATATCGAAAGCTTTCTCCTGTTCCGGAGTAACGCCGCACTTCTCACGGGCAATGCGGGTACAGGTGATGATGAAACGTTTAAGGATGATGCGCAGCATTTCTTCTTGCAGATTATCGCAAACGGCAGATTCCTGACGGAAGATACGGACAATATCATTCAGATTGGCAGCCTGCTCCTGAGAGAGCTTTAATCGCATCACTTGGGAGGAACCGTGAAAAAGGAAACCATTGCACGATACTTCGTCATCATGTCCGAAGATGCAGTAGAAATTACTATTGAACAGAAAAGTGAGGTATTCACCTTCCACCGATTTTATTTCGATATGATGCAGGGGTGTAAGACAGGCGATTTCGTCTTGTTCCAGCCGCATCGGGATATGGTCTATTTCAACAGTCAGAGCACCCTTCCTCACCCAAAGAAATTTATATAAGGTAGTATCTTGTTGCAGTGATTTATTTTCGTGAAAGCAAGAAGTCATTGCCAAGTTCCCGTTCAGGGGAGTATTTAATTGATAATCCATCATATAATTAAGAGTTAGTGTTCTTTGTCGCACATTGAAGTACAAAAATACATCATTTCGCAGGGAATGCAAGGAAAAAGGGATGATTTATTCAAGCACCTTCTCTTATCTATTCAAATACAATCATTATTACAATAATATTTCAAATTACTTTCGTACCTTTGCAGCGTTACTTCTTAAAAATGAATAAGTAACAATCAATAATCATTTAAATAATAAAAACATGAAAAAAATTACATTTATTCTTGTGGTCCTCATGGCTACAGTATTTTCTGCATGCAGCAGTGATGAAGACAACGATTCAAACTCTTTAGACGGAACTACCTGGGTTGCTGATGATGAAGACGAAATACGCACATTAAAATTCCAAAAAACAACATTCACCTATATTTTTCAACATGATACTAATGGAGATGGAGTTATAAATGCAGCAGATGGGAAAGATGAATCCACAGGTACTTACTCTTTAGACGGTAATAAAATAACCATCAAAGAAAACCAAAATACAAGTCAGGGCACAATCTCCGGAGACAAGATGGTCCTCAGTGCCAATGGTGATTCTGTAACTTACTATAAGAAATAGATTACATCACTAACAAACATGTCCACCCCCGTCATATTCGTATCCCTCGGCCCCGGAGAACCGGAACTTATCACCCTGAAAGGCTTGAAAGCCCTGCAAAATGCCGATTGCATCTTCTGTCCCGAAACTCACACAACAAACGGACGTACCTTATCACGTGCTGCCGATATACTGCACGCACTGGATATTCCGGATACACTTCTCTCCCGTTTCGCATTGCCCATGAGTAAGAACCGGGAACAGGCATTGACTGCTTATAATAAAGTGTATGCCGCATCTGCACAGCTTTATAAAAAGAATAAAAAAGTCTGTATCGTTGCCGAAGGAGATGCCGGCCTCTACTCTTCCGTTCATTATATCTTTGATAGGCTGCAAGCCGACGGCATCCCCGTGCAGCATATTGCCGGTATCCCTGCTTTTATTGCAGCAGGTGCTTGTGCTGGACTTCACATAGCCAGTCAGGAAGAACGGCTGACTGTCATTCCCGGCATCATAACCACTGAAGAGATTGAGAAGTATATGCAGGAAAAAACCACCATTGTTATCATGAAACTCTCTCAATGCACCAATGAAGTTCACCATTGCATTCATCTGCATCCTGAGTATGCTTACCATTATTTTGAAAACGTAGGGACCGAAAATGAAATATATTTAAATGATGTCCCGCTGATTGATGAGCGTACCTTCCCCTATTTTTCAATACTCATCATTCGCCGACAAGAAAACATACATAAAGAATAAAAGGAGTTTTTGTTCTGTTTCTCTTCCTCCTTATTACCCGAACCGTACCAAAGCCGTATCAGCTCCGTATTAGCTCCGTATCTATACGTTTAGACCAGATACGGCTTTGATACGGACCAGACACGGAGCGGGTACGGTGCAGCCCCGGGTATTGGTCTAAATTTCCGATTTAATACTATTTCGCACATAATAAACACAAATTTTCCGAAAATGCACTACCTTTGTCCCCATTGTAAACTTAAAAAGAGAAATAGACATGAAAAAACTTGCATTGTATATGTTTATGCTCGTTCTGAGCATTGGTTACGTTTCAGCACAGGGGAAAGCTGATATTAAGTTTGATAAGACTTCACACGACTTCGGTACGTTTTCTGAAAACGATCCGGTTGTAAGTTGTGTATTCACATTCACCAACGTGGGCGATGCTCCATTGGTAATCCATCAAGCCGTAGCTTCCTGTGGATGTACAGTTCCCGAATATACCCAGGAACCCGTATTGCCAGGTAAAACCGGAACCGTTAAGATTACCTACAACGGCACAGGTAAATATCCGGGACACTTCAAAAAGTCCATCACCTTGCGTACAAATGCTAAAACTGAAATGATGAGACTCTTTGTAGAAGGAGATATGACACCGAAAGATGCGAAATAAGCATCTTTATATATAAGAATAAAGGAGAATTTTTCAATTCTCCTTTTTTTTTGCTTTCTTTGAAGCTGATTTGGATAAAATAATCAATTAATGGACGACATAATAACTATAAAACATAAAAGCAATTAAGAAACTATGAAACAAGAAGAAGAGAAATTGACCGGTCTGCCGGAAAATGCATTCCGTGAACTGAAACCGGGCGAGGTCTACAACCCGTTGATGAGCCCTGACAAGAAGTACCCGGAAGTTAACCTTTGGTCTGTATTATGGGGTATCGCTATGGCTATCCTCTTTTCGGCTGCGGCAGCCTATCTGGGGTTGAAAGTAGGACAAGTGTTCGAAGCAGCCATTCCTATTGCAATTATTGCCGTGGGTGTATCAGGCGCAGCCAAACGTAAGAATGCGTTAGGCGAAAATGTCATTATCCAATCCATCGGCGCCAGCTCCGGCGTTATCGTGGCAGGTGCCATCTTTACCCTGCCCGCCTTATATATTCTACAAGAAACTTATCCGGAAGAAATCACAGTAACTTTCACTCAGGTATTCATCAGCTCTCTGTTGGGAGGTGTGTTGGGTATTCTCTTCCTTATTCCGTTCCGTAAATATTTTGTAAGCGATATGCATGGCAAATATCCTTTCCCCGAGGCAACAGCTACCACACAGGTACTTGTATCGGGCGAGAAAGGCGGAAGCCAGGCCAAACCGTTGCTGTTGGCAGGTATTATCGGAGGTCTGTATGACTTCATCGTTGCCACATTCGGCTGGTGGAACGAAAATTTCACCACACGCGTATGCGGCTTTGGTGAGATGCTGGCTGATAAAGCAAAACTGGTATTCAAAGTGAATACAGGTGCGGCCGTACTCGGTTTGGGATATATTGTAGGTCTGAAATATGCCTCTATCATCTGTGCCGGCTCACTGGCTGTATGGTGGATTATCATTCCGGGAATGTCCATGATCTGGGGCGATAGCGTGCTGAACCAGTGGAACCCGTCAATTGTGGCTACCGTAGGCAGCATGGCTCCCGAAGAAATTTTTAATTATTATGCCAAGAGCATCGGTATCGGAGGTATCGCTATGGCAGGTATCATCGGTATCATCAAGTCGTGGGGCATCATCAAGAGTGCCGTAGGACTGGCAGCTAAAGAGATGGGTGGAAAATCCAATGTAGAAGCTAGCATGAAGCGTACTCAGCGCGATATTTCTATGAAGATTATTGCTATCGGTTCTATTATAACACTGTTGCTGGTATTCTTATTCTTCTACTTTGATGTAATGCAAGGCAGTTTGCTGCATACTGTGGTAGCTATTCTATTGGTAGCAGGTATCGCTTTCCTGTTTACGACTGTGGCTGCCAATGCTATTGCAATCGTAGGTACGAACCCGGTTTCCGGCATGACGCTGATGACATTGATTCTGGCATCGGTAGTGATGGTATCTGTCGGTTTGAAAGGCCCTGAGGGAATGGTAGCCGCATTAGTAATGGGTGGTGTTGTGTGTACGGCACTGTCTATGGCAGGTGGTTTCATTACCGATTTGAAGATCGGTTACTGGCTAGGTAGTACACCCGCCAAGCAGGAAGCCTGGAAGTTCCTCGGAACAATTGTTTCAGCTGCAACCGTAGGTGGTGTAATGATTATCCTGAATAAGACATACGGATTTACCAGCGGACAACTGGCTGCTCCGCAAGCTAACGCAATGGCAGCAGTTATCGAACCGTTAATGAATGGTGTGGGTGCTCCCTGGTTGCTTTACGGCATTGGTGCAGTGCTTGCTATTGTACTGAATGCATTCAAGATTCCTGCATTGGCATTTGCATTGGGTATGTTTATTCCGTTACAACTGAACATTCCTCTCGTTGTGGGTGGCGCTGTGAACTGGTACGTAACAAGCCGCAGCAAGGATGCCGCTCTCAATGCAGAACGCGGTGAAAAAGGTACATTGCTGGCTTCCGGTTTCATTGCCGGCGGTGCCCTGATGGGAGTAGTCAGTGCAGCAATGCGTTTCGGCGGCATCAATCTGGTGAATGACGCCTGGGTAAACAATACCTGGTCCGAAGTATTGGCATTGGGTGCTTATGCACTGCTGATTATCTACTTCATCAAAGCTTCGATGAAAACAAAATAAGAAATATAATATGAAAGTAATCCTATTTTTTACAGCATTGTTTATGTCAACTCTGCTATCTGCTCAGAAGCCCGTTGAGATACCCTTGTGGCCTAACGGGGCTCCTAATACAAACGGACTGACAGGCGACCAGGAAGATTTGAATGGTGGCCGTGTGGCCAACGTTGTCAATCCTACAATCACGGTCTATCGCCCCGCAAATCCCAATGGCATGACTATCCTCATGTGCCCGGGCGGTGGATATGCCCGCCTGGCCATGAACCATGAAGGCCATGATATGGCTTCCTGGTTCAACACACAGGGGATCACTTATGTGGTTCTGAAATACCGTATGCCAAATGGTCATCGTGAAGTTCCTCTCTCTGATGCGGAACAAGCAATTCGCATTATCCGCCAGCATGCCCAGGAATGGGGTATCAATCCGAAACGTGTAGGCGTTATGGGAGCATCGGCAGGCGGACATCTGGCAGCGTCACTTTCCACACTATACGGTAGCGATGAAACGCGTCCGGATTTCCAAATTCTGCTTTATCCTGTTATTTCTATGGTACCGGGTATCACTCACGGAGGTTCCCGCCAGAATCTTCTCGGTAATAATCCGACAAAGGAACTGGAAGCAGACTATTCACTGGAACGCCGTGTATCTCCCCGCTCTCCGCAAGCTTTCATTGTGCTTTCTGCGGATGATGGAGCCGTACCTCCTATGAATAGCATCGGCTACTTCCTTGCCCTCAACCAACAGAAGGTTCCCGTCTCCATGCACATCTATCCCATCGGCGGACATGGCTGGGGATTCCGTGACAACTTCACATACAAACGCCAGTGGACGGAAGAACTGGAAAAGTGGTTGCGTGACGGATTGAAATTTGAGAAGAAATAAAAATCATTATAGCTCATGAAAAGACTGACTCTTATCACCTGCCTCGCATTGCTCCCCCTCGCCCTTCCGGCACAGGAGGACCGCTACGACCAGTTGACCAATCCGAAGTTGACCCACATCAACAAAATGGCTCCCCGAAGCACATTTACTTCTTATGTAAGTGAAGAAGATGCCATTGTCAATGACCGGACAAACGGCACATATCGCCTTTCCCTCAACGGGAAATGGAAGTTCAATTATGTGGAGAACTTCGCCGACCGTCCCACCGACTTTATGAACGCACGTACTGACGTGAATCGTTGGCCCGATATCAACGTACCGGGCAACTGGGAATTGCAGGGTTTCGGTACACCTATCTACGTCAATCAACCCTATGAATTTTGCTCCAAAGGTTACGAACCCTATTGGGACAAACCGAATCCGCCTTATGTCCCCAAGGACTGGAATCCTACCGGAACCTATCGTCGTGAATTTATCATAGGGAACGATTGGGACGGAAAAGAGATTTTCCTCAGTGCCGACGGTGTGCGGGGTGCTGCCTTCTACTACATCAACGGCAAATTTGTAGGCATGAGCAAAGATGCTAAAACTCCTGCCCGATTCAATGTGACCGGCATGGCAAAAAGAGGCAAGAATATCATTGCCATTCAAGTGCACCGTTTCTCGGATGCCAATTATTTGGAATGTCAAGACTTCTGGCGCATCAGCGGTATCGAGCGTGATATTTATATATACGCCACTCCAAAGATTCACATTGCCGACTTCAAAGTGGAAACTCCACTGGATCCTTATTACAAAGACGGTATCCTGAAACTGAAAGTAAAGCTTACGAATGAAAGCGATATCAAATCTCCGTATGTGGTATCCTACCGGCTGTTAGACAATGAAGACCAGCAAGTCACCCAATCCTCCACCCGCGTGGAAGGAGACCAAACCGAAGTGGAATTTACCAAGAAAACCCTCCGTGGTGTAAAACAATGGACTGCAGAAACTCCGAATCTCTATACACTTGTCATCAGCCTGAAACGTACGAATGGTGAAGTGATAGAAGCTACCAGTTGCAAAGTGGGCTTCCGCACGATAGAGATTAAGGATAAGCAATTGCTCGTAAATGGTGTGCCCATCCTTGTGAAAGGTGTGAATGTTCATGAGCATAATGAATACACCGGACATTACGTTCCGGAAGAACTTATGCTGAAAGACTTTGAGCTCTGGAAAAAGTATAATGTGAACACAGTACGCACTTGTCACTATCCACAACAAGAACGTTTCTACGAACTTTGTGACCAATATGGTATCTACGTTATCGATGAAGCCAATATCGAAAGCCATGGCATGGGTTATAACCTGAACGTAGGCGGTACCTTGGGTAACAATCCATTATTTATGAATGCCCACCTCGACCGTACCATGAATATGTACGAGCGAGATAAGAATCATCCGTCCGTCATCATCTGGTCATTGGGTAACGAAGCCGGAAACGGACTGAATTTCTATGTAACTTACAATACATTGAAGATGCTCGACAGCCGTCCTATCCAGTACGAACGCGCCGGATTAGAGTGGAATACAGATATCTATTGCCCTATGTATACTTCTCCTCAAAATATTGAAAAGTATGCGCAAAATAAGGAAATGACGCGTCCACTCATCTTGTGCGAATATGCCCATGCCATGGGCAACAGTCTTGGCAACTTTCAGGATTACTGGGATATCATTGAAAAGTATCCTATACTGCAAGGTGGTTGCATCTGGGACTGGGTAGACCAGGGATTTGCTGCTAAAACCAGCGACGGGCGTAAGTATTGGAACTATGGCGGTGATTATGGCGACAATGGCACTCCTTCCGACGGTAACTTCTGCATCAACGGTATAGTTTATCCCGACCGCAGCATCAAACCGCAGACAATTGAAATGGGTAAAGTTTACCAGAACATCAAGTTCATTAAATTCGACCCGCAAACCTGCACTGTACAAGTTCGCAATGATTTCTCCTTTACCGACCTGAATAAATACGATTTCCATTACATCGTACGCGACCATGGAAAAGAGATTTATAAAGGTAATATGGATAACATCAATGCAGCCCCGGGTAAGACAGCAACCAGCGGATTCCTACAAGGTATTCCTAAAGATAAGAATACTGTGGGAGATGTACGCATCGAATTCTATGCCACTATACGCCAGGCAGAACCCTTCTTGCCGGTGGGCACAGTGATTGCCCGCGAACAGACTTATATTCATCCGTTCTTCAAGAAAGAAGTTGTGCATCAGGAGCCTGCTAAGATGGAAGAAGTACTTTCACAGGTCGTTTTCAGCGGCGACGAATTCAAAGCAGCATTTGATAAGCAAAGCGGTCTGTTAGTGTCTTACATCTACAAGAAGCAGGAATATATTCACGACGGACAAGGTCCGCGTCCTTTCTTCTGGCGTGCACCTACTGATAACGATTACGGAGCAAAACTTCCTACTCGTCTGAAAGCATGGAGAGAGGCCAGTTATCAGACACTCCAAGCAGAATCATTCAATGTATCCAAAGAAGGTGACAATTCCATTGTAAAAGTAGCCTATCGTTTCCCGCAGACGGATGCACGCTGGGAGATTACTTATAAGATATTTGCCAATGGTATCATCAAAGTGAACAACCACTTTGTAGCCGAAGGAAAAGAAACCCCGATGATTCCACGTGTTGGTTTGCGTATGCAGTTGTCAGAAACATTGACCAACCTCACTTATTACGGTCGTGGACCGGAAGAGAATTATCGCGACCGTCGTACCTCCCAGTTTATCGGAGAGTACACCATTCCAATCAAAGATATGTATGAGCCGTATGTTCGTCCGCAAGAGAACGAGCACCGCACAGATATCTATTGGTGTGCCCTCACCAATAAGCAGAAAGGCGGTTTACTTTTCATTGCCGACCGTACATTCGAGTTGAATGCTTCCAACTATCCGCTCGGAACTTTGGATAGTGGTGAAACGATTGATAATGGCGCTCCACGCACAGAGAAAACCAACCATCGCCATCTTACCGATCCGCAACTGGAAAAGCTGGTAGATATGTTTATTGACTATCGCATGATGGGCGTTGGCGGTGACAACAGTTGGGGAGCTATGCCACACGAACCCTATCTGATTCGTCCCGGCGTAGAGAATGCCATCGAATATGGTTTCTCCATCGTACCGTTTGACAAGAAGACAGATTACAAAAATTTAATCTATCAATATTGAATTTAATCTGTCCAATTTAAGGATTTATGAAAAGGATGTCGTACTTTTGCGACATCCTTTTTTATTTATATTAAAAACGAAAGAACAATGAAAACAATGATTACACTCCTGTTCAGTGCACTTTGTGCGGTCACTGTCAATGCCCAAACAAATGACAATGAGAATGTCATGCTGAACAATGGAATAAAATTTCTGGATATTCCTTACGTAGCGCATACGTTGGAAGTAACTGATGGTGAAGAAGAACTTATCATCAATTGTGATGAGGTGGACTGCACCACTTTTGTAGAATATGCTCTTGCCATGGCCCTCTCTCCTACTGAAGACGGTCAGGTAGCCGAAGGTGACTTTGCTGATAAACTTCAGATGATCCGCTATCGTGACGGAAAGATAGACGGTTATACTTCCCGCTTACATTACATTGCGGACTGGGTAAACAACGGCGTTCGTAACGGTTTCCTGGAAGATTTAACCCCAACTTACAGTCCGCACACACAGAAGGTTGCTCTTTCTTATATGTCTTCTCATCCCGAACTGTACAAACAGTTGAGCAATTCTCCACAGAATGTAGCCAAGATGAAAGAGATTGAAAAATCATTGAATGGACAAGAGTTCCATTACATCCCAAAAGATAAGTTGCCGTTTAATGGCCTGCCTTGGATTAAGAATGGTGATATTATTGCTATTACTACAAATACTCCGGGACTGGATGTAGCTCATATGGGTATTGCTTTCTATGTGGATGGCAAGCTGAGTTTGCTGCATGCTTCTTCTAAGGAAAAGAAAGTGGTTGTTTCTAAAGTGGCTTTAGGACAGATGTTACAGAACAATCCGAGTTGGACAGGAATCCGGGTGCTGAGGATGAAGAAATAAGATATCCAATATAGTATTATAAAAAGGCGATGGAGAGTAAAAAAAGTCAAAGGAGTTTCCTCTTGGGGAAGAGGAAACTCCTTCAGCTCAACTCTACATTACGCGTCACATCTTCACGCCCACCTTTCCCAGCACCACTCGCACTCCTCTTGCCACAATGAAGCAACACGGAATGCCCACCACACAAACCAATGCCAACCGCATCAATGGAGAAACCGGCAAAAGTTCCATTACGAATATGCAACCGACCACAATAACAGGATGAATAAAATAAGCAGCATAGCTATCAGTTGATAATCTCTGAACCAAAGGAGTCGGTTTATTCCAATGGGCTTTCCCATACGCTAACAGAAAATAGCATATACCCACGCACATGACCGGCTCCCAAAGAGCATAGAACAAAGCCTGCAAATTCCAACCACCGGAAAACATATCCATCTTCTCTGAGAAATTGCTCATTACACATAACAAAGAAGGAATTCCGACAATAATAGCTATCAGAAACCAGGGAAGTGCATTCTTCACGCAGATTTTATCCAACCAATGATTGCGATGTGCTATAATCCCCAGCAAATACATACTTACATATAAGGGGAAAAAGCCCAGTTGCAACCCCAACACCTCACTTCCTACAGGAACATAAAGCCGGATGAAAAATGCAGATACACCGGTTATCACCATAAATATAAGAATACCTGTCACCGTAGGGCGTTTCCAATTCAACGTTAATCGCTTTGCACTGAAATGACGGTAGACAGCATAACTCAGTTCAAAAATCAACAGCGTAAATACAAACCACATGGGTCCAAAACCCGGTCGTCCCCATCCGCCGTATATCCAATACTCTAAAAGAGGATCAATCAGAAAACTATAAATCAAAAGAGGAATGCCCAAACGGTTAATACGGTCGTATATAAAAGATTTCATTCCTTTACGGTCGAAAGAAAAGGGCATCAGGTAGGCAGAAATGAAGAAGAAAAGACTCATGAAGTAAGACTGGTCAATAGCCATAGATGCTGAAAGCAATCCTTGAGTCAGTCCGGTAGTTGTTTCCTGCGAGATGTAATACCAGCCGCCGGAAGCACCGAAAGCAATGGCGGAATGATGATAAAACACCAGCATAGTCAAGAAAACGCGCAGTAAATCGAGATAATAAAAACGTATCCGGCTCATAATATGTATTTAATTTATGGTTAATAAAATAGGCTTGGAGATGTCTGAGAACACCTCCAAGCCCCCCCAGAAAAACTTAATAACAACTTGTTACCCTCGCATCAGCAATTCCGGGAATGTAAATCCTTGCATCGTATAGCAGATAAAGAAAACCGTAGCACTGACAATCCAAAGGATAAGCAATGTCCACTTCAAGCCGGAAGCCATTGGCTGCCAATTGAACACCGGACGGAAGATTGCGAAAACAATACTTACCAAAGGAATACCTACCACGAGGATACCTGCAATATACATCACTATGGCCGACAAAGGAGACGTAGGCAACATAAAGTCAACAGTAGGGAACCAGGACATCAATGCTGCACCACCACCAATGGCAACTGCAATAGCTGCAAAGAGTAAAGCTACAAACACCACACCAAATACAAACAGCACCGGACTACAAATAATGGCGAAGATAACCAGACACACTTTCAAGAAGAAACCTGCCACCATTACAAACGCATCTCCTACCTTTTGCAGAAATGTGCGGGGTTTGTCGGATTTCATATAATCGTTTACACCGTTGGCGACTTTCTCAAAGCCATCGGTTACAGTCTTACCAATATTTTCCACTGTAACAGCCTCTCCACGCATATTCAATTTTTCGGCTGCTGTATGGGCTTCGGGTATTACAAGCCAACACACAATATAAACAGGAATCAGAGTTCCATATCCGCAAATCAGGATAATGAGCAGCAAAAGGCGAAGCAGCGTCACATCCCAATTCAAATAGGCTGCCAAACCACTGACTACACCACCCAGCATCTTATCATCCGGATTGCGGTAAAGACGACGACGTGTTGAAGTATAAGAGGATTTAGCATCACTGTTCCAGGAACCGGGACCATAGCCACTGCCGGAAGCACCCTCAGAATTCTTCGAACCGGAAGCGCCCTCTTCTGACGTACCGGTTTCCATTTCTTCCGGTCGGCCCATGCGATTAATTACTTCCTCTACATCGGTTATGGTGATAACCTGAGAGCCTGCAGTCAACTTTTCGGAGAAGAGTTCAGAGATACGGAGTTCGATGTCATTTACAATTTCATCAGCACCGGCTTGTCTTCTGAAGTGCAACTTCAAATTGGAAAGATAGTTATCCAAAAGGCGGTAGGCGTCTTCATCAATGTGGAAAACAGTTCCGCCCAGATTTACTGTTAATGTCTTTTTCATTGCTATTCGTTTTTTAAATTATACTGATACGAGGTAATTCAAATGTTGAGCCTAATAATTGGCTATATGATTGACTGTTTCATTCAGCTCTCGCCACGAGGCTTCCAACTCTCCGAGAAAGACTTCTCCTTTGGGCGTGAGCTTATAGTACTTACGTGGTGGTCCTTGTGTAGACTCTATCCATTCATAACTTAGCAGATCGTCATTCTTCAGACGAGTAAGCAACGGGTAAAGCGTTCCTTCCACCACAATCAGCTTGGCTTCTTTTAGTTTCTGAATTATATCAGAAGCATAGGCCGGTTCCTTGTGCAGCAGCAGCATGATGCAATATTCTAACATGCCCTTACGCATTTGCGACTTTACATTATTTACGTCCATCTCTTATTGATTTACGATTTGACAATTTTCTATTTTACAGTAGAGATAGCAACTAATTGAAATAGAGCCTCTCTTTGCATGACACAAATATATGCATTATATTAGTACCATGCAATACATAGTACTCTATATTTTATATAATTAACACACACAACCCTTTACACCTTATTAATATTACAGAAAAAGAATACATAAAGAGAAGAATAACATATAAGAGAAAAATGTATCTTTGCGCGGAAAAGATATAAATACAACGACTATGTTAACTATCAGAAAAGCAACAATAGCCGATTGCGAGCTGATTCATAAGCTTGCATGGCAGATATTCCCCGAGACGTACAAAGAAATTCTTTCGCCGGAGCAAAATGAATACATGATGGAATGGATGTACTCCATAGAAAACATTCGCAAGCAAATGGAAGAGGAAGGGCATGTTTATTTTATAGCATACCATGATAATGAGGTGTGCGGCTATGTATCCGTGCAACAACAAGGTGAGGACTTGTTTCATCTGCAAAAGATATATGTACTCCCCTCTTTTCAGGGAGCGCATTGTGGCAGTTTCCTATTCCGCGAAGCCGTCAAATATATCAAAGAGGTACATCCCGGCACCTGTCTGATGGAATTGAATGTGAACCGTAACAACAAGGCGCTGAAATTCTATGAGCACATGGGAATGAAGAAGTTGAGAGAAGGAGATTTTCCGATAGGAAACGGATATTATATGAATGACTATATAATGGGGATGGAAATCAATTAAAAATTAGAAATTAAAAATTAAAGGCTGCGCAGTGTTCTCTTTTGAACTGCGCAGCCTTTAATTTTTAATTTCTAATTTTTAATTATTTCGTTACTCTTTCCAGCCACTTCACCATGCCAAACATCACGCCCATTGACACAAGGCAAATAACAAAGAATACAGTCCAGCACTGCCAGATAGGAATCTTATTATACATCATAGGACCCAGGAACAAGAAGAGGTTACCAATCGCCGTTGCACCCAGCCACAAGCCTTGGCACAAGCCCTGGATATGCTTGGGAGCTACCTTGGAAACGAATGAAAGACCAAGCGGTGAAATGAAAAGTTCGGCTACGGTCAAGAAGAAATAAACCACAATCAATACCCACGGTCCGGCTTTCAGTCCGGCTTTAGCAGAGTCCGCCATCGCTTTGAACTCAGTACCTGAAGGATAGCCTTGCATTGCTGAATAAATAGTAAGGAACAAGAAAGCAAGTCCTGCAATACCCATACCGATAGCAATCTTCTTAGGGGTGGAAATCTGCTGACCACGACGGGCGAGCGAACCAAAGAAGAGCATGATGAGCGGAGTAAGTACGATTACAAAGAACGGATTCACAGCTTGCCAGATTTCAGGCGCAATACTATCAGTTACCACGAAGTCGCGGGCAAAGAGTGAAAGCGACTGCCCGTTCTGATGGAACGAGAACCAGAAGAAAATTACAATACCCAATACTGCAAACAATGCATACAGGCGTTGTTTTATCTCTTTTGCCATAGCAGCTTTCTCTTCAGCAGTATAACCTACTGATTCTTGCTTCTCTTTCTTACCCGGTATAGGGAATACTTTCCGGCACGCAATAAAAATAAAGAGAGAAATAAGCATAGCCACTACCGAAGCTATGAATGAATAGTGGATACCTGTATTAAACACATCAAGATACTGGGTACAGAACGGAACCAAATCACTTGTCACCGTACCACCCACTTTGACAACCAGTTCATTCAGATTAGCGAGGTTATCGGAAGCCATATTAGCACCTTCCTTAATGTACTGATGGCATAATGCCGGTAAATCGGCATTGTACATCATGCTGTGAACCTTCAACCACCATTCTCTGAGCATAGGAGCAACAAAAGGTGCAATCAGACCACCGATATTGATAAATACATAGAAAATCTGGAAACCCGAATCACGACGGCTCTTAGCCAATTTCAGTGCTTCAGGTCCTTTCTTTTCAGCCTCTTTTTCGAGATTGTCATACATCTGACCTACAATAGCTTGCAGATTTCCCTTGAAAAGTCCGTTACCGAAAGCTATGAAAAACAGGGAAACACAAGTCAAAGGAAGCAACCAGCCAATATTGTCGGCTGTGGACAGGACGGGAATTGACAGAATGACGTAGCCCAACGACATTACTATCAGTCCTGACATGATAGTTCCTTTATAGTTTTGTGTCTTGTCGGCAATGATACCACCTACCAGGCTTAGTACGTAAATTCCGCAATAGAAGACCGAATAGATAATAGAACTGGTTTCGTCACTCAGGCCGAACTTGGAGCAGAGAAACAATACCAGTACGGCATTCATAATGTAGTAGCCGAACCGTTCGCCCATATTGGAGATAGCAGCCGCCAACAGACCTTTAGGATGATTCTTGAACATAGATATAAGTTTTTAAATTAGTAATTAGATTGTTTTTTGTTTATTAAATGCAAATATATACATTTTGCTGAAATATCGTATAAAAAAGTAAAATTAGTCATGAAAAAGAGCACAAACTTCAGCATGAACCTCCTTTATTAAATCATTTGGATTAAGTTTTAGCTGCAATCCACGCTGACCGGCACTTATATAAATAGATGGATAGTTTAGGCAGGATTCATGAATATAAGTAGGAAAAGGCTTCTTCATACCGATAGGCGTACATCCGCCACGAATATATCCTGTCAGGGGTAGCAGCTCCTTCATCGGAATAAGATCGCACTTCTTGTTGCCGGAAGCTTTGGCCGCCAGCTTTAAATCCACTTCGTGCTCACCGGGAATGACACATACGAAATAGCCGTTCTTATCACCATGCAAGACAAGGGTTTTGAATACCTGTTCGATATTCTCACCCAAGCTGTCTGCCACATGAATGGCACTCAAATCATTTTCATCCACTTCATAGGGAATCAGTTCGTATGCGATTTTAGCTTTATCCAAAAGCCTCGCTGCATTTGTTTTATTGATTTTCATAATTTAAGAATGTTCTCTTACTCATTTTATATCATCGGTATCTGTCATCCTGAGCGCAGCCGAAGGATCTCATCTTTTTTATGCATACATAGGGAGGAGATTCTTCGGCTACGCTCAGAATGACAGATAGTATAAGTTTATTATGCTGATGTACTTATCCTTTCAATTCTTCTTTCAGAAACTTCGGAGTATACCCTTTCTTGCTTCTCGCCACTTCTTCCGGCGTACCGAAACTAAGGAGTTGTCCCCCACCCTTGCCACCGTCAGGACCCATATCAATGATGTAATCCGCCATTTTAATGACATCAAGATTATGCTCGATGACGATAACCGTATTGCCTTTGTCCACTAATTTATTAAGTACGTTCATCAATACGCGGATATCTTCAAAGTGAAGTCCGGTGGTAGGTTCATCGAGGATATAAAGGGTCTTGCCTGTGTCTCGTTTAGAAAGTTCGGTCGCTAGCTTCACGCGTTGGCTTTCGCCACCGGAAAGCGTAGTAGAAGACTGTCCCAATTTGATATATCCCAAACCAACCTCTTGTATCACCTTAATCTTATTCAGAATTTGCGGTACGTTCTCAAAAAATTCCACAGCACGGTTGATAGTCATATCCAGCACATCGGCAATAGATTTTCCTTTGAAACGCACTTCCAAGGTTTCACGGTTATAGCGTTTGCCATGACATACCTCACAGGGTACATATACATCCGGCAGGAAGTTCATTTCAATGGTTTTGTAACCGTTACCCTGACAGGCTTCACAGCGTCCGCCACTGACATTGAAAGAAAAACGGCCCGGTTTATAACCGCGTATCTTAGCTTCCGGCAATCCAACAAACAAGTTACGGATATCGGAGAAAACTCCCGTATATGTTGCCGGATTGGAACGTGGCGTACGTCCCAACGGAGACTGGTCTACATTCACCACCTTATCAATATTTTCCAGTCCTTCGATACTGCCATATTCCAAAGGATCTTGAAGCGAACGGTAGAATTTCTGCGAAAGAATAGGCTGCAACGTCTCGTTGATAAGCGTAGATTTTCCACTGCCGGATACACCGGTCACACAAATCAGTTTGCCCAGAGGGAACTCCACATCCACTCCTTTCAGATTATTTCCGCGTGCACCACGAAGCCACAGGCTATGTCCGTTACCTTCACGCCGTTTGGCAGGTATTTCAATCTCACGCTCACCATTGAGGTATTGCGAAGTCAATGTATGCGTTTTCAGCATCTCATCCGGAGTTCCGGAAAAAACAACTTCACCTCCCAGGCGACCAGCTTTTGGCCCCATATCTATCACATAGTCAGCCGCCATCATCATGTCCTTGTCATGCTCCACAACAATAACAGAGTTACCTATATCTCTCAATTCTTTCAGAGAATGGATAAGCCGTTGGTTATCCCGCTGGTGCAAACCGATACTCGGCTCGTCGAGAATGTAAAGCACATTCACCAGTTGTGAACCGATTTGGGTAGCCAGGCGGATGCGCTGGCTTTCACCACCTGAAAGAGTCACAGAGCCACGGTCGAGAGCAAGATAATCCAATCCGACATCCAAAAGGAATTTCAGACGGGTACGGATTTCTTTGAGTATCTCAGCTGCAATCTGCTGTTGCTTATTATCAAGATATTCATCCACATTCATCAACCAATCATAAAGTTCATTGATGTCCATGCAGGATAGTTCGTAAATATTCTTATCATGGATGCGGAAATGCAAAGCTTCCTTATTCAGCCTTGCTCCCTTACATTCCGGACAAACCGCAGTTTTAGCAAACTGTTCCGCCCACTTCTGAGCCGTAGCAGAAGCATCTTTCTCCTGCAACATCTGAATGTATTTCACCACACCTTCAAACGTCACAAAGTAATCGGACGAAGTTCCGATAAGGGAACTCTTTATTTTGATGCGTTCATCCGAACCATAAAGAATTTCATCAATAGCTTCATCCGGCAGTTCCTTGACAGGAGTTTTCAGCGTAGCCTCATATTTTTCCAGCAAAGCAGCTATCTGCCAGAAAATCATACTATTCTTATACTTACCTAAAGGAGTGACAGCACCTTCATAGATGGAAAGTTCCCGGTCGGGGATGACTTTCTCCACATCAATCTGATTGACAACTCCCAAACCTTTACACTTGGGACAAGCACCTTGCGGAGAATTGAATGAGAAGTTGTGAGGTGCCGGTTCGCGATAGGATAGTCCGGTGACGGGACACATTAACCGTTTACTGTAATGGCGTACACTTTCAGACTGCAAATCAAGTATCATCAGCAAGCCATCTCCTTGCAGCATAGCAGTAGCCACACTGTTTTTCAGGCGGACATCATCTTTATCCGTCACAACCAGTTTATCAATAACAACTTCGATGTCATGATTCTTATAACGGTCCAGTTTCATACCGGGCAATGCCTCGCGCACCTCACCGTCTACACGAACATAAAGATACCCTTTCTTCCGGACTTGTTCAAACAGTTCCTTATAGTGTCCTTTACGGGTGCGCACCAACGGAGCAAGAATATAAATCTTCTTGCCTTTATAATCTTTCAGAATAAGATCGAGAATTTGCTCTTCGGTGTATTTCACCATTTTCTCACCCGAAAGATAAGAATATGCCACACCGGCACGGGCATAAAGCAGACGCAAATAGTCGTAAATTTCCGTCGTTGTACCTACCGTAGAACGGGGATTCTTATTCGTCGTCTTTTGTTCAATGGAAATAACCGGACTCAATCCTGTAATCTTATCAACATCAGGACGCTCCAGATTTCCCAGGAAGTTGCGGGCGTACGCAGAAAAAGTTTCGATATAACGGCGCTGTCCCTCAGCAAAAAGCGTATCGAACGCCAAGGATGACTTGCCGCTTCCACTCAGCCCAGTAATCACAGTAAGACTGTTACGGGGAATTTCAGCATCGATATTTTTCAGATTGTGCACGCGCGCACCATATACATTGATGTATTCTGTTTCTTCTGTCATTTATCTTAATATATTAATATCACTTTTAATCTTATAATTAACTCCATCCGCTCCTTCTGCTTCTACTACAATGAAATAAACGCCTTCAGGAACATTCTTCCCATGAGCCGTTCCATCCCATCCGGCATCTATGTTCTGCAAGCCCCAGCGATAAAGTTCTTGTCCCCAACGGTTGAAGACATATGCATTGAAGTGAACCAGCGATTTATGCTTCACGCGAAACACATCATTTATTCCGTCTCCATTGGGAGAGAAAGCATTCGGCACTTTAAGTTCCGATTCAGCAATACGGATTATAAAAGCATCGGAGAAATCTGTTTGCCCCGTCTCTGTATCCGTTGCAATAAGACGAACATAGAACAGACCGGACTCTTGGAAACTATAGATAGTCTCAGCATCGAAACGTGTCAGGAAAATATCGTTGAAAGCGGCATCACGGGAGAAATTCCATTCATAACGATAATCGGCGGAATCATCCGATGAGTCTCCTGACTCCGCAGGTTCTCTCCACAGAAAACGAAACTCAAGGGGAGCGGCACCGGTGTACATATCACCCGGATAAACGGAAACACCTTCTTCGGGCATTGCCCCATTTTCAGAAAGCAAGATTGCCACGGGAGACATATCCAACAGTACTGTCTTTCCCCCGCCAGCCCACACCGGTAAATATCCGAGCAGCAGCATTGCTACACAACCGATATATAAAAACAATCCGCATCGCATAATACCTGCAAAAATAACGGTTTCCAAGCGAATATCAGCGCATACACAAGATTTTTCAGTTTTAAAATGCACAATATTATTTCTTAACTCATTCCGTTCGTTAATTTTAGGCAAAATTCTTACCTTTGCAGCTACTTTGGGAAATTGTAAACATAAACCAACGATATCGAATGAGAACGATTAACCGGATTTTCTGCTCCTTACTGCTTGCCGGTGCATGCAGTTTTGGCGCATTTGCACAAGAGAACCAGTCCTATTTTTTGCATACCATTGAAAAAGGGCAAAGCCTTTATTCTATATCCAGTATGTATGGTGTCACACAATCGGACATCGTAAAATTAAATCCAGGAAGCGACGAAAAAATCTTCGTGGGACGTACACTTCGCATTCCGCGTACAGCCGCCAATACTCAGACAGAAACATTCCATACCATAGCACAAGGAGAAACCCTCTACCGATTAACCGTCAAATACGGTGTATCGGCCAAGGCTATTTGCGATGCCAACCCCGGACTTAGTGCGGAGAACTTCCGCATCGGTCAGGTAATACGCATTCCTTCTGTCGGCGAGGCTGGCACAGTCACTACGGAAACAGTAACAGAATCGGTTATCCCCCCCATCCAAGGCCCTGTGCAATCTCGTTGCAAAGAGATGCACAAAGTGAAACGGAAAGAAACCGTATACAGCATCAGCCGTGAATATGGTATTTCAGAGGCCGAACTAATAGCTGCCAACCCTGAACTTAAAGGTGAAAACAAAATAAAGAAAGGTACATTCCTTTGCATCCCCTTCCCCACCGCACAAGTAGAAAACACTACTCAGCCAAAGGTAGCTCCCAGCAACAGCGAATTGTTCAGTGAGAACCAAAAGATGACAGAGCGTTTCAGCACAATCAAAGCTGCTATCATCCTGCCTTTCCTGGATGTGCCCAAGAACGATGCAGCACGTATGGTAGAGTATTACGAAGGATTCCTCATGGCTGTAGATAGCTTGAAGCGTAGCGGAGTTTCCGTTGATTTATACACTTATAACTCCGGTTCCGAAAGCACGTCCCTGAATAGCATCCTCTCCAAAAAGGAAATGAAGGATATGGATATTATTTTCGGTCCGCTACATCAACAGCATATCAAACCTTTGGCAGATTTTGCCCAGAAGAATGATATCCGCCTGGTAATACCGTTCACATCAAAGGACAACAGCGTATTCCGCAATCCGGCTATTTATCAGATTAATACTCCCCAGTCATACCTTTACTCTGAAGTGTATGACCATTTTGTCCGCCAATTCCCGAATGCCAACGTCATCTTCATAGAAGCCAGCACAGGCACAAAGGACAAAGCCGAATTTATCAAAGGGCTGAAAGATGAACTGAAAAACCGTTCTATTCCTATGAAATCTTTGAAAGAAGACGCAACAGTGGAATCCCTGAAAACAGTGCTGCGTGCCGACCGGGAAAACATATTCATTCCTACATCAGGAAACAATGTGACCCTGATAAAGATACTGCCCCAACTGACTTTATTGGTTCGCGATAATCCGGAAAGTAACATCCATTTATTCGGTTATCCGGAATGGCAGACTTACACAAAAGATCATTTGGAGGCATTCTTTGAATTAGATACCTATTTCTATTCATCATTCTACACCAACAACCTATTGCCAGCAGCCATTAATTTCACTAAGAGTTATCGCAGATGGTACGGCAAGGATATGGAAGAGCGTTATCCAAAATTCGGAATGCTGGGCTTTGATACCGGTTATTTCTTCCTCAAAGGCCTGTCACGCTATGGCTCTGAGTTGGAGAAGAATATGCAACGCATGGATTTGACGCCTATCCAAACCGGATTCAAATTCCAACGCGTAAACAATTGGGGAGGACTCATCAATAAAAAAGTATTCTTTGTGCGTTTCACCAAGAACTATGAGCTAATAAAGTTGGATTATGATTGATAACAGAAGTTTTTAAATCCCAAGACAATGAAGATAAAAAACATCATAGGAGCTACTCTACTACTTACTGTATGGGTGTTGCCTGGCCGTGCACAGATAGGTGAGCAACGCCAAAACTTTGCAATAGGTTTCAACGGCGGCATCAATCTCAATAGTGTCAGCTTCTCTCCTACAGTACGGCAGAAAAACCTGATGGGCATTAATGGCGGTCTGACAGCGCGCTATATCTCGGAGAAATATTTCAGCATGATATGCGGTGCACAAGTTGAATTGAATTTCTCACAGCATGGTTGGGATGAATTTTATGAAGATTTCCCCGATTTGCAATATACACGCAAGATGAATTATGTAGAAATACCTCTTTTAGCACATTTGGCATTTGGCAGAGACCGGGGAGTGCAATTTTTCATCCATGCGGGTCCGCAAATAGGATTCTTTATCAGTGACACACGAACCAAAAATGATGCATGGGAAACTGTAACCAATGCAGTTACCGAACAACATGATAAAGATGTAGAAAATAAATTCGACTATGGTATCACGGGAGGGGCAGGATTAGAATTACGCACCAAAGCCGGAAATTTTCTTGTAGAAGGTAGATACTACTACGCTCTATCCGACTTTTATAAAAGCACTAAGAAAGACTATTTCTCCCGTTCGGCACATGGCGCCATAGTAGTAAAAATGACCTATCTGTTTGACCTCAAGAAGTAATCTTAAAGAGATTCATATATAAAGAAAGCGTCCCGGAACTTTTTTATAGAAGTTCCGGGACGCTTTCTTTATATATGAATCTTTCATTTTCTCAACCGAAAATTCTTCTCAGCTTTCACCATCACCTCGTCACGATAAATAGCCCTGAAAGACAAATAATTCAATATTATAGAAATAGCAGGGAGGCAAAGCGCCCAGCCTAACTGGAAAGACATTGCATCCAAATCATCCTTCAACATAAACATGAAGACGAAAAATGCCGCATAATATCCTATCAAAAGAATACTGTTGAATATTGTCATACGCACCTGCAACATTCGATTACGAAACAGAAAAATAGTACAGAATGCCACGACGGTGCTTAGAAATAGTATCCCGAACAATCCCCATGTAGATTGAAAAGCACTATCCGCCAGCGTCACCCCCAACGGTTTGAAAACATATTCAGTAACTCCGTCCGCAGCTATAAACTGCCCTACTGGCAAGCACATAGCAGCTATCAGCAAACCTGTCACAATCAATAAATAAACAGATTGAATTCGTTGTATCATATCCTCTTTTCTTTGTTAAAACAACAAAGGTGTGCCCAAGCAATCTTCACTCGGGCACACCTTTATAGTAATTTCATTTACTGTAATTTCTCTTTCTCTTTTGCCGGGTTGCGATAGTAAATCTTACCCTCAACGTACTCTTGCGTTGCAATCAACGTCGGTTTCGGCAATTTCTCATAATAACGTGAAATTTCAATCTGCTCCCGGTTCTCGAATACTTCTTCCAAGTTATCATTATAGGAAGCAAACTCTGCCAATTTCTTTGAAAGGTCATTCTTGATTTCCACACTGATCTGGTTTGCACGCTTACCAATGATAGATACGGTTTCATACACATTACCGGTATCCGCACACAACTCCATCATGTCACGTGTAACCGTACTGCCAGGAGCATTTGTTTTCTTGTAATCCATAAATATCTAAATTAATATTATCCTAAATCTGATTATCTTCACTTGACTTATCTTCATTCAATATCTTCTCTGAATCCTTGAATATCCTATCGGCTTCTTTCAGATATTTACTTTCAGGGAACTCATTCTTGAAAGCATAATATTCATCCACCGTTTCGCGATAGCGTTCTGCTCTCTTGTCCTCTACACTATAGATAGCCATTTCGTATTTGGCACGCAGAATAAGAATAGACAAGTCTTCGCGAAGGTTCGTATAAGGATAATCCTTCAAAGCATTCTGTGCAGTGATTACACAGGATTGATAATTGTTTCCCAAATAGTTGCCCAAGTTATAATACAATCTGGCTGAAAGGAACTCTTTCATCACCAATTTATCCTGTAACTTAAATATCATATCCTGGGCTTCGTCCTTCTTTGAGCTTTGCGGAAAATATTCCATGAACATCTGCAATTGCTGAATAGCACTATATGTGCCGGATTGATCGAGACGGGGCTCCGGAGTATCCAGATACAACGCTTTTCCGGCATGGAAACGTGCCAGTTCGGTAAACGTTCCACGAGGATATACATTATAATATTGGACAAAAGTCTGAGCTGCCGTCTGATAGTCTTTCTGGTTGTAGTAGCTCATACCCAGCATGTAGAGGGATTCCTCTGCTTTGTCTGTACCCTTAAGGATAGCAATTAACTCATTAAGCAACGTTGCAGCACGATTGTACTGCCCTTTTGCGAAGTAGTTCTTTGCCGCCTCATACTTATACTCATAGTCGGTGCTTTTTAACAGCTTATTATATTCTCCACACGAGGAGAGTAATATTGCTGCAAGCAAAGTTATTAAGATGTTCTTCTTCATTCTTAGCTTTTCAAATAATGTGCAAAGATAAAGGTTCGCATCGAATAAAGCAACGATACGAACCTTAATTTTTCAAAAACCAGAAAATGACCGATAAACGCCAGTCTATTCGCGACGAACCGGGATAATAAGCGGTCTAAAAAATGGTCATTATAATTTATATAAATCACTCGCCGCAAGCAAATCGACTTTCTTTTCAGTCAACACACGGATACAGTTTTCCATGTCATTCGGGCGAATAATGACATTGGCCGTATTGCCGTTGGCAAATGAATACATATATTCAATGAAAACGCCCTCGTCAGATAAGAAACGCAGAACTTTTGACAATGAGCCCGGAATATTGGGGCAACTGATGCCTACCACATCCGTCACATTCACAGCAAAATGATTATCTTTTAAAGCTTTATATGCCTTATCCGGTTCAGATACGATGCCGCGAAGAATACCGAAATCAGCATTCTCGGCAATACAGAGAGCGGAAAGGTTGACACCTTCTTTCGCAAGCACTTCAGTCACTTCAGTCAGACGACCGGACTTATTCTCCAGAAAAATAGAGAGTTGTTTTGCTACCATGATCTTAATTATTAATTGTAAATTATGAACTATAAATGATGAACTATTAATTAGGGACATCCCGCAGGCAATTAATACTTTATATTTAATAATTAATAGTTTATCAAAGTTTACGATTATCAATTACGCGTTTGGCCTTACCTACACTGCGTTCAATGCTGCGAGGCTCTACCAGACGAACATCTACTCCCAAACCAAGTACACTTTGCAGACGGGCTGCCAGTTTTTTCTTCAATGCCAGCATCTTGTTAATCTCATCCGAATAATATTCCGGACGGACTTCAACCTGCAATTCCATACTATCCGTATTATTCTTGCGGTCTACTATCAGGAGATAATGCGGTTCGAATTCCTGCATTTCGAGGATGACGGATTCTATCTGAGTCGGGAATACGTTCACCCCACGGATAATAAGCATATCATCACTACGGCCGAGGATGCGATCCATACGGGTGAGCGTACGTCCACAAGGACATTTATCATAATGCAGAGCGGTGAGATCCTTGGTACGGTAACGCAGCAGAGGCATACCTTCTTTGGTTAGGTGTGTAAAGACAAGCTCGCCTGTTTCACCGGGAGCAACCGGTTCCAATGTATTCGGATTAATAATTTCGGGGAAGTAATGGTCTTCATTAAGATGGGTGCCATGCTGACACTCACATTCGTAGCCCACACCCGGACCTGCTATTTCACTCAGTCCATATATATCATAGGCTTTAATGCCTAACTTCTCTTCAATCTCATGACGCATGTTCTCCGTCCAGGGCTCCGCACCGAAAGCTCCTATTTTTAATTTGAATTCTTCACGGGGAAAGCCGGAGTCTTTAATGGCATCTGCCAGATAAAGCGCATAAGAAGGCGTACAGCATAATACAGTAGAACCAAAATCATGCATCAGAGTAATCTGTTTCTCTGTATTACCGCTCGACATAGGTATAACTGAAGCACCGATATTTTCAGCACCCGCATGTGCACCCAGTCCACCGGTGAACAAACCATATCCGTAAGCTACATGGAAAAAGTCGGAACTATCCGCACCATAAGCTGTAAATGCACGCGAGAGACATTCAGTCCAAGATGAAAGGTCCTTACGTGTATACCCCACCACAGTAGGCTTGCCCGTCGTACCTGACGATGCATGAATACGTACTATCTGACTCATGGGAACAGCACAAAGTCCGAAAGGATAATTATCGCGCAGGTCGTATTTAGTAGTAAAAGGTAACTTCACGATGTCGTCTATACTATTGATATCGTCGGGGGTAATTCCCAATTCCTGCATTTTCTTGCGGTAAAAAGGAGTGTTATGATAAACATGCTCCACAATCTTCTTGAGGCGGATGCTCTGGATTTTACGAAGGCTTTCGCGATCCATGCATTCGATACTTTCATTCCAAATCATGTCTTCGTTGTATTACATTGATGGTTATTATTAATACTTATTTCCTGCAAAGGAATAAAAAAAATTTGTTTATCTCAAGCATTTTCCCGAATATTGCCGTCCATAAGGAGAGAAAATGAATAAATTCGAATTAACATCCGCTTATAAGCCAACCGGAGATCAGCCGGAGGCCATTGCACAGCTCACTGACGGCGTGATTCAGGGAGTTCCTGCGCAAACATTACTTGGTGTCACCGGTTCGGGAAAGACATTCACTATAGCCAATGTAATTGCCAACATCAATAAACCAACGTTAATATTAAGCCATAACAAAACATTAGCAGCTCAGCTCTACAGTGAATTCAAGGGGTTCTTCCCCAATAATGCCGTAGAGTATTATGTTTCCTATTACGACTATTACCAACCGGAAGCCTATCTTCCATCTTCCGATACATATATAGAAAAAGACCTTGCCATTAACGATGAAATCGACAAGTTACGGTTAGCCGCTACTTCTTCCTTGCTTTCCGGACGAAAAGATGTAGTGGTCGTTTCTTCCGTATCCTGCATATATGGTATGGGTAACCCGTCGGATTTCTATAGTAACGTGATAGAAGTACAACAAGGCAAAGCATTCAGCCGGAATGTATTTCTGCGCCATTTGGTGGACAGTCTTTATGTACGCAACGATATCGACCTGAATCGTGGAAATTTCCGTGTAAAAGGAGATACGGTGGATATTTATCTGGCATATGCTGATAATCTGTTGCGTATCATTTTCTGGGGGGACGAAGTGGACAGCATCGAGGAAGTGGACCCGATTAGCGGGGCAACTATCGCCCGCTTTGATGCTTACAAGATATATCCCGCCAATCTGTTCATGACAACCAAAGAAGCCACACTACGGGCTATTCATGAGATAGAAGATGATCTTCACAAGCAGGTGCAATGGTTTGAGAATGAAGGCCGTCCATTTGAAGCAAAACGTCTTCAGGAACGAGTTACGTATGACATGGAAATGATACGCGAATTAGGTCACTGTTCTGGTATAGAAAACTATTCGCGCTATTTTGACGGCCGTGCAGCCGGTACTCGTCCTTATTGTTTATTAGACTTCTTTCCAGAAGATTTTCTGATTGTTATAGATGAAAGTCACGTAAGCGTACCTCAGATACGTGCAATGTATGGTGGTGACCGTGCCCGTAAAATAAACCTTGTGGAATATGGTTTCCGGCTCCCGGCTGCCATGGACAATCGTCCGTTGAAATTCGAAGAATTCGAGGAAATGGCAAAACAAGTGATTTATGTTAGTGCAACGCCTGCGGATTATGAATTGGTTCAATCGGAAGGCATTGTCGTGGAACAGGTTATTCGTCCTACCGGATTGTTGGATCCGATAATTGAAGTGCGTCCCAGCCACAACCAGATAGACGATCTCATGGAAGAAATCCAGATACGCATAGAACGTAATGAACGTACGCTTGTAACCACGCTTACCAAACGTATGGCAGAAGAGTTGACGGAATTCCTCTTGAATAATAATGTAAAATGTAACTATATCCATAGCGATGTAGATACACTGGAACGCGTAAAAATCATGAGTGATTTACGTGAAGGACTATATGATGTGCTGGTCGGCGTTAATCTGTTGCGTGAAGGATTGGACCTCCCGGAAGTGTCACTCGTTGCCATTCTCGATGCGGATAAAGAAGGTTTCCTGCGCTCTCATCGTTCACTAACACAGACTGCCGGACGTGCGGCACGTAATGTAAACGGTATGGTTATCATGTATGCCGACCGCATAACCGACAGTATGCGACTGACAATTGATGAAACCAACCGCCGTCGTGAAAAGCAATTAAAATACAATGAAGAAAATGGCATCACGCCTCAACAAATCAAGAAAGCAAAGAATCTCAATGTATTTGCCACAAACAGTGTAACAGAAGAAGGTCCTGCCGGAAAAGGAGCAACCCTTGCTCCCCGCCCCTACATCGAGCAAGAAAGTTCTGCCAGTATTGCTGCCGACCCGATTGTACAATATATGTCCCGTCCACAGTTAGAAAAGAGTATCGAACGTACGAGAAAGCTCATGCAAGAAGCAGCCAAAAAGCTCGATTTTATCGAAGCTGCACAGTATCGCGACGAGCTGCTGAAGATGGAGGATTTACTAAAAGAAAAGTAAGCATAAAACACTTTTTCTTAAAATAAATAGAAGAGTATGCTATTTTCGCTAATAAGTGTTATAAAACATACTTTTTTCTTTGGATAATTTGCTAATTTCCCAATAGTCCGTATCTTTGCAATGTGTTTTTCATAGTATTAGATTTAAGGTTAACAAAGGTTGGAGTACAGCGGTACTCCTTTTTTTATACCCATACCTCTGCTAAAGCTACCCAAGCACTATATCAAAGCAGCAGATATGAATACTTCGGCCAGTTTTGTTGAATATAGCCCACTTTGCTATCTTCTGTCACCAGATATCAATATCCACTAACATAATCAACTGGTTCAAAACCGTACAGAAACAAATTAATTCCATCAACAGAAACACTCATTATTTCATGTTTTTTGCGTATGTTTGTAGCAAAGTTCAATCCAGCAAATCAACATGGAATTATTAGTATATAAAGCCTCAGCCGGCTCCGGAAAGACGTTCACCCTCGCCGTAGAGTATATTAAACACCTGATTCTGAACCCAAGAGCCTACCGGCAAATCCTTGCTGTAACCTTTACCAATAAGGCTACGGCAGAGATGAAGGAGCGTATCTTACAGCAACTTTACGGCATCTGGGTAAATGACCCGGCATCCGAACCCTATCTGAACCGTATCCGCGAAGACTTACAACGGAAGAACTTGCCCGTCCCCGACATCCGCCGGGCGGCAGGAACGGCATTGCAATACATGCTTCATGACTATAGCCGTTTTCGTGTAGAAACCATCGACTCCTTCTTCCAGTCAGTTATGCGCAACCTGGCGCGGGAACTGGATTTAAGTCCCAACCTAAACATAGAACTGAACAATGCCGAAGTGTTGAGCGACGCCGTAGACAGTCTCATTGAGAAGCTAACACCCTCGTCTCCCGTCCTGGCATGGCTATTGGACTACATCAACGAACGTATTGCTGATGACAAACGTTGGAATGTCTCTAATGAAATCAAACGGTTCGGATGGAATATTTTCGACGAAGGATACATAGAACGCGGCGAAGGACTGCGGCAACAACTGAAACACCCGGATACCATCAAACTATACCGCAGCCTGTTGCGGGAAATGGAAACAGAAGCCTTGGAGCAAATGAAAGGTTTCTACGACCAGTTCATAGGAGAATTGGAAGCCCACGCGCTCACCGCAGAAGACCTGAAAGGCGGAGCACGAGGAATAGGCAGCTATTTCCGCAAGTTGAGGGACGGACGATTATCAGACAAAGATGTGCTGAATGCCACATTAAAAAATAGTCTGGACGACGCAAAGAACTGGGCAACCAAGACTTCAACGCGTAAAAACGACATCATTCATCTGGCCGAAACGAGTTTACTCCCCTTGCTGCAGGATGCGGAAACATTCAGACCAAGGAACAATAAACAAGTAAACAGTTGCCGGTTGTCACTGCAACACCTGAACAAATTGCAATTGCTTGCACACATCGACGAGGAAGTGCGCGAATTAAACCGGGAGCACAATCGTTTCCTGTTGTCAGACACCAACGCCCTGCTCCATAACCTGGTGCGGGACGGAGATTCCTCATTTGTATTCGAAAAAATCGGAGCTAACATCCAAAATGTGATGATTGATGAATTTCAGGACACCAGCCGGATGCAATGGGATAATTTCAAAATCCTGTTGCTGGAAGGTCTTTCACAGGGAGCCGACAGTTTGATTGTAGGTGATGTAAAGCAATCAATCTATCGTTGGCGCAACGGAGACTGGAGAATATTAAACGTTTTGGGAGACTCTGCCAGCTCTCAACTTAACAATTTCCCCGTGCGTGTGGAAACATTAAAAACAAACCGCCGGAGTGAAACCAATATCATCCAGTTCAACAACTTCCTGTTTGCTGCTGCGGTAGAATATTTGAATATGCTTCACCTGAAAGACTTACAGGAAGATTGTCAGCCATTACAACGAGCTTATGCAGATGTTGCACAAGAATCGCCGCGTACAGAAGCCAAAGGTTATGTCAAAGTAGATTTTCTGGAACCGGATGAAGAGCATGACTATGTGGAACTGACGCTTATAACATTGGGAGAGGAAGTAAAACGATTATTGGAAGCCGGTGTGAAGTTGACTGACATCACCATTCTGGTACGTAAAAACAAGAATATCCCTCCTATTGCCGACTATTTCGACAAGACCATGCATTTGCCTATCGTTTCCGACGAAGCATTTCGTCTAGATGCCTCTCAAGCACTCTGCATGCTGATAGATGCCTTGCGCTATCTTTCAAATCCGGAAAATAAAGTGGCACAGGCTTCACTAATCACTAATTACAAGCTACAAATCAATAAAGAAGAAAACGGAAGTGCAAATCCCGATTGGGACGATTTGCTTACTGCCAAACCACAGGACGCACTCCCGGAGAAGTTTGTTTCCGGCATGGAAACTCTCCGGTTAATGCCGCTATACGAATTACTGGAAGAACTTTTCAGTCTGTTCGGAATGAACCGGATTGAAAAACAGGATGCTTACCTGTTCTCTTTCTTTGATGCCGTAACAGAATATCTGCAAAATAATTCCTCAGATTTAGATACCTTCATCCGTTTCTGGGACGAGACGTTGTGCAACAAAACCATTCCCAGTGGTGAAATGGATGGCATCCGTATTCTTTCTATACATAAATCCAAAGGCTTAGAGTTTCACACCGTACTCATTCCCTTCTGTGATTGGAAATTGGAGAATGAAACCAATAATCAGTTGATCTGGTGTTCTCCCACCGAGAGGCCATTCAGTTCACTCGACATCGTCCCAGTGAATTACTCATCTACTATGGCCGAATCCGTGTATCAACAGGATTATCTGCACGAACGCCTTCAATTGTGGGTGGATAACCTGAACCTGCTTTATGTAGCATTTACCCGTGCTGGGAAGAATCTGATTCTCTGGAGTAAAAAAGCCCAGAAAGGAACCATGTCCGAGCTACTCACCAATGCATTGCCACAAGTGGCTATCAAGGAAGGCAAAGAAGGCTGGGACGAAGAAGAACCTTATGAAAGCGGAGAACTCTGTCCATCTGTAGCGGAGTCCTCCACACATAACTCTTCCCTCAACCGCCTCGCTCAAAAACCGGATAAACTCCCCGTGCACATGGAAAGCATGAGGCACGATATTGAGTTCCGGCAATCGAACCGTTCTGCCGATTTCATTCAGGGAGTGGATGAAGAAGAGTCCGACAACCGTTTCATAAACCGGGGACGATTGTTACATACGCTTTTCTCTGCCATCGAAACGGAAGAAGATATTGACAATGCCATTACACAACTCATATTCGAAGGAATCATTGGTAAAACGGAAACAGAAGAAGAAATACGGGAACTGACTAACCGTGCCTTCTCCCTCCCCCAAGTACAGGACTGGTATTCGGGAAACTGGGAGTTATTCAACGAATGTGACATCATCTGGCAAGAGAACGGAGAACTACATACACGCCGCCCTGACCGCGTGATGATGCGCGGTGACGAAATAGTCATTGTAGACTTCAAATTCGGAAAGCAGAATAAAAAGTATAACAAGCAAGTAAAAGGATATATGCAATTGCTTGTCCGCATGGGGTACCCGAGGGAGAATATCAAAGGATACTTGTGGTATGTGGAAGAAGACTTAATAGAAAATGTATAACCTCAGAACAGGATTAGAATAATTATCAAAAGCCAAAAATCAAGATGCAAACCTTTCTTCAATTAGTTGCCCAAGACCTACACAGAAAAATAGGAAACGACTTGTCACGAGTTGCAATCGTCTTCCCCAACAAGCGTGCCAGCCTGTTCTTCAATGAATATCTGGCCGCACAGAGCGACCGCCCTTTATGGTCGCCTGCATACGTGAGCATCAGCGAATTGTTCCGGCAACTTTCGCCTTGGAAGCTGGGTGACCCTATCCGCCTGGTATGCGAACTCTACAAAGTATTCCGTGAGGAAACACACAGTGAAGAAACGCTGGACGATTTTTATTTCTGGGGAGAACTGCTCATCAGCGATTTTGATGATGTAGATAAGAATCTCGTGGATGCCGACCGACTTTTCTCCAACCTGCAAGACCTGAAAAATATAATGGATGATTATGACTTTCTCGACCCCGAACAGGAGGAAGCCATCCGCCAGTTCTTTCAGAATTTCTCCATCGAAAAGAGGACACAACTCAAAGAGAAGTTCATTTCCCTATGGGACAAGCTCGGCGACATTTATCACCATTACCACAACAATCTTACAGAACTTGGCATTGCTTACGAAGGTATGATGTATCGCCAGGTGATGGAAGAACTGCAACCGGACAAGCTGAAATATGATCATTATGTATTTGTCGGCTTCAATGTGCTGAATAAGGTGGAAACCAAATTCTTCGAACGTTTGCACGATGCAGGGAAAGCATTGTTCTACTGGGATTATGACATATTCTATACCCGGTTGCCCCGCGAGAAGACCCCACTCTATACCCACGAAGCGGGAGAGTTTATCCTCCGCAACATGAAGACCTTTCCCAATGAACTTCCCGAAACAGCATTCGATGTATTGAGGAATCCCAAGAAAGTACGTTTTATCTCTGCCCCTACAGAAAATGCACAGGCGCGTTATCTGCCGGAATGGGTCAAGGAGACAAGGAAACAAGAGAACGAGTTGACACTTAAAGAAAAAGAAAATGCCATAGTACTTTGTAATGAAGCACTCTTATTGCCCGTGCTGCATTCCATCCCACCGGAAGTAAAGAATGTAAATATCACTATGGGATTTCCGTTGGCACAGACGCCTGTATATAGTTTCATCACTGCATTGATAGAATTACAGACCAACGGATACCGGACAGATACCGGACGCTATCTATACGAAGCCGTACAAACCATACTGAAGCATCCATATACCCGGCAACTATCCGAATCCGCCGAAAATCTGGAAAAGCAATTGACGAAAGACAACCGTTTCTATCCCCTGCCTTCCGAACTGAAACAAGATGATTTCCTTGAACAGGTTTTTACTCCACAAAGGGGCATCTCAGCTCTTTGCCAGTACCTCACGGATATGCTGCGCGAAGTTTCCGTCCTCTATCGCCAGGAGGCAGAAACAAAAACAGATGATATCTTTAACCAGCTTTACCGGGAATCCTTATTTAAAAGCTATACGCTCATCAACCGTTTGCTCAGCCTTATCAATAACGGAGAATTAACATTGCAGGTAGATACGTTGAAACGTCTGCTCTGCCGATTACTCGCCACCTCGAATATACCTTTCCACGGTGAACCAGCCATCGGCATGCAGGTTATGGGAGTACTGGAAACGCGTAACCTTGATTTCCGCAATCTCATCATGCTTTCCCTTAACGAAGGCCAATTGCCCAAAGGAGGCGGTGAATCTTCCTTCATCCCCTACAACCTACGGAAGGCTTTCGGCATGACCACCATCGAACATAAGAATGCTGTCTATGCATACTACTTCTACCGACTGGTACAGCGTGCTGAAAACATCACCTTATTATATAACACTTCTTCAAATGGACTGAACCGTGGAGAGATGTCCCGTTTCATGTTGCAATTCCTTGTCGAATCGCCACACGATATTTCGCGCGAATACCTTGAGGCCGGACAATCTCCCCAAAGCGATAGAGAAATCTGCATTGAAAAAACACCGGAGATAATTACCAGGATGTATAACAGATATGACGTCACCCGCCATCCGAAAGCTCTATTCTCTCCTTCGGCTCTCAATGCCTATCTCGACTGCCGGTTGAAATTCTATTATCGCTATGTGGCCGGTCTGAAAGCTCCTGATGAAGTAAGTGCAGAAATAGACTCCGCCCTGTTCGGCACCATCTTTCACCGTTCGGCCGAATTGGTATATAAGGACCTGATCGCTAACGGAAAAGAAATACGCAAAGAAGATCTGGAACAGCTATTGCGCAACGATGTCAAACTGCAAAATTATGTGGATACTGCTTTCAAAGAAGAGTTCTTCCACATTGCTCCCACTGAAAGGCCGGAATATAACGGTACGCAGCTTATCAACGCCAAAGTCATTGCATCCTATCTCCGCCAGTTGTTACGCAACGATTTGCAATACGCTCCCTTCTTCATGGAAGGTATGGAAGAACCGGTAAACGAAATCATGGAAATAGAAACCCTGCAAGGAAAGCTGACACTGAACATCGGCGGCACCATCGACCGCATGGACAGCAAAGGAGATACTCTACGCATCGTAGATTACAAAACCGGTGGTACTCCGAAAACACCCGAAAACATTGAACAATTGTTCACTCCTGCCGAAGGACGCCCGAATTACATTTTCCAGACTTTTCTGTATGCATCCATCATGTGTAATCGGCAGCCACTGAAGGTTGCCCCTTCCCTACTCTATATTCACCGTGCAGCATCAGAGACATACTCTCCCGTTATCGAAATGGGAGAACCACGTCAAGCAAAGATACCGGTCAACAACTTTGCTTTCTACGAAGACGAGTTCCGCGAACGTCTGAAAAATCTTCTGCAAGAAATATACAACCCGGAGGAACCTTTCACCCAAACTGATGATAGCAAGAAGTGCGAGTTTTGTGATTTCAAAGACTTGTGTAAGCGATAAAAAAACAGACCGTCTGTTTGGAGTAAACAGACGGTCTATATGACTCGAACAGACCATCTATTTCACCTCAACAGACGGTCTGTTTTTATTGAATACAATTACTTTTTCAACGGGACTGAGAAGCTGAATACAGAACCTTCACCTTTCTTAGAATTAAACCACAGTGTACCACCATTCTTCACTACGAAGTCCTGACATAAGAGCAATCCCAAGCCGGATCCTTCCTCATTGTTCGTACCGAATGTACTAAAGTGGGTATCCGTATGCAATAACTTCTTCTGTCCTTCTTCGTCAATACCACAACCATGGTCTTGCACACTGACTACTGCCATACCTTCCTTTTCTTCCAGTTTCACCAGCACTTCAGAACCTTCGTTACTGAACTTAATGGCATTGCTTATCAAATTACGTACCACCGTCTTCAACATATCAATATCCGCATAGACAGCCAGTTTTTCAGGCTTTACTTCGCGAATCGTAATCTTTTTCAGACCGGCTACCATGTTGAAGATGTCAATTACGCCATCTACCACTTCCACCACATCGATATCCTGATATACCACATTCAACTTGCCAATCTGGCTCTTTGTCCACTTCAGCAGATTGTCCAGCAGAGAGAATACATCTTCTGTCGTCTGGTTGGCCATCGTCAACAGTTCATACATCTCAGCACCAATCTTTTCGGACGGCAGATTCAGTATCAACATGTTCAGCACCATCTTGATGGAGCCCATAGGCGAACGCAAATCATGAGCAATCACCGAATAGAGTTTGTCACGTCCGGCAATGGTACGTTGCAATTCTTCGGTCTTGTTCAGAATGATACGCTTGGCAGCCACCAAGGAAATCTGGTGGGTAACACGGATAATCAGTTCTTCTTTATTGAAAGGTTTGGAGATAAAGTCATTTGCTCCCACCTGGAAACCTTTTACAATATCCGTCGTACTGTTCAGTGCAGTCAGAAAGATAATAGGAATTTCCGCCGTTTTGGGGTTAGCTTTCAAATGCTGTGCCACCTCAAAACCACTCATATCCGGCATCATCACGTCCAGCAACACCAAATCCGGGTTCTCCTTATCTACCTGCTCCAATGCTTGCCGACCGTTACTTGCCGTAGCGATTGCAAATTTTTCGTTTGTCAAGAGTACCTTCAACAATAATACGTTGGACATCACATCGTCAACGATGAGAATTTTGTACTCAGAAGGATTTATTTCCATATTCATCTTATACTATATTGTTTTCCCGTTTATCTACTAATCTATATAACGATAATCTCTAAAATATTCAACTATCCGGTGCAAACCGTCTTCCAGTTCAATGGTTGGCTGCCAGTTCAGCTTTTCCTTTGCCAACGTAATATCCGGTTGCCGTTGTTTAGGGTCATCATGCGGAAGTGGCTTGAACACCAACTTCGACTTAGAACCTGTCAACTGAATCACTTTTTCTGCCAACTCGAGGATGGAAAATTCATTTGGATTTCCAAGGTTCACCGGACCGATAAAATCATCTTCCGTATTCATCATCCGCACCATACCTTCTATCAAATCATCAATATACTGAAAGCTGCGGGTCTGATCTCCGGTTCCATAGATTGTTATATCACGGTTCTTCAATGCCTGAACAACAAAATTAGAAACCACTCTTCCATCATTCGGCAACATCCTCGAACCATAGGTGTTAAAGATACGAATAATTTTAATTCGAATGTTATTTTGCCGATGATAATCCATAAATAAAGTTTCTGCACAACGCTTCCCTTCATCATAACAAGACCGGGGACCGATTGGATTTACATTCCCCCAATAATTTTCTACCTGGGGATGCACTACCGGATCTCCGTATATCTCGCTCGTCGAGGCCTGCAAAATCTTGGCATTTGTTTTCTTAGCCAATCCCAACATATTAATAGCTCCCAAGACAGAAGTCTTAATCGTTTTGATCGCATCATATTGGTAATGTATAGGTGATGCCGGACAAGCTAAATTATAGATCTCATCAAGTGCTTCAGCATGATAAGGAAACTCCACATCATGATTTACAAACTCAAAAAGAGCGTTGCCTTTCAGATGTTCTATGTTCGCTTCCGCACCGGTGAATAGATTGTCCAGGCAAATCACATGATGCCCTTCGTTAACCAACCGCGTACATAGGTGTGACCCTATAAAACCGGCACCTCCACTTACCAATATATTTTTCATGTAAGTATTTTATAATGTCCAAAGACTTATGAAACCTGTTCATTTGTTTATGATGGCAAAAGTAGGAGATTTGGTTAACTTATGCAAGTTTGTAACAAGATATTTCACTTATTAACGATAACAAATGAACATAATAGAAATAAAAACGCCTCAAATGGACTTTTTATTCTTCCGGAACCGGAGTTTCAATCGGATTTGGGATACTAAAATTCTTATCTGAAAATAAATCCGCCAAACCGGAAATCTGTTTCAGACGAAGGAGTTCGTCCTTGTCCATGCCAATATTTTTCATGATCCATTGGTCAGACATTCCCGCTTTATCCAACTCAGCCACAATGTGGCACATCAACTCAATGTTATGCGAACCGCGTGCACGGTTATGCCGGATGGTGGATGCCATGCGGTTGGACAGTTCCTTATCGATCACCACTACAGGCAACAGCCCGTTTTCCCGCTGATAGATGCGCTTGGAACTTCTCAATACACTATAGCGATGATAACCGTCTACCAGTATATAGCGGTCTGTTTCATTATCATAATAGCATACGCAAGGCATCGTGAAGCCATCCTCCCAAATGGAAAGTTCCAGTAGTTTCATCTCTGGTGGTGCCACAATGTTGGGATTATAATCATTCGCTACAATTTTCTCCACCGGCACAGCCTTCACAGCATATACCGGACTTAGATCTACACTCATAACATCATATTTTTGAATTGTTCCATTATTTTATCTCTCTTATACGCTTCTTCCTTGTTCAAGGCAAAGCCCATGTACTTGCAGGCATGATCATTCTTCAGGATACATACGCACATTCTCTTGTAGGTTGGAATCTCACGAAATTCAGAGATTTCTATATCGTCCAGATAATCCATTTTTACCGGTTTTTTATTCGTTTTGTAATTGGTAGTGTTCACCACTTCCAATGACACACCGGCTTTCAACAGTTTCTGAATAGTCTCCTCACTGAGGCAGCCGCCTTTAGTACGCCAGAATTCAATGCTGACGGTCAGTTTTTTCAGATAATTGCGGCGGGTATCTTCGGGCAGTGTGGATAGCAGAAATTGCATGAATTCCTTCCAGGTATAGCCTTTCGGTAGGCGGACACTCTGCCACCCCATGGCATGCGTTCCACCATAAATGCCGGTAAAGTTCACTCCGTTCACACGTCCCACCATCTTGCCCCAGGTTGAAGGATCAATCACCTTATAAAGACGGAGACTCTCTTGGGCTTCACAAAGAAAAGGACTTGCCACACGCTGACGCTCGATGTTTACACCGGCTTTATAGTATAAATCATATAAATGATTATAATCCCAACCAAACTTTCCATTGGCTGTCCAAACATCCGTTGTCTTCCAGTCATAAATAGGATAAGCATTGAAGATGTCATTCCCGATTTTAGAAGTCCACCGGTAGTTATGATACATCTGATATTTCCGCGCAAGATGGATACTGCGCCAACGATTAAAACTCTCTTGCGTACGAATACCTATAAGAAAGCAGGAACGGACTGCATCTTTCTTCTGATGCAACCACTTGGCAAAATGCATCTGAAATTCATAATCCCACATTGCATCAGTGTAAAAAGGAAAGTCTTCTACAGTCATGCACCCTTCTGACATTTTCCGTACCCATATATCTCGCATTTCCGGATCCCAGGGCCGCCAATAACTTTGATGCATGGATGTGCACGTGGTTACCTTAAAAGGGACACACACGCGGTACACATCTACTATATCCTTATTAGCTTCCAAAATACGATCCACGTAGTCAATGGTCATGCTATATTGGATTTCATAATCCATATGGTAGACACATAATTTCCGTTTCAGATTATTACGCCGGATATAGTCGATACACAAATTCAACAATACACCACTATCTTTTCCTCCTGAAAAAGAAACGCAAATATTATCAAACTCTTTGAAAATAATATCCAACCGCTCTTCTGCCAACTCATATACATTCTTCTGAGGTTCCGCCATTTTTATTTCTCCTTATTCATTTTCACATAGCGTCGCCACGTTTTCTCTACAGAAAATCCCAGCTCCTGAAATATATTTTGATGTTCGATAAACGTGACTGAACTTAATTGTTTGTCTTCATCTATGCTGGCAATAGCCTTCTCTAAAAGAGCTTTCAATACTTCAGCATTATTATCCTTTATATAATAGTTATTGATAACTACCTCCCATTTTCTATATTCCAATGGAAGAAAACCTACCACATCTTTCCCATCCACTGCAACAAACCATATAAAACTTTCCGATGTACGGAAAGGATAATTATAGTTCTGTTTCAACACTTCAGGATTCATAACCAAGGGAGCAACAAGTTGGTATAATCGTTTCTCCGTACCTTTCAATTCTACTATTTGTGTCATAGCCGATTATTATTTATTATGGTTTGAGTTCATATTCCCAAATAAAAGAGTGCAGACAAAAGTAAATAAAAAAAGAATATAGACAACTACTATTGAAATAAAAAATAAATAAAATTATAAATAGAAAGCAACGTATCTCTTAAACTACAGTATAGATTCCTAAATATGGTTACTACAAGATTACTGAAAAATTCAACATATTATCTCTAGGGGGAGTTAAAGAAGTACTTGTGACGCTGTTTTACAAGGCTACACCCTTTCTCCCGGATGGCTACACCCTTTAGGGGTAATGGCTACACCATCCGGGAGAAAGGGTGTAGCCTTACCAAAGGGACAGTTACCACAATTGAAGTTAATTACTGCTATTTTAACATATAAGTTACATTTGCCACCCTGCTCCCCCCAGGCACCGTTGCACTTCCCGAGATATTTGATGGAATAAAGTCTTTATTCCGCCACTAACTCCATCAGTGGAGTACTCTTTGTTACGATCTCTTTTATACTGTTAATAAACTAAATAGTTTGATAGCACCATAAAACAGTAACGCCAAAACATTTGTTTTAAGTATGGGGGAATAAGTTTTGCCCGAATCCTAAAACCGAGTAAAATTGATTATCATGAAAAAAGAAGTTTCTGAAGTATTTGCAAAAGAGCAATCTAATGATTGCTGTATTAATCTGTATCTGGAAGAATGTGGCTGGTGTGCTTACGAAGTTTCAGCTTATCTGCTAATGAACCTTTTAGGAGGTAAATGTATTGTCGAGAAAATAGAGAAATGCGGATTAAAGCTTGTCCGCGCATTTCTGAATATAGACTTATTGGGGGACATTAACTATGGTGAATACCGCTACGCCGGTTTGAATTCCTATAACCTGCAATTAGTAGGAAAGAATAAAGTCGATAAGAACTCATTTATTCACTGGAAAAAGAATATATAGGGCATAACACTGAAACAAGCATTTTAAATGATATGGAAATAAAGCTCTGTAAACTGATCTGCAGAGCTTTATTATAACATATCCATTTGGCTAATGTCCAGCTAAATATATAATCTTATTTCTTCATGCCCGCTTTAAACATTATATAAGTATATGAAGCCCCCGAACGGACAAATATTCCATAATCTCCATAAGGACCGGAAATCTGATTGATACTTTCCAGCAATCGAACCTTTAATTTCCCGTTTACGAATTGTATATCAAATGAATCTTTTTCCCCATCCAGGTAATCGCTATAGCGTAATTCTGCATCTTTCGGTAATGTATATTCTATCTGATCTCCAACATTATCCACATTTCCTATAATGGTTTCATATTCAGGTAAACCGTTCGTCTCCGGATATGCCAGCACAAATTTCAATGTCGCCCCCGTTGTTGTGCCATTCACTGTTATGGGAGATATAACATAGGCTTTATAATAACCTGAACCAATTATTACGGCTCTCTTTCCAGAAGGGAAATCCAAGAGAACATCTCTATCATAGATATGATATAAATGTCCGGGAACGGCAGCCATTTCTTTAGCAAGGTTATCCAATGAAAGTTTTACAGATGCTCCAAGACCGGAAGCCTCTCCCATGTCTGCAATAAAACAAGTAGAGGTTTTAAAATTATTTGAGTTATTGATATATACATCCGATGTGCCCAACAAGGTTTTCCCATTTCCCTCATTCATCATGTTTAGTGTAACACTTCCTTCCGGGTCTTTGTTGTCATCATCATCGCCACAGCTTACAAAGCCGATTGAACAGAGGAATAGTAGTATTCCAAGTAATTGTCTTGTTTTCATAATTGATTAAAATTTAATTATATAGTTTAAGTTTCGTCTAATCCAATACTTTCGTCAAGTTCTCCTCCCCCCCAATAGTAGCCGATTTTATAATCTGAATACCACAGACAGGTCTTATCTCTTGTTTCGTGGCAAAAGTAGCACTTTAATAAATAGAACTGTTCATATACATGATAATTAACACGCCAATTCTTCGAAAACGAAGACTATTTAATAGTTTAAGATTAATTCTTGCCTCATTAATAACAAACTACAAATGCATGTGCAAGATGGGATACTCCTTACCTTCTCCATCCAATTCTGACCTTCCCACTATGCTGAACCCCATATATTTGTAAAAGCCAACAGCCTGAGTGTTTTGCTCATTCACGTCGACTTTAGTCACTTGCAAATTAGCTATCGCATATACAATTAATTGTTTCCCTATTCCTGTGCCTCGACAATCATTATCAACGAATAGCATTTCAAGGTTTCCATCTGCAATTCCCATAAATCCGACTAAGACTCCCTCTTGCTCAAACCCAAACAACGTAACATATTGAAAATATACAGGAAGTTGTTTCTTAAAATATAAGAAGTCCTCTTCTTTTAGAAACCCATGCGTATTCAGCACTGCACTCTCCCAAATCTCTATCAAACGTGGATAATCCGTTACTTTAATTTTTCTAATCATAATAGTAAATTCAAAATGGTAAAACATTGCATCCTTCAAGTCACTTTTCTAAAAGCATAACTTAAAAACAATTCAAGAATAATTCATTTTCAAAGCAACACTCTATTTTGCGCAATACATAAAAAAGCCTCTGATTATATTGATAATCAAAGGCTTCTTCTAATTTTATTCCTTGCTTTTGCGGTGCGTACGGGACTCGAACCCGTGACCCCATGCGTGACAGGCATGTATTCTAACCAACTGAACTAACGCACCAGAATTTCATTTTTCATTTGCTATCTCTCTCGATTGCGGTTGCAAAGGTAGACATTTCTTTGAAATCTGCAATAGCTAGAAAGAAATATTTTTCATCTTTTTTAAAGTAGGCTTGATTATAAGATATTTATATTACCTTTGTGTGACAAAAAAAAATCGAGTAACAAATCAAAATGAACTTAAAAGCGAGAAAAACCATGAGAAATACTCCTATTGAACGTAAACTGATTGACGAAACCCTCGAAGCATTTCAGATTGCAGACTTTGGAAAAGCAACCATCCGTGAAGTAAAAGCCATCGCTGCCAAAGCAGAAGCAGAGGCGGGTGTAGAATTCATTAAAATGGAAATGGGCGTACCGGGACTACCTGCTTCGGCTGTAGGCGTAAAAGCTGAGATAGAAGCCCTGCAAAATGGCATTGCCAGTCTTTACCCGGACATCAACGGCCTGCCTGCACTGAAAGAGGAAGCTTCACGCTTCATCAAAGCATTTATCAATGTAGACCTGAAGCCGGAAGGTTGTGTACCTGTCACCGGTTCCATGCAGGGAACTTTCGCCTCCTTCCTCACTTGCAGTCAATGTGACGAGAAGAAAGATACGATACTATTCATCGATCCGGGCTTCCCCGTACAGAAACAACAGTTGGTAGTGATGGGACAGAAATTTGAAACCTTCGATGTGTATGACTATCGCGGCGACAAACTGAAAGAGAAACTGGAAAGTTATCTGATAAAAGGTAATATCTCCGCCATCGTCTATTCAAATCCGAACAATCCCAGTTGGATATGCCTGAAAGAAGAGGAACTGCGCATCATCGGAGAACTTGCCACGCAATATGATGTTACCGTTCTGGAAGACCTTGCCTATTTCGCTATGGACTTCCGTCAGGATTTAAGCAAACCATTCCAGGCACCCTATCAACCCTCAGTAGCGCATTATACAGATAATTATGTATTGCTGATTTCCGGCTCCAAAGCATTCAGCTATGCCGGACAACGTATCGGGGTAAGTTGCATTTCTGATAAACTATACCATCGCTCCTACTCTGGTCTGACGAAACGCTATGGTGGAGGCACTTTCGGAACAGTATTCATTCATCGTGTGCTCTATGCCCTTTCATCCGGAACAAGCCATTCTGCACAATATGCCCTTGCTGCTATGCTGAAAGCAGCCAGCGACGGACAATATAACTTCCTGAATGAAGTGAAAATATATGGTGAGCGTGCCCATAAGCTGAAAGAGATTTTCCTGCGCCACGGCTTCCATTTGGTATATGATAATGATTTGGGGAATCCTGTTGCCGACGGTTTCTACTTTACAATTGGCTACCCAGGCATGACCAGCGGTGAACTTGCCAAAGAATTGATGTACTATGGTGTCAGTGCAATTTCACTGATTACCACAGGTAGCCATCAGGAAGGCCTGCGTGCCTGCACTTCTTTCATTCAGGATCACCAATATGCACAGTTGGATGAGCGTATGGCAATCTTTGCCGAAAACCATCCGGTATAAATTTACCAGTTACTGCCGGTATCCCACCACAAACGGGTGCCGGCATTATCTTCCCCTCCCAAGGCTTTCACCAATGCCTGATATTGATCAGGATTCTCCGTCTGCAAGCCACCGGGAAAATTCAAACGCCGTATCATAGTCTCCGTATCCACGCATCCATCTTTACTATGATTGAAGCGCACGGGAAAAAGACGCGGATAACCTGTTCTGCGCTGTTCCGCCCAAGCCTCGCAGCCTTCGGGAAACATGGCAAGCCATTTCTGCGTGATAATCTTTTCCAGCTTAATTTCACGGTCAGCCGTTTCTATCCATTTCGGAGATACCTTGCAACGGGCTGCTATATTATTCTCCGAATCGTATGTATCCACAAAGTCAGCCGGCAGTTTATCACTGTTCAGATAACTTTCAGTCTGCGTGATGCCATGCTGATGCAAAGAAGAGGTAATTCCTTTCTCATAGCAAGTGCCTGCCGATTCTCCCGTCCAGTTTCGCAAGGCAGCTTCCGCCCGCAGGAACCAGACTTCCGCAGCAGTCATGAGAACCGCATCCATCTCCTGAGTAACTTTCAATTTCGACATCCCCAGATAATTATTATGAGAGAAACAAGTTCCCTGACGGATGCCATGATATTCATTCTTAAACGCTTCATCCTGACACGTCGCAAAATAGACGCTGCGCCTCGGATCGTCGTAACCACCCATTATAGATTCCATCGGAGCGCTCATGAAAGTTTCATTCCACACCAGGTTCAGTTCGCCCAACGGATTAGTATACCCTCCCTGCGTAGAAACAGCTACCGGCTCATTTTCTGCTTCCAGCACTCCGTATTCATTATTAAAGGCTTTCAGGAACTCTGCACGGGCTCTTTCCTTGTCGACAACGGCAATCCTCATGGCAAGTCTCATTCTCAAAGAATTGGCAAACTTTATCCACGAAGTATATTCACCATCCATCAGAATATCAAAACGCAAAAACTCAGCGGCTTCCGGATTCGCTTTCACATAATCGGTAAGTGTATTCACTGCCGTATCCAATTCGCAAAAAAACTCTTTATAAACTTCATCCTGCGTATCGGGCATGTATTTTGCATCAGCGTCAGCAAACCGGGTATACACGATAGGGCCATAATAATCCGCAACCCGGTGCATCACTTCCACCTTCAATATCTTAGTTACTCCGAAGAACCCCGGATGCTGGTTACGGGTCGCATTTTCCGACTGGTATATCTGTGGAAAAACGTAAGAATATGTATGTCCCCACATCGCACTGTTCCAGCCGTCCTGCAAGTTATAGTCCGAATTATGACTACCTCCATTCAGTGGCTTGCCATCGTGCATATATCCGCTGAACATATCCGCATTGAGGTTCTGTATTAACTGGAAAGGCCAGTTCTTACCTTTTCCATAATCATAATTAAAGTAAATGCCTTGCTGAATAATTCCCAGCCGAATGCCATGTTCATTGTAGTCTATCTGCAAATCGTCATCCGTCACTCCGGCTTTATCCGTATTTATATCCCTGAAATCGCCCGTACATGAAGTAAGGGTTAACAGCGCGCCGAATATCCAACCATATCTTCTCATTCCTGTTTTCCTCCCCACCTATTAAAATTCACACTTCAACGAGAAGCCCCAACTACGTGTTGTAGGCATTCCATACACATCAATACCCTGATTATCATTACCGGTAGACAACACCAAATCAGGATCAAAAGGAGCCTTCTTATAAAAGAAGAACAAATTGCGGGCAATAAATGATACCTGTGCTTTTTTCAGCACTTTCGATTTCTCCATCCAGGAAGCAGGCAACTGATAGGAGAACGAAAGTTCCCTCAGCCGGATGTTTGTTGCGTCATACATATAATATTCCGTCGTTCCTGCACGTCCACCCACTATTTTGTAAAAACCTTTCACGTTATCTATCCGCTGTCCTTCAAGCATCACATATTCTTTATCACGGGCCTTGGCAGTGACTTCCGATACGCCGTATAAGTCCATGTCCGCCTGCGTTTGCGAAAGCACCTTGCCACCATAACGGCAATCCACCAGAAAATACAGTGACAGGTCCTTGTAGGAAAGTGTATGATTCCACCCCATCTGGAACTTCGGATTAGAATTTCCCACCTTTACCGTATTTCCGTCGCCTACTATTTTCGGTAATCCAGCATTGCTGCCTTCCGTCTCATAAACAATGTTTCCGGAAGCATCTCTTTCAAAGGCTTTTCCATATATATCACCTATTGCACCACCCTTCACCAGTTTCATGGCATAGCTCGAAGAAAAGCTCGTGGGACCATAAACAAACTCTTTCAGCTCCTCATGCAAAGAGATAATCTTATTCTTATTGGAGGCAAAGTTAAGAGTAGTGCTCCACATGAAATCATTCTTCATCACAGGAGTTGCGTCCAAAGAAAATTCCCATCCCACATTCTGGATATTGCCCGCATTCACATAGCGGTAAGCAAATTTATCACCTGCCAACGTGGGCAGCTTGAAGAACTGGTTGCGAGTATTTGTTTTATAAAAAGTAAGATTGAATCCGATACGACTATTCAAGAAACGTGCTTCGACACCCGCTTCCCACGAATAAGTCATTTCAGGCTCCATATCCTTGAAAGGAGCCGCGTCATTCGCCAGAATTTCACCACCGGCAGTGATGTGCGAAGAAGAATTCGTGATGAACATCGGAATATCATTACCTACCAAGCTATATGCAGCACGCACTTTAGCATACGAAACCCATTCCGGTAATTTAAACAGACGGCTCAATATCAACGAAGTACCCACCGAAGGATAAAAGAAACCTGTTTTCTCATGCGAAGTATACGCCAGAGTAGACGCCCAGTCATTACGTGCCGACAAGTCGACATAGGCACTTTCTTTATATCCCACCTGTACCGTACCGAACACCGACTGTAATTGCCGTTGGGCATCTATCTTCTGATCCAGACTCGCCGAACCATTCATAATTATATTTGCCAGATTAAAAACATTGGCATATTTCAGAGAAGCCGTCTTCGAATCATAGCGGGTGGAGTTCACCGTTTTATCATTAACGCTGGCCCCCAACGCACCATTTACCAAATAGTCTCCCCACTGTTTCTTCATCATAAACAGCAAATCACCATAGAATTGCACTTCCTGATAATCCATCTCCACATATCGGCCATTGGTACCTGCCAAAGCCGGAGCCGTGGAAGCATAAAACTTCTGACGCACCTTATCATCAATGCAATCCACATTACCACGCGCCTGCATCGTCAGCCAGTTATTTACTTTCAGGTTTGCCGACAGAGAAACAATGGCATGCATACGCACATCCTTACTTTGTATGCGGTTGATTATCCAATAAGGATTTTGCTCAAAGTCTTCATAAGACGTATGCCAGTTCTGTATATTCAGGTTTCTGCTTTCATCATACACCTCGAAGTTATCTTTATAGTACGATAAATCTTCTCCACGAGGGAAGCGGTAGAGTCCGACTAACGGATTCATATAAAATCCGCCCACAGTCGGTTTGTTTTTGGTTACCTGACGCATCAGGTTTACGTTACCGTCCAGTTTTAAACGGTCGTCAAACATCACAGAAGTCTCCCTGAGTGTTATATTATGTTTTGACAAACGGTTCTTTTCAATAATACCATGACCTGTAGTATTGGCATACGAGAAGTAATTCTGTAACTTCTCATTGCCATGACTCACGGATACGGAAGTTATGGAAGTCATCCCGGTAGAATAAAAATCTTTCAGATTATCATACTTCGGCAAGTTTTTTTGTTCGCCCCAGCTATCCACACCGTCACTCACTCCGTAACGGTTCTGCATCTCAGGCAAAGACGCAGCATTATCAAACATCAGGCTGGTAGAGAACGAGATACTCCGCTGTCCCTGCGATTTACCTTTTTTCGTAGTAATCAGTATCACACCATTAGCCGCCTGACTTCCGTAAAGTGCCGCCGCAGGAGCACCTTTCAGGATACTGATACTTTCTATGTCTTCCGAATTCAGACCGGATATTCCGTCCCCGCCATCACGATTGCCAGCATTTGCCGTACCTCCGATAGCACTGAAAGCCTGTTCCGAAGTAGAATTCAGCATAGGCACGCCGTCAATCACATAAAGAGGCTGGTTATCACTTGCCACAGAACGAATCCCGCGAATACTTACCTTAGCAGACGCCCCTACACCTGACGAAACTTGGTTAATCTGCACACCGGCAGCTTTTCCGGTAAGCGAAGTTATCAGGTTAGGCATCTTTACCCGGTTCAAATCCTCATTCTTTATCTGACTTGTTGCATAAGAGAGGGAATGTTCCTTCTTCTCAATACCCAGAGCTGTTATAATCACTTTATCCAGCTCCATGGCATCTTCCAGCAGTACGATATCCAAGTAAGCATGCCCTTTTACACTAATCTCTTCCGTCTTACATCCCAGAAAGGAAAACTGCAATATAGCATCATCCGCAACAATCAGTTCAAACTGACCATCCACATTTGTGGCCACCCCGTTAGAAGTGCCTTTCTCTAAGACAGTAGCCCCCGGCAAGGGGACACCTTTTTCATCCAAAACACGTCCGGTAATCTTTTTCTGCGTAGATGCCATCTTAAACTTTTCATTGACGTCGTCTGCAGAGAAAGCATAGCTGGAGCCACTATATGAAAAAAAAGAACTTAAAATCAATAAATATATATAAGTGTGACTAGTTAGCTTCATAATATACAATAAAGAAATTATATTCCGCAAATGTAGCCAAATTCTCTTTAATAAAAACTGTTATATAACACAAAACCAATATCAATAGGCGAAAAAAGGGGAATAATATTTGTTTTTCGAGGATTTGTCTGTATATTAGTGGCATGGATACTAATACGGATATATTTAAAATAGAAACCAACCACGTAATGCCTTCACGTGGAAAAGTGTTGATATCTGAACCGTTTCTTTACGACGAAATGTTTGGCCGCTCTGTTATATTACTGATAGACCATACACTGGATGGAACAATGGGAATAGTACTGAACAAGCCTCTCCCGCTATATCTCAATGATGTGCTGAAAGATTTCAGGGACGTAGGCAACATACCTATTTATAAAGGTGGTCCGTTGAGCACCGATACACTGTTTTATCTCCACACCCTGAAAGATATAGAAGACTCACTACAAATAGGCAAAGGCTTCTATCTGAATGGAGATTTCGACGCTATCCGCCGTTATATCCTGCAAGGCAATGATATAACAGGCAAAATACGCTTCTTCCTCGGTTACTCAGGTTGGGAGCACGACCAGCTATGCCGTGAAATAGAAGAAAACACTTGGCTGATAGGGTCGGCGAACATTACTTCCCTCATGGACGAAAAGGGAAGTTTCAAACTCTGGAAGAATGCATTGGGGCAACTGGGAGGCAAATACGAAACATGGTCACGTTTCCCTCAGATACCGACGCTGAATTAATCAATCCGTTCGGATGCACTGCAACAATGCAACATCCTTGAAACATCCTTCTACAAACAGCCAATCTTTCAAAAGCCCGCATTGCACAAAACCGCATGAAGTGAACAACCGCATACTTGCCTCATTGTCCGTAGCAACATGGACAATGAGTTGCCTCAAATGCAAGAAATCAAAAGCATATTCACAAAGCAGCGTCAAAGCACCTTTGGCATAACCCGCCCCGCGAAACTCTTTTCGGATGACGATGCCCACTTCCCCACGTGCATGTATAGGGGCAAAGTCCGTTATGTCAATCGTGCCTATCGCCACTCCGTCCTCAAGGCGCACAATCATCATACGAAGCTGTTTATCGGCAAACATATCGCATTGCGAACTCTCCAAATATTGCTTCATCACATAGCGCGAATAGGGCACGGTGAAATTACTGATGTCCCACTGTTGCGGGTCATTTTCCATTTCGTAAATCAGTTCCAGGTCTTCCGGCTCCATGGCACGGAGGCGGATACGGTCGTTGATAAAATAACTATGTTTCATTGTCAGAGATAACATTTTTCGGGAGTCACCAGCACACGACTCTTTGGGTTATAAATTCCAAGATGCAAGCCCATCTTCCGGTGGTGGGAAAGCAAACGGATAATTGTTGAAAAAGAAAAAGCACGACAGTCATACACCACATGCGTGAAGCCTTTTAGCGGAACAAACCGGCTACCATGCCCGTCTATCGCAGATGTTTCGTTAGACACAACAAAATGGTGTTTTCCGGTCAGCCCGTTGCGCTTGAACAAGCTGCGCAGACTATGAATGGTCGCTTCTTCGCCAAAAACAAGAAAACGGGGCAAGCGTTGTCCCTTCCGGAGAGATTGTTTCGTATCTTTCCCCCGCAAACAGAATGTACGCTGCAAAAAAAGCATTGACAAGCGAATATACATCTGCAAATGAATACCAGCACGAACCAGTCCACTCCCCACAACACCATAACGCTCGCCATGCTTACGGAAAAAAATATCCATCGCCTCACAAAATACGCGTACATGGCGATAGGTATCCTTCGACGTACTCTCTCCTTTATAATGCAGTATCGGATAAGGCAGATAATAGTTTTCGTATCCTGCCGCCACCATCCGGCAAGATAAGTCAATGTCCTCGCCATACATAAAAAAGTCTTCATCCAGCAATCCGGATTTATCCAATGCAGAAGTACGCAGCAACATGAATGCTCCTGCCAGCACTTCCACCCGATGGATGGCATCCATATCCAAAGCGTTACAATAATAACCGCCCAGACTTTTGGAACGAGGAAACAGTTTTCCCAACCCGGACAGTTTGCCGAAAGTGGCTGCCAGAGTAGGATAGCCGCGCTTTGACTCCCGCAGAAAACGTCCGTTGTCCCTCAGCATTTTCACGCCGGCAGCTCCGGCGCGGGGATGGGTATCCATAAAAAGCAGTGCATTCTCCAAAGTATCCTCCGGCAACAAGGTATCAGGATTCAGCAATAACACATACTCTCCCTTCGCTTGTCTGATGGCCTGGTTATTGGCACGGGCAAAGCCGACATTCTCCTTATTATATATATAGGTGACGTGCGGGAAGCGCCCGGTGATATATGCTTCCGAGCCATCGGCAGAGGCATTGTCAACTACCAGTACTTCGGCTGAAAGATTGTCGATAGCCCTATATACAGAACAGAGACACTGTTCCAGATAATGCTTCACATTGTAGTTGACTATGACAATGGAAAGTTTCATACTTTTTCCTCTTTGTTGATATGCAGTTCTTTACGCAAGCGTCCTTCGCCGGGCAAGCAGAACAGTGAAGCCGTGAGGGCGATAAATGCACAAAGCACACCTTTATTACTCAGCATGAGATAATATACGGCAAAACCTACCAGCATTGGCAATGTCAAAAGCAGCATGCGGATTTTGCTCCAAAACGAGTAGAGACGCAAAGCTTCGGGCAAGCTAACCATATCAATCTTTCGCGTCAATACCCATGCAAACAGTTTCAGAGATACGGGCACACAAATAGCAACCAGCAGGATGGTTAGTGTTTCTGCAAAATAAGTGGCGCGCACATCGGCGGCATACATGCCTACCCAGTCCCCACCAGTTTCACCAACTATGATAAATATCACCGGCAGCAGCCAGAAACCAATAAATAGCAACTTCAAACGAGCTACTACGTGTTTTATCTGTTCTTCCATTTCTCTATTTTTATTTTTTAATTTCCCGAAAAGGGCGTCCGGTTCACAATGCTGCGCCCCAGCGTCACTTCATCAGCATATTCCAGTTCATCACCTACAGAAATACCGCGAGCAATCACACTCAGTTTCACTCCCATCTTTTCCAGTTTACGGTAGATATAGAAGTTGGTGGTATCTCCTTCCATTGTGGTACTGAGTGCCAGAATAATTTCTTTTATCCCACCCGCAGCCACGCGTTGCACAAGGCTTTCTATCTGTAAGTCACCCGGACCTACACCATCCATTGGCGAAATTACTCCACCCAACACATGATACAGCCCCCGGAATTGTTGTGTAGCCTCCACTGCCATCACATCGCGGATATTCTCCACAACACAAACTATAGAGGCATCCCGCTGCGGATTAGCACAAATGCGGCAAGTCTCCGTATCCGAGATGTTGTGACAAACCTTGCAATACTTCACTTCATGTTTCAGTGTAACAATGGCATTGCCGAAAGCTTCCACCACCGCCGTATCCTGTCGCAAAAGATGCAACACCAGTCGCATGGCAGTCTTCCGTCCCACCCCAGGCAGTTTGGCAAACTCACTCACCGCCTTTTCCAATAATATTGAGGAAAATTGTCCGTTCATACTAAAAAATCAACTATTGGCGGCAAAGATAGTGCAAACCGAAAGCAGTACAAAATAAGCTTGCTTATTTTTAATGCTGAGGTGCAGCTTATCTTCGCTTTTGAGCAAAGATTGTGCAAATAGAGCACAGAACTTTCATGCTTGCACGAAAAAGTTATGTGAAATTCTGAAATAAGTGTTACCTTTGCATACGTAAAGAAAGAGAAACGGCTCGCAATAAGTGTAAGGATTTATGCAAATCCTCTTTTAAAAACGTTCTACGAAGGGTCGCAACGTTTTTAAAGAACGAGGGTAACGTTTTTAAAGAATGGTGCCGTTATTCTTTAAAAACGTTCGGTGCATTTTTTAAGAGCGTTCTCCCCATCGCTAAAAAGAGTAAGAAACTTTCTAAATTTGACAAGAAAATGGAGATTACAAGTGCTGAATTCGTCATTAGCAATACCGACGTAAAAAAATGCCCTACGGGAACATTCCCCGAATATGCTTTCATCGGACGTTCCAACGTCGGAAAATCAAGTCTCATCAACATGCTGACAGGGCGCAAAGGACTTGCAATGACTTCCGCAACCCCGGGAAAGACAATGCTCATCAACCACTTCCTCATTAACAATAGCTGGTACATCGTCGACCTACCCGGCTACGGCTATGCCCGGCGCGGACAAAAAGGAAAAACGCAGATACAGCGAATCATCGAAGATTATATTCTGGAACGCGAGCAGATGACTAATCTCTTCCTGCTCATTGATTCGCGCCTCGACCCGCAAACCATCGACCTTGAATTCATGGAATGGTTGGGCGAACACGGAGTACCTTTTTCCATCGTCTTCACCAAAGGCGATAAATTGAAAGGCGGCAGGCTGAACACCAACATTCAGCAGTATCTGAAGAAGCTGAAAGAGCAATGGGAAGAACTCCCCCCCTATTTTGTAACCTCTTCTGAGAACAGAATGGGCAAAAAAGAGTTATTAGATTATATAGAAAGTATTAACAAAGAAATGAACGCCTAATAATTTATTAGTAAAATGAAAAAGAGTATATTTTCACTGGCATTTGTAGCCGCACTATTACTGGTATCAATCAACAGCCAGGCACAATCGCTGAAAGATTTATTCAACAAAGAGAATGTGGAAAAAGTAGTTAGTGCCGTCACCGGCAAAAACACAGTCGACATGACAGGTACCTGGTCATATACCGGTGCCGCCATCGAATTTGAATCGGACAACCTGCTGATGAAAGCCGGTGGTACCGTTGCCGCCACTACCGCCGAAGCCAAACTCAACGAGCAACTAAGCAAAGTGGGCATCAAACCCGGACAACTGAGTTTCACCTTCAATGCCGACAGCACTTTCAGCGCCAAACTGGGAGCCAAAACCCTGAAAGGAACTTATGCATATGATGCTACCGAAAAGCATGTAGCCATGAAGTTCGTCAAGTTGATAAACATGAACGCCAAGGTCAACTGCACCTCCGGTAATATGGATTTGCTGTTCGAGTCGGACAAACTCCTGAAACTGATAACTTTCCTTTCCAGCAAAAGCAGCAATGCAACGCTGAAAACCATCAGTTCGCTTGCAGGCAAGTATGACGGCATGATGCTGGGTTTCTCACTTGAAAAGAAAGAATAAAGAGCGAAAGCTCTTTAACAAAGAAAGCCCCGTAAACGCAATGTTTACGGGGCTTTCTTTGTTCATTCTTAAATTATTATGAAAATTGAGCGGAAAACGAGACTCGAACTCGCGACCCTAACCTTGGCAAGGTTATGCTCTA
>NZ_CAJLKP010000020.1 GCF_905207245.1 uncultured Bacteroides sp. | reverse complement strand
GTAGAAGGAGAAGACAACAGCTTGCTGGATGTGTTGGTAAACGACGACTCTCCTATGGCGGATCGCTCTTTGGTGAACGAGTCTCTTGCGAGGGAAATTGATAGAGCACTTTCTACGTTAACCGATAGGGAAAAAGAAATCATACAGATGTTTTTCGGTATCGGACAACAAGAAATGACATTAGAAGAAATCGGCGACAAATTCGGCTTGACCCGTGAACGTGTGCGTCAGATTAAAGAAAAAGCAATTAGAAGATTAAGACAAAGTAATCGTAGTAAATTGCTCAAGTCTTATTTGGGATAATAAGAAATATCAATTTCCGACAAATAGAAAGAATTAAAAACCGGTAGGTCATGCTTTGACCGCCGGTTTTTTTTGTTATCTTTGCCGCAATTTAATGCGCAAATATTATATTATTATGAAATACGTTCGTATACTTTTTGCCGTAGCTTTGGTTTTCATGGTATGCTCGGCATTCTCATTCAAAAAAGGAAAAGGGGATAAGGAAAAGGCTGTGTATGCATTTGGCGTTGCTGCCTCTTTCAATGATACAGTGGTGTACTTTACCGATATTCAAGCATTGGACAGTGTGAAGCTGGACAAGAATGGTTTCCTGCCGAAGCGTGATATATACACGTATCAGTTGAAGAACTATCTGGAATATGATTTGAGGTGTCTGGATTATACTTGCATGATTTATTTCTCTGAGAGTAAGAAAAAGTTGGAGAAGGAAGCTGCGAAAGTAAAATCTAAATATAAGAAAAACAAAACAATAGTGTTGATGCCTGTCGACCCTGAAGCATTCCGCTTCAAGAAGCCGGAAGAATAACTTGTCTTTACTGCCTTAGTGAAATAAGGCTTTTATCAATTATCACTTAAGCTCATGAGGACTAAACTTTATTTTCTTCTATGGATTTGTTTCTCAGTATTATTTGTTTCCTGTGGTGACAACGATGGGGAACCGGATGTTATTGCTATAACAGGTATAGAGTTGAACCGGAGTGAGCTTTCATTGAAAGAGGGTAAAAGTGAGACTCTGATAGCTACTATTACGCCGGATAATGCTACAAATAAAAAAGTCACCTGGAAATCGAGTGATACGAGTGTAGCTACGGTTGATGTGAATGGCAAGGTAACTGCTTTGAAGTCGGGAAGGGTAACTATAACTGTTATTACGGAAGATGGTGCGAAGTATGATGTTTGCATTGTGACTTGCGGCGATGGGGTTGTAGAACCTGAGGTTCCTGTAACAGGCGTTGAACTAAATGAGAAGGAGCTTTCGCTAGTAGAAGGAGAAAGCGAAACTTTAGAGGCGATTATCACCCCAGAAGATGCAACTAATAAAAAAGTTACTTGGAGCTCGAATAATGAGAGCATAGCAATGGTTGGTGCTGATGGTAAAGTTACAGCTTTGCGGGCAGGAGAAGCAACTATAATCGCAGTTACAGAAGATGCTGCAAAAAGTGTGTCTTGCAAGGTGACTGTTGAATCGGGAATGCCTCTTAATGGAAGTCGTACCGTGCTGGTATACCTCGCAGCGGATAACTCTCTCTCTAGTCTTGCTTCGCAGGATTTGGCAGAAATGAAAGTAGGTATGGCAGAGGTTGAGGATAGTAATGTGCATGTGTTAGTTTATATAGATGTGCGGGGTAAGTCATCTCCTCGTCTGCTTGAACTGAAAAATGAAAATGGGAAAGTAGTGGAGACAGTGGTAAAAACTTACGAAAAACGCAATTCTGTCGGTGTGGCTGAAACTCAGGAAGTATTTGCGGATGTCTTTTCAAATTCAAAATATAAGGCTGATAGTTATGGTTTGGTTTACTGGTCACATGGTGACGGATGGCTTCCTTATCCGCTACGTGCCGATACCCGCTGGGTAGGGCAGGATACAGAGGGGGATACTACTGATAATCGAATGAACATTTCGGAGTTTGCCGAAATATTGAAGACTGCTCCTCGTTTTGATTTTATCTTGTTTGATGCTTGCTTTATGCAGTCTGTAGAGGTTGCTTATGAACTGCGTGATTACACAGACTACTGCATTGGTTCTCCAACTGAAATTCCTGGACCCGGTGCCTCGTATGATGAGGTCATACCTGCTATGTTCTCCGCAGAAGATGCGGCAGTAAATATAGCCAGAGCTTATTATGAACCTTATGCTGCTAAATATGATAGTGGTAACGGTATTACGAATAATAATTGGACGGGTGGGGTTTCTGTGTGTGCATTGAAAACTGATCAGTTGGGTGATCTGGCAAAAATAACGAAGCAAATCTTGCCTGAAGCAGCCGATAAGGCACAACTTCGCTCATCTGTCTTTGACTATGACAAACGTGGAGGTTCCGGCGGGTATCAAGACGGTCATGTAGGCTACTATGATTTGTTAGGTATGATGCGTCTAATTGCTGATGATAGTGCTTATGCAACATGGAAGCGTGCTTTTGATGCTACTGTAGCGTATTGGAATACTACCCCTATGAATTATTCTTCTTATGTTGCGATGTTCTCTATGGAAAATACCAATGGTGTATCTTGCTATATCCCTACCTCCTCTAATAATCTTGCAGATAAAGCTTACCGCTCTACCGAATGGTATACAGTTGCCGGTTTCAGTGAGCTTAACTGGTAATTCCTTTTCTCTTATACTCCTAAATGAGTGCTAACAGATACTGCTAATCTGTATATTATGATAATTTCCTTTGGAAAATATTAGTAATCGGAAAACAATTTCTAACTTTGTATTGTTCTTAATCTAAAAAGAGAATAAATATGAAGTATGTGATTGTTGGGGGAGTTGCCGGAGGAGCTACGGCTGCTGCCCGTCTGAGGAGAATTGATGAGATGTCTGATATCCTTTTACTGGAGAAAGGCAAGTATATATCGTATGCCAATTGCGGTTTACCTTATTATATAGGTGGCGTCATTGCTGAGCGTGAGAAATTGTTGGTGCAGACACCGGCTTCTTTCAGTCAGCGTTTCCGAGTAGATGTGCGTGTGGAAAATGAAGTGATTGCCATTCATCCGCAGAATAAGACAATTATCATTCGTACAACCGATGGACGCGAATATGAAGAAGCTTACGATAAACTTTTACTGTCACCGGGAGCCACACCCGTGCGCCCCCCATTAGAAGGTATCGATTCCGAAGGGATTTTCACTCTCCGCAATGTCGAAGATACCGATCATATAAAATCCTATCTCACAGAACATGCTGTGAAACGTGCGGTTGTAGTTGGTGCAGGCTTTATCGGTCTGGAAATGGCGGAAAATCTACGCCATGCCGGAGTTGCTGTGTCAGTGGTGGAGATGGGTAATCAGGTGATGGCACCCATTGACTTTTCCATGGCGGCTCCTGTTCATCAGCATTTGATACAGAAAGGCGTCTCTCTCTATCTGGAAGAAGGCGTTACTCATTTTCAGCGTACAGAGCAAGGTATCACTGTCTTTCTGAAAAGTGGAAAGACGATTCCTGCAGATATGGTGTTACTCTCTATCGGAGTACGTCCGGCAACAGCATTGGCGAAACAAGCCGGATTGAAAATAGGAGAGGCGGGCGGTATCTGGGTAGATGAATATCTGGAAACTTCCGAAAAAGATATTTATGCCGTAGGTGATGCTATCGAATATCCGCATCCCCTGACCGGTAAATCGTGGCTGAATTATCTGGCGAACCCTGCTAATCGTCAGGGACGTATTGTAGCTGATAATATGGTATTTGGCAATACCGTTTCTTATGAAGGTGCCATTGGCACTTCTATTGCTAAGGTATTTGATATGACAGTTGCTTCTACGGGACTTGCTGCCAAACGCCTGAAACAATGGAATATGGAATACCAAAGTTCCGTTACGCATTCCGCTTCCCATGCAGGATACTATCCGGATGCCCTTCCCCTGACTTTGAAATTGACTTTTCATCCTACTACAGGAAAGTTGTATGGTGCGCAGTGCATTGGCTATGAGGGGGTGGATAAACGCATCGATCAGATTGCCGGGCTTATCAAACAGGGTGGAACGGTTTACGATCTGATGGAAACAGAGCATACTTATGCACCTCCGTTCTCTTCTGCCAAAGACCCTATTGCCATTGCCGGATATGTGGCTTCCAATATTATAAGCGGTGCAATGCCTGTCATTACCTGGCGCGAGCTGGTCGAACAAAAGAATGAAGTGATGCTGGTGGATACCCGTACGGCAGAAGAATATTCTTTCGGCACGATTCCGGGAGCGGTAAATATCCCTTTGGATGATATGCGAAGTCGGATTGCGGAAATTCCCACTGATAAGCCGGTAGTCTTGTTTTGTGCTGTCGGATTGCGTGGATACCTTGCACAACGTATCCTGATGGGGCGTGGTTACAAAAATGTGCGTAATCTATCCGGAGGATATAAGCTTTATTCAGCTGCTGTTGCTCCGGTTCCTGTTCCTGCGGAAATCAGTTCGCAGAGTACTCCTGCCGTACAACCGACTGTTGCATCACAACCTAATCCTGCTTCTGTGGTTTCTGCACCTGCTAAGGAGACTTTGAAGATAAATGCTTGCGGTCTGCAATGCCCCGGCCCCATCATGCAGGTTAAGAAAGCGATGGATACCCTTGCGCCGGGCGAACGAGTGGAGATTGTGGCTACAGATGCCGGTTTTGCGCGGGATGCTTCCGCCTGGTGTGATACAACAGGCAATCAACTGATTGATATTTATGAAGAAAAAGGACGTCATACGGTGGTGATAGAGAAAGGCGACCCGGCAGCAGTTTGTCCGTCAACAGGAAGTGTAACTTCGGGCAGAGGAAAGACATTTATTCTGTTTAGTGATGATTTAGACAAAGCTTTAGCTACCTTTGTACTGGCAAATGGCGCTGCGGCGACTGGTCAGAAGGTTACGGTCTTCTTTACTTTCTGGGGGCTGAATGTTTTGAAGAAAGTACAGAAACCGAAAGTACAGAAAGATATTTTCGGCAAGATGTTTGGCATGATGCTTCCTTCCAGTTCGTTGAGGTTGAAGTTGTCTCAAATGAATATGTTTGGCATGGGCAGTAAGATGATGCGCTTCCTGATGAAGCGGAAAGGTGTGGATTCTTTGGAATCACTTCGTGCTCAGGCCCTTGCCCAGGGAGTGGAATTTATAGCCTGTCAGATGTCTATGGATATGATGGGTATAAGCCGGGAAGAGCTGCTGGATGAGGTAACTATCGGTGGTGTTGCCACTTATATGGAGCGGGCTGATAAAGCGAATGTCAGCCTTTTCATATAGTTATTTGTTTTATTAGGTGAATAAGAAATAGAATGATATGAAAGACTTGTGTAAGATACGTGATATCTATCGGGCAATAGCCGAGTTTGAAACCCAGTTTATGCTGCAATATAACCTCTCTTTAAATGAGGGAATGTTGCTCTGTGCTCTTCTGGATCATCCCCGTCTGGCTTCCGGAGAGATAGCGGAAGCTTTGGGGCTTACCCACTCCAATACTTCCAAGTTGATACGATCTGTAGAGGAAAAGAAATTGATTGCCCGCATTGTTGGCAAGGTAGATAAGCGTCAGATGCATTTTTCTTTAACGAGTGAAGGTAAGGATCAGATAGATGCGATTAAGAATACCACCCACGAAATGCCTGTAATATTGCAGCAAGTCATATCTATGTTGGAGGATGCGGAATCCTCAGTGCAGATATTTCCTTCTTCACCATCAAAATAATTGAAAGTTTTTGTGGATTTTGCTTAAGATTGCTTTATTTTGCAGCTAACAATTAAGCAATATAGCAATCGGAGATGCAAAAACTATTATCCTTGCCGCCTAATCTTGTGTCGGCATTCTATGAACTGGAAAATTTAAACCGTACAGAGTGGTTCTGTACATCTGATCCTGTGGGTATGAAACTGGGGTCGGGTGGGGGAACCACTTGGCTTTTACGGGAATGGTATAGAAACCAAAAGACAGAACATTCAACAGAAAAACGTATTTTGCTGCATGCAGGCGGACAAAGTCGTCGTCTGCCGGGATATGCTCCTTCGGGCAAGATACTGACTCCGATACCTGTATTCCGTTGGGCACGCGGACAGAAGCTGGGGCAGAATCTGTTATCCCTTCAACTTCCGCTCTATGAAAAAATCATGGAACGGACACCGGAAAATTTACGTACGCTGATAGCCAGTGGTGATGTGTATATACGTGCGGAGAAACCTTTGCAGGAAATACCGGATGCAGATGTGGTATGCTACGGACTGTGGGTGGACCCGGTGCTGGCTACCCACCATGGCGTATTTGTCTCTGATAGAAAACATCCGGAGGCGTTGGACTTTATGCTCCAGAAACCGTCATTGCAAGAACTGGAAAATCTTTCCAAGACCCATCTCTTCCTGATGGATATAGGTATCTGGCTGCTAAGTGACCGGGCGGTGGAATTGTTAATGAAACGTTCGCAAAAAGAAGAAGGTGCCTCAGACAAAAACATTCCGTATTCGGACTTGAAGTACTATGATTTATATTCGGACTTCGGTTTATCTTTGGGAAACCATCCGCGCATCAGTGACGAGGAACTAAATAAACTTTCTGTCGCCATATTACCGTTGCCGGGTGGCGAATTTTATCATTACGGAACGAGCCGTGAATTGCTTTCTTCGACCGTTACATTGCAGAATAAAGTGTATGACCAGCGTCAGATTATGCATCGCAAAGTGAAGCCGAATCCTGCAATATTTGTGCAAAATGCAGAAGTTCGTGTATCCCTTTCCTCTAGGAATGATAATCTCTGGATTGAAAATAGCTTTGTTGGAGCATCGTGGACTGTCGGTTCCCGGCAAATTATCACCGGGATACCGGAAAACAACTGGACACTAAGCCTTCCTGATGGAATCTGCGTAGATGTTGTGCCTCTTGGAAAAGAAAGTTGGGCGGTTCGTCCGTATGGCTTTGACGATGTGTTCAAAGGAGATATCCGGGATGAAAAGACCTTGTTTCTGGGGCTGTCTTTTCCAACTTGGCTGGCAGAGCGCGGACTGACTGCGGACGATGTAACCGGAAGGAAAGATGACTTGCAGGCAGCAGGGATTTTTCCGGTAATAGCAGATGTCGAACAGATGGGAAAGGTGCTCCGTTGGATGGTTTCGGAACCGGATTTGGCAGAAGGCAGGGAAATCTGGCTGAACAGTCAGCGATTATCTGCCGATGAAATTTCAGCGCAAGCTGATTTGCGCCGTTTATATGCACAAAGAAAGAGTTTCCGGAAAGATAATTGGGAGTTATTGGCGCGTAATTATGAGAAGAGTGTGTTCTATCAGTTGGACTTAGCTGATGTTGCAGAAGATTTTCATCATCTGGAATTGAAGAAGCCGGATGTGTTGCCAGCCGATGCTCCCCAGATGCAACGTATTCATAATCGTATGCTTCGGGCACAGATAGATAAGCTGAATGGAAGAGATTTTAAAAATGATGAAAGAGAGGCTTTCGGTCTGTTGCGTGAGGGGCTGATTGCAGATTTATATGAACGGAAAAGCCGTCCGCACCTGAATGTATATGGCGACCAGATTGTATGGGGACGTAGCCCTGTGCGCATAGATGCTGCCGGTGGCTGGACGGATACTCCGCCCTATTCTCTCTTTGCCGGAGGAAACGTGGTGAATTTGGCAATAGAACTGAATGGTCAGCCCCCTTTGCAGGTTTATGTGAAGCCTTGCAAGGACTTCCATATTGTATTGCGCTCCATCGATATGGGAGCAATGGAGGTAGTGAACAACTTTGAAGAATTGCAGGACTATTGCAAGATTGGTTCTCCTTTCTCTATTCCGAAGGCAGCATTGACGCTGGCAGGTTTTGGCCCGGCATTTTCGGAGGTGGCTTATCCTTCTTTGGAAAAGCAATTGCAGGCATTCGGCACAGGGATAGAGATTACTTTATTGTCCGCTATTCCCGCAGGTTCGGGTTTGGGAACCAGTTCGATACTGGCTTCTACCGTATTAGGCTCTTTGAGCGATTTTTGTGGTCTGACGTGGGACAAGAATGAAATATGCCGCCGCACCCTTGCTCTGGAACAGCTATTGACAACAGGTGGTGGTTGGCAAGACCAGTATGGAGGTGTGTTGCAAGGCATCAAACTATTACAGACGGAGCCGGGGTTTGTGCAGAATCCACTGATACGCTGGTTGCCCGAACATCTCTTCACGCACCCTGAATATCGCGATTGCCATTTACTGTACTATACCGGTATTACCCGTACAGCCAAAGGTATTCTGGCAGAAATTGTGCGTTCCATGTTCCTTAATTCATCTGTCCATCTAGGCATATTGGGAGATATGAAAGCGCATGCGTTGGATATGGCGGAAGCCATTCAGAGAAATGATTTTGAAACTTACGGTACACTGATTGGCAAAACCTGGATGCAGAACAAAGCATTGGACTGCGGAACAAATCCTCCGGCAGTGGAAGCGATTATCAATCGTATTAAAGATTATACGCTGGGTTATAAGCTTCCGGGTGCCGGTGGGGGCGGTTATCTGTATATGGTGGCGAAAGATCCGCAGGCAGCACTGCGTATCAGGGAGATATTGATGCAGAATGTGCCGAATCCGCGGGCGCGGTTTGTGGAAATGTCGCTTTCAGGGGCTGGATTCCAGGTGTCGAGGTCTTAAAATACTATTCGTGATGATAAGGCCCGCCGCTAAGTATATTCATAGCCCGATATAATTGTTCTACGAAAATAAGCCGCACCATCTGATGTGAAAAGGTCATTTTAGAAAGGGACATCTTCTCGTGCGCCGCCTGATATACTTTTTGTGAGAAACCATACGGTCCTCCGATAACGAATACAAGCCGTTTGTTCACGGTATTCATCTTGCGCTTCATATAGTCTGCAAACTCTATGGAGCGCATTTCTTTTCCTCCTTCGTCCAGCAATACGATAACGTCGCCCGGCTGGAATGCCTTACATATCAATTCCCCTTCTTTTTCTTTTTGAACTTCCATAGAGAGGCTCTTGGTATTCTTCAATTCCGGGATGACTTCCATATCGAATGACAGGTAGCGTTTGGTGCGCTGCACATAGTCATTAATGGCAGTGATAAAGTGTTGTTCTACGGTTCTTCCAACGACGAGTAGGGTTGTTTTCATGCGGCTTTAGTTATGATTCGTGCACAAAATTAGTACTTTTTTATTGTATTTTACAGTAAATGCTTACCTTTGCGTATCATTAATACTTGTGATTATGAAAAAGCGAGTAGTTTTGCTGTTGACCTGTCTCTTCGTGTGGATGTCTTCGCTCTCTGCGCAGGACGTGCCTGCAGGGGCGATTGTGGCTTTCAAGAAAGGAAACTCTCAGGAACTAAACAGGTATCTGGGTGATAAAGTGGATTTGATTATTCAAAATCGCTCGACGAATGCTAACAAGAAAACGGCGGAAGAAACTATGGCCGGTTTCTTTGACGCTAACAAAGTCAGCAGTTTTGACGTGAATCACCAGGGAAAGCGTGATGAGTCGAGTTTCATTATCGGTACTTTGGTGACTAAGAACGGAAACTTTCGGGTGAATTGTTTCTTTAGAAAGGTACAGAATAAATATGTCATACATCAAATAAGAATAGATAAGACGAATGAATAAGGAAGAAGAATTGATTGACAGGCTGATAGACCTCGCCTTTGCGGAAGACATAGGCGATGGTGACCATACCACCCTTTCGTGTATCCCCGCTACGGCAATGGGGAAATCCAAACTTTTGATAAAAGAGCCGGGCATCTTGGCCGGTATCGAAGTTGCCAAAGAAGTGTTCCGTCGTTTCGACCCTACTATGAAGGTAGAAGTCTTCATCAATGACGGGGCAGAAGTGAAACCGGGTGACGTGGCTATGGTGGTGGAAGGCAAAGTGCAGTCTCTGTTACAGACGGAGCGCCTGATGCTGAACATCATGCAGCGTATGAGTGGCATTGCCACTATGACACACAGATATGCCGAGAAACTGAAAGGTACGAATACGCGTGTGCTCGATACCCGTAAGACTACTCCAGGTATGCGTATTCTTGAGAAGATGGCTGTAAAGATTGGCGGTGGTGTGAACCATCGTATCGGACTGTTCGACATGATTTTGCTGAAAGATAATCATGTGGATTTTGCCGGAGGCATCGACAAGGCTATCAATCGCGCCAAGGAATATTGCAAGGAAAAAGGTAAAAACCTCAAGATAGAGATTGAAGTACGTAACTTCGACGAGTTGCAGCAGGTACTCGACCTCGGCGGTGTAGACCGAATCATGTTCGACAACTTCACGCCCGAAATGACAAAGAAAGCTGTGGATATGGTAGCAGGCCGTTACGAAACCGAGTCTTCCGGCGGCATAACGTTCGATACACTGCGCGATTATGCCGAATGTGGTGTGGACTTTATTTCTGTAGGTGCTCTGACCCATTCCGTGAAAGGACTGGATATGAGTTTTAAAGCATGTTGACAAAGGCGGAAAGCCGTATTTAGGAAATAGCAGGAAGCCTCTCATAAGTTTCAATCTTTATGGGAGGCTTTTTACTTCTGGTACATTTAAAAAGTATGGGAAAGATAGATTGGAATAAGGTTAAAACTACTATCAGGAATTGGAAGCCTGGCGAGTATATACGGCAAACTTCTATTGTGGTGATCGGTGTGCTGATAACCTTTGTTGGCAGTGAACTGGTTACCCGTTGTTCAGAGCAGAAAGATATTAAATCTACTATGCTGCTGATTAGGGATGAACTGAAAAGCAATCGGGATCAGTTTGAAGATGTTATGTCGGAATTTAATAAGGATAAACGTATTTCTACTCTCCTTATGGAACATGATATGAAGTTCCGGATGATACCCGAAGACTCGTTAAGGCAATTTGGTTTTGTTTTGGGGCATTTTCGTGTTTTCTCTTGTCGCCGGAATGCGATGGACTTGCTGAAAAATTCGATGTTGATGCAGAAGATATCAGATAAGGAATTTCTGTTGTCGTTAATTGAGGTTTACGAGACGTTGGAAAGTTTTAGGACCCTCATAACCGAATATTATGACATGAAGGGGCAGGCTGTTAACCCTTTCCATCTGTCACTCACCGACGAGCAGTTTAACTCGTTGTTGGAGGGCGGCTATGAAATGTGGGAAATATATCTTTCGGATAAAACGGTACGCAATTTTATGAGAACGCCTATGGAGTATTTCCATTCCAGATACAAAAAAAATGTGGAGCAAGAGATTGATAAGATGATCCAAGCTATTGAACAGAGATATGGAGCTAAATAAACGGTTATGGGAAATATAGATAAGATAAAGTCTGCGATTAAAGGCTGGAGGTGATAAATAATCTCCGTTCTTTAACTTCTTTTTAGAGATAACATTGCAGCATTCTACGGAAAGCTGCGTCTAACTAACAAATGACGCGAAGAGGCGTCCGTAAAAACGAGCACTGACATTGGAAAATGATATAGAACTGATAGAGGGCTGCCGGGCAGGGAAAGATTCTGCTCGTAAGGAACTGTACACTCTTTATGCCAAGCAGATGCTCGCGGTATGTTACCGCTATACGGGCGATGTGGATGCGGCGCATGACGTACTGCACGATGGGTTTATCAAAATCTTCACCCATTTCACTTTCCGGGGCGAATGTGCACTGGCAACGTGGGTGACAAGAGTAATGGTGACACAGGCAATAGATTATCTGCGAAGGCAGAAGCGCATCACCCAACTGGTGATAAACGAAGAACAATTGCCCGACCTGCCCGACGAAGCAAGTATAGCCGACAATGGCGACCGCCTCTCCGAAGAGCAATTAATGGCATTTGTAGCAGAATTGCCTGATGGATGCCGAACCGTTTTCAACTTGTATGTGTTTGAAGAGAAATCGCACAAGGAAATAGCGGAAATGCTTGGGATTAAGGTACATTCGTCCACCTCGCAGTTGCATCGCGCCAAGAATTTGTTAGCAAAAAGAATTAAAGAATATACAGAGTATGAAAGGAAATAATGAAATAACCGGTTTGTTCCGCAGTCGCCTCGCTGGTGCAGAGATGACAGTACGGGATGGCTTTTGGGAGGAACTGCAAAGCGACCTTTTGAAAGCCGGAGCCGATGCGACAGATGCTTCTGCAGTTGTTGCTTCCGGACAGGCTGCCAACTTATCCGGGCAAAAACAAAAGAGTTTCGTCCTTACTCCACGGTTCTACCGGGTGGCTGCGGCCGCTTCTGTAGTATTGATGCTGGGAGCTGCTTCTGCTGCATTCTGGTATTTCTCTCCGAAAGAAGAAATACAGGAAGCATTTACAAAGGTCGCTACCCTGACACCGGAAGGCAGCCTGAACGGAGACGTGGTGCAGGAGAAATTCCCTTCTATTCATGATGCCAACCCAACGGCACAGAAGCCCGGTCACAAATATCCGGGACAATCTTCATCTGCTACAGTGCTTGCTTCGAACGATGAAGAAGATGAATCCGTATCTGTCACTGTTTCCATTACGATTACACAGCGTGTATACGGCAATAATCACCAGCAGGGCGGAAATGGCATGTATGGGCAGAATGCTTCAACGCAGAATGGAAATGATTACCATGTAACGACTGATCCTGCAAATACGACTCCCAACACTAACTCCAACGTACGTTCCAAACGGAAAGGCGCTGCACTGGCAAGTGCGGATGCTGCCGGTAGAAAACATAATTGGGCTTTCAAAGCCGGAGTCGGTACATCATTACCAAAGGGTGATTTCGGAATGCCGTTCACTGCCAACCTGTCTGCAGAACGTCGTCTGAATAAACATTTCTCCCTTGAGGCAGGTTTGCAATACAATCGTCTGGATGCAGATCATACCATACATACATTGGCTGTTCCGGTGAAACTGAATGCAATGCTGGCAAGCAGTTCCAAAGTCGATTTCTATGCTACGTTGGGTGGTGCTGTCGAGAAGTGCATAGCCGGGGCAGGAGATAACGGCTTCGGTGCAGAACCCATACAACTTTCTGTTGCAGCCGGTCTGGGCGTCCGTTATAAACTTAACGACCGGATAGCCTTGTTTGCCGAACCTACGGTATCTCATCATTTCGATACGGATTCGCAGACAAAAACGCTGTATACCGAACGTCCCACGAACCTTAACCTGCTCTGCGGTGTTCGTATGACATATTAACCTTAATATAATATAACAATGAGAACTCTATCTCTAAATACTATACTCGCTGGCGGACGAATCAATATCCGCTCATATCGCGCTGCCTTGTTGGCGTTGCTCTTTTGTTTTTCTCTTTCTTTTGTGTCATGCACCGAAGAGACGCTGGATTATAATAATCCTGATGTGGATTTGTTTGTCAAGCAGTTGAAAGGAGGGAAGTATTCAGTAGAAAGTCCGGAAGGTTTGAACACTGTGCCCCGGTTTACCGTTAACGACATAGAAGGTTTGTTGAAGTATGTCGAAGATTTGACGGTCATTCCTTCTTTCCCGTTGGCACCGGTCTCTTACTCCGCAGGAGGTAAACTCCGCTTAGGCGAGTGCATCTTGTGGACAGTGGAAACCATCCGTCTGGGACAGAATGCCTCGATGGGCTGTAAGATGGTACATGCGGATGCAGAAAATTATGAGGGCATTTACTTTTTATCCGATGACGAAGTGCTGGATGCTGCTGCCCGTTACCGCCGCTGGTGGGAGAGCCGTAAATATCCCCGCACGATGTGGACCATAGACCCCTGTTACGATGAACCGCTTTGTGGAAGCGGATATATGTGGTGGTAAGAAAATAAATTAATGAGAAAATATTGCACTATAATCGGACTGCTTTTTGCAGTAGTCCTTCCCCTTTGCGCTCAGAACTGGACACCTCAGGACTCTCTGCGATTGCGCCGCCTGCTGGACGGAGAGGGGGAGATGAAGTTGAATCCGGAGGTACTGAAAGAGCTGGGAGTGGATCAGCCCATAGGTACACAACAGATGTCGACGGAAAAAAAATGGCTGGATTTCAACACAACACTACCCGAGATACCCAATACGCCGAAGAAGAAAGTTGTCCTTACCCTGCGCCCTTATACGGCAAATACAAAGTACAACTGGGATCCGGTGTATCAGAAGAAAATTAAAATAGATAAGAATACGTGGCGGGACGATCCTTTTTATGAGCTTACGGTACTTAAGATTTACTCTGACTGGGCAAAACGTCCTTTTGATAAAGGCATACGCAAAAGTGTAGCTGAGATAGAGGCAACCGGAATGCGTTACCGGGTTACGGAACGGGCGAATAATATGGCAGTAGGTAGTTGGCAGGGTGCCAGTGGCGGAGGTATAGGCGGATTAGATTTCATGGCGCCTTTTACAAAGGAATTCTGGAATGTCAAGGGGCGTAAGCGCCGGGCTCGCACGTTGGAAGTTTTGCGGGCATATGGAGACTCTGCCACAGTGCTGATAAAAGCTCCGGTCAAGGCAATTAGTAATTAAGGAAAAGATGTGTTTATTATAGGGATTATTGTTTAATCTTCATTTGTATTATTTGTGCACCCGGTTATGCGTATGTTGTATATTCGTATTTCCGGGTGCAGTTTTTATGACATATCGCCTTTTTTTCCGAACCTTTCGTCCTTTTTTCTTGTTTCTTCCTTAATAATGCCTAAACGAAGGAAACTATGAACAGAATTACTTCCCTTTTCGGAATAAAATATCCAATAATCCAAGGTGGTATGGTTTGGTGTAGTGGCTGGCGCCTGGCGTCGGCGGTGAGTAATGCGGGTGGACTGGGTTTGCTTGGAGCAGGTTCGATGCATCCTGAGACTTTATGCGAACATATCCGCAAATGTCGTGCCGCTACACATCATGCTTTTGGGGTTAATGTTCCGTTGATGTATCCGCAGATTGAAGAAATCATGCAGATAATAGTGGATGAGGGAGTCAATATAGTATTTACCTCTGCCGGAAGTCCTGCCAAATGGACCGGATGGCTGAAAGAAAGAGGTGTGACAGTGGTACATGTGGTCAGTTCTTCCCGCTTTGCGATGAAGGCCGAAGAGGCGGGTGTTGATGCTGTTGTGGCTGAGGGCTTTGAAGCCGGCGGACACAACGGAAGGGAAGAAACTACCACTTTGTGCCTGATACCTGCCGTACGTGCAGCCACTACTTTACCGTTGATTGCTGCCGGAGGGATTGCCACGGGCGAAGCCATGCTTGCCGCCCGAGTGTTGGGAGCGGAAGGTGTACAAATAGGTACGCGCTTTGCGTTGACACAGGAAAGTTCCGCCCACGAATATTTCAAGGACTACTGCCTGCGTTTGCAAGAGGGTGATACCAGGTTATTGCTAAAAAAACTTGCTCCGGTACGTCTGGCAAGAAGCAATTTCCGCGATGCAGTGGAAGCTGCTGAAGCGGTGGGAGCAACCCAGGATGAACTTCGTATTCTCCTGGCGCATGGGCGTGCCAAGAAAGGTATCTTTTATGGAGACCTTGAAGAAGGTGAGTTGGAGATAGGGCAGGCATCAGCATTGCTTTATGGCAGACAGATACAGACGGTTGCTGAGGTAATGCAGGAGCTGACGGAAGGATATAAAAGAGCATGGGATGAACTGAAAGATTAAGAAAGAAATATGCTCTCACGAGACGAACCGTTTAGCCTCGTGAGATGGGAATATCCGTCTCGTAGGATGAAATTATTCATCTTGTGAGACGGATTTTTTATCTCAGGAAGTGAAATGGGTTTGTTTACTGTCAACGGATATGACATAGCCTTATGGGTACGGTTGTTTCCTCCCGTGGGAATTTTGTTTACCCCAAATGATAACTCCATTTACACGCCGGGGTAAAGGTCGTTACATACCGAGGTAAAGACCGTTACATGCCGAGGTAAAGAGCGTTACATACGGCGGTAAATGCTTTTACATCCTGTGGTAAATTGTATGTAAATGCTATTTGTTGATAATCAATGGATTAATAAAAATGGGGCTGTACAAGCGATATGTACAGTCCCATTTTCATTGTTTTCGAATACAATCCTATGATTTAGGTGTATCGGAATTATTTGTTGCAGTACCGGTAGGAGTTGCATGAGGAGTTGCCGTAGCTGTGTTTGTAGTTCCTGCTGTAGTAGCAGTGGCTGTAGTAGCTGTAGTTGTTGCAGCAGATGCAGCAACTTGGGGTTGTACTTCCCAGTGAAAAGGCTCGAAGTTAGTGTTTGGGTCAACCCAGGACGGTTTCTTGCATGCGTAGATGATGAACGGTGCTGCCACAACAACAATTGCACCGATAATCAGTACAGAGAACCAAACCGTATTACTACCTGTTGAAATCTGACTGGGCGGGATGAAGCTCAGGATGAACGCCAACAGAGAACCGCAGAAACCAAGTCCGCCGATGAACCACATCAAACCGTTGCCACCCTTACCGATGCGGAACGGACGGTTCAACTTCTTCATCTTATAACGCAGTACGATAGCTCCCGTAAACATCAACATATACATGATGAGGTAAAGAACCACTGTCAACTGTGACAGAATCTGATAGAAACTCTGTACGGAAGGCATAACTACGAATAAGAGGCTCAATACGGTTACCGCACCACCTTGTACGAACAGAATGTTCTTCTGGACACCCAGTTTATTAGTCTTCTGGAAGAACGGAGGCATGTAACCGGCTTTACCTACGGCAAAGATACCTTTAGACGGACCGGCAACCCATGTCAATACACCTGCCAATACGCCGAATGCCAATGCAATAGCAATAATCGGTGACAACCAGGAAGCATGGATATACTTGAAGTAATTGTCGAAACCAACCAGCAAACTCTGTGTCAAACTGATATCCTTGGCCGGGATGATGACACCCAGTGCGAAGGTACCCAACACGAAAATGATAACTGTGATTGCAGCACCGATAAATACTGCTTTCGGATAGTTTTTGGATGGGTTTTCCATATCCTTTACGTGGATACCGCCCATTTCCATACCGGCATAAAAGAGGAAGATACTTGCGGCGAGCACGACGTTGTCGAAGTTCGTCAGGTCGGGGAAGAAGCTGCTGTGGAAGTCCAGATTGGAATGTCCGCCACTGGCCAGATAAATGATACCCAGGATAATCAGCAGGGCTGCCGGGATAATGGTACCGACCATACCGCCGACTTTGGCTACTTTACCTACCCATCCCATACCTTTCAGTGAGATGAATGTGGCGAGCCAGTAGATGATGAGCACAACGGCGAGTGTGTAATACTTATTGCTTGCCAGGGACATGTCGTGTGCATCGTTCATGCCGATAAAGGCGATGGATACGGCACCGAAAGTCAATACGGTGGGATACCAGATGGTACTTTCAATCCATTGCACCCAGATGGCAAGGAAACCGAACCGCTTACCGTAGGCTTCGCCTACCCAGCGGAATACACCACCTTGTTTGTCCTGGAACATCGCAGCCAATTCCGCAGCGACAAGTGACGTCGGTATAAGGAATACGATAGCTGCAAATAAGTAGTAGAAGGCCGAACTCATTCCGTACACGGCCTCGGCAGGTAGTCCACGTAGGGATACTACTGCTGTCACATTCATGATTGCGAGGGTGAACACACCCAGCTTCACTGTTTGTTTAATATTTGCCATAAGTTAAGGTTTTAGGTGAAAAATATGTTTTAAAATCAGTCTCTATAACAACATCTTGGGGGAGTTGTTTTCGGAGATAAAGTGAAAGTGTGCTTTTTAACACTTAAACAAATGCTATGTGTAAGGCGTTTCAAGGCAGTCAATTCGATTTTATTCATAACATATAAATTAGTACTATTATGAAAATGGCTCTTTCAGAATTTTCGTTGCGGGAGAAAGGAATTTATGGTGTCTTACACATTATTATTCTGTTGCTCTCGCTGTTTTTGGTGATTAGTATTTCAGTAGACACCTTCAAGGGTATTCCTTTTTATACCCAGACGGTATTTATGAAGGTTCAGTTTGCGGTGTGCGTGCTGTTTTTGCTGGACTTTATTTTAGAGTGGTTTTTAGCAAAGCATAAAGGACGTTATTTCGCCACTCACTTTATTTTCTTGTTGGTAGCTATCCCATATCAGAGTATAATTTCCTGGGCGGGGTGGACTTTCTCTGATGAGATTACTTATCTGTTGCGTTTCATTCCGTTGGTGCGTGGCGGGTATGCAATGGCGATTGTTGTGGGATGGTTGACGTATAATAAGGCATCCGGCTTGTTTGTCACTTATCTGACCACCCTGCTTGCCACAGTCTATTTCTCCAGTCTGGCATTTTATGTCATGGAGCATGGAACGAATACGCTGGTTACGGGTTATGGAGATGCCTTGTGGTGGGCCTTTATGGATGTGACGACGGTAGGGTCCAATATCATAGCGGTAACGGTGACCGGGCGTGTATTATCCGTTGTGTTGGCTGCACTGGGCATGATGATGTTCCCGATATTTACGGTGTACGTAACCAGTCTTGTACAGAAGCGCAATCAGCAGAAAGAAGAATACTATAAGCAATTGAATCAGTAACAAGCTACGGGCTACAAGCTACGAGTATGCAGATACAACGCAGCAAACTTGTAGCTCGTAGCTCGTAACTCATAACTCATTCATGGAAAAGGCGCCATCTATCCTCAACGGACTGATGACGCCTATATTTATGAAAAAGAGAGATTGTTTTATTCTACAATGGTTACACGGTCACCATTGAACACGCCCAGGTCTAATTTGTTCATGATGAACTTGATGGCGAGCTGTGCTTTAACAGAATTTCCTGCTTCGTCCAAAGGAGGTGCGAAAGCAGATGCGCCGAATACTCCGGGCAATACCGCCATAACGCCACCACCTACACCGCTCTTGGCAGGTATTCCGGCAGTGTACATCCAGTCGCCCGAGTGTTCGTAGAAACCTACGGTAGAAATCATGGAAGTAATCTTCGGAGCCAGTGAAGCCTCGAAAACTTCCTGTTTCGTAACAGGATTCACACCATTGTTTGCGATGGTTCCGGCGGCAATACCCAGTTGTTGTGCAGTGATGCCCAGTGAACACTGGCGTGTGTATAAATCGAGTGCCATGTCCGGATTATCATAGATACGATTATAGTTCTTCAGCAACCATGCGATGGAACGATTATTGAAGTTTGTAGCTGTTTCCGACTTATACAACTCATCAATCAATTGTGGAGCAGAACCACACAATTCAGTGATATTCTGTACGATGGCTTCCCACTTCTTATCAGAATCACCTACCGGAGTCACCATAGAACATGCCGAAATGGCACCTGCATTTACCAACGGGGTAGATGGGTGGTCGTTCTCCAGCAAAATGGCGATGATGGAGTTGAAAGGCAATCCCGTAGCATCCGCACCAATCATGTCGAGCACTTTCTGTGCTCCGTACTGACGGAGGATAAGAATAGCTGTGTGTACTTTTGAAACGGACTCTATACCGAAACGATAGTCTGTATCGCCTATGTTAATAGTCTGTCCGTTCATCAGACAAAGGCTGATGCCGAACAGGTTCTTGTCAATGTTGGCAAGGTAGGGGATGTAATCGGCGTTTTTTCCCCCTGTGTTGCCCTTCGCTTGTTCATAAGCTTCCTGAGCAACCTCTTTCAGTTGAGAGATTGATATCTTTTTATCCATAGTTTTTCTTGTTTGAGTTGACAAGGGGAGAAGTTGACAAGGGAACGAGGGGCTGCGCTATGTAGGCTTTGCGCTGCATAAGCCATACGCCATCTTATAGCGCAGCCCTTGTCCCCTTGTCAACTAGTTCCTCGTCAACTTAATTATTTCTTATGTCTACGTCCACCGTGATTGAACATCTTAGCTTCCACCGGCAAGTTCTTTTCCTGAGCCATGCGGGTAGGAGTAGGATAATCCAATTTTTCCAGTTCAGTGATAGCATTCTTGATGTCGCCCAGCAACATGTCTGCCATGTCGCGGCTGAAGCCCTGGCGTACTACCACACGCATTACGACGTAGTCGTCCAGTTTAGAAGGCAGGGTATAAGCCGGTACCATCCAACCATGTTGCGACAGTTTATCCTGAAGGTCGTACAACGTCCATTTAGCATTCTTGGCGTACTCCGGTTTCATGTACCAGATGAACAACGGGTTCACCACTTCTTCTGAATAGTTGACGAACGGTTCCATCTTGGCGATTTCGTCATGGATATACTTCGCAATGGTCAGCGAATTATACTGCACCTCTTTGTATCCCTGGAATCCTAAGCGAATGAATTGGTAGTACTGACCCAGGATTTGAGCAGCAGGACGGGAGAAGTTCAAGCCGACCTGAGTAATGTTTGCACCGAGGTAGTTTACACTGAATGACATTTCTTCGGGCAGATATTCTTTGCCTTTCCAGCAAACCCAGCCCAGACCCGGATAAACGAGACCGAATTTATGTCCGCTGACACTGATAGAAAGAACCCACTTCAAGCGGAAGTCCCACTTCTTTTCAGGATAGAGGAACGGCAGGATGAAACCACCACTGGCAGCATCTACATGGATAGGAATATCGTAACCGGTCTTGGCGTTGTAAGCATCCAGAGCTTTGTCCAATGCTTCTACGTCATCGTTCAGTCCGGTCCATGTCACACCCTGAATAGGTACGATACAAATGGTGTTTTCATCACACATTTTTAATGCTTCTTCCGGATCAAGAGTAGTCTTGTCAAGGGTCAAAGGCACTTCACGCATTTCAATCTGCCACAACTGAGCGAACTTTTCCCATACTACCTGGAAACCGGTTGAGATAACGAAATTAGGTTTATCGAATGGTTTGCCCTGAGCCTGGCGTTTTTTACGCCAACGCAGCCAAGCTGCCACACCGCCCAACATACATGCTTCACTTGAACCAATGGCCAGCGCACCTGTTTTCCAAGTATCCTTTTCAGGAGAGTTCCACAAGTTTGCTACGATGTTGATACATTTTCCGTTCATCACGGCGATACGGGGATATTCCGTTTCGTCAATGTAGTTGATGTTGATTGCCTCGTTCATCAGCTTGGTGGCATAGTCGTCCATATAAGTGGTAACGAATGTAGCCAGATTCAGACGGGGTTGAGTTTGAGCGAAAGTTTCGTCTTTTACCATCTGATAAGCAATTTCGGGAGTAGTAGGTCCGTCAGGGATCTTCTCTACCGGAGAGGGTTGCAACATTCTGTTTGATCCAAACACTTCTGTTTTGGCATCACCTTTTCTGAAATTTACATCTTCCATTTTACTAATTGTTTTAGTTTAGGTTTAGGCGGCGAGGATTTTCCCCGTCGAATTTCCCACAACAACGGCGTTTGCAGAGGAAAGTTCCGGGGTTTTACATATTTTGGCGTTTATTAAACAGTTACGAGCTACAACAGCTACGAGCTACTATTTGAACTTTCTATAACCGTTATTGTTCTTCTTGCATTGTTTCAAACTATATAAATATTGTATAATATGAAAATCAATACCGGACGGGGAACCATTCCTCTTATTACATTGATCGGCATCTGGTCTATTTCTGCATTGACCTCTTTGCCGGGATTGGCTGTTTCTCCTATTTTGGGACAGCTTTCCACTACTTTTCCGGATGCTTCGGAACTGGATATTCAGATGCTTAGTTCTTTGCCGTCGTTATTGATCATACCTTTTATTTTGTTGGCGGGCAAGTTGGCTGAGAAACGCGACTTTGTCCGTCTATTACGCGCGGGGCTCTGGATGTTCGCCGCGAGCGGGGTGCTGTACCTGTTTTCCACAAAGATGTGGCAATTAATAGCTGTCAGCGCCCTGCTGGGAATTGGTGCGGGACTGATTATTCCGCTTTCTACCGGATTGATATCCCGTTATTTCACGGGAACCTACCGGGTGAAGCAGTTTGGATACAGTTCCGCCATTACAAATGTTACGCTGGTGGTGGCAACTGCTGTTACCGGCTATCTGGCAGAAGTGAACTGGCATCTGCCTTTCCTGGTCTATTTACTACCTTTGGTAGCCATCATACTCACCATCCATCTGAAAGACGAAAATGCGGATGGTGAAGCACAAGTCACGTCATCGGATAAATCTCCTGCCGATACTTCTTCATCGGCAGAAACGGCTGTTCCGGCTATCCCCGGTAAGTATGGTATTCATGTCCGTCATCTGCTGCAACTGATGCTTTTCTACGGGCTTACCACTTATATCGTATTGATCGTGACGTTCAACCTTCCGTTCCTGATGGAGGAACATCACTTTTCCAGTGGGAACTCGGGGATGATGATTTCCCTCTTCTTCCTTGCTATCATGACACCCGGTTTCTTTCTGGGGCATGTTGTAAAGTATCTGAAGGAAAAGACTAAGTTTTACAGTCTGCTGTGTATTGCACTGGGGTTGGCACTGATATGGATTTCTCCCAAAGAATGGCTGATTATACCCGGCTGCATACTGGTGGGATTGGGCTATGGGGTTATCCAACCGTTGATTTATGATAAAACGGTGGATACGGCTGTTCCCCAGAAAACCACGCTGGCATTGGCTTTTGTGATGGCAATGAATTATCTGGCCGTGCTGCTTTGTCCGTTTATCGTAGATTTCTTCCAATCATTGTTTCATGTACGTTCGCAGGAGTTTCCGTTTATCTTTAACCTTGGTATTACGATACTTGCATTGATATGGGCGTATAGGAGGAAGAAAGATTTTCTGTTCGGCGATAAGCTGTAAGTCGGTAGTTTCACTTCAATGACTGATATCGACGGTTGAATTGCTAAAATAGCCGGTTCAGCACACAGTCATTCTGTGTATAATTCGGATAGTTTACTTGAATGTATCGATCCATCCTTGTTCTTTCGTGTCAACCGGCAATTTCTGATATCCCGTGAGGCTATCAAGGATATTGATTTATGGTTCAACAATCGTCTGTCTATTAATCTTCGTTGTAAGGTTTCGGATGAGAAAGTGCTGGTAAGCAAGGCACGTGTACAAGAATTTAAGGATTGGTTTTCCAAGACACATTGAGCATGTCGTGAAGAATACAAGAGCTACAAGCTACAGGAGCTACAAGCTACAAGTACTTTGCAGCGTGATAGCGCAGCCACTCGTAGCTTCCTGTGCTTGTAACTTTTACAGCTCTATCGGCTCATACTTCAGCCCGAACACATCAGCCACCGCTTTATACGTCACCTGTCCTTCTACCACATTCAGCCCTAATGCCAGTGCAGGATCATCTTTGCATGCCTTCCGCCAGCCTTTGTTTGCCAGTGCCACGGTGTAGGGCAGCGTGGCGTTTGTCAGTGCCATGGTGGAGGTGAAAGGTACGGCACCCGGAATATTGGCAACGGCATAATGAACGATGCCGTCCACTACATACGTCGGTTCGCTGTGCGTGGTCGGGTGGGAGGTTTCAAAGCAGCCGCCCTGGTCGATGGCGACGTCTACGAGGACTGTTCCGGGTTTCATCATTTTCAGCATCTCTTTGGTGATGAGGTGCGGGGCTTTATCGCCCGGGATGAGGACGGAACCTATCACGAGATCTATATTGGGAAGCTCCATCTTGATGTTGTGCATGGAGGAATAGAGCGTTTTCACGTTCTTCGGCATCACTTCGCTGAGGTAGCGGAGGCGGGAGAGGTTGATGTCCGTAATCAGGACTTCAGCACCCATGCCGGCAGCTATCTGTGCGGCGTTGGTTCCTACGATACCACCACCCAGAACAAGCACCCGTGCGGGGCGTACACCTGTCACTCCACCCATCAGTTTTCCTTTTCCACCTTGAGGCTTTTCGAGGAAGCGGGCGCCTACCTGGGTGGCCATGCGTCCCGCCACTTCGCTCATAGGGGTGAGCAACGGCAGCGAGCGGTCTTCTTTCTCCACGGTTTCGTAGGCAATGCAGATACCACCGCTTTCTATCATGGCTTCGGTCAATATTTTATCGGCGGCAAAGTGGAAGTAGGTAAATACCACCTGACCTTTTTTAATCAGTTTGTACTCGGGGGCGATAGGTTCTTTCACCTTCACAATCATTTCCGCCGCGGCATAGGTCGCTTCGATGGTCGGCAGCATTTTCGCACCCACTGCTGTGTACTCTTCATCCGCGAAACCGCTGTTTGCACCTGCTGATGCCTGTACATACACTGTATGACCTTGTTTCACCAACTCGGCTACTCCGGCAGGGGTCATACCTACACGGTTTTCGTTGTTCTTGATTTCTTTAGGTACTCCGATAATCATAACCTTTACAATTTTAATTGGGGGTTAAACATGTCGCAAGGTAACGAATTATCAGTTTCGATGTTCACGCGGGCAAGGTGTTTTACAACAGTATTTTTATGCAAGTTTTAATCTGAAAACATCAAGTGTCCACATGCTTTCAATATCCTTTTCTGGGGATGGCTATTGTTTGAATTTGAAATGGTTAATGCCTGTACCAGTCATATTTCTTTTCCGGAACTTCTGTCTTTTTGCGCTTTTGTACCTCTTTTTGCGTCCTGCGAAGGCGGCGGATGGCAACAATCACAACGATGAAACCTATAACGATAAGTACCGCCAAAGTGAGGCATGCGCAGATGAAAATTGTATTACTCATAGTTTGCCAGTAATAGATATTTTTGATTAGTTGTGTTGCAAAGATATGGAATAAGGCGGATTCTGCAAACATCTTTGTGTACAAAGATGGCATTTGTTGTGGTAGAGATGGGGATATTTTTTATCTTTGCCTGCGTTTAAAACTAAGATTACACCTATGAACAAATATACTCAAACTGCAATATATTTATCTTTTTTATTCATGTTTGGCGGGGTTGCCCGTGCACAGGAGTCTACTTTTACCCCTCCTTTCGATTTTCCTATTACCTTTTCCGGTAATTTCGGTGAGATACGTGCCAACCATTTCCATGGCGGACTCGATTTCAAGACGGGCGGTACCATCGGCAAACCCGTGCGGGCGCTGGCTGACGGATACATTTCGCGTATCCGCGTCACTCATGGTTCGGGTTATGTGCTCGATGTGGCATATAATAATGGATACAATACAATCAACCGCCACCTCAGTGCCTTTGTGGGCGACATAGCTCGCCGGGTGGAAGACCTGCAATACGAAAAGGAGACATGGGAAGTAGAGATTACCCCCGAACCTGGCGAGTATCCTGTACGTGCAGGACAAATAATCGCTTTGAGTGGCAATACCGGATATTCTTTCGGTCCGCACCTGCATCTTGATGTGTTTGAGGCGGATACGGATGATTATATCGACCCTCTGCCATTCTTTAAGAAGAAAGTAAAAGATACGACTGCACCTCGTGCCGAAGGCATCATGCTTTTCCCGCAACCTGGCAAGGGAGTAGTGGACAGAACTCAGAAGCGTCAATCATTTCCACTCAATCCCAAACAACCCATCACTGCTTGGGGACTGATAGGAGCGGGTATCCGCGCCTATGACTATATGGATGGCGTGCACAACCGTTACGGTGTGCACACGGTTATTCTGGAAGTGGACAGCGTGGAAGTGTTCCGCAGTGTAGTGGACCGCTTCTCGGAGAATGAAAACCGCATGATAAACTCGTGGACATACGGGCAATATATGAAATCGTTTATCGAACCGGGAAATACGCTGAGGATGCTACATGCTTCAAATGCTAACCGGGGGCTGATAGATATCAATGAAGAGCGTCCGTACCGCTTTGTCTACACCTTGAAGGATGCCTTGGGAAATACTTCGAAGGTACGTTTCACCGTGCATGGAAAGCGGGCGGAGATAGCTCCCGTGGAACATCGGGAGAAGTACGTTTTCCGATGGAATAAGGTGAACTATTTGCAGGAGCCTGGTCTGTCATTGGTGATTCCTCGCGGGATGCTGTATGATGATGCGTATCTGAATTATGCTGTGCGGGCAGATAGCGGAGATGTTGCCTTTACTTATCAGTTGAATGACACGCGCATTCCTCTGCATGGCCGTTGTGAGTTGAGCATCGGCTTGCGTCGCCGCCCTCTGGAAGATATGACGAAGTACTATGTGGCAGGCGTGAACTCCCGGGGCGGGAAGTATAGCATAGGTGGCAAGTACGAAGACGGTTTCATGAAGACGACTATCCGGGAGTTGGGTACGTATACCGTTGCCATTGATACCGTGCCACCCGAAATCACTCCGCTGAACCCGCAACAGTGGGGACGCACGGGACGCATTACGTTCAAGGCGAAGGATAAAGAAACCGGTATAAGCAGTTATCGCGGCACCATCGACGGGGAGTATGCTTTGTTTGGCAAACCTAATTCCATCAGTGGAAACCTGGTGTACGAGATTGATCCTAAACGGGTGGAACGGGGCAAGCATATGGTGGAAATCACTGTGACGGATGGTTGCGGCAACCAGGCAACAGAACAGTTTACGTTCGTCTGGTAAACAAGTCCGTGCCATCTCCGTGTCTGCTCCGTACCTGGTCCGTACCATCTCCGTATCTTATAGGTACGGAGATCATACGGAGATGACACGGAGCAGATACGGAGATACTACGGAGCTGGTACGGAGATGATATATGTGAAACATGAATTAATAATTTAAATAGCTAAAGTATGAAAAGTAAAAGACTGACTCTTTCCGTTTTATTTGTGGCGGTTGCAGTGGTGAATGCATTGGCTTGCACCAACCTCATTGTTGGTAAGAATGCCTCCACAGACGGTTCTACAATTGTTTCTTATTCTGCCGACTCTTACGGGTTGTTCGGCGAGTTATATCATTATCCTGCCGGTATGCATAAGAAAGGTACACTGATAGATGTGCACGAGTGGGACACCGGCAAGTATCTGGGACGGATTGAGCAGGCACGCCAGACGTATAACGTCATCGGCAATATCAACGAATTCCAGCTTACCATTGCTGAAACCACTTTCGGAGGTCGTCCTGAGCTGGTAGATACGACTGGTATCATTGATTACGGAAGTCTGATTTATCTCGGCCTGCAACGTGCCCGCACCGCTCGCGAGGCTATCAAGGTGATGACTGACCTTGTGCAAGAATACGGCTACTATAGCAGTGGCGAGTCTTTCACTATCGCCGATCCGAATGAAATCTGGATTATGGAGATGATTGGCAAAGGTCCCGGTGTGCGTGGTGCCGTATGGGTGGCTGTACGCATCCCCGATGATTGTATCTCGGCACATGCCAACCAATCACGTATCCACCAGTTCGACATGAACGATAAAAACAATTGCATGTACTCTTCCGATGTTGTCTCTTTCGCCCGTGAAAAGGGTTATTTTAACGGAGTGAACAAGGACTTTAGTTTTGCAGACGCCTATGCCCCGTTGGATTTCGGCGCACGCCGTTATTGCGAGGCCCGCGTATGGAGTTACTTCAATATGTTTACCGATCGTGGTGAGGAATTTCTTCCTTATATAGAAGGTAAAACCAACCAACCCATGCCGCTTTATCTGAAAGCCAACCGCAAAATCTCCGTACAGGATGTGAAGAATGCCATGCGCGACCATTATGAAGGTACTCCGTTGGATATCAGCAAAGATTTCGGTGCCGGTCCTTATCATACTCCTTACCGTCTTTCTCCGCTGTCCTTCAAGGTGAACGACCAGGAATATTTCAACGAACGTCCCATCTCTACCCAGCAGTCAGGTTTTGTTTTCGTATCTCAGATGCGCTCTACCATGCCCGATGCTATCGGTGGCGTACTGTGGTTCGGTACGGATGATGCTAATATGACAGTGTTCACACCTGTATATTGCTGTACCGATAAAGTGCCTGTATGTTACACTCGCGTAGATGGTGCCGACTATATCACCTTCTCCTGGAATTCTTCTTTCTGGATTTTCAACTGGGTGGCAAACATGGTTTATCCCCGTTACGACCTGATGATGGGTGATGTACGTGCCACTCAAATTGAATTGGAAACTACCTTCAACGATGCGCAGGAAGGTATTGAGTCTGCTGCATCCAAGCTCTACTCTAAAGACCCGGCACAGGCCAAAGCATTCCTGACTAACTATACGAATATGACTGCACAGAGTACACTCGACACTTGGAAACGTCTTGGTGAGTTCCTTATCGTGAAATATAACGATGGCGTAGTGAAGCGTATGAAAGACGGTAAATTCGAGCGTAATGCTATCGGCCAACCGGCAGGTGTAGTTCGTCCCGGATATCCGAAAGAGTTCCTGGAAGAATACGTGAAGCAAACCGGCGACCGCTATAAAATGCCGGAATAATGACCTGTTGCAGGCTTTGTTGATTTCACAGGAACAATAAAAAGCCTGTGAAATCTGTACAAAGCAGTGTAAATCTTTAATGAAAAAGTAGGATAATTGAACTTATTCGCCTACATTTGTGTCTTACAAATAACAGATATATTTTAACCTCTAAAATAACAATAATTGTATGGAAAATCAGGAACTTATCAAGCAGGTAACTGAGAAAGCCCAGAAGTGGCTCACCCCGGCTTATGATGCCGAAACTCAGGCTGAAGTAAAACGCATGTTGGAAAACGAAGACAAAACTGAGCTGATAGATTGTTTCTATAAGGATTTGGAATTCGGTACGGGTGGCTTGCGCGGCATTATGGGGGCAGGAACCAATCGTATGAATATCTATACCGTAGGCGCTGCCACACAGGGCCTTTCCAACTATTTGAACCAATGCTTCAAAGATAAAGAACAGATTTCCGTAGTGGTAGGTTACGACTGTCGTAACAATAGTGATAAATTCGCAAAAATCTCTGCCGACATCTTCTCTGCAAATGGCATCAAGGTATATCTCTTTGATGATTTGCGTCCCACACCGGAAGTTTCATTTGCTATCCGTCACTTCGGTTGCCAGAGTGGTATCAACATCACTGCCAGCCACAATCCGAGAGAATATAATGGTTACAAGGCTTATTGGGATGACGGTGCCCAGGTACTTGCTCCGCACGATACCGCCATCATTGACGAAGTAAACAAGGTGACTGTTGATGATATCAAGTTTGAAGGTAACAAAGAGTTGATTCAGATCATTGGTGCTGATGTAGACAAGATCTATCTGGATATGGTTCATTCTATTTCTATAGATCTGGAAGTTATCAAGCGTCAGAAAGATCTCAGCATTGTTTATACTCCTTTGCATGGTGCAGGTCGTGTGCTGATTCCTTCTTCTCTGAAAGAATGGGGATTTGAGAATGTAAATTGCGTACCCGAGCAGATGGTGAAGGATGGCAATTTCCCGACAGTAGTATCTCCGAACCCTGAAAATGCCGAAGCTCTCTCTATGGCTATCGCATTGGCTAAGAAACTCGATGCCGACATCGTAATGGCGAGCGATCCGGATGCCGACCGTGTAGGTATGGCTTGCAAAGATGATAAAGGTGAGTGGGTGCTTATCAATGGTAACCAGACTTGTCTGATCTTCTTGTATTACATTATCAAGAATCGTATTGCAATGGGTAAGATGCAGCCGAATGACTTTATTGTGAAGACCATTGTAACTACTGAACTGATTAAGGCTGTCGCTGATAAGAATAAGATTGAAATGCGTGATTGCTACACTGGTTTCAAATGGATTGCACGTGAAATCCGTTTGAGCGAAGGCAAACAACAATACATCGGTGGTGGTGAAGAAAGCTACGGCTTCCTGGCAGAAGACTTTGTTCGTGACAAAGACGCTGTTTCTGCTTGTTCACTGCTGGCTGAAATCTGTGCCTGGGCAAAAGACCAGGGCAAGACGCTGTATGACGTACTGATGGACATCTATGTAGAGTATGGTTTCTCTAAAGAAACGACTGTAAACGTAGTGAAACCCGGTAAGAGTGGTGCGGATGAAATCAAAGCCATGATGGATAACTTCCGTGCTAACCCGCCGAAGGAAATCGGAGGTTCACCTGTCAAATTAATCAAGGATTATAAGACATTGAAGATGATTGATGCTCAGGGAAATGCTGTTGATCTGGATATGCCGGAGACTTCAAATGTTCTTCAGTATTTCACGGAAGACGGTACAAAGATTTCTGTTCGTCCGTCGGGTACAGAACCGAAAATCAAGTTCTATATCGAGGTGAAGGGCGAAATGGGTTGCCCGAAATGCTACGCCAGTGCTGATGCTGAAGCAGAAGAGAAAGTGGTGGCAGTACGTAAGTCACTCGGTATCTAAAGGTAAATTGCTGTAAGGCAGAAAGAAAGGTGTAATCCTGCGAAGGGTTGCACCTTTTTTGTTTTTTGCCGGGCAGTGTGTGCTTTCTTTCCGGATTAAGGTTCTTTTACTTTCTTTAAGTCATTCCTCTAATCATTCTCTGTTAAATGCCGTTCTATATGCAACATCTAAACCTAAACTAAAATAGTTATGAAAGATCTTGTTGCCGGCATTAAGTATGATGCCGCTAAAGTGATTGAACAGGCCGTAGGGCCAAGTAAAGAATTCTGCATGGGTTACATGAATCCCGGTGCTCCGAATGGTCAGGGATACATCTCTACCATGAAACTCTCAGTGGGCACAGTCGATGTAAAAGACCTTGACGCAGTTACCGAAAACATTGTTTCGTATGACCGTTGCGAAAAGAACGACGCCTATATCGGACAAATCAATATGCTGACCGTATCTTCTTTCTGTGGCCAGAACGGTGCTGTATGGGGATACGACCTTGCTGTACACGAAGATATTGCTACAGGTAAGGAGAAACCCATGTACATGCAGGAACAACCGGACGGAAAACCCGCTATTCCCGTATATAATGCCCGCCCGTTGCTGGAAGCAAGCGAACGCCTCTTCGGACGTGAAGGCCAGCGACGCTTCCCACCCATGCCGGGAGCACACGTCATCTGCGCCAACAAGGATGTGACAGCCCGCGGTCCCGTGTGGGTATGGTCGGCCATTGGCATCGCTATCTTGAAAAATCGTAGTGACGGTTCTTGCCTTTTCATCGAGGATGCCAACACGTATGGCGGTGACAACACCACCGAAGCCGAAATCATTGGTTTCCTGGAAGGCTCACTCCGCAAAGTAACCAACAGCATTGTGCTGTGCGGACAAGACCAGTCGGTAGAGTACGACCGCATTTATGTAGGCTACAAGTACACTTTCGTAGAACCGAACCAAGTGGGTTGCGCGTTGACTTGCGCCCCGTACATTTATCTGGCCCAGAATGCTATTCCCGAAGGTATGAAAGCTGCCGACCTGAAAGGTATGCCTATCGACGAGTGGGAAAAGAAGCTGGGGCTTGAGCACCTGACAATGATTGAATAATAAGACCTAACCTAAACTTTAACTATATAAATATTTTTATCATGGATGAAATGAGAGGGACACGTTATCCCATTTTCGGATTTGTAACTGGTGGTACAGGCGCCTTTAATGACGGTATTCCACCTCAGCCTTATGAAACCTTTGCCTATGACCTCGCCTTGCACGAAGCCGGAATTGAAAATTTTAATGTTATTCCTTACACCTCTGTGATGCCGCCCGAAATACGTGGCAACCTGGTGACCATCACCCCGGAGATGAATCAGAAATTCCATTATCTGCCTTTCCGTCCCGACATCAAGAATCAGTTCCACCACGGAGCCGTATTGGAAGTGATTATTGCCGGATCGGGTGCCAACTATGCCGAACATAAGGCAATCGCTACCGGTGTGGGCATCGTATGGGCAAAGAAGGACGGTAAGTTCGTTGGTGGTTTTGCTGCCGAGTATGTGCAGTATTACGATTCAAAAATTGATGATGAAATAGCGGGTGCAGAAGCACGCATGTGGTTGAATAAGTCGTTGAACCATGAACTCTCCATGCGCGGCATGGAACAGGACGGTGATAAGGAGTTATTCCACAATTTCATCAATATACCTTCCGATAATCCGTTTGCATACTGTCTGACGGCTATCGGTTTCCTGAACTTTGGTTATGCACCATTAGCTAAATAAGTGATATGGCGGATACTTCAAAGAAATTAGGATTGGGCGGACTCGTCGCTATCGTCTTCGGTTCCATGATTGGTGGAGGTATTTTCAATATCTCGCAAAACATGGCACAAGGAGCGGGGTTAGGGGCCACTCTTATTTCCTGGGTCATTTCGGGAGTGGGAGTATTGTTCCTTGTGCTCAACTTCAAGGTGTTGGCCGATGCCCGTCCTGATCTCAATGCAGGTATCTATCAGTACGCAAAAGAGGGTTTTGGCAATTATGTGGGATTTAACATTGCCTGGGGATACTGGCTGTGTGCAGCTATGGGTAACGTGGCGTTTGCCGTGATGCTCAATGACTCGTTCGGTGAGTTCCTCCCTGTGCTGCTTCATCATGGCTGGCAGACGGTGGTGTTTGGATCGTTCTTCATTTGGGCCATGTATTTCATTGTGGCAAGAGGTGTGAAAGCTGCTGCCGCCCTGAATACAATAGTCACTATCGTGAAGTTCGCGGCGTTGATACTAATTGTCATTATCCTCTTTATTTTCTTTAAAATAGGCGCGCTGAGTTTTGATTTCTGGGGGCATACGCCTGACTTGGGCTCCATAGGAGCACAGGTGAAGAGTACCATGCTTGTCACCCTCTGGTGCTTCATTGGAGTGGAAGGTGCCGTGGTGATGTCTGCCCATGCCCGCAACAGTAGAGATGTGGGTAAGGCGGGTGTTATCGGTTTTCTGCTGGCGTTGGTGCTTTATGCATTAATCAGCGTTTTGTCCTATGGTATCATGCACCAGCCTGAACTGGCAAAGTTGGATGACCCGTCCGTGGCATACGTGCTGAAACATGCGGTGGGCGACTGGGCTTATACCTTTGTGGTGCTCAGTGTCATAGTCTCTGTCATTGGTGGTTGGATTGCCTGGACGTTGATGTGTGCGCAAGTACCCTATACGGCTGCTCAGGTGAAGATATTGCCGAAGTCATTCCTGCGTGAGAATAAGAAGTCGACACCTATTTATGCCTTGCTGATATCCAGTATCATCATGCAGGTGTTTATGGTAATGGTTGCTATGGCAAAGTCGGTTTACGATGCTGCTATCGACATTACCGGTGTCATGATCCTTCCCGCTTATCTGTTCTACGGAATCTATCTGGTGAAAGCCAGCTTTATGAAAGGGGAACTGAGCACAACAGATCCGAAGAAGATTGGTCAATACCGCTTTATCGGTATCGTGTCTTCTTTATTCTGCCTTTGGTTGCTTTATGCAGGCGGATTGTTGCTTTTGCTTGTGACGTCCATTTTCTATTTGGTGGGTATTTACTTCTATGTAGTGGCACGCAAACAGAACCGGGCGCAGGGCGAACCAATCTTCTCTCATGCTGAACGTTGGCTGGCACTGGCCATTGCGGTTTGCTCCGTGATAGCGGTGATACTGTTGATTGAGGGAAAGGTGGGACTCTGATAATTTAAAATTGAAGAATTAAGAGTTAAAAGTAGTCAGCTGCCGGGAGGCAGTTGCCGATAGAGATAAAATACAGATTGCGGTTGCACGCGATTGGTTGATGTGAATGAGAGTCGTTTCATTCGTAGTTGTTCGTTTGTTGAGTGCGTGTCCTCCGCAATCTGTTCTTATTTCATTTATCTCTTCCTTTTAACTTTTTAATTCTTCTTTTTGATTTAGCCACCAGTCTATCATTTTCCGCGCGATACTTAGTTTACGCGGTATTTCCGGAAGGTTCTCTTTGGAGTAGAAAGCACCGGCACTAAGTTCGTCTTTCTGTAGTTTGATTTCTCCGTCTTCGTAATCGGCAATGAAACCTACCATTAATCCGCTGGGATAGGGCCAGGGCTGATTTCCGAAATAAGTGATGTTTTTCACTTTTAATCCTGTTTCTTCCATCACTTCCCGTTGTACACATTGTTCCAGCGTTTCTCCGGGTTCCAGAAATCCCGCTACCAGCCCATAGAATGTTCCGCGGAAATTGCGTGCATGCACCAGCAAAAGTTCTTCTCCACGGCGTATCAGTACGATGATAGCGGTAGAAATGGGTGGATATATTTCGTAGGCACACGAAGGACACTTTTTCATGATAGCTGTCTGTTGTTCCGTAGGCGTGCCACATACCGGACAAAAGCGACTGTGCTGATCCCAATACAATATCTGATAAGCCTTTCCGGCCGCCTTATATTCATCCAGAGTGATGTATTCATAAGAACCCCGCAAGTTGACCATTATCCATTCTTCTGTTTCTTCAACAAGTTGTTCGATGTCGAATGCATGCACCATTTCATCCGTAGGCAGAAATACTTCGTGGATTGTGATGCCTGCGTCGGTTTTCAATGGTGGTTCTGTACCATAGGGTATACTGTATTTAATCTCTCCTTTGTCTGTTCTTTCTTTTTTCAGCAGCAGTTGGTCTTTAAAGAAGACGAACCACTGCGTAGGTTTGGGAGCTTCTATCTTTTGGTATGCAATTCTTGCCGTTCCATTGGAAACATACACAATTCCACAACGGACAAATCCGTTTCGTTCGAGGAGGTTTTGCATAATAATATTGTCTTTATGTGTATCTGCACGTAAACTGGGATATTGCTTGGCACACCAGTTTAAACAAATATCACCGATACCCTTATAACTTCCATCAGAGGCAATGCGATGAATGACGTAATAGGGCTCATCATTTAGCCAGGCTCCGTCTTCGATAAGAGCATAAAAAGGATCAGGACTCGGAACAAAACAGAATGTTCCGACAATTTTTCGATGCTCATCTTCACACGCATAACAATGCCCATCGGTGATTTCTTTGGCAATCAGTTCACGCGAGGGGTAACCATTGATCCACTGGTTTCCGTTTCCTACAGATGCCATAAAGTTGCGGGCATGATCGAATATCTCCATCAGGCGGTCTAAGTCTGAAAGCTGGCTGGGACGAATTTGTATCATATATGTAAACCTGTTAAGTTGCTTATTTCGGAATACAAAAGTACATGATTATTTTGATAAATGATAATTTATCACTCTATCGTCTCACCACTTTATCACTCTTTTCTTTTTCCTTTCATTAGAAATTCTTCAAAAAATGTGTCGCGGTAACTGTTGCCTATGGCAATCTCATAATTGCCTATGTAAATGTCATTGTTATCAAACGAATCGATGTGCCGGGTGTTGACGATATACGACTTGTTTACCCGGAGGAACATATCCTGGGGCAGGAGTTCGGAGATACCTTTCATATTCATGCGGGTGATGATGCGCTGTTCCGGCAATTGGAGGATTACATAATCTTTCAGTCCTTCGATGAAAAGAATATCGGCATAGTTCACTTTGAAGTATTTCCGTTCGGACTTGACGAAGAAATACTCGGAAGATACATTCGTCTCAAGGGCTTCTTTCTCTTCCTTCATCAATAGCGAATGATAGGAGAGAGCTTTTAATACAGCTTTTTGAAATCGTTCCGGTTCTATAGGCTTTACCAGATAGTCGATGGCATCGACTTCATAGCTGTCCAGTGCATACTCCGTATAGGCGGTGGTGAAAATGATAAGCGTTCGTTTGGAGACGGTGTGTGCGAATTCTATGCCGGTGATACCGGGCATCTGAATATCCAGAAAAATAAGGTCGACAGAATGTTCTTCCATAAACCGTGAGGCAGACACGGCATTGTTGAACATGCGCAGTAAGCTAAGTTCTTTATTTTCTTCCACCAACATTTCCATGGCTTCGCGTGCCAAGGGTTCATCGTCTATGATAATACAATTCATAAGTTCAGTTTTAGAGTTACTGTATATTGATTTTCCGTTTCCGCCACTTCCAGAAGATAGCGGCCGGGATATAATAGTTCGAGTCTCCGGCGGATATTTGTCAGTCCGATGCCGCCTACCCGGCTTTTGGCGATTGCGATGGCAGGTTTGGAATTCTCGCAACGGAATTCCAGACGGTCATTATCAATCTGAAAGAAGAGATGGACGTATGATGGATGCTCACTGTCAAAGTTGTGTTTCACGGCATTTTCTACAAAGGGTATGAAAAGCAATGCCGGTAACTGTATGGCATCTATCTCTCCCTCCTCGGTGATGCTGTAGTCGAAGTGGTCGCGCCGTATCTTTTCCAGATTGAGATAATCATTCAGAAAACGGATGTCTGAACGGAGAGGTACATGTTCGCGGAAGTTGTCATTCATCTGATAGTGCAATAAATCCTCAAGTTTAAATAATACTTGCGAAGCTTCGGCAGGATTTTTGCGAATGAGCACATTGGCATTATTCAGCATATTGAATAAGAAGTGCGGATTTATCTGGTTCTTGAGAAACCTCAGTTCCGAGCGCAGGGTAGCGGATTGCAGTTCATCCACCCGTTGGTTGTAAAGTATCCAGTGGCGGAGTAGGAGTATGGCAGACATTCCGGCTATGGTAAACCCCATTGCCAACACCCCCGATATGGCATTTATCAGGATAGGAATCAGTTCGGAATGAACTGCGGTAGTCGTAACCTCGACAGTGAAAATCTGGAATACCGCTACCGCCACAATGACTACCAGACTTACTAAAAGCACTCCGAACGCATACATCATCAGACGGCCTTTCAGCAGGAAGCGGGGAAACAACCAATATAGGTTGATATAGAAAACCGCATCGATAGAAATAAAGTAAATGGCCCAACCCAGTAACCTTTGCGGCAGTGAAAGCGGACGTATGGGAACATTCCATAGAATATTCACCGTGATGAGAAACACCACAAACTGCAGGAACAGATGCCTTGCCACTCGATATTGGGGAGCGAGCAGGAAATTGGTGAAGCGGTTACCGGTCATTTTCCACCTCCTTTTAGCTTAAGCCGGATGCTTTGGTCATTTAACTCCAACTGATATTGCTCTCCATATTGCAGGTCGAGACGTTGCCGGATTTTGTCCAGTTCCTGATAGTTGGCAAGAGGACAAGGAGACGGGGAGACAAGGGGCTGTGCAATATCTGTTGTATGCTGCAAGGAACCTTGTTCCCTTGTTTCCTCGTCTTCTTGTCTCCTTCTCTTGACTTGGCAGTTGAAAAGGACAGTATCATTCTCAGCTTCCAGACTGATTTCAATGAAGCACGGTTGTACCTTCTGCGTCTCTGTTTGCTTTACGGCGTACTGTATGAACGGGATAAAAAGCAAAGGAAATATAAACGTGCGTCCGGTATCTCCGGATGCATTGATCCGGAAGTCAAACTTGCCGGAAACAAGCTGCTCCAGTTCCAGATAATTCGTGAGAAATTTGATTTCCGTATTCAGCAAAACCTTCTCCCGATTGCAGTCGTACAACTGATAACGGAGTATCTGGCTCAACTTCATCAGCATCTTTGAAGCTTTTCCCGGATTTACCAATGCCTGTTCTCCCGAATAATGAAGTACCCGGAACAGCATCGAAGGACTAACCTGTTCTTTCAGATGTTCGATTTCAGACTGCAACCTGATTTTCTCCAATTGCATTACACGCTGGTTTTCCAGTATCCACAACCGCAACAGGACGGTCATACTACCACCGATAATGCTGAGGAGCGTCAACGGAAAAGAAGAGAGATAATCCATCACAAACGCTATCTTAGGATATCCGGTGAAAATATTAGGTATATGCAGAACAGATGATACCATATATTCTTGTGTGGCCTGTAGGATAAACACCACTATTAAACCGCCCGACAAGTAGAGGATATACGTCAGGTATTTTTGTTTGAGTAGATAGCGGGGTGTCAGGTGAAGCAGATTAAAATAGAAAAGGGAACCATACAGCACAAACAAATTGAATATGAGCAGGTATATCCAGTTTCCTAACGCCCCCGTTGCATCCCGCAGAGTGAACAATACCAGATTGCTGGCTATGACAAGCAGTGCTACAATGAGCGTTGCATGTCTGGCCGGCCGGAGGCGCGGACTGACCAGGAAACGGTATAGAAAAGAGCTGTCGTTGCCTATGATAGGTATTGTTTTCATTGGAACCTTTTTAATTAAGTTGACGAAGATAAAATAATTTCATGGAAAACAAGGCTTTCCAGGGAATTAAAACTCTATTTTATAACTGATATTGGTTAACCCTGTTTTCTGCTCGCTGGCTTCTATCTTCTCGGTTTTTATATTATAAAGGTGTTGGATGTACTCTTTAGCTCCTGTAAAATTGATACCTTTTATGGCGAATTCATGGGAAACGCGACGTTTATTGATACGATAACTCACCGTATAGTTGCCAATCAGCATTGGTGAACGCTGTATGGAGTATGCTCGCGTTTCATCATACTGAACTTCTTTGTCGGGATGTGCCATGGTTGCTTCCACATCAATCGGGGCATACCTTTCTCCGCCCTGCAATGTCATTTTCAGGTTGACACTAAGAATATTTTGTTTGTTGCGTCCCAGCATCCATTCCTTGCCTATCAGTCCGTTCAATACATATTTCCGGTTGAAGCGTGTGTTGTGCCATACTCCGTCGCCACCACGGTAGCGCGAATCAAATAAAGAAGCTGTCACCATATAATAAAGCCCTTTGCTTAATGCACGTTCCCAAGTGATATCTATTCCTATGTTTCGTCCGCGACCTTTGTTTACGAGTGTATTTTCTACGTAGAAGTCACTCCGGTTAAGGACGGAGAAAGAACTGTCGCGCATGACGGGAACATCGTACAAAAACTGGATGTAAGGCTCTACTTTCAGACTCATGTTGTTCGACACTTTGTAGGCGAACGATAACATCAGGCGATGCGCTTTCGTGAAATCAAGGTTTTTGTTCACGGACTCTTCACCTGTGCTTTGTGTTTTTACAAAATATACATCGAGCTTTTCCATTCGGCTGTACATACCGTAAGCCAGTGCAAAAGATGTTTTTGCGTTAGCCTGATATTTCAGACCTGCGCGCGGTTCCAGTGTCCAGCGATTATTCAGGGTGAGTAATTGTCCGTATAAGCCGAAGTTCAGGCTTAGCTGGTCGCTCATTCCCCATGAAGAGCTGTTATAAGCGGAAAGCAGGCTGGTGTTTCCGTCTCCTTTTGATATCAATTCCAATGGTTTGTCAATGAAGGGGGCGAGTTTCATATCCATATTATAGAACATTTGCGTATACGTGAATCCGGTTTTGTTGGTGAAGCGGTTGCTTATCTTCCGGTTTAGCGAAGAGGTTAGTATCAGGTTGGTGCTTCTGCTATACTGGTCAAGGAAAGGAGAACTGTTCAGTTCCCGGTCGAAACTCCACTGAAAGGCTTCCTGGTCGGAATAGGTGCCGGCAAGAGTAGTTTTCAATAAGGTGTTTTCGTCAAAGAAGTAGCGGTGTGTGATACCTCCGGCTGCCATATATTGTGTGGAATGTGCTTGCGCTGCATCTTCCAGATAGTCCCATTTGCCGGGGTCTCTGTCGAACGAACTTTTGAATTTATCAATGAGGGCAGTTCCCCATACAGAGAAAGTTCCGGCACTGCGGGTAGGGAAGTTCAGTTTGAAGTTCAGGTCTTGGTAGTCCATCTTTCCGCCCAGGTCCACGTTCAGTAATCCAGTGGTAGAGTAGCGGTAGTTGAAGATATAGGAAGCTTTATGCTTCTTGCTTAACGGACCTTCGGAAGCAAAGTCTATTCCCATGATGCCGACCTGAAAGGTATTTTCATTCTTCTGATTGTTTCCGTTGCGCAATTTCATGTCGAATACACCGGAAACAGCATTGCCGTATTCCGCCGGAAAGGCTCCCGTGAAAAAGTCCGAGTTACCCAATACCTGTGCGCTGAGTGATGAAAGGATTCCTCCGCCCAGGGTTGCAATATCAGCAAAGTGGTTGGGATTGGGAATTTCCACATCTTCCAGCCTCCACTGCAATAGGTGGGGCGCATTACCATGAATGGATATGCCGTTGTTGGAAACACTTGGTGCCACTCCGGCAAATGAAGCCACCAGCCGGGCAGGGTCATCGAAACCGCCTGCATAGCGGCTTGCCTCTTCTACACTGAGCATACGTGCTCCGGCAACGGCCATTTTATTCATTGCTTCGTCCCGGTTGTTGGCACGGACTACGACTTCATTCAGTTCATTGACGTTTTCGCGCATAGCTATTTCCAGATAAACTTCCTTGGCGGAGGTCACCAGTATTTCGCGTATGATTGCCGGTTCATATCCCATGAAAGAGCTTTCTACCGAATGGCGACCTACCGGAACTTTGGGCAGTGTGAAACGGCCGAGGCTGTCGCACACTGCTCCTAAATCCGGCATATCCGTCAGGCGTACGGTGGCGTAGGGAATGGGATGTCCGGATGCCCGGTCGTTCACAACGCCACGTAGAGTTTGTACCGGTCGTTCCTGAGCGAAACAACAAACTGAAAAAAACAATGCTATGATTGCTACTACTTTAATCTTATCCATCTTTATCTGTTTTGATTGATTGTGACAAAGATAGATTGTCCTTATACGCTATTTCTCCTTTTGAGACGAACCGGATGGGTTTGTAGACAAAAGCAGTTTTTTCATGCAATTTATTTCTCTCAGGAATTCCCTGTCATGCGATACTGCAATAACCGTTCCTGCATAATCCCGGATAGTTGCCGTAATGATTTCGATGCTTTCAATATCCAGATTATTGGTTGGCTCATCCAGGATAAAAGCATCCGGCGTATTGTCCGCAATCATCAGGCAGCAGAATGAAAGGCGCATCTTCTCTCCACCGCTAAGCAATGAGCAGGATTTGTTCCAGGTGTCTGCCGGAAAAAGGTAACGGTTCAGTATCGTTTTCAATTCATGTTCCGGCAACAGACGGCGGTTAAAAAGTTCTGCCTGTTCCAGAATACTAAGTTCATTCCGGATAAGAGAGTATTCCTGATCCAGATAAACAAAACTGAAATCAATCCGTTCCAGACTTCCGCTTCCGGCAGGAAGTGCTCCGCAAATCAGTCTCAACAGAGTTGTTTTGCCACTGCCATTGTTCCCTTCAATACAGAAGCGATCGCCGCTTTTCAATTGAAAACTGAGTGCTTCCTGCCACATAGGACGTTCGGCATCGGGATACTGGAAGTTCATTTCTGTAGCCGTGACCAGTATCTTGCCTTCGTGCAGGGTGGAGGCACTGAAATTGGTTTTCAACTTCTCGGCAAGTGGAATGGCGCTTCGGATACTTTGCATCTCCTGTTGCAGCTTTTCCGATTTCTCGGCATGCACGTTCTTTAGTTTGTTAGTGCTTACTTCTGCCTTGTCTTTCATAGCGCCCATCATAATTCGCGGGATACCTTTCTTTATAGCGGCTTTTTCTCCCCGCACATTTTGTTTCGCTTTCTGTTCCGCCAATTCACGGGCTGTTTTCCGGGCAAGGCGCAGGGCTTTTTGCTTCTCTTCCAACTGTTCCTGCAAGGCATTGATCTGGATGCTTTTCTGCTCCTTGAAGAAGTCGTAGTTTCCACCGTAATGTGTCAGTCCATTGGAAGATAACTCGCAAATGGCGGGAAGTAAGTTCAGCAATGTTCGGTCGTGGCTGATGACAAGAACAGCAGAAGAAGTACGTTGCACAAACTCATATAGTCGTTTCCTGCCGGTCATATCCAAGTGGTTTGTGGGTTCATCCAGCAGAATAGCGGTAGGAGAGTGCAGCTCCATACCTGCAAGGAAGATGCGCGTTTTTTCTCCACCGCTGAGGCCGTCCATCAGACGGGAAAGAGGAGTACCGCTCATTCCCCATGCTGCCAGGGCGGCTTGGGCACGTTCTTCAATATTCCAGTCATCGTCCAGAGTGGTGAAATGTTTTTCGGATACATCTCCATTTAAGATGGCATGCAGTGCTTCCAGTTTATGGTCTATCCTTAAAGCCTGTGCGATAGTCCGGTTATCGTATTGGCCAAAATGCTGAGGCACATAATAAAGATGTTCGGGGCGGGTGACTGTTCCGGCAACAGGCGATAAGTCTCCTGCAATAATCCGCATCAGGGTAGACTTTCCGCAACCGTTGTTTCCGGTCAGCGCCATTTTGTCTCCCGGATTAACGGTCAGGTTTAAGTGTTGGAACAAGACTTCCTTGTCAGAATGGACATAGCTAAGGTCTCTGATAATAATACTCATGATAAAATACTGTGTTAAGAGAGTGAATAACGGGATAAAATCTCGGAAACTTCCGTAAAGGAAGTCGTTGGAAGGAGGAACAGACAAACACAGTATGGGCTAAACATCTACATTCGGGATGCTCAGCGTTCTGAATAATAAAGCATATAAAAGGTGATGTTTACCGAAGGGTTTGTCTTTACTTGGAAATTCTCATCGTAGTAATTAATTAGTTAGTTAGTGGGCGCAAAGATAGGTATTTCTTTTGAAAGACACAAATCACCTTTTACTCCATAGAAGAAGCGTCGAACGACAGTGGCAATAATGCTCCTACATTCTTCATCTCATAAATTCCCTTTTTACCATAGAGAAGGATGCGCATAGGCTGTTTGAAACGTTTTTCCGTTTCGAGCATTACCTGACGGCAGGCGCCGCAGGGCGGAATAGGGTCGTCAAGGAAATCCCTTTCATTGCGTGCGGCAATGGCAAGGGTTTCTACCGGTTGGTCGGGGTATTGTGAATTGGCATAAAACAAAGTGGTACGTTCGGCGCAGAGTCCTGAAGGGTAAGCGGCATTTTCCTGGTTCGTACCTGTAACGATTCTCCCGTCTGCCAGTCGTGCGGCAGCGCCTACGGAGAAGTGTGAATAGGGTGCATAACTGCGTTTGGTTGCCTCCAGGGCCGCAGTCATCAGTTCACGGTCGGCGTCACTTAACTCATTATATTCGTATATTTTAATGTCAATTTGTAAGGTCAAATCTTTCATAAGGCAGTAAGGTATATTGTAATTAATGTTACAAAGTTAGAAAAGAGATTGGTAAATCCAATTCTTTTTAAGATTTTTGTGTCCTCAACTTATACTGCTATGAACAGAATTAACGCTATCAGACTTACCGCAATCCTGGCACTTCTTGTTTGTGCCGTTGCTGCCCAGGCGCAACGTCGGAATGCCCGTTATGTGGAATATATAGAAAAGTATGCTCCGCTTGCCGTGCAGCAAATGAAGGAGCACAAGATACCTGCCAGTATCACTCTGGCACAAGGACTTCTGGAAAGTGGTGCCGGACAGAGTGCACTGGCCCGCAAAAGTAACAATCACTTTGGCATCAAGTGCGGCAGCAACTGGCGCGGACGCACAGTGCGTCACGATGACGACGCGCGTAATGAATGTTTCCGTGCTTACAGCAATCCCCGTGATTCTTACGAAGATCATTCTGCATTCCTGAAACGGGGTGCTCGTTATGCTTTTCTGTTCGACTTGAAGATTACGGATTATAAAGGTTGGGCGCGTGGTCTGAAAAAGGCCGGATATGCAACAGATCCTTCTTATGCCAACCGCCTGATTACGATTATTGAAGATTATGACCTTTACAAGTACGACAGCCGTGGCATGAGTAAACGTGAGAGCCGTAATTGGGAAAAGGAATTGAAGAAAAAGCCGTGGCTTGCCAATCCGCATCAGGTATATATAGCCAATGATATAGCATATGTCGTAGCTCGTGATGGCGATACTTTCCGCTTCTTGGGTAAAGAGTTCGATATTAGCTGGAAGAAGCTGGTGAAGTATAATGACCTGCATAAAGATTACACTTTGGAGGCGGGTGACATTATCTATCTGAAAGCAAAAAAGAAGAAGGCCTCCAAGCCGCATACCGTTTATATTGTGAGAGACGGTGATTCCATGCATTCCATTTCTCAGAAGTATGGTATACGTTTAAAGAACCTGTATAAGATGAACCGGAAAGATGCCGAATATATTCCGGAAGTGGGAGACAGGTTGAGGCTGAGATAACAGGAAATTCTGATTAGCATAAAAGGGGAAGAGATTCTACTCATTACAGATTAGATTCTCTTCCCCTAACCAACTAACATTAGCACCGCATCCAACTAATCTCGGCACCGCAGTCAACTAATAATTTCTTGCCTAATTATTATTCATACAACAGATGTTGTAAGAAACTTCTATAATTGTTGTAAGAGACTTTTATAGTTGTTGTAAGAAACAAATAGATTTATGGTAAGAATAGTTTTTAGTATCCGAGATATTAGTTTGTTGCATCTCAGACATTAGTTTGCAGGCACTCCGATATTAGTTTGTTTCGTTGCCACTCCTAATTGGTGCGATAAGAGTATCTGTCATGCTGAGCGTAGTCGAAGCATCTCTTAGTGTACAAAGGGAAGAGGTTATTCACTATGTTCAGAATGACAGATAGTATAAGCTAATATTTAGTTTTATCAAAAGATAAAGTTAGTTACGGAGAGTATTTTTATTTATCCGAAAATGTACAGGGTGTTCGATATCGGACACCCTTCTTTTTTATTTATCCTCTTGTTATCAGCTATTTACATTTTTGGCACGCATTTAGTATATATAAATAATGTGAATAATATGCTTGTTCGTTTTTGAAAAGAGGACGGGAGCTGAAAACTGATAAAATAATAAATAACTCAATATTCAACATGGACAGAGAAATACCAAAAGCAGTGCGTAACAAAGAGCGCAACAAGAAAATTATCCGTTACGGCGGCATCGGCGTGGCAAGTATAGTCGTTATCAGTGTACTCATTTCATTGATGCGTACGGGGGTGAAAACAAAAGACCTGGTGCTTTCCACAGTAGATAAAGGTACGATTGAGGTCAGTGTGAGCGCATCGGGAAAAGTGGTGCCGGCTTTTGAAGAGATCATCAATTCTCCTATCAACACCCGTATTGTCGAGATATATAAGAAAGGTGGCGATAGCGTGGATGTAGGTACGCCGATCTTGAAACTTGACTTGCAGAGTGTGGAGACAGACTATAAAAAATTGTTAGACGAAGAGCAGATGCGCAGTTATAAATTGGATCAGCTACGAGTAAATAATCAGACTAAACTGAACGACCTGTCTATGAAGATTAAAGTTTCCGCCATGCAGTTGAACCGCAAGAAAGTGGAGTTGCGTAATGAGCAATATCTTGATAGCCTGGGTTCGGGAACTACGGATAAGGTGCGTCAGGCAGAACTTAGCTATAACGTAGCCCAGTTGGAATACGAACAACTGAAACAACAATATGATAATGAGAAAGAAGTGCTTGCTGCCGAATATAAAGTTCAGGAGCTGGATTTCAGCATCTTCCGCAAAGGCCTTGCCGAGATGAAGCGAACGCTGGATGATGCACAGGTTCGTTCTCCGCGCAAAGCTATCCTTACCTATATTAATAACCAGATCGGTGCACAGGTTTCTCAGGGAAGCCAGCTTGCCGTGATTTCTGATCTTAGCCATTTCAAGGTGGAAGGTGAAATAGCAGATACGTATGGTGACCGTGTGGCCGCCGGTGGCAAGGCAATTGTGAAGATTGGCAGTGATAAACTGGAAGGTACGGTGAGCAGTGTGACGCCGTTGTCAAAGAACGGAGTGATTTCTTTCACTGTACAACTGAATGAGGATAATAACCGCCGTTTGCGTTCGGGATTGAAGACAGATGTGTATGTGATGAATGCCGTGAAAGAAGATGTGATGCGTATCGCTAATGCTTCTTATTATGTAGGACGTGGCGAGTATGACCTCTTTGTGCGTGACTCTGATAAAGAAATCGTGAAACGTAAAGTGCAACTGGGTGATAGTAACTTTGAATTTGTGGAAGTTATCAGTGGCTTGCAGCCGGGTGACCAGGTGGTAGTGAGCGACATGAGCCAGTATAAAAATAAGAATAAGCTGAAGTTGAATTAGCTACGAGCTACGGGCTACAAGTAACAAGTGCCTTTCGGAGTAATTGAAAATAAGAAAGATATGTTAAGGATATATTTAAAGCAAGCGTGGAGCCTGCTGAAAGAAAATCCGCTGGTTAGCGGGCTTTCTATTGCAGGAACGGCATTGGCCATTACTGCTGTAATGATGATTATTCTTGTGATACAGGTGCGTCTGGCTGAATATGCACCGGAGACGGAGCGCGGACGGATGTTGCACATCATTGCAACTCGTGCTTTCATGAAGAGTAATGATGGAAACTGGAACAATGGCGGAATGGGAAAACGGGTGGTACGCGAGCTTTTCTATAATCTGAAGACTCCGCAGGAGGTGAGTGGCTATGCCCGTAACACGGTGTCCGTCAGTTCGGTTGCCAAGCGTACCTTTACCAAATATCGGGCTACTTATACAGACGACCGCTTCTGGAAAATATTCGATTATACATTTTTAGATGGTACTCCTTTTACCTATGAAGACAATGAAAGCGGCATCCGCAAAGCAGTTATCAGTGAGAAACTGGCACGCCGACTTTTTGGGAAAACAGAGGCGCAGGGTCAACGGCTACTTATCAATCGTACAGAATATACGGTATGCGGTGTTGTGAAGAATGTGCCCCGCACTGCTCGTTATGCTTATTCGGATGTATGGTTGCCTTATAATTCCAGTGCCGGCACAGAAACGGTTGCCAATGCTTATGAGGCACTGGTGGGGTCTTTTAATATTGTGATGCTGGCACATAGTACCGACGATTTTACCGCTATTCGTGCGGAAGTGGAAAAGGCCGCAAAACAATTGAATGCGAATACGTCGGAATATGGCGTCAGCTTCTTTAACGGGCCGATGAGTAACCTGGACTTGGTGGTTACCAATAATAATGGTTTTGTTAATGATATCCCCTATGGCAATTGGTTTTTGCGGCAAGGCAGTTTCGTATTTTTCCTGTTATTGCTTCCGGCGCTCAACATGATTGGTATAACGCTGACTAACTTTCGTAAGCGGCGTGCAGAGATAGGAGTCCGCAAAGCATTTGGAGCAACTGCGGGTAATGTTTTCCGTCAGGTTATCGATGAAAATCTCATTATCACTTTTATTGGCGGCATATTCGGATTGGTGCTTTCCATTGGTGTATTGTTGCTGACGCGCGACATCTTTTTCCCATCGGGTACGGAATTCAATGTAGAGATGCTAGTACGTCCGGAAACGTTTCTGGTAACTTTGCTTTTCATCTTCCTGCTGAACCTGCTGTGTGCCGGTATTCCTGCCTGGCGTGCCGGAAAGTATAACATTGTTAAATCGTTGAATAATCAAGAATAACCCATGATACGTCATCTCATCACCCTGATATGGAACCAGCGCAAACAGAATGGCTGGATATTTGCCGAACTGACATTGGTTCTGCTGGCTATCTTTATGATTACGGATGCCGGTTACAGCAAATATACTCTTTATAATGAGCCTTTAGGTTATAACATTGATCGTTGCTGGCGGCTTCATTTAGAGGAAACGGAACCCGGTAACGAAGGTTATACAGGCGAGGATGAACGTGGAGCCAAATGTTGGGAACGCATCACGGAACTGACCCGGCGGTTGATGAATACCGGTGAGGTGGAAGCTGTGGGATGTAGCTTTTACAGTTGCCCATACAGTCAGGGCAATTCGTGGACGAGCGTTGAACCGGCAGGTGCGGATAGCGTCAATGCTTATTCGGAATCTTTGCACCGCCAACTGGGTGATGCCGGTTTCTTTGAAGTTTTCGGCATTCATGACGTGAATGGAAAACATATCCGCGAACTGGAAAATCCAGCAAAAGACGAGGTTATCCTGACGGAGAAGGTAGCGCAGAAGTTTTTCGGTGGGAAGGAACCGCGTGGTCGGTTGGTAAATACCGGCGAATTGGACGGGACGCCTGTGCTGGCTGTTGCCCCTACTATTCGTGAGAATGATTTTGAACCGGCTACTCCCACGTTTTATATCAAAGCTTCCGGTTCTACGATGGAGGAGCTTTTCGAGTGGTATCGTCCTTCTTCATTGGAATATTCGCTACGCATGAAGCGTGATATGACACAGGCTGAGATGGAAGAATGGCTTGCCTCTTTGGGTGAACGGTTGACGTCCGGCAATATCTATGTAAATGCCGTAACAGGTTTCGAAGAAATGCGTGCCGACCGTATAGATTATGTGATAACGGATTGGCAAATGGTACAACTCATTGTAGCCTTCCTATTGTTGAATGTATTTTTCGGCGTTACCGGGACTTTCTGGATGCGTACGCAGGCACGCCGTTCGGAAACGGGATTGCGTATGGCTGTCGGCGCATCAAAGGGAAGGGTTGTATCTTGGCTCAATGCGGAGGGCTTATTGATTCTGTTGCTGGCTTTGGTTCCTATAGTTATTATTGTACTTAACTTTCGCCATATGGATTTACTGAGTGCGGAAGTTCCTTATACGGCAGGTCGCTGGATTGTAGAATTTGCTATTTCATTGGGAATTTTGGCAGCGATGATTATGTTGGGCATTGCAGTGCCGGCACGCTGGATTATGAAAGAGCAACCGGCTGAAGCATTGCATCACGAATAAACAAACGTAATATATTCAGGGATGATAAAAATCTATTTGAAGCAGGCGTGGGTCTTGTTGAAGCAGAATCCGCTTTTCAGTACCCTTTATATAGTTGGTACAGGTCTGGCTATTGCTATGACTATGATTGTGGCTGTGATTTACTATGTCAAAGTGGCCCCGGTTTATCCGGAAGTGAATCGCATGCAAACGCTTTATCTGACTTCTGCAAGATTTCAAAAAGGAGTGGAGCCAAATAAGCAGACTTTTCAATGGGCTGTTTCCTATCAGGCATTGCAAGAGTGGTTTTATCCATTGAAGAATGCTGAGGTTATTTCAGGTTTCATGAATAACAGGTCAGATGACAATTATATTCAACCGGCCGACCGCAGTGGAGATTTTACAGTAAGTTTAAAGTTGGTTGACCCGAATTTCTTTCGCATCTATCCATTTTATTTTTCGGAAGGTAAGCCTTTTACTACGTCCGATCTTGAAAGCGGTATCTGTACGGCTGTCATAACAGAAGAACTGGCCCGTCGTCTGTTTGACACGGCCGAAGGTGTGGTGGGACGCTCATTCAGTTTGGATTATGTCAATTATCGCGTTTGTGGTGTTGTGCGTAGTGCAAGTTACCTGACTTCGGATTCTTATGCGCAAGTCTATATTCCTTATAGTGTAATTCCTAAATATCGTGACTCCAATTATGGAATACCTTATCTAGGTGCATTTGGCGTTACTTTTCTTGTAAAGGACGATGCGCAAGCCGAAGCGTTGCGTGCCGAAATTCAGGAAATTGTCCGTAAGGAAAATCTGTTGCATGCGGATGAATGGCAGGTGAATCTTTGGGAACAACCTACTTCCCATTTGCAGCGATTGTTTAAACCTTATCCTAGTATGACTACTGGTGTATGGGCACAGATACGCTATCTTCTTTTGATATTGCTGGTGCTCCTGCTGGTTCCTGCCTTGAATTTGAGCGGAATGATAGCGAGCCGTATGGAAAGCCGCTTGTCGGAAATGGGAGTGCGTAAGTCATTCGGTGCCGGCCGTGACGGATTGCTTTCACAAGTGATGTGGGAGAATCTCTTATTGACGTTGTTGGGTGGTGTATTGGGATTATTGTTGGCGTGGTTCGCTCTGTATACTTGTCGTGAGTGGGTATTTATGATATTGGAAGACTGGGCCGAACCGGTTCCGGAAGGAGTGAATGTGATGGTTTCCGGTGAGGTGCTGTTTGCCCCGGTGGTATTTGCTGTCGCTCTTTTGTTCTGTATCTTGCTGAATTTATTATCAGCATTGATTCCGGCATGGTATGCACTGCGGAAGCCGATTGTGTATTCATTGAATGAAAAAAGATAAAGACTATGCTGAAACTTATATTAAAGAACCTGTGGGCACGCCGTCGCCGCAATGGCTGGTTACTGGCGGAATTGATTCTGGTCAGTATTGTTACGTGGATTATCCTTGATCCGGTTATCGTGATGACGTATGACCGTAGTATTCCTTTGGGTTATGATACTGACCGCCTTTGTCTTGTTACTCTCAGTACCTTGCAGCCACAAGCTCCCGGTTATGATGAAGAGGCTGAGGATTCGGCCATGATTATGAAATCTTACTTCAATCTGACACAATTGGTAAAGGACTATCCTGGCATAGAATCAGCTGCTCCGGTATTGGGTTTCGCTTATCCCAATTCGACGGGGAATGCCAATACATCTATCCGTGCGGAAGGTGATACCTTGGATTTGCCGGTAATGATTATGGAGTTTATACCTCATACGAATTTCTTCGAAACTTATGGCTTTCGCTCCGGACAAGGCAGAACACCTGCGGAATTATCGGATTATGACTATACGGAAGATGACATCGTAATGACTGAAAATACGGCTGAACATTTGTTCCATACTAAAAATGCGGGTAATAAGCGTTGTTGGTCAAAAGAGGGGAACGATACAATTTATTCACCGGTCATCGGTGTAGTGGAAAACTTTAAGGCAACCAGCGATTCCCGTCCGGCTCCTGTCATTTTCCGTCCTTTGATATCTATCGATATGGAAGATGCTTACGATGATATGCGGATATTGCTTCGTCTGAAAGAGAATGTGAGTATGAAGCGTTTCTTGCATGATTTTCAACCGTGGATGGTGAAAGAGTTGCGGGCCGGTAATCTTTTTGCCCGTAACGTTCGGTCTTATGAAGCATTGATAACGAAAAATGAGTCTTATGATGTTACACCGATGTATCGTCGTAATCTGGCAATGGCGGCATTCTTTTTAATTAATCTTTGCTTGGGTGTTATCGGTACTTTCTGGCTACAGACACGCACTCGCCGCGAAGAAGTGGGAGTTATGCTTTCCTTTGGCGGTACGCCGGGATATATTGTCCGCTTGTTGATGGGTGAAGGAATAGTGCTGACGTTTGTAGCTGTATTGACAGGCTGTTTGCTTTATTTGCAATATGCTGTCAAAGAAGGACTGGAAAGAGGTAACAACTGGAGTCAGGTTATTGATGAATGTTGGATCATGGATTTCACGCAGCATTTCCTCATCGTGTCATTCATCGTTTTCTTTATCCTGTTGGCAGTGGTATTGATCGGGATTTATATTCCTGCCCGCAAGATTAGCCGTATCCCACCAACAGAGGCATTACGTGACGAATAATAAAAATATGACTGTACTATGATTAAACTTTATCTGAAACAAGCTTGGACGCTGATAAAGCAGCATCGTCTCTTTACCAGTATCTATGTGGTGGGTACAGGGCTTTCAATAGCTCTCACCATGACAATGTTTATCATCTTCTATGTAAAGTTTGCAGCTATATATCCGGAGTATAACCGTGACCGGATGATAGTGCTGAAAATGATGAAATCTTATCCCAAGAATGATGACAAGAGTTGGAACTGCTCCGGTGTCAGTTACGATGTAGTGAAAATGTTGCAAGATTTGCCACACCTGGATGCTATCGGTGCCACATCAAGTAACTATCGCGAAAATTATGTGGAAATTCCGGATAACAATGAACCTGTCGGTATCGCTCCGCTTTATACGGATGCAGGATTTTGGCAGGTCTTTACATTTCGTTTCCTGTACGGCAAGCCTTTCACACAAGCAGATGTCGATGCAAAACGCAGGGAAGTGGTTGTTCCGGTAAGTTTGGCAAGGCGGTTGTTTGCTGCGGATGATGTGGTAGGCAGACGTTTTAAGATGGATGCGCAGGAATACCGGATTTGCGGTGTAGTTGAGGATGTTTCTGCCGCTACACCTTCTTCCGTTGGCGATTTGTGGATGCCGATAACGCTTAATTCCTGGATTGTATCAGACAATACCGGAAAATTGGTAGGTAATACGCAAATATACATGACGGCTCCTATTGCTACGGATAAAGAAGCCCTGAAAGAAGAAGTACGTGAGGTGTTCAGGAAGTTTAATCTTGCAGCTCCTAAATATATGAACGACCTTATGGATCAACCCGATGATTACTGGACCAGTACATTCCGGGTGAATTCTTGCGGAGCTCCTGACTTGGCAGCAGAGTTGAGAGTATATCTTTATATGTTGCTTGCCCTGCTCTTCATTCCTGCCATGAACCTGAGCGGTATGATGTCTTCGCGTATGGATGAACGACTTGCTGAGTTGGGTGTACGCAAAACTTATGGTGCAACTAACGGAAGTCTTATCGGACAAGTGCTGTGGGAAAATCTTCTGCTTACCTGCATCGGCGGTTTGCTCGGCCTGCTGATTTCTTATCTGATTGTGCTGACGGCAAGCGATTGGATACTGACCCTTTTTGACAGTTATACGGATGTTGAGAAGACTCCTTTCCTTTCATTCGAGATGCTTTTCAATCCGATGGTTTTCTGTACGGCATTCGGACTTTGTGTGTTGCTTAATCTCATATCCGCGCTTATTCCTGCGGTATGGGCATTGCGCCGTACTATTATTCAATCGTTGAACTCTAAACGTTAATATGCTATGATGAAGATAATAAGACACCAGCTATGGAATCAACGTCGGCAGAATGGATGGATATTTGTAGAACTGGTTATCGTGAGCTTTTTCCTCTGGACGGTAATTGATCCTATTTATGTGTTGACGTCTAATCTCGCTATTGCTCCCGGCTATGATGAGGAACGGGCATACGCTCTTTATATGGACTACTATGACGAACAGCATGGCAACTATGACAAGACGCAGGACAGTACTGCCATCAAACAGGAAAACCTGTATCGCATCACCCGTCTGGTGAAGAACTGTCCCGAAGTGGAAAGTTTTGCCTTGGTGACTAATGCAAGTTTTCCAAATTGTAATTCGTGGAATGGCGGACAATACTTTAATGACACATTGAAGGTGCATTCGCAATATTACCAATTCATACAGACAGAAGGTGGCGATGTATTTCGCACATTTGGCATGAAGGATGCTAAGAATGGGCAGGTAATGTCTTTGCCCGAAGATTGTGCCGCCCGAGAGGGAGTATTTGTCTCCGAACGTATGGCAGAGGAGCTTTTTGGCACCACGGATGCAGTAGGCAAGAAAGTGAGATATGGTGATAGTACTTTCCATGAGGTGATGGGAGTGTTGCAGGACTATAAACACCGGATTAATGAACAACCGGGTAATTTGCTGATACAGGTAAGAGGCAAAATTGAAAGTCACAGTTGGATTCAGTGGATGTATATGGTGACTTTTCGGTTAAAGCCGAATGTGGATGTTGCTGCTTTTGAGAAACGTTTCAAAGCGGAAGTAGTTCCACAACTCAACGTCGGTAATTTCTATTTTACGAAGTTAGGACGTTTTACAGATATCCGTCGCAAATATGAAAATGAAAGTGGAGTGACGAATACCTTGCGTCTGCAATATTCACTGGCGGGGTTTGCCTTGTTGTGTGTATTCCTCGGTATGGTGGGCACATTCTGGATACGTTGCAATGCGCGGAGACAGGACATAGGATTGATGCGAAGTATGGGGGCTACCCAAAAAGGTATCTGCAATCAGTTCCTTATGGAAGCATGGTTGCTGGTGACGATGGCATTTATCGTATCTCTGCCATTGACAATTCATCGTGTTTATGCAGTGGGCTTTGCCAATCCTACTGAGAATGGAAATCCTGCTTATTGGCAAAATCAGCCGTATACGCATTTTTTAATAGTCAGCATACTGACTTATGTGATACTGCTCATTATTGCTTTATTGGGCACTTATGCACCCGTCACCCGGGCAGCGAAGATATTGCCTGCTGAGGCTTTGCGTGATGAATAGGACAGGAGCGGACAACTGAAAACGAACAGGGTGTTCATTTTCGGACACATGCTTGTGAACTTAATTGGCTGATAATGAGTATATGTCTTTTTTGGCATATCATTTGACTAATATATGTGAAGAACAAATAAATAGCGAATTGAATCAATTAATAACAATTAAATACTTACCATTATGATTAAATTGACTGAGATAAACAAGATTTATCGTACGAATGAGATTGAAACCGTGGCATTGGAAAATGTGAACCTCGAAGTAGAGAAAGGCGAGTTCCTCAGTATTATGGGGCCTTCCGGTTGCGGAAAATCTACGTTGTTGAATATTGTAGGTCTTTTGGATGCCCCTACCAGTGGTATTATTGAGATTGACGGTACCCGTACAGATGGTATGAAGGATAAGGAACTGGCTGCTTTCCGTAACAAGAAGTTGGGTTTTGTATTCCAGTCTTTCCACTTGATTAACTCATTGAATGTACTCGATAATGTAGAACTTCCTTTATTATATAGAAAGGTATCCGCTAAAGAACGCCGCCGTTTGGCAGAAGAGGTGTTGGCAAAGGTGGGTTTGAGCCATCGTATGCGCCACATGCCGACACAGCTTTCCGGTGGTCAGTGCCAGCGTGTAGCTGTTGCCCGTGCCATTATTGGTAATCCTGAAATAATCCTCGCCGATGAGCCGACCGGTAACCTGGACTCTAAGATGGGTGCTGAGGTAATGGAACTACTGCATCAGTTGAATAAGGAGGACGGACGCACCATCGTGATGGTAACCCACAATGAAGAACAGGCCAAACAGACAAGTCGCACAGTACGCTTCTTCGACGGTCGTCAGGTGGAATGACGGAGCAAATGGAAGAATGAAAAATGAAAGAATGAAAGGAAGGATATAATGATGCAAACGATTCGTCAGGCCTTTACGATTCTGAAGCAGAATCCGTTATTGAGCACTATATCCATATTAGGTACGGCTTTCGCCATTACCATGATTATGGCTATCGTGATTACCTGGCAAACGAAATATGCCGATCTGGAACCGGAAGTGAACCGGAGCCGTTGTCTTTATTTCTCTGCTATGCATGTACAGGGAAAGGAGAATAAGGATTGGAACAACTTTGGCAAGCCTTCGGCTGCATTTATGAAGGAGTGTATACAGCCGCTTCCGGAAGTGGAAGCCTGTACGGCTTTCAGTACAGCAGATGTGGCACTGGTATCTCTGACTGATGGGAACAACCGTTTGAAAGTGGATGCCATGAGTACTGATCCCGATTTCTGGAAAATCTTCAAACTACAGTTTCTTGATGGAAGAAGTTTCACGGAGGCGGAACGGGGAGGAGAGATGATGTCTGTCGTTATTTCCGCTTCTGTTGCCCGTAAGCTATTTGGAACGACGGAGGCGGCGGGACGGCAGATGTTGTTGAACAGGGAGGTGGTACGCGTCATCGGGGTTGTGAAAGATATTTCGGTTACGGCTAAGGATGCTTATGCGCAGGTATGGAGCATGTACCATTCCAATGAACTGAACGTGACCGGTTGGTGGAGCTATAACGGAAACAGAACTATTGCTGTATTGGCGCGTACTCCTGATGATTTCCCAGCTATCAGACAAGGAGTCGAGAAACGGGTGAAAGACGTCAATGCCGGTTTGGAGCAGAGGCAGATAGACATTATGGAGCAACCCGATAATATTGTAGCGCACGTAAACCACGTATGGTCCAATATAGGACCTAACTTACCGATGCTTTATCTGCAATACGGAATCGCCCTGTTCATTATCCTGCTGGTGCCCTCGCTCAATCTGTGTGGGCTGAGTAATAGTCGCATGCAACAACGTGTCAGTGAGTTAGGTGTTCGCAAAGCTTTTGGAGCTACGGATGGTACACTTATCCGTCAGATATTGAATGAGAATCTGGTATTGACATTGATAGGAGGTGTGGTAGGTTTGATATTCAGCTACCTTGCTGTTTATGCCATGCGTACGTGGTTGTTTACCAACAGCGATAACATTGGTACGGCGGGCGATTTCAGCCTGAGCATGGACGCATTGTTCAGTCCGGCGGTGTTTGTCCTGGCATTTGCTTTCTGCCTGGTGATTAATCTGCTGAGTGCGGGCTTGCCTGCCTGGCTTGCTACCCGTCGCACGATTGTGGACGCATTGAACGATAAATAAGAAAAGGAGACCGTATGAAATTCATATTACATAATTTACGCATGATTTGGTCGCGCCTGCGCAGCAACGGCTGGGTGCTGGCTGAACTCTTTCTGGTGTTTGTCGTGATGTGGTTCCTTTGCGACTCGCTGGGTTGCCTCAAGTATACTTTCTACCGCCCTTTAGGCTACAATATAGACCACGTTTACCAGCTTACCACAATTATAGGAGGTGCCACCAGTGACACTACCCTGACGAATGCTGACAGATACCTGCGTGCATTGCAGAAATTAGAGCAGGAACCCAGCGTTGAGGCGGCCGCCTTGTGCTACTGGAGCCTGCCGATGAGCGGAAACAATAGCGACAACTCACTGGCCGCGCAGGACACCATCGGAGTGAATGCACGCATTATCCTGACTACCGGCGGATATATCGACGTCTTCCGCATGAGTGACGACCCGCAACGCCCCTTTGCCAAGACTCCTGCGGGGGAGAACAACGTGATGCTGAGCCAGGCAGCTGTGGACCGTTTCAAGAAGAGAATGCCGACCTTCTCACTGGATACACCGCTGAGTTACTATGGCGATACCACGTCAGTCGTCACGCAAGGTGGAAAGATAGAAGCCTTCCGCAGCTATCGTTACGGAAGCGATGCCTCGTGGTTTTTCTTTCGTCTGGACGAAAACCTGATTAAAACGCGGTTTGCCGACAATTGGGCGCAAATCGTTTTTCGTGTGAAAGCTGCTGCCGATGGCCCGGACTACCGTGCGAAGTTCGTCCGTGAGATTGCACCGCGACTGGACGTAGACGATTTGTTTGTGGCCGATGCCGTGCCTTATACTGAACAGCAGTTGCAGTTTGAAGTCATGTGCGGAGATACGGACAAGGTGAACAGCCAGGCAATTGTAGTGCTTTTCCTGTTGGTAAATGTATTCCTGGGATTGATTGGAACGTTCTGGTTCCGTACCCGTCGTCGCCGTGGTGAAATAGCTTTGCGCTTGGCTATGGGTAGCACAAAGAATCAGGTATTTCGCCTGCTGATGGGCGAGGGACTGTTGCTGCTTGCATTGGTAACGTTGCCCGCAATGATTATTTGCTATAATATAGGTATAGCGGAGTTTACCGTCGGACGGTCGGAACTGATTTCCACATGGCCTGTAGAGTGGAGTTTCCTGCGCTTTCTGCTCGGTTCTTTTGGAGCATGGCTGCTGGTAGCTTTGATGGTAACGATTGGTATTTGGTTTCCGGCACGGCAGGCGATGAAGATACAGCCGGCCGAAGCATTACATGAAGAATAAGAAATAAATTGGTATTAATCATTAATATGAGAAAGATTATGAAGGCTTTATTTATAACTCTGAGTTTATTATTTGCCGCAGTAGCCGGCACAGTTTATGCAGCTAACGAAAAGGACCCGCAGGTTAGCGAAATTCGTAAAGTGGAGGCTTTCTCTTCTGTTGAGGTGACGTCCGTAGCAACAGTGTACTTCACGCAGGGCAATAACTATTCTTTGAAAATAGAAGGAAGGGAAGAATATGTCATCACCACGACTACAGAAGTAAAGAATGACTGTCTCATTATCGGTTTCAAAAATAAAAAGGATGGTAACAACAATCGCAATAAAGGCGTGAATATCTACCTGACTGCTCCCGACCTGAAAAGTGTGAAATTCAGTGGTGTCGGTTCATTCAATTGCAATGAAGCTCTGAAACTGGATGATGTGAAGTTTGAGATAGAAGGCGTAGGCAAGGTAAATGTGGAAGATCTGACGTGCAATTCACTTGTAGTAAAGATGGAAGGCGTAGGCAAGGCTGATATTCATGTGAATTGTGACCGTTTGCGTGCCAGTATGGAAGGTGTAGGTAGTGTTACATTGAGCGGACGTGCCGGACAAGCCGATATTTCAAAAGGGGGTATCGGTGGTGTGAATACACGTAACCTGAAAGTAGGAGAGTGACAATGGTCATTGTAAACTGTAAGCAAATAATATGATTAAGCAATATTTTACGCAAGCATGGGCGCAGCTACGGCAACAGCCGATAATCAGTGCTGTCAGCATAGCTGGTACGGCACTTGCCATCTTCCTCATTATGTTGGTGGTGATGATGCAACAAGTGAAGGTAGCGCCTTTTGCTCCTGAAAATAACCGTGACCGCTTTCTGCATGTGCGTTATATGAGTATTACAAACCAAAATTGGGGGGGCGGAAGCAGTAACGGACCTATGAGTGCAAAGACTGCGCGCGAGTGTTTCCAGACTCTGAAGACACCTGAAGCGGTGACTATTTATACTTGTATGGTGATCTCCACTCCGGTCAACCTTCCGGGACAACCTTCCATAGGTATCGACCTGTTGCAGACGGATGATATTTTCTGGCGCGTGTTCGATTTTTCGTTTACCGGTGGGAAGCCTTATGATAAGGCAACGTTCGATGCCGGATTGCCGGTGGCGGTTATCACGGAAAGTGTGGCAAAGAAGCTGTTTCAAAGTACGGATGTTGAAGGACGTGAATTTCTGCTAAACCATGCACCCTATAAGGTAGTGGGAGTAGTGCAGGATGTTTCCACGTTGGCCACATCTGCATACGGACAGGTATGGGTGCCTTATACCTCAACAGAGATAACGAAAGATACATGGAGTGATGACCACATGGGCATGATGAGTTGTACTATCCTGGCACATGACCGCGATGACTTCGATGCGATCCGCGAGGAAGCCGAGCGGCGCAGGCAGGAATATAATGTATTGATTGGTGCCGATGGTTACGAGTTGATTTATCGTAACCGCCCCTACGACCAGGAGAAAAGTGCAATAGCCTTTGCTGCCAATCTGGAACCGGACGTGGACCAGGCACGCAGGCAAAGACTGATAATCTTTGTTATCCTGCTGATAGTGCCTGCCATCAATCTGAGTAGTATGACACAGAGCCGCCTCCGTCAGCGCGTGGCTGAAATAGGTGTGCGCCGTGCATTTGGCAGTACACGGCTGGAACTGATGGGACAAATCATTGCTGAGAATCTTGTAGTGACCCTGATGGCCGGTGTACTGGGACTATTGCTCAGTGTGGCATTTGCTTATTTGGGTAATACATTATTGTTTGCGCAGGAGTTCAGTCAGACACTCAGTCCTCCGGCAGTAGATACCAGCATATTGTTACATGCTTCCACTTTTGGCTGGGCATTGTTGTTCTGTTTTATACTGAACTTATTGAGTTCAGGTATTCCGGCATGGCGTGCATCGAGAGTAGGAATTGTAAATGCATTAGGCGGACGCCTGCATTAATCACTCATCACTAAACATTAATCACTGAAAGAAATGACTAAGAAACTTCTTACACAGATAAAGAATGAATGGCTCTCGAACCTATGGTTGGCGTTGGAGCTGCTGGTGGTGAGCGTAGTGATGTGGTATGTAGTGGACTACCTTTATACCCGCGCTGCCACTTACCTGGAACCGCGAGGCTTCAACATAGAGCATTGCTATCTCATTGAATTGGGTGAACTGACACCGAAGAGTCCCGATTATACGCCTGATAAGAGTAGGGATGACACACATGCGGATATTGCTGAATTGGTAGAGCGCTTACGCCGCCGTCCGGAGGTGGAAGCTGTCAGCCTTTCGCAAAACTCCTATCCTTATAATGGAAGCAATAGTAGTGGGGAGGTGCGTTATGATACGCTTCAGTCACCCGGATGGACTATCCGTAGAATGGTTACTCCGGACTTTGTGCGTGTTTTCCGTTATCAGGGTACACGTGGTGAAACACCCGAACAATTGGCGGAGATGTTGGAACGAGGTGAGTTTCTGGCTTCTGATAACCTTTATAGAAAGTACGACCGTAAGCTGACGGAGTTTGTAGGTAAGCGTTTTCAACTTTTCGGTGATACGACCAAAACGTATCAACTGGGAGCTGCCTTGCAGGATGTACGCTATCATGACTACGACCAAGCTCGTTATTCCTATTGCTTCCTGGCTAAGCAGTCCTTCTACTATGTAGGTCTGGAACTTTGTGTCCGTGTCCGCGAAGGGCAGGATGACGATTTTATTACGAAATTAAAGAAAGATAGCGAAAGCCAGTTCCGTGTAGGTAATCTCTTTATTTCGGAAATTCGTTCCTTCCACGATATACGCCGCAATTTCCAGCAGGCATGGACCAATAATATCCGCAACTATGTGATGGGTATGGGATTTCTGCTGCTGAATATCTTCCTCGGTTTGCTTGGAACATTCTGGTTCCGTACGCAGCAACGCCGTTCGGAGATTGCATTGCATAAAGCGCACGGGGCAACAGATCGTGCCATCTTCAGCCGACTACTTAGTGAAGGCTTGTTGCTGTTGGCGGTTGTTACGCCTATTGCTCTGGTTATTGATTGGAATCTGGCACACATGGAATTGAATTCGTGGCGTAACGGTACGACGCTGGAATGGGATCGGTTATTGCTCTGTGCGGGTATTAGTTTTGTATTGATGGCAGTGATGATTACCATCGGCATCGGTATTCCGGCACGCAAGGCAATGAAGGTACAGCCGGCTGAAGCCTTGCATGACGAATAAGTTTTAAGATAAAACGAAATATTATGATACGACTCTATTTTCTTCAGGCATTCTACCATTTGCGCGAGAACCCTATCATTACCTGGGTGTCTGTGTTAGGTACGGCAATGGCAATCTGCATGATTATGGTGCTTGTCATTACTTTCCAGGTGCGGCTCGTGGATTGTGAACCTGAAGTGAATCGCTCACGTACACTTTATGTTCCTTATATGTCTGTGAAACAAAAAGGCAAATCAGATAATGAGTCCGCTAATTCTTCCATGTCCGTGCGTACGGGTCGCGAATGTTTCCGTGCATTGACCACGCCCGAAGCTGTAACTTTGGCCAGTGGTGTTGATAAAGTTCGTGCTTCTGTCCCTTCTGGACCGAAGGCAACGGCAGATATGGTGCAAACCGATGAATCATTCTGGACGATTTTCAGTTTTCGTTTCCTGAGTGGCGCGCCGTTTACCAAGGCTGACTGTGATGCCGGATTACCGCGTGCTGTACTGGATGCCACCACTGCCCGCAGGCTGTTTGGTACTACCGATGCAGTGGGGCGTACTGTGCAATTGAATTATGTCGACTATACCGTTGCCGGAGTGGTTGCTGATGTCTCTATGCTTGCTACGGCTGCTTATGCACAGATATGGGTGCCTTATACTGCTGCGGGTGCGGAAGCTATGTCTTGGCAGAATGATACAATGGGACCCATGCATGCCATTATCCTTGCCCGTTCATCTGCGGACTTTGATGCGATTCGTGAAGAAACGGAGTTATTGCGTAAAAAGTATAATGACGGATTGCAAGATGTCGAAGTCTTTTATCGCGGACAGCCCGATACGCAACTGGCTTATCTTTATCGCCGTTGGTATGCAGAACCTGATGTTTCGGGAGTGATGCTGCGTTATGCTATTGTTGTTATCATTCTGCTTCTTGTTCCGGCGATTAACCTGTCCGGTATGACTCTTTCGCGCATGCGTCGCCGTATGGCTGAAATTGGAGTGCGTAAGGCTTTCGGCGCTACAGGCGGCGAATTGATGCGTCAGGTCTTTTTTGAGAATCTGGTGTTGACGTTGCTGGCAGGTATTGTTGGCTTGGCACTGAGTTACGTGGCTACTTTTGTGCTGAACGGTTTCCTTTTCAGTAATTCGATGAACGCCTCCCTGAGTGGCGAGACTGCACTGACACCGGGGATGTTGCTGTCACCGTGGGCTTTTATTGCAGCATTTGCATTCTGCCTTCTGATGAATATACTTTCCGCAGGTATTCCTGCATGGCGTGCTTCACGGATGAATATTACTGACGCTATTAATCAAAGATAGATATGAAGAACTTGCTGACACAAATAAAGAATGAATGGCGGAGCAATCTTTTCCTGCTCGTAGAGTTACTGTTGGTTTTTGCAGTGCTGTGGTATATTGTTGACTGGGTTACGGTCACTGCACGTGTCTATCACGCTCCGATGGGGTTCGATACGGAACATTGCTACAATCTGTCTTTCAATAGCCTGACTCCTAAATCTGCATTATACGATCCGGCTCTGACAGCCGAAGACGATGTAGATGCCCTGCTTGAGATTACTGAACGTTTACGTCACCGTCCCGGTGTGGAAGGTGTTACTGTCTCACAAAACTGCTTCCCATATAATGAAGGGAGTAGTGGAGCATATTTTTATCTACAGGATACTATATGTGTCACTGCCCACCAGGTTTGGTCTGACCCGGATTTCTATCGTGTTTTCCGTTATCACACTGTTGATGGTGGGGATGCGGATAAACTCGCTGCCGCTACTTCCGATCAGACTCTGGTTGTCACTTCCAATGTCACTGACAGATATTCTGAACTGAATATGTATGATGCCCGTTCCTTGCTCAACAAGGAAGTTTCTTTGACCTATCCCGACCGTGGTTATCATCGGCGCATTGCCGCCATTGCCGCTCCTGTACGTAGTTCCCACTTTGAAACGTCGAGTGAGTGGGGTGGGGCGTTTATCGGTCGTAGTCTGAATAGGGATGCTCTTGTTAATGATTTGGGCAATGTGCGTTACGTCCAGGTCAGCCTGCGCGTTTCACCCGATGCGGACCATGATTTCATTGATGCGCTGATGGAGGACGCCGACCGTCTCTACCGGATAGGCAATGTATACTTGCTCGATGCGCTTCCTTTCAGTGACATCCGTTATGTCCGGGAGCTTGAAGATGTGAACGAGGTGAAGACTCAACTTTGCATCCTCTTCTTCCTGATGCTGAATATATTTCTGGGTGTCATCGGTACTTTCTGGTTCCGTACACAACACCGGCGCCGTGAAGTGGCGTTGCGCATGGCGATGGGCTCCAGCCGCCGCGGTGTGTTCTTACGCCTGATGGGTGAGGGGCTGTTGCTATTATCGGTTGCTGCCATTCCTGCTCTGCTGATTGCTTTCAATGTGGGTATTGCCGAGTTGGTAGACATTAGCAAAATGCAGTTCACTGTCGACCGGTTCCTGATTGCAGCAGTACTTACCTGGCTACTAATGGCGCTGATGATTGTTGTCGGCATCTGGTATCCCGCCTATAAAGCCATGCAATTACAGCCTGCCGAGGCGTTGCACGACGAGTAGTATTATTTTCATAAAACGATATACTTATGATCTTCAGACAAATACTTGCACTTATACGGCAAAATCCCTTTTTCAGTGCTGTTTCCATCATCGGTACAACAGTTAGCATTGCTTTTGTCATGGTGGTTTACATGGTCTATGACATCCAGACAGCCAATATCCGTCCTGAGTCGCATCGCGACCGTATGGTCTATTCCTCCTATGGCTACAGCTTCCGCAAGGCCGATCATAGTAATTCAAACACAGGTATGTCCTATCAGGCTGCCAGTCGCGTTTTCGGCGATTTGCCCGGCGCGGAACTGGTCACCTATATGGGGAATTCTCCTATGGAATATTGCGGGGTTTCACCCGAGAAAGGTCGCCGTTGCCAAAGAAGACGTGTCGATCTGAATTTCTGGCGTCTGTATGATATTCGTTTTCTTGCAGGCCGTCCTTTCGACCAGCAGGAATTTGATGCTTGTGCCGATGTGGTTGTCATCGCTGAACGTCTGGCGCGTGAAGCCTTCGGTTCGGCGGAAGAAGCGTTGGGTAAGAACTACTTCGTGGGCTTCTACCCCAAACGTGTAGTGGGCGTCACCGAAGATGTCAGTTCGCTTTTCACCTTTGCCTATGGTGAAGTCTGGACACCCTACTATACTAAGGATCCGGACTGGGGAAGTGAAGGTTTGCGCGGTGGTTTTGAAGCGATGGTATTGTGTAAGCCCGATGTCAGCCCCGCAGAGATGAAGTTGCAGATAGAAAGCTCGCTCGACCGTTTGAATGCTTCGCTTACTGAATATGAATTAACGCTTCCTGACCTGAGCACTTATACGGAGCGTCAGTTCTTCCGTGATGATTTTCTGAGCCCTGTTGTAACGTGTATCATTCTGGGATTAATCCTGCTCATTGTGCCGGCTATCAACGTCAGCGGATTGATTTCTTCACAAATGTCCCGTCGCCTGTCCGAACTTGCAGTACGTAAAGCTTACGGTGCCAGCCGTTCTACTTTGATAGGACAATTGCTTCTTGAGAATATGTTGCTGGCGTTCATTGGTGCATTGCTGGGCTTCTTGTTGTCATGTCTGCTGTTGTGGCTGGGCAAAGACTGGATGTTGGCAGGTGGCTACACGGAAGGTAACTTTGAAGTCAGCATCTGGCTCTTCCTTCGTCCTACGGTGCTCCTGAGCGCAGTGGGTGTGTGCTTGCTTTTCAATTTGCTGTCCGTATTCATTCCGGCATGGAATGCTACTCGTCGACCGATAGCGGAAGTCATCAGCGGAGAATAATAATATGAAACCCTGAACTAAATAAAACTCTTTATGATAAAATCCATTCTGACGCAAATCTGGAACCAGCGTCGTGCAAACGGTTGGCTCTTTGCCGAACTCTTAATCGTGTTCGTGTTGCTGTGGTATTGCCTTGATATGCTCTACGGCTTTACTTACGCCGAAAAACAGTCCAAAGGTTATGATATGGAACATGTATACAAGCTCCATCTTTCCACCAACCCCAAGCAGCTTGTGCTCTGTTCGTCCGAAGACAGCTTGCAAGATTTCTGGTTTAAGCCAATGGAAGAACTTTTCCGCCGGATCAAACAATATCCGGGCATAGAAAGCGCCAGTATCTGGCTGGGTTCCGATGCTTATACCCGGAATACTGTATTCCAAGGATATACCGTGGATAGCGTTAGTGTGATGGAGGCCAATATTCGTTATGTGTCTCCTGAATATTTCAAAGTGATGCGTATTCCGATAGAAAAAGGCATCGGTAAGTTCGCCGGGAATATGGATGCCTTCGAGTACTCTTCCGGTTCATCACTGCCCTTTGCTTCGGACGAGTGGAATCCTGCTGACACTCCATTGCCTGCCGTCATCACACCGGACATGGCAGACAGTCTTTTCCATACCGACAAAGGAGTGCTGGGGCAGGAATTCTTTGATTATTATTCCGGCAGCAGTCTTCGCTACCGGGTGGTTGCCGTATGCAGCCATCAGAAAAGCGATGATTATGCCCGTTACGAACCTTTCATTCTAGCCCCTATGCCGGACTGGTTTTACCGGATGCAAGCTCTTCCCCTTCTTTCCATTCGCGTGCGTCCCGAAGCAGACACAGACGATTTTGCCACCCGTTTCTTTCGTGATATGACACCTCAGTTGCAGATTGCTCCGTTCTACCTGTTTGAAGTCCGCAGCTATGATGAGCAGAAAGCTGAGCGTGACGCTGCCGAAGGTATTACCCCATATATCCGTAGTGCACAGCTCATTGCTGTTTTCTTCAGTTTCAATGTTTTTGTAGGATTGATGGGAACTTTCTGGTTCCGTACGCGCCACCGCCGCAGCGAGATTGCTTTACGAATGGCGATGGGAAGCAGCCGTCTGAAGATATTTGGACAATTGTTGGGCGAAGGACTATTATTATTGGTTCTGGCTGCTATTCCGGCTCTGATTATCTGTGCTAACCTGGTGATGGCAGAAGCCACGATGACCGAACAGGCTGATGCTACGGGAGTTCGCTTTGCCATTGTTTCATTATCTACTTTTTTCCTCATGGGGTTGATGGTGATAGTTGGCGTTTGGTTCCCGGCTACACGGGCAATGCGGGTACATCCGGCCGAGGCTTTGCATGATGAGTAAAAAGAAAAGGCACATTCTGTTCTGTATTTCAATATAATGCGTATATTTGCGAGGAAAAAGCACATTTATTCAAACAGAAGAAAATTCAGATATGAAGAGACGCTTACTCCTCGTTATGTTAATCAGCCTGTTTCCCTGCATTGTGTTTGCCGGACACTTTTCAGCCGCAGAACGTACATATAACGTCCTTTTCATCCAATCATATAATCACCGTACGCCCTGGAACAATGATTTGACCGAAGGAGTGCGCGATGGACTGGCACGTGGAGGTGTGAAAGCGAAAGTCACTGCCGAGTATTTGGATGCGGACTACTGGACATTTGCTTCCGAGTGTGTCATTATGCGACGTATTTGTGAACGGGCACGTCAGCGAAACACTGACCTTATTATTACAGCAAGTGATGAAGCCTTCTATACCTTGATGCATTGTGGCGACTCTTTGCCTTATAAGTTGCCGGTGGTCATATCGGGTATAAAGTATCCTAACGATAAACTGATATCGAGTTTGCCTAATGTGTGTGGATATACCTCTAAAATTGATTTCGAATATTTGCTTGAAAACGCCCGTCGTATATTCCCACACCGCACAGAGGTTGTTTGCGTTTCAGACAGCAGTCTTTTGAGCCTCAAGGGAGTTGCTGAATTTGAGCGTGTCTGGGCCGGTTATCAGCAAAAACATCCTGAGTACACATTAAAAACTATGAATGTGCAAGCACAAGCTCCTAATCCTGTCATTTCCTCCATTTGCTATGAATATAATGCCTATAACCGTATTGTCGTTGCTCCCAAATGGACTCCTTTTCTCTCTTTTATAGGAAAGAACTCTAAAGCTCCGGTTTTTGCGGGACAAAGCCTTGCCTTGACAAACGGAGTGTTCGGTGTTCATGATATGGCGCCTTATGAAAGTACATATGCCGCCGGACGATGTGCTGCACAAGTGTTGCAGGGAGCCATGCCTTCCGTAGTGGGAATTTCAGATTTATCAGGTAAGATACTTTATGACTATAAACAATTAGAGTTTTTCAGGGTAAACGCTGATAAAGTGGGTGATAATGGTATTATCTTGAATGCCCCTTTGATGGAACGCTACCGTGGGTGGTTCATCCTTTTTTATTCTGTCATCGTGGGAGCATTGATCTTTTTGGTCATCTGGCTTTACCGTCTTAACCGCCATGAGTCTCGACGTCGTATGCATGCGCAAACACGTTTGCTTATTCAGAACCGTTTGGTGGAACAACGTGATGAGTTCGATAATATCTTCTGCTCCATCCGTGACGGATTGATAACTTATGATACTGATTTTCGCATACACTTCGTTAACCGTGCTTTGATGCTTATGCTGGAGCTTGATCCGGAGGTTCATACGGCTCGGTATTATGAAGGCCAGATGGCAGGTTCTATTTTTCATATCTTTTGTAATGGAGAAAACATTCTATCCTCTTTGTTGAAACAGGTGAGGACTGAGCGTCGTGTAATCCCTATTCCGGCGAAAGCTTTCATGCAGGAGATTCACAAAGGAACCTATTTTCCTGTTTCCGGTGAAGTGGTACCTGTCTATTCGAAGAATAAAATGACAGGTATGGCCATTTGCTGCCGTAATATATCCGAGGAAGAAATGCATAAGCGCTTCTTTGATCTGGCAATCGATGCAAGTTCCGTATACCCTTGGCAGTATGACATACGTACAGCCAGCTTCCATTTTGCCGGTGCGTTGCTCGACCATTTCGGACTTCCGGGCAAGCTCACTATTCTCCGGAAGGAACTGGAGCTTCTCATCTATCCGGAGGATTTGGAACAGACACAGGAACATTTCAATGTTATTCTTAAAGGAGATGAGTTGGATACCCGTATGAATTTCCGTATGCGTAATGCGGAAGGAAAATATGAATGGTGGGAATTCCGCAGTACTTCCTATAATGGTTTGAGTCCGGAAGCACCTTATATGGTATTGGGTGTTTGCCAGAGCATCCAACGTTATAAGAATACGGAAGAAGAACTGATAGCTGCCCGTGACCGTGCTTTGCAGGCCGATACATTAAAGTCAGCTTTCCTGGCTAACATGAGCCACGAGATACGCACTCCTTTAAATGCCATCGTCGGCTTTTCCGATTTGCTAAAGGATATAGATGCATTCACTCCTGAAGAAGTAAAACAGTTTGTAGATACTATCAATATCAATTGCACCCTTTTACTTGCGCTGATTAATGATATACTCGACCTGTCGCGCATTGAGTCCGGTTCAATGGATTTTCGCTTTGCAGGATATAATCTGAACTTTATTATGCAGCAAATATACGATTCTCAACGGTTGAGTATGCCCGAAGGAGTGGAGTTGGTTATGAAAGTTCCTGAAAACGAAAGTAAATCAATAATCACAGACTCTGTCCGCCTGAAGCAGGTGATTAATAACTTCATCAACAATGCCAAGAAGTTTACTACCCATGGTTCTATTACTTTTGGCTATCTGACGGATGAACCAGGTTATACTGTTTTCTTTGTGGAAGACACCGGAAGCGGTATCTCAGAAGAAAACCAGCAACGTATATTCGAACGTTTCTATAAGGTAGACAGCTTTACTCAAGGTGCCGGTTTGGGACTGAGTATCTGCCAGACCATCGTAGAACGTTTCTGTGGTAAGATAGCAGTAACTTCTGAATTGGGGAAAGGCACCCGCTTTACAGTGCGCGTGCCGGATAGTAATGAGTAAGCTCCTTATTCTATTCGTTTACATCCATTTGCCTGCAAGAATTCATCCAGCAATACCTTGTAATTTCCATGTACCAACACGTGGTGGTTTCCTAATGGATTCTTGAGGAAATACTCTGCCGGTGTATCCATCTTGATGCGTACCTGCGTGCGGCACATATTGATGTAATTGGTATTTTCCGTCAATGTGCCTGTACTTAGATAATACTCGTCCAGACATTCACCGCCACATTTTACAACCGTGACGTGCCCTGTAGGTAAAATGCCCTGGATACCGATACCCATTTCTGTTTCAAAGTGACTACGGATGATATATTGCTCGGTCTGTGCGATGCCGATGGTGCAATGAGCCAGTATTATTTCATTGGTACGGGCATTTATCATGGATGGGTTCGCCATGAAAGACGGTTGTCGAGTCAGTACTTTTATGGCAAGTTGGGTGAATACCGATTGCAGGTCACCTTCACACCCTGCTATGATGCCTTCATCATTCAATAAAGCTAGGGCAAGGCAGCCGGTGGTTCCGGTTTGCTCTATCATCTTGAAGCAACTCAGGGTGACGGCACTTAGCTTCTCTTCGTCTACAATTTTTTTTATGGCGCGATACAACCGCATAGCCTTTATCAGATCTTCCGGTGTCGCTTCACGGCAAGCCAGTGCTTTGCCTGCAAAAGTGGCGCAAGCTTCGCCCACTTCATCGTCTGTTATTTGATTATAATGCTCATAAACACGTTCCAGAGGAATATCCGTGTATTCAATTCCCCAACGGCGTTTAGACAGGAGATAATCCACATTACTGGCAACCAACCATGAAGAAGGAGCACCTATCACGCCGATGCGTAATCCTGATAGTGTCCGTTGGGCTTTAAAATTGCTGTACAAAACAAAGATACGTTTGATAATTTCGGGTAGTTCTCCATGCAGAATCTCGCTTTTCATGCCCCGGCCGCGTAGCCAGGATGAGATTTCGAGAGCAGAAGCAAGTGAATTTTGCATGCCGTCCGCCAGCAGTATGGCAGGGCGGGGGAGAGATTCAAAACGCTGGATAACCAATCGCTCCACACCACCTGTGGCAATAAAGAGCAGACAGAAATCATCTTTGGTGAGTTTGTCTATGTCTTGATAATACACAAGGTTTACAGTAAAATATTTCTCCAGTTCGTTTAGGATTAGTTCATGGGAACCAAGAACGGATGCTTGCTTGTGAAGCAACGATGCGAAGGTTATCAGGTTTAGTACCATGCTAGTATATACGGTTTACGATTTAACGATTTACGATATTCAAAGGTACAATTTCTTTTGAAACCACCACTATCTTTTAAGTCATAGATAGTGTTTTTAAACTTTTTTGCCAATGCTTTCCCTTTGTATCAATAAAAGTGTTACTTTTGCACCTCTGATTGCATAGATATGAAAGTATATCATCAATCGTTAACTGTAATTTGTCAAATTGTAATTTCTTAGACATGCCAACAATATCTATCCGTGGGATGGAGATGCCCGCATCTCCTATCAGAAAGCTGGCTCCTCTGGCTGATGCAGCAAAACAACGGGGAGTACATGTATTTCACCTGAATATCGGACAGCCCGACCTGCCCACGCCGCAAGTCGCGATTGACGCAATACGCAACATCGACCGTAAAGTACTGGAGTATAGTCCCAGTGCAGGATACCGCAGTTACCGCGAAAAATTGGTAGGCTATTATGATAAGTTCAATATCAAACTGACGGCGGACGATATTATCATTACGTCCGGCGGCTCGGAGGCTGTGTTGTTCTCTTTTCTGGCTTGCCTGAACCCGGGTGATGAAATTATCGTGCCCGAACCGGCTTATGCTAACTATATGGCATTCGCCATTTCTGCCGGTGCTAAAATCCGTACTATCGCTACTACAATAGAAGAAGGCTTTTCGCTTCCTAAAGTAGAGAAGTTTGAAGAACTGATTAATGAGCGCACCAGGGCTATTCTTATCTGTAATCCCAATAACCCTACGGGCTATCTCTATACTCGTCGTGAGATGAACCAGATACGTGATTTGGTTAAGAAGTATGACCTGTTCCTTTTCTCCGATGAGGTTTATCGTGAGTTCATCTATACGGGTTCCCCCTATATCTCTGCCTGTCATCTGGAAGGCATAGAAGATAATGTGGTGCTGATTGATTCCGTATCCAAGCGTTACTCTGAGTGCGGTATCCGCATCGGTGCTTTGATAACGAAGAATGCGGAAATCCGTAGTGCTGTGATGAAATTCTGCCAGGCACGTCTCAGCCCTCCTTTGATTGGGCAGATTGCTGCCGAAGCTTCTCTGGATGCTGATGAAGATTACTTACGCGATACCTATGACGAATATGTAGAGCGCCGTAAATGCCTGATAGACGGGCTGAATCGCATTCCCGGTGTATATTCACCTATTCCTATGGGAGCTTTCTACACAGTTGCAAAACTTCCTGTGGATGATTCCGATAAGTTCTGTGCCTGGTGTCTTTCCGACTTTGAGTACGAAGGACAAACCGTATTCATGGCACCTGCTTCCGGTTTCTATACTACCCCCGGTTCCGGCTGCAACGAAGTTCGCATAGCGTATGTGCTGAAGAAGGAGGATTTAACCCGTGCTCTCTTTGTCCTGTCAAAGGCTTTGGAAGCGTATCCCGGACGTACTGAGTAATATTGAATTAGAGACGGATTTCACGGATTACACGGATTACACAGTATTTATCAGCGTATAACCACCACGTAATCCGTCTCTAAAAAAATAATAAGCATGAATCTATCCCGCTTTATCGCCCTTCGTATCTATCGCAATTCGGAGCCCGGAAAGCAAGTTTCCCGTCCTGCCGTACTCATTGCCCTGATAGGTGTTGCTATCGGTTTGGCAGTGATGATTATCACGGTGTCGGTGATAGTCGGGTTTAAGAGTGAAGTGCGTGGTAAAGTCGTAGGTTTCGGTTCGGATATTCAGATTACCAATTCGGATGCGGCCCGTTCTTATGAGACGCGTCCTGTGGTAGTGAATGACAGTATTGTTTCCGTTCTTTCCAGCTATCCTGAAGTGAAGCATGTACAGCGCTATTCTACCAAACCGGGAATGATAAAGACTGCAGAGGACTTTCAAGGTATGGTGCTGAAAGGTGTGGGGCCTGAGTTTGACCCTACTTTCTTCCGTGAACATCTGATAGAAGGTGAATTGCCTCAGTTCAGTGATACGGCCTCTTCCAATCGCGTGATAATCTCCAAAGCGCTTGCTACGAAGCTGAGACTGAAATTAGGGGATAAAATAGATACCTATTATATACAGGATGATATCCGTGCACGCCGTTTGCAAATTGTAGGCATCTATCAGACTAACTTCTCTGAATACGATAATCTTTTCCTTCTGACTGACTTATACCTCGTGAACCGTCTTAATAATTGGGAGCCGGAACAGGTAAGCGGCGCAGAACTACAGATATATGATTATGACGCTTTGGAAGCAACAACCTATCAGATTGCGGTCGATATGAACGAAATAACCGATAAATACGGAGAAGACTACTGTGTGCGTAATATCGAAGATCTTAATCCGCAGATATTTGCTTGGCTTAGCATTCTGGATGTGAATATCTGGGTCATATTGATTTTGATGGTCGGTGTGGCAGGTTTCACTATGGTATCCGGTTTGTTGATAATCATCATTGAGCGTACCTCTATGATTGGCGTATTGAAATCTCTTGGTGCAAACAATACTACCATTCGCAAAGTATTTCTTTGGTTCTCTGTTTTCCTTATCGGCAAAGGAATGTTGTGGGGCAATGCCATCGGACTGGCTTTCTATTTCTTGCAGAAGTGGTTTGGTATCTTCAAACTCAACCCTGAGACGTATTATATGGATACCGTTCCGGTGTCTTTCAATATCTTGCTTTTCCTCTTATTGAATATCGGCACTTTGCTGGCGTCGGTTCTGATGCTTTTAGGACCTTCTTATCTCATTACACGCATTCATCCGGCCAATTCAATGAGATACGAATAATGCCTCACTTCGTTGTTCCCAATGCCACACTTCAACAACTGAAATGCCACACTTGAATAAAACAAATGCCACACTTTATCTTCCGTGAAGTGTGGCATTTGTTTTATTCAAGTGTGGCATTGGGAAAGCTGTTATTTCCTTAGAAAGTTGTTTCTCTTTCTAAACAAGCAATGGGACTTCCAGCGGAGAGATTGCATTGGTTGCAATATATCGAATACCGGAAGCGTGAAGTAGTAGCGGCGCTTTTCTCCCAAATCTTTTGCCGTTTTATTAATGATGAGGGCTTGCATTGTATATCGCAGGGCGAATATCAGGAATGCAATGCCTGCCACCAGCCAGTGGAAATTCAATATTCCTATTACCAGCGTAGCTATCCATGCAGCATGAAATAATAAGCGGGAAGTAGTTTCAAATCCCGATAGATAACGTTGTATCCCCTTGTAGAAATGTGCTGTTACTGTATAATTGATTTTTTCTTCGCGCCAGTCTTTGGCGCGATTAACAGGTTGCACCCGTACAACTGCATTTGCATCCGTTTCTACACGGGTATTCTCCGCCGTGGCGGTCTTATTGATAAACAGGTCATCATCTCCACGCTGTAGGTTGAGATGCGCTGAGAACCCTTTCTGAGCATAGAACAGTTCTTTGCGGTATGCCATATTACGTCCGATGCCTATGTAAGGCTTTCCGGCGAGTGCGTAGCCCAGATAGCGCATGGAATTAAATAGATTATCGAAAGATACCCGTTTATGCAGCCAACCCTTGCCACGTTCATATCCGCTGTAGCCCAATACAATTTGTGCACGTGAAGTGAAGTTACGCGCCATTGTGCGCAGCCATTGATTGCTTTCGGGCAGGCAGTTTGCTTCGGTAAACACAAGCCAGTCATATTTGCTTGCCTTTACGCCAAGGGTTACAGCCAGCTTTTTACGGCTGATGTAGCGGGAAGAGTTTGGAACGAAACTGTGATAGAGGTTCGGATATTTTTCTCCCTGTAAGGTCAGATAATCCTCGCTTTCATCGATATTGCCGTCGTTGATGACAATGACTTCAAATTGCGGATAATCCTGTTCCAGCACTGCGGTCAGGTTACGACGCAGATTTTCTACTTCTTCGCGGGCATAAATAATGACCGATAAAGGTAACAGCTCCTGTGAAAAATGTATATCACTTCGCTTTACGGCACGGCTACGGGTATGTATACGGTTGTAAAGACAAAAGTAATAGAGGAGTTGGATGATGAAAAGAATACCGACAGCAGCAAGTAGCGCCTGTTCTGTAGTATTGAATGTTAATGCTTCCATGTGGTCGTATGACGTTTTTGTGTTGCAAATGTACGCAAAAAATATGATTATCAAGAATAAGTTTGATAAATGATAATTTATCGCGCGAAGCGCGATAAGTGACGAGCTACA
>NZ_CAJLKP010000019.1 GCF_905207245.1 uncultured Bacteroides sp. | reverse complement strand
GCACATAAGAAGGAGAACAAAGAAAATATCAAGGAGAGACTTTTTAGTCAGCCCCTGTCAGAACAGATGATGTGTTTGAGTCAAACAGATGATGCATCGGGCCCCAACGCATGATGCGTTTGCCTCGAACAAATGATACGTTTTCCTTTACTGCTTACCCTAATCAATTTTTCTTTCTTTTTCATTGTTCAGTTGTTTACTTATTTACACTTCAAATAAATACATATAATATACTCATATTCTGTATTACAACGCAAAAATAAGAAACTTCATCCAAAGCGTAACAGAAAATATTTGCACCAACATAAATATAAACATCACTAAATAAAATCATTGTAGGCATATAGGCGATTTTTAATAGTGAGTAATTTCAAAGATAACGCCGCTATCTCTACAAAAACTTTCCCTATCTCTGTATCGTTAATAACCCCGTTCAATCGGATTACAAATCCGATTGAATTGAGTATCAAGATTTTCAATCCGTCAAACCGATAAACAAACGTCCCACCCTTCTCTTGGTGGGGAGAGGGGTGGGACGGGAATAACTATCATCAATAACTGCTCTTACTCTTTCAGCAAACCTCCGACGGCCTCAATAAAAGCCGTTGCCTTAGGCAGCAATTCATCTATTTCTTCTTCACTTGAATAAGCGAAATCATCATAATCACTACTATGCCGACGTTCGAAAAGGAGAGAGAAACATCGTCCCAACTCGCGCGACAGACGACCGGTAGCTACAAAATGCAGTCCTAACATCTGCTTGACACCTGCATGGGTGCCCGGATTCAACTCATGTTTGATGAGCAGAGCGACTGCGGCATAATAGCAGGAATAATAAAGACGATTGACCGCTGTATTATAATATCCCTGTTGTTTCAGATAAGGTATTTCTTTCAGCGTTTCTTCTGCACGCTGATATCGGTAAGCAGCCAATGCCTCAATATTTTCACGATTCAACTGCTCTTTCATAGCACAATTCCTTCCTTCATTACATTGAAAATAAAAGGGGTATGGAAAGGACGGTTCTCCCAAATTTCCTTCAGTAGGACACGTGCGTTTATCTGCACTCCGGTTTCTATTTCGATGTCGTAAAGCGGAGTAATAATGCGGTCCTCTTCATTAACCGTCAATTTATTTCCATCAACCAATATCAATAAATCAATGTCGCTGTCGGGACGTGCTTCCCCACGTGCTTCACTTCCATACAGAATGGCTTGTGCGCCCGGAGCTACCTGAGCCAAAGCCTTGCGTATCTGCTCTACAATTTGCGGACGTTTCATACTCTTTACTTTTTCATTTGCGAACAAAGTTAAGCAAAATACCCGAAAAGTCAAGAAACAGAGTAACTTATTCCCGTATTGTTTTCCAATATATCAAAGAATGCGCCGTTTCCGTTCAAATCATTGACTTAAATGAGTTCATGCAAGAGCTGAATGAGAATTATTAAGAGATACTTCTTTCCGAAATCCCCCGTCTCCGGGGGAATAAAAGACACACGTATCAGCCTGCCTTATGCACAAACAGCAAATCCTCAACCAGCAGATTGAAGTCCTGTTCGCTGATGCAGCCTTCGTGAAAGTAGAAGTAATGGGTGAGCAAGCGGCGCACCTGGCGGATGCGGCACTCGGCGGTATAACCTTTCCACTCACCTACCCTCTTGCTATCCAGCGCCTGACGGATAACGGCTACATACGGAGTAATCAGACTACGCACATCATCGCCGGGGCGAACCTGTATCTTCTCATTCGGCAAGATAATAGTCACTTCCGGATGGTCGGCACGAACTACGCGCATGGCCTCCGTCCAGCGCACTCCATCTGCAATTACGTCACGGGTTGTCTTTTTTTTGATGCTTCTGTGGCATCGGGTGCCACAAAGGCACGCCTTCCGAATCTTTTCATTGTTTGAATAAAATTTAATTATTAATTGATTAATGAAGACTATAAGCCTCCTTTTGTCTTGTTGATTTATATAGGTGTTAATACGGATCTGCCAGATAATCCTCTACCATCTTATCTATGTTTTCAATAAAGATACTACCCATTTCCGTACCGGAAATCATGGCACGAGTGCCCTTCATGGTAATATTTTGCCCATCAATCTCTGTGATAGTGATACTTTTATCCCATTTTTTCATTATCTCCAAAAATCCCCCATCAGGATTGAGTACGCTCCACTTTCCGGTAGAAGGATTTCTGTAACAGATACTTAGTTTGGTTGCCGTACCTGCCAGCGCATAGTCCCCATAAATAGCTACCGGTTTGCCTCCGGCCGCTCTTGCTTTAGAACCGTCCCATTTTTCCTCTTGCCTTGTAGCCACATTGTAAATATGCACATCGGAATCGCCAGTACCTTCCTGCATAATAACCCTCTTTCCATCAGTGGCAACACGTTGGTTGGCTCCCACTGCATAACCAAATAACTTGACCCATTCTTTTTGGTTCGAATCATATTCATAAACGCCACTGTTGGTAGCCAAAACGCCTCCATAAATAGAACTTTTATATGCGGATATACCCGCCGGTGTATCTTGTACAGCACCCAGGTTTCCATCTGCATCGATGGGATATATGTAAGAACGATTGGCATAACTTCCGGTGGATACATGATTTCCACTCACTAAAAAATCTTCACTAATGCAGACGCTGTATCCATGTCCTTGAATTTGTCCATTCGCGCAATACCATTTTCCGGTCGTCTTGCTCTTTTTTATAAAATAAGTGGAATTATTACTGTTTCCGATATCAGCACTTAGTACAACATAATCCCCGGATATTTCAACTGCTCCACCTTTTTTCAAGATATTGCTATATTTCTGTGTCGGAAATTCTATCGTTCCCTCTTCATCCTCATATACCGGTACACCTTCTCCCCACGAACCGTCCGGCTGCTTGTCATATACACGGTAACGAAATTCTCCGGTAGAGGCGTTCTTGATGGCGCAAATCAGGCGGTTACCGGAAAAAGCGCTACCTGCTGCATCGGGAATCGTTGTCAGTTTCGGTTTAAAAGTAGAGTGCTCATCCGCTTTCAAGGTAGCCTTCAAGGTTGTTTTCTGCCCTGCCGCCAAAGTGAGGTCGCCGCTTATGCTGCAAACATACTCCTTGCCGTTTGCCAAAGTGATAGTGATATTCTGTCCTTCGCCCAATGCCTGGGGTGGCAGCAGACATTCAAAATCCAGATGAAACACCTGCTGGTCCGACCACGATTGCTTCATCCGGATGCTCTGCGCGCCCTTTTGATTTGTTGGAACATCCAAGCGGTATGCTTTAGAAGAGGGGTCTGTAGCTATCGTTCCCTCCGCATAGATCTGATTGATTCGTGCCGTTGCCCCCATCACGTCCGGTTGCGTCACCGTGGGGTCTACAATATCCACGGACAAGAAAAGGCGTGCTGTGAGATGGTGGAAGGTGAAAACGAGCGTATTCGTGGCGGAGGATGCCGACTGGTGTGCCGCCATACAGATGGCTGCCCACAACTTACTTTCCGAGGTCTGATCTTGTGGAACGGCAATGTTCGTCCCTACTGCGGGCAGGACATTGCTCATGGTTCCGTACCAGGCATATACATCTACCATTGAAGAAGTGTTCAGTAGCTCCGTCCATAGCTTCCGGTCGGCAGCAGCATCTGGGGCAAATGTACTATTTGTTCCCGAATAGCGATATTTGTAAGAGGAAGCACTTCCGTTCCACCCGATAAGAATCGCATCGCCTTCGGTGAAGGTTGTACGGTCATTTCTGTCTGCCACGCGAGACATGGTGCCGGTGTTTTCTACAGTGGCGGTTACCCGGAAGTCTCCGTTATACTGTTCGCAGTGTTCGGTTTCGTCCATGCAGGAGGCCGAAAAGAGCAGCAGTCCTGTTATCAATATTTGATATTTTTTCATATGTCAAATTTTATCTGTTAAGTAGCACATTTTGACCGTTTTTTATCTGTATAAATCCAGTATCACTTGCTCCACAGCGCCCCCTGAACCGATAGTTTCTTTCCAGAGTGCCCAGCCTGTATGCTTCTCAGCCTCCGTATTCAGCGAGGCGCATAGCCCGGTGAAGTTCGTAAAAGAGGTTATCCCTTCAGCTGAATCATCAGGTGTGCAACCTGCGGCAGTGCCTGCCATATAGTGGCAGTTGCTGAAACTTGCTCCCGACTTGCTGCCCGCCAGCCAACCGACGGAGGGCGCAGGCACACTTTCGTCTTGATTGCTCAATTGGGAAAGCCGCACATAGCAATTGCTTATCCTACTGGCGGATGCCACACCACCCGCCAGTCCGCCGATACCGCTTCCCGCCGATGCTTTCCTGAAACTCACCGTAGAAGCGGAAAGGGAGGATGTCCCCTCAAAAACAGCAGAGTTCAGGATTTTGCCATTGCAATAGCCTGCTAATCCGCCTATATACATGGCTTCCGTGGCTGAGGAATTTGTATTAACCACCGTTGTTTTGACCAGTTCCACCGAACAGTTCAGAATGTCCCCGTCCACCTTACCCGCCAACACGCCTGCGTATGTGGCACCCGAAGACTCAATGCTGTAACCCGAGGAAGAGCTGTTGCCGGGAATGGTTGCCACCCGCAGATTGCTAATGCCTGCCTGTGTATAGCCCACAATGCCCGAATACTTACCCTCGATAAGCTGTGAACTGTTTTGCAAGTCAATGCTGATTTGCCATCCCTGCCCGTCTATAGGTAAGGTAAGCGGGTATGTATCTGTACCTACCGGTTCATAAAGCTCGCCTGTGACGGTTCCCGTCAGCACGAACGAGGCGGTAAGTTTGATGGTAAAAACCCGGTTAGCACCTTTCGTCTCGTACCAGCCATACTTTTCATATAGCGAATAATCGGGTGTCACTCCGTCATCCAAGGTAGGAAGTCCGTTGGCATTCCATAGCTTGGTGAAGGCCACCCACTCGGCGGCGGAACCGATACCTTTTTCTTTACCCGATATGTCGCCTCCCAGATTCGGGGTCCATTCTCCTCCGGAAGTAGTCACCGTTCCGTCTTTTTTCACATTGAGCGTGTACCCCACACTCGTTCCCTGCTGCCATGCAGTGGGAGTGGTAGGACACGCTATGTTGGTTTTGGTAAGCTGTATGTCAGGATTCCCATATTGTGCATAGGTAATGGAGAGGGTGGCGGCAGCTTTGTTGGGCAACAGAAAGAAGGTGGCAAGTGCTGTGGCGTCGGCGGCATTGGCTGTACTTCCGTACCACCACCGGTAAGGGTAGCGTTTACGGTCTTTGTTCCGGTATAGCTTCCCCAGCCGAAACCACTGTCCGTGAATGTCAGTGTTGCCGTTGCCGGGGCATTGTTTACAGACAGGGCGGTCACTTTAATCCCCACCTCGCTCTTGATGCTGATACACACTTTGGTCAAGGCGTGTTTCAAGTTGAATTTCACCTTTTCGCTGTCGGTGGTGGGTGCAGTCCGGTTCATCAACGGCGTAGCAGCAAGCAGGTCTGCCTGGTCGGCTTCGGCTGCGGGCACAGTGTAGGTCAGCTTTGGGAAACCTGCCACGGCATTGCCTTGAAAGGATGGATTGCTGCCTCCCGATGCCGCCTCGTCCACGTAGGGGGCGTAGGCAAAGAAGCTGATTTTGTCCGTTGTGTTGCCCGGCCAGTACTTCACGGGGGAGTATGTCCAACTGCCGTTAGTCTGCCGCTCCACCTGCTGGTTGTACATGAAGTTGGGGGTGGAACTGCCGTTGTTGAATTCGCCGTTGGTGAAGTAGGCGAACACGCCTATGTCCGTAAGGTCGGCTACCGATTCATATTCTTTCGCTGCCCTCGTCCCGGGCACATCGCCCGAAAAGCCTACCGGAATATTTTCTTGCAATGTATGCGGTGTGTCATCCTCCGCTTGGCAGCCGGAGAGTGCCGCCAACAGGCCAAGTGCCACGACTGTCAGGTAGTTTGTTTTCATCATCCTTGGGTATTCTTTTTGTTCTATGCTTTTTTTCTGTGTGACCGGAAAGGGACATTCAACCCCGTCCGGCCTGTATAGGACATGGAAACCATTATTCAACGTCCATGTCTCCACCGATGGTGGTACCCCAATCGGTGATTGTATCATCCACCGTAATGCCGATGGTATTCAATTTGATGGTCAATGTATAGGTATGTGCCATTCCCTTCTTGAAAGTGCTTTTGGGCAATTTTACTTCTTTCTCGGTCGTACTGGTCACGTTTGTAGCGCCGCTCTTCGTCACGATGTCATACTTTATTTTCAGTTTCAAGTCGCCTTCATTAGCTGTTCCGGTTGCGTTGTCCACCGGGATAAAGTAGAGTGCCTGGCCGGAGGGGAACAGTGAAGTGGCTGTACTGTGGTTGCTTACGTTCACTGATGAAGTCGTGTAACCCCAATCGCCTGGGGTAGTCTTGTTAAGGAAGCCCGACAAGTCTTGTTCGGTTGTAAAATAAGAAGCACCGCTTGTGGCAGCCACCCAAGTGTTATCCGAGAACTGGTATTTAGCCTTGTTCTGGAGTATGCTGCTTCCCGGCACCAGTTTCAAGTCCGTCACATAGATTTTTATATCGCTACCTAAAGATTGGTCGGGTTTCACCTTGATGTCCGCCACCTTTGTCAGTACATGGCTAAACTTGAAAGAAACGGTTCCGCTGTGGCTCGTGGCGGTCTGGTCTTGGATGTCAGCCCGACAATCCGTCACCAGGTCCACCATGTCTTTCCAGTCATTGGTCGTTTTCAAAGCAAGTTCAAGGGTGGGTGCTCCCTGCACGGTTTGCGCAGACAGCGTGATGCCTTTATTGCTTCCATTCGTCGGGCTTGCTTCATAGGGCGCATAGGCGAAGAAGCTGATTTTGTCGCTGTTGGTAGGCCAGAAACGGGTGTTGTCATATCCCCAACTTCCTGTTGGTACTCCGTCAGTCCATGTGCCGTGTTCGTTGTACAGGAAATCCGGGGTAGCGGCAGAGCCGCTTGTACTCCAATCGCCCGCCGTCTTGTATGCAAGGAAACCGAAACCGGCATCCGATACTTTCAAGGTGGCAATGTCTGTTTCCGCCCCTCGGGTCTGTACACCCGTGTACACGTCGAAGCCGATTACCGGATGCACGTCGGGATTCGTGTCCGTCACTTCATTTTGCGAGCAGCCCGCCATTGCGAGCGCCGCCATTACCATCATTAAATTCTTAATCTTCATCTTTTGTCTTTTTTTAAGTTATTACTAAAATTTCTTTATATCTTTATATATCTATCTCCTTGTCATCCTCCTTGTCCCAGCCTTCCACATCGGCATCCATGCCCGAACTGCCTTCGGGCCTCACCGTGGGCACGGTTTCCCCGCACGTCACATCGATGGTGATGCGTATGGCGCCCTCGTCGGTTTCCGACACATTCACCTTTATGTCGTCGAGCTCTTCCACGAACTCCGTTTTCCCGTCCACCAGCATCGCCTCGAAATGCACTTCATGGAGAACGCTCTCGTCGAAGCCGAACACGCTGAACGTGGCGCTCATCGTGCCATCCGTCCGCGAACCGGGCAGGTAGGTTTTCGTGTCCAACGTGAAGCGTTGCGTCATCGTCCGTTCCGAAGGCCGACCCGATGCAAGGAACACGGATTCTGCCACGCCTCCCAATGTGCAGGTGGCAGTACGGATGTTGTTCATCCCCTTGATGTATATGGTGGCGGTTATCTCTCCGGTCAACTTCCGGGGTGTGAAGCAGAGCCGACAGGGAGACGGGTCTTCCGTATTCCTTGTGGCGGAAGGCCCGTAATTGCCGAGCATGCCGGGTGTCACTTCAAACCCTTCCACGCAGTCGGCGGCAAGTTCGTCGGGGCTGTCCGTAGCCACTTTGCCACTGTCTGTCCCCTTGCCCTGCGCGTTCTTGGAGTAAGCCTCCAGCGTGTGGCAGGCATCCGTCCCCCGGAAAGCGATGCTTCCGAAGTCGTCGAACGAACGGTTGAACACAACTACGTTGTAGCGTCCTTCTTTCAGTCGGACGGTCTTGCGGTTACGGTCACCCATCAGCACGGTGATGGGAGCGTTTCCGTCCGTGGGGTAGAATACGGCGGTTGCACCGTAACGCCCTTCCTGTTCGCTCAAGCCTGCTTTACTCCAATCGGCGGTAACGGTTATCTCCGCCTCGTTGGAATAGGTAAGCTCGCGGCGGTCGCAGGCGGAAAAGGTGACGAGGATACAAGTGAACAAGGTGACGAGGCGGCGGTTAACTGTATTCATCTTCTGCCTCCTTTCTCTGTTTTCACCTTGCGGTTCAGCAGCCACACCAGCGAGATTTTCACTTTCGTAGGGCCAAACCATGTATATTTACCGTTCTCCTGCCAAAGCAGCGTCCGGTAGTTGTCGCGGGCATGGTAATGTCGGTAATCGGTGCGGAGCAGGCCGACACCTATATTATATTCCAGCCTGAGGCTACGGGCTATCCGGTGGGCATATCCGTAGCTGATGCCTGCGGCGATAAAGAACTCGCCCTGATAGCCGTTGTCCGTCCATTGCAGGTCGTACTTGCCGCCTCCGGCATATAGTCCGAGGAAGTGTCCGGTCAGCACTTCACGGTTCATACGTTTTGCCCGGCTACCCAGCCAGTAACGACCTTCCAGACCGCCCATGAGGATTTGCAGGCAATATTTGTCGCCATCCATCAGCCACCAGGGGAACATCAGCTCACCGTTGAGAGAGTAGCGGTGGTGCTTGCCTACAGGTACTTCGATTTCCACGTTCGGCATCAGGGCGGCGTCGAACACCAGGTTGGTTTTCAAGGCAAACAACGGACGTTTTTCTTTGGTCTGTACATTCCCGACCACTGTCGGTTCTTGTTTCCGGAGGCTTTTCATCCCTACAAGTGGTTCGCACTGTTTGTCCAGTGACTCCGCACGCAGAGGTACGGGACAGGGCAAGACGGGCAGTCTGTCCGGCCTTATCCACACCATGCACACGGCGGCATTGCGCAGGTAGTGCAACATCCTCTCCCTGATGTAGCGGTAGGAACATCCGCCGTCCAGCTTCCGGAGCAAAGCCTTGCAACGGTCGATATCCGGGGTGCAGTCGATGATTTGCAGTACTTCTTCACGGTTGGGCAGGTTCTCATCGCCAGCTATCAACCGGCGCAGTTCCTGCCAGTTCTCGCCCTGTGGACGGGGGTGGATGCGATATTGGTCGAGGTGAGGGTATTTCCACACCAGATATCCCTTTACGGCTGTGGAGCGTTGCCGTGCCAGAAGTTCGTTATACTTTCGGCCGCCATCGGGGGAGGCAAAAGAAAGGATGTTGATGGAGTCGATTCGTGACACCAGGCTATGGTCAGAAAGCACTTCGTCCAGATGGCGGAGAGTACGGGCATTGTCCATGTATCCGTTATCCACCACCGCCTTACCCAAACGGAAATAGAGCAGCATCGGTTTGCCGGAAAGCTCCGGCGCGTGACGGCTTTCTTGTGACCGCACACCCGCCAGCAGCCCGAACAGCAGTCCGAAGCCGAGGGCTATGCGTTTTATATTGATAATAGGTAGGTAATTCATATCTTGGTTGATTGTAGGGGGTGGGTTACCAGTTGGCTATTTTAATATCTGCCAGAAATTTACGCGCCACTTCGTTGAAAATGCCGACCTTATTTGCGATTTGGCGATGGTTAACATAAAATTCTTCAGGAGTGGGCATGTTGCAACGGATAGGTTCATTCAATGCCTGAAGCACATCAAGCAGGGAAATTTCCCACAGAGGACGCCACAGGGTATATGAAGACAGGGTTCCAGGCTCCTTGTCCGGCAGGCGGCGGATAAGCCGTCCTTGTTCCAGTTTATCGAACAGGTCTTTCCATTCTTCTTCTGAAAAGAGAATATTAGCCGATTGCACGACATTACCCGAAGCAATGTCGTGCAGCAAGGTAATAGCTGTTTGTGTACATATAGACAACATGTGTTTCTTTGTTTTGTTAACTGTTACTTACCAAGTAACAGCTTCGTAGGCGAAAATTACTTACCAAGTAACGGAAAGAGCAATCTTCCCGCTAAAAAGAAAAGGCGTTTTCTAACCAATTATTTCGTTTTTCCTTTAAGAGAAACGAATTTTACCGATGAACAAGGTAAATAGAATAGAAGTCCGTTTTTGAGAGTTCAAAGATGGATAAAGTGATGTATGCTTTTCAGTTTGCATCAGGGGTAATATGAGATGTGTTTAGTGTTTGTAAATAGATTAATGGATAAAAATTAAATTATTGATGTGAAAAAATGACCTTTAATTTGGGATTATCAAAAATAATGTTCAATTTTGCAGGCGAAACTTTCCGTTACTTGGTAAGTAATTCTTTCGCAAAACACTGTTTTATAATGCATTGTATGTTCCACCATTCCCCCATTTACTTTTTCTAACAGAAGAAATCAGTTTACGATTAGCTTTATCCACTCTTTCATTTTCGAAAGGTTTCAGATAAGTTTCCGTCACACGTATTGAAGAGTGCCCCAGTGCCTGGCAAATGATTCCGACAGGCATTCCTGTATGATAGGCCAAGGTGGCCCATGTATGTCGCGCGGTATAGGAGCTAAGTTTCACACCGGGAAGCAGCCGTTGCGCCAATACTCCCAACTTCTTATTAAAAGCCCGCAAGGCCTTCTGGTAGCACTCATACAGGGCAGCTTCTCCTTTCGGCGCAGCATTCAATATCGGGAAAAGATAAAGGGAAGCCTTATCCTTATACTCCTTCAAAAGCGGTAATGCTTCACGGGGGATACGCAATGTAATCTGTTTGCCCGTCTTGTGGCGGCGATATACAATCTTGCCATCTTTCACGTCCTTCTTGCGAAGGTGTGCAAGGTCGATGAACGGCATACCCCGAAACAAAAACATCAGCAGAAAATAGGCCTGCGCGCGTCGCAGTTCTTTGGAGAGTACATCGAGGTCTGCACCCATCAGTCGCCCTGTCTGCTCCTCCGTCAGTGCCCGCTTGGTCTGCGACTTCACCTTGGTATACACGTCATCGAAGAGCCTCGGGTTGTGTGCAGGCGTGCCGGGTGGAGATAGCCGGTTATACACAGCCTGCAAAGTGCGCATATAAGTGGAAACTGTATTCCAACTCAGCCGCTTTTCCAGCAGCCAGTCTTCATACTCTTTCAGGCGCCCGGGAGTAAACACTTCATTTACAGGCATTACACCGCAGGCAAACTTTGCAAAGGAACGTAAGGTGCTATTGTAGGTATGCACCGCAGGATACCTCCTGTCTTCTTTCAATCCTTCAACAACCTCTGCCATATACAGCGAAAGGTCCAACCTTCCGTCATCCTTCTCAATTCTTTCTGTATTCATAACTCTTATTGTTTAAAGTTGCACACTACCAAATGAGTCCTGAAAACAGGAATCACAAGCATAATGTTTGTGAATACAAAGTAAAGAAAGTGAGGGGAAGACAAAGAAAAAGCGTGCAAACCTTATAAGAAAGGTGCACGCTGTATGTATACATTATAAAGGTTGATTAGTAATTACTCATAACGGTGCAGAAAGGAAGGATACTAAAACCAGCGTATTTCTTTTACACCAGCTCGTCCGAAGTATACCCCTTCGGCAATTCACGACAGTTATAGCTTGAAGCCATAATCTCACCATAAGCACCAGCAGAACGCAACGCTATCAAATCCCCGCGCTTCACCCTGTTCAAGTCTATCGCCTTGCCGAAGACATCGGAAGACTCGCAGATAGGTCCTACCACATCATATGCCTCAACAGCATCATCAGAAGTGATATTCTCTATCTTATGATAAGCCTGATACAAGGCGGGACGAATCAAATCCGTCATACCGGCATCGAGAATGGCAAATTTCTTATTCGTTCCCTGTTTTACATAGAGCACACGGGAAATCAATGAGCCACACTGCCCCGTAATGGCACGCCCCAATTCAAAATGGAGTGTTTGATAAGAACGCAATTTCAAATGCTCGGCATATGTCTCGAAATAATCTTTGAAGTCAGGTATCGCCTGGCGGTTAGGATGCTTATAGTCAATCCCCAGCCCGCCACCTACATTGATGTGCTCGATGCGGATGCGGTGAGCCTCCAACTTATCCTGCAATTCATTGACACGATTGCAAAGAGCCACGAAATCGCCCATATCCAATATCTGCGAGCCGATATGAAAGTGCAATCCAATGAACTTTACATTCTTCATCTCCAGTGCCACATCTATCACATGGTCCATGTCCTGCATACTGATGCCGAACTTATTCTCTGCCAGTCCGGTAGTGATGTTGGCATGAGTGTGTGCACCCACATTGGGGTTGATGCGGAAAGCTACATTCGCAACCTTGCCCTTTGCCGCCGCCAGTTCATTGATAACTTCCAGTTCGGGAATGGACTCTACATTAAAACAGAAAATATTATAATCCAATCCGAGGTTAATTTCCCAATCTGCCTTGCCCACTCCGGCAAACACAATCTTATTCGTCGGGAAACCTGCCTTGATGGCTGCTCGGACTTCACCGCCACTTACACAATCGGCACCCAGCCCATTCTCACGGATGATGGAAAGCACCTTGGGGTTGGCATTTGCCTTCACGGCATAGTGCACGTCAAAATTACCATACTTTGCAGCTTCGGTGCGCACACAGGAAAGGGTTTCACGCAACACCTTTGTGTCATAATAGTAAAACGGGGTGCGCAACTCACGGAATTTATCTATGGGGAATGTTCCTTTCATATTCTTTATCTAAATATAGTGTATTCTTTGTTCAGTTAAAAAGAGCGCTTTTATCAGGATTGGTAAAAGCGCTCGGTTGTATCAGGGTTATCTCTTATTCTTCGTTGAACAGTGCATCACTAAGCGACTGCAAGGCTTTCTTCTTGTCGCACTCACGAATGAGGAAGGAAATATTGTAGTTGCTACCGCCGAAGGAAATCATTCGTACGGGTATGTCGCGCATGGCATCCAGTGCCTTGGCTTCGAAACCTACGTTCTCCCATTCCAAGTCGCCCACCACACAGACAATACACATATCCTTATCCACGGTTACCGTGCCATACTTCTTCAAATCGTCCAGAATCTCGTTGAGGTGCTTCGTATTATCAATAGATACAGATACACCAACTTCGGAAGTACAAATCATGTCGATAGAAGTCTGGTAGCTCTCAAAGATTTCGAATACCTTGCGCAGGAAACCATGGGCAAGCAACATACGGCTGGATTTAATCTTGATAGCCGTAATACTGTTTTTCGCAGCAACTGCCTTGATTTTACCCTTTTCGGTATCATTGGAAATCATGGTGCCGGGAGCAGTAGGGTCCATCGTATTCAGCAAGCGCACCGGAATATTGGCATACTTGGCAGGCTGTATACAAGTGGGGTGAAGAATCTTGGCACCAAAGTAAGCCAGCTCAGCAGCTTCTTCAAAATGAAGATGGCGCACGGGAGCAGTCTTATCAACAATACGCGGATCGTTGTTGTGCATGCCGTCGATGTCCGTCCATATCTGGATTTCGGAAGCATTGATGGCAGCGCCGATCAGAGAAGCGGTATAATCGCTTCCACCACGTTGCAGGTTATCTATTTCTCCGTAAGCATTACGGCAGATGTATCCCTGAGTGATATAAATTTCGGCACCGGGATGCAATTCCAGTTGCATGTGGAGTTTGTCCTTGATATATACAGGGTCGGGTTCCGCATTCTTGTCGGTACGCATGTATTCCAAAGCCGGAAGCAGAATAGATTTTACGCCACACTCCTGCAAATAGTAGTTCATCATGGCGGTAGAAATCAACTCTCCCTGTGCCAGAACCACCTTCTCTTCGAACAAAGTGAAAAGGTCTTTAGTATACGAACGAATGTAGTCAAAATGAGATTTAATCAATTCCAGACCTTTCTGTTTATATTCGGGAGTGGAATATAATTCATCTACATGCTGTTTATACTTAGCTTCCAGCTTGTTGATAATTTCGTTAGCACCCTCCGGATTCTTCTTGTACAGATAGTCCGAAATTTCCACCAATGTGTTAGTCGTACCCGACATAGCCGAGAGGACAACTATCTTCTGCTCTCCATCGGTAATCAATTTGGCCACTTCCTTTATCCGCGGTGCAGAACCAACGGAAGTACCTCCAAACTTTAAAACTTTCATCTTCGTTCCTGTATTAAATGATTATATATTATTATTTATTTCTTCTACAATAGGCATCATGCCTGAGTATTCGGAAGTCACATCCGTTATCTGATGACCGGCACAGCGATACACCCGTCCCGGAAACTCATGCAGCAACTGGAGATTGTGCGTAGTCATCACCACCAATGAGCCTGTACGGCTAATGTTGTGCAGCAATCCCACAATGGCGCGTCCGGTCTCTGCATCCAGATTGCCTGTTGGTTCGTCCGCCAGGATAATTTCGGGAGAGTTGAGCATGGCTCGGGCAATAACAATGCGCTGCTGTTCGCCTCCCGAAAGTTCGTTAGGGAACTTATATCCTTTGTTGCCCATGCCTACCTGCATCAACACTTCGTCAATACGGTCTTTAATCTCTGCTTTGTTCTTCCAGCCGGTAGCTTTCAGCACAAAGGCAAGGTTATCGTTCACCGTGCGGTCCGTCAATAACTGGAAGTCCTGAAACACGATGCCCAGTTTGCGGCGCAGTTGTGGAATATGTTTGCGCTTGATGCGGTTCATATCATACCCCAATACGACTGCTTCACCTGAAATGACATCCAATTCGCCATAAAATGTCTTCAAAAGACTGGTTTTGCCCGAACCGACCTTACCAATCAGATACACAAACTCTCCCTTCTGCAGCTCGAGGTTCACCTCGTTCAGCACGCACAAGTCTTGTTGGTGTACTTCGACATCCTTATATCGTATCAACGGCTCGCCCATTCCCGTTTTAATTATTAATTATTAATTTTTAATTATTTAGTGTTTCTTCCACGAAGCACTGTGGCGTACCTCCAATTCGCGTGCCAAATCTTCAATGCTGTACCCTTTGGACGTTAGCAGCACGATAAGGTGGTATATCAAATCAGCTCCTTCATAAATCAGGCGTTCGTCAGTTCCGTTGCAAGCTTCAATCACGGTTTCCACAGCTTCTTCACCTACTTTCTGTGCCATCTTGTTTACACCCGACTCAAACAGGCTGGTCGTATAAGAGCCTTCCGGCATCTCTTCGTGGCGCTTAGTGATGAAGTCCTGAAGAAGTTTAAGGAACATAACGGGCTGTTCGTTCTTCTCACCCCAGCAAGTATCCGTGCCTGTATGGCAAACAGGACCTACGGGATGTACCTGAATCAGCAATGTATCTTTGTCGCAATCTTCTTTAATAGAAACTACATTCAGAAAATTACCACTCTCCTCACCTTTCGTCCAAAGACGATTCTTAGTGCGGCTAAAAAAAGTTACTTTGCCGGTTTCTACCGTTTTGTCGTAAGCTTCCTTATTCATGAAACCCAACATTAGCACCTTAGCGGTGTCTGCATCTTGTATGATTGCCGGAACAAGTCCGTTCATTTTATCAAAATCCATTTTAGGTAATTATTAATTATAAGCTATAATTTATTAATTCTATGCAGCGTGATGTGGTAATATTCTGTCACCTTTATCAGCCCTATCACTTTGTCACTCTATCACTTTTACATCACCCGCATTGGTATTCCTTGGGCGCAAAGATACGATTTTAAATCGGGAATTTTAATTTCTCCGAAATGAAAAACACTGGCTGCCAATGCTGCATCTGCTTTTCCTTGCAAAAACACATCACGAAAATGTTCTTTTGCTCCTGCTCCACCCGATGCAATCACCGGAATAGAGAGCTTGTCAGACATTTCAGCAAGCGCTTCATTGGCATATCCGGTCTTTACACCGTCGTGGTTCATGCTAGTGAAAAGTATTTCTCCGGCACCACGTTCCTGGGCTTCTTTGGTCCAGGTAAACAGTTCTTTATCTGTTTCTACACGTCCTCCATTCAGATAGCACCACCAGCCTTTTTCGGTCTGTTTGGCATCCACAGCCAGCACACAAACCTGAGAACCAAAGTTTTTTGCAATTTCGTCTATCAATTCAGGACGACGAATAGCAGAGGAATTAATAGAAATCTTATCTGCACCGGCATTCAACAAGCGGTCTACATCGCTCAGTTCGTTGATGCCCCCACCTACCGTAAACGGAATGTTGATATTGGCAGCAATACGCTTCACCAGTTCGGCAAATGTCTTGCGACCTTCAAAACTGGCTGTAATATCAAGGAACACCAATTCATCGGCCCCCTGCTCACTATATGCACGCGCCAATTCAACCGGATCACCTGCCTGGCGCAGGTTCACGAAGTTGGTTCCTTTCACTGTTTGCCCGTCTTTAATATCAAGACAGGGAATAATTCTTTTTGCTAACACTTATTTTAATTATGAATTATGAGTGACTCTATTTCCTTCATTGTGATGCGTCCTTCATACAATGCCTTACCGAAGATAACAGCAGGTACGCCCGCATCTTCCAGTGCATGGACATCAGCTATGCCGCTCCACCCGCCACTGGCTATGAGATAAAGACCGGGGTGTTGTTCCAGCATCTCCCGATACAGTTCAATGGACGGTCCTTGCAACATGCCGTCGCAACTGATATCGGTACAGATCACTTTTTGAACACCTTTCTCTACATATTCTTTCAGAAAGGGGAACAATTCGCAAGCACTTTCATCTTTCCATCCATTCACTGCTATTTTGCGGTCTTTCACATCCGCACCGAGAATGATTTTCTCACTGCCGTAAATATCCAACCAATGACAGAAAAGTTCGGGGTTCTTCACGGCAATGCTACCGCCTGTTACCATCTGCGCTCCGTTTTCGAAAGCTATCTTCAAGTCTTCATCACTTTTCACACCACCACCGAAATCAACTATCAGGGAAGTCTGTGAAGTGATTCTGTTCAAAACACCATAATTGACTACATGATGAGAAGCCGCTCCATCCAAGTCTACCACATGCAGGCGACGAATGCCGTGTGCTTCTATCTCCTTGGCCACTTCCACCGGATTTTCGTTATACACCTTCTTACTGTCATAGTCACCTTGCGAAAGGCGTACACATTTTCCGTCGATAATATCTATTGCAGGAATCAGTTCTATCATTGATTACAGTTCTAAAAAGTTACGCAAAATACGTTCACCCACGCTCCCGCTCTTCTCCGGGTGGAACTGGGTGGCATAATAATTATCCTTATGCAGCGCTGCACTGAAAGGATGAATATAATCCGTTACAGCCGCCGTACATTCGTTTACCGGCACATAGAAGCTATGTACGAAATAGACAAACTCATCTTTAGTGAAGCCTTTGAACAAGGCACTATTCGTCTCAGTAAGAGTATTCCAGCCCATGTGAGGCACTTTATCCTCATGCTTCTGCGAAACAAAACGTTTCACCTCCGTATCAAAAATACCCAGACAATCCGCATTGCCTTCTTCCGAATGACGGCACATCAACTGCATACCCAGACAAATACCCAACAGGGGTTGCCGTAGCTCTTTTATCAACGCATCCATGCCATTGGCACGCAAAAACTTCATAGTTGTTCCCGCCTCGCCGACACCTGGGAAGATAACTTTGTCTGCCGCACGTAATACATCCTTATCCGCCGTAATTATCGCTTCAACGCCCAAACGCTTCAACGCATAGTCCACCGAATAGATGTTGCCTGCATTATATTTGATTACTGCAATCTTCATGAATCTATATTAACTAAATATCACTGTCTTATTCTTATATGCCAAAACTTTACGTTCAATGTGCTTCTGCACGGCACGAGAGAGAACGATTTTCTCCAGATCCTTGCCTTTATTGACAAGATCCTCCACCGTGTCTTTATGCGTGATGCGAACCACATCCTGCTCTATGATAGGACCTGCATCCAACTCCGTAGTCACGTAGTGGCTGGTGGCACCGATAATCTTCACACCACGTTCAAATGCTGCATGATAGGGTTTGGCACCTACAAATGCAGGCAGGAACGAGTGGTGAATATTGATAATCCGATTAGGGTATGCATCAATCATCTGTTCTGAAATGACCTGCATATAACGTGCCAGCACGATGAAGTTCACCTTATGTTTTGCCAGCAGTTCCATTTCCTTCTGCTCTTGCTCCGCCTTTGTCTCTTTAGTGATGGGGAACAGATAGAAAGGTATGCCGAAACGCTCGGCCACATGTTGCAGGTCGGGATGGTTGCTTATAATAAGAGGTATTTCCACATTCCATTCACCTGCGGTATAGCGTGCCAGCAAATCAAACAAACAATGTGACATCTTTGAAACAAAGATAGCCATACGCGGTTTTGCATCCGAGAAATAAAGACGGAAAAACATCTCATACTTCTGTGCATACAACGTTGCAAAATAATCTTCAATTTTCTCTTGTGGTATCAGGAAGTTCTTCAATTCCCACTCAATACGCATGAAAAAGATATTCTCCACATGATCGACGTATTGATCCAGATAGATAATATTTCCTTTGTTTACCGTTATAAAGTCCGTTACTTCTGCCAGGATTCCCGGTTTGTCGGGACAGTGAAGTAACAGTTTGGCAGTTTTCATCATCCTAAATTATCGTTTTTTATCGTTTGCAAATTACAACTTTCTCGTTTTGAGTTTGCAAAAATAACGATTTATTGCAAAACAACGAAGTTTTCGAGCAGGAAGTTTAAAACAAGCGATAGATTCTTTCGTTTTCACCACAAAAGCCTCATAACACCTCGCAACAAACGGCTTTCAAATCTTCTATTTTTTTTCATATTACAACATGCTCAAAATGAGGATATAAAAGAAAAAGTGATAAAAGAGAGCAAAAAAAAATCATTGCAGCTATTGCAGATTTCAAAGAAATGCCTACCTTTGCAACCGCAATCGAGAGAGATAGCAAACAAAAATGAAATTCTGGTGCGTTAGTTCAGTTGGTTAGAATACATGCCTGTCACGCATGGGGTCACGGGTTCGAGTCCCGTACGCACCGCGAAAATCGAGATTAAAGCTCTGAAGTTTAACGACTTCGGAGCTTTTTTTTTAGTAGTGTACACCTCCACACCCATCAACGTCTGTCACTCCCTGATGATATTCTTGATGCTGTAGTGGTGAAAAGTACCTTCTTTATATCATCGGACGGATAGAATGACCGAAACTGTTGAGTCAGATTCAACTTTAACCGATAGGACCTTCCTCCAATCTGTGCAAATGAGACCACAAGTTCCATACCTTCATAAAAAAGCCTGTAACCATCCCACTTACGAATAAATGTACCTCTAAAGTTATGCATATCGGGTAGGTAGAAGGTAAAGTCGCCTTTGCCTTCGGACGTATATTTAAAATAGAGAAGTCCTTTTTTCAATTGCTCGTGCTCTTTGAGGTCAGTATTGATTTTCTCTTGAGCCTCCACAGAGCCAACAAAATTCATGGCATAGTCCCCTTCATCTAAACGATAGTATTCATAGCGTCCTTTGGCTTCATCGGGTTTTGAGTACAGGCTCAGGGCAAGCAATGTTTTCCGCGCATTCCTGCGTGTCCGTAAATTCCAAAACTTTTTTGTGAACAGTTCGTCTAAGCTATAATTAAAACTACCCTTATTTATTATTTCTCCTGCACTTTCCTGAAACATAATCTCTTTGCCAAAGGGCTTTTTATCCGTACCCAATTCTATTCTTTTTTTATATACCGGATCGTAATTATACTTGGTAGCACCACTATAGGGCATCAGACTCATTCCTGGTTTCCGAAGAGGTTCTTGCCCCAATGGATAAGGGCTATCCGGCAGACTTGTGTCGAAATGGAACTGATCTTTATAAATAATGGGTTGTTCGGGAAGCTGATTAAAATTAGTACCTATTGACTGAATGGCATTCTTATTCAATTCTATTTCTTCAGAACTTTCTAATATCTTCTTCAAATTTAAGGAATCTTGAGCTGTCCACTGGGCACAACAATCCATTGCATACCAAAGACATGCCATAAACAATATAGCTACTTTAATAATCTTCTTCATACTTAATACCTACATAATTCGAAACAAAGATAGATAAGTGCACGCCTGTACACAATTAGTATCGACCAGCAGTTTCTATTAGTAGATAAAACAGTATGATTTAAGGCTCATAAGAGTTGTCTCGATTTCATCTCCAGATATTTATTAATCACATCAATCGAGAGGTTTTCAGGGGTAGTTAGCAAGGAATAAATGCCATGTTGTTTCAACGTGGATACTATCAATCGCTTCTCAAAGACAAATTTCTCAGCAATGACATGACGGTAATACCCTTCCGTATCCTTCGCAGGAGTGGTAATATAGTTTTTCAGGTCTGCATCTTCGAAAAAGACTACAAGCAGACGATGTTGACGATTTAATTGTTGCAAATATGCCAACTGGCGGTTCATGCTGCCCAGACTGGAGAAATTAGTATACAGTACCAGAAGACTACGTTTAGTAACATGCTTATTCAAATGTACACAAAGGGAAGAAAAGTCCGTTTCACCAAAAGTGGTCTGCTGGGCATAGAGATTTTCAAGTAACATCTGCATATGACCCGAACGCTTGGAAGCCGGGACGAATGTGTCGAAGTGTGCTTCGAAAGTCACAACGCCTGCCTTGTCTTCCCGGCGCATGGCAACGTACGAAAGAACCAGCGAAGCGTTTATCGCATAATCAAGCAAAGTCATTCCACTAAATGCCTGCTGCATCACCCGGCCTTTATCTATCACATTGTAAATCTGTTGAGAACGTTCATCCTGATAGATATTTACCATGAGTTCGTGGCGACGGGCACTTGCCTTCCAATTTATTGTACGGTAATCATCGCCTTTCACATATTCTTTGATCTGTTCAAACTCAGTATGATGCCCCACCCGGCGAATACGTTTGATGCCCATCTCTGTAAGGTTATCACTGATAGCCAGCAATTCATACCGATGCAACATCAGGTAAGAGGGGTATACTTGAATGTCAAGAGGCTCTCCACAAGTGTACCGACGGGAAAGCAAGCCGATTCTATGGGTGACGAACACACGAATCCGCCCAAAGCCGTATACTCCACGGCTGGTAGGACGCAGATTATAACTGATTGACTTTCCTTCATTTGCTTGAAGTTCGGTCCGGAAGTTAATATTCCGTTGCTGAAATACAAAAGGGATTTCATCGACAACTTCTACAGAAACGGGATGCGGATAACTGTTCTCTACGCGGATGCTCACCGCATTTTCATCTCCATTGGAGAAACGGGCAGCACACTGGCGGAATGCCCTGATACCGCGGACACGATAGAGCATATATCCATCTGACAACACCATCAGGACAAAGATAAAAAGTGCCCATTGCCCAATCACAAACAACGGGGCAAATACAGTTCCGCTACCCAGCAACAGGATAATCAGAATGAGGATAATATAGAAGCGACGAGTCAGAATCATTTCGGAACTTCCACCTTATCAATCAGGCGTTGCGTTACTTTCACCGGAGAATATCCTTCCATTTCAGCTTCCGCAGTCAGGATAAGACGATGTTGAAGGACACTTGGAGCAACAAACTTAATGTCTTCCGGTGTCACAAAATCACGGCCCTGCAATAATGCATAGGCTTTAGAAGCCTGCAACATGGCCACGGATGCACGCGGAGAAGCTCCCAAATACACCGCCTTACTTGTACGCGTCTGCTGCACAATCAAGGCAATATATTGAAGCAAAGTTCGGTCTACAAACACTTGGCTCATTACATTACGGAGAGATAAAAGTTCCGCTTTCGTAATGGCAGGAGTGACGTCTTCCAGCTTCACCAATGAGGCATTGGTATGATGGCGTTCCAAAATATTCACTTCCTCATCCAATGAAGGATAATCCATTGTTATTTTCATCAGGAAACGGTCGAGCTGCGCTTCAGGCAATTTATAAGTTCCCTCATGCTCCACCGGATTCTGGGTAGCCAGAATTGTGTAAAGCTCTCCCATCGGATACGTCGTCCCGTCAATGCTGACCTGACGCTCTTCCATCACTTCGAACAAGGCTGCCTGCGTTTTGGCTGGGGCACGATTGATTTCATCCACCAGTATGACATCGGCAAATACCGGCCCCTGATGGAAGTCAAAATCATTGGTTTTCATGTTGAAGACCGTAGTACCCAGCACATCACTCGGCATCAAGTCCGGCGTGAACTGTATGCGACTGAAATCAGCATCAACCAACCGGGCTACCAGCCGGGCCAGTAAAGTCTTTGCTACTCCCGGCACTCCCTCTATCAGCACATGACCATTCGCCAGAATAGCTGTCAGCACCAAGTCTACGGTTTGCTCCTGACCTACAATGACAGAAGCAATCCGATCTTTCAACTCTTGTATCTTCCCGGAAAAGAGGGTTAAATCCACCCGTTGTTCTGTATTCTCTTCCATAAGTTTCTTTTTATATATGACTAATTATTTCATTCATTTTATCAATATAACGCTTCATCTGCTCCACAGAGATGTCACATCCACCATAAATCACCGGTCTGACTGTACGGATGAATTCTCCTATCTCTTCCTCATTCATACCTGTTTTCCGGGCAATCCTGCTGAAAGAGTGTTCATCATCCGCCACTTCTTCTATATCCACCTGAATCTCCCTTCTCAGCTCTTCTGCAAAGTACATGTATTTTTTACAAACCAAATCGGCATGGTCTTTCTTCTGGAAATAAAGAGTACCTATCAGTTCCGTAAACTCCAGCGACTTGTTTTCCGGTTTACGGATAACCGGTATCGCACGCTGTCTTCTCCGCGCTGTAAACACCATGAAGAGTAATATTGCAAACATCGTCAGATACAAAGCCCAGCGAAGCGGCCTCTGCGAAAGGAAATAGCGGAAAGGGGACATCTGTACCTGTGCCGTTTGTTCCATATATGCTTCGGTGCGGACTATAGGGAGTTCTCCCATTTGCGATAGCAGGCGGAAAAGATAAGTGGCATTCTTTCCGTCCAGTACACCGTAATTGGTAAAGAGCAAAGGTGTGGAAGCCAGAATAACCTCCCCTTTTCCCCACTGATACGACATGGCAACCGGAACATGAATAACAGTATCTGAAAAAGCGGAATCCACATCAGCTTCATATCTGAATTCATTTACTGAAATATTCTTTACTGCCAACACCTTCGCCGGAAGCGAATCTGTGAGAAAATAAGATGAACACAGTTGAGGATAGAAATAGAAATTCTGTCGGGGATAAACCGCAGAATCCCCTATCCAACACAGACTATCCTTCATCAACAGTGAAGTAGCATACTTTTTCAAAGCTACCGGACTAAAATAAGAATAGCTACTCCTGAACTTCAATGTGTCTTCCAACTTATTACTGAACCAAGTACTTACCAACATTATCTTATTTCCGCGTTCCGCCATTTTCAGCAAGGCGTCCACATCCACATCCGATGGCAGCCGGTTGTTGGCAATAGCCAATATTCCCCGGCAAGACACGGTATCTTTCTGTTCCATCTGGTAAAAGGTTTCTCTGGACAATGAATACCCCATCGGTAACGAAGCGGACAACAAGCTGTCAAAAACAGCACACCCGAAAGGCTGCTTATCGTAATGGCTGAAAGTAGGATTCCACACGAATTTCTTCGGCAAGCGACATTCTATTGCAAACATCAACAGCAGAAAGATGACAATTCCGACGATGAACCAATGACTTCCTTTCATGCAGCCCCTCCTTTCTTCACATCTTCCTGCAAAGAATGCATGGTGTGAAACAACGCTTCGGTCGCTTCAAAATTTCCATAACGTACCCGCAGGAAATGATGGGTCAACTGCCGGAAAGCGGGCAACCGCACTTCATTAATGTACTGTGTAGGTGTTTTGTAAAGTTGCCAGTCGATGCGTCCCTCGTCACTGAGTTGCTTTAGCGTCTGCAAATATAATAACCGGACTGCTTCCCTGTAGTCATGACGTGAAAGTGCATCGGCAATCCCTTTCGTAAAATCCACCCCATAAATAGTATCTTCTTCCACCGTATAAAGCAAGGCATTCTTACGGGAATACGCGAATAATTCCGGATGCTTCCTGTAAACGAACCAGCCTATCAGAATAAGGATAAGAATAGCGATGCCTATCAGAATAAGTTCCGAATATTCTTCCGCAAAATTGCTGCCGAATATTTTCTGCATAACTTCTCCGAACCATCTGTTGAACCACTCGAATAAATTAATTTCGGGAGCGATCAACTCACGATTGTAGTCATACACCGCATCAGACTGCCATACGGCAACCTGCACGGTGTCACAAACCAATGTATCAACCGGAGAAGTTATCATTTACATTTTAGAGTTTATCGAAATTATCAATATCATTTTCTACCATGATACTGTCCACCTTTTCCGAGGCATGGCCATACTGATAAGCCAATCCCACAAATGAGAAAATCATGGCAAGGTAAGCACCAAACACCTGTACAATAGCCAACAGATAAAGCAAGAAGCTATATCCTACAGATACGGTTGCTTCGGTTCCCCCACCGCTTGTAATAAAGATGTACTTCACCACTGTTCCTATGTACCAAGGTATCATCGTCACTCCCTGCAAGATACCGGCAATGATTCCCATGACAAGAGATATCATAAAGATACCTCCCCAAGTGGTAAATCCCAAACGAAAAGTCTTTTTCAGAGAATCTACAATGCTAATGTCTTCAAGTAGATAGATAGGCGCCCAGAGACTAAACGGCACGGCTACGGCTATCATAAACGGGATTAACAGAATTATAACAATTGCGAACAAAGTCTCTGGGAATAAAGCAGCTATAACATTGATAACCAGACCGAGAAACATCGACAGGAGCAATCCGAAGAACACCAGTATAAACATCCTCTTCACATTATGGAGCAACATAGACCGCAGCATCCCCAACGTGACGCCTTGCAAACGCTCCTCCCGCTCATTATAAGTCCGGATCATTGCATAAACCAATGAAGTCAGCAAAACAATGCCTATTATCAACAGAAACATATACAGACCGTAGTAAGAAAAGAATGATAATATAGCAGAGTCAGGAAATCCACTCTCCAGAAAACCGAACAGGCCTAACGTATAAGTCATCAGCCCATTCAGACTTAATGCCTGGACAAGACAAAGTGGTAAAAGCAAATAGGTTGCATACTTCAGCATCAATTTCCAATTCTCTTTTATAAAATCGAAAGATGCATTAAATTTCTCACCAAAAGAACGTTTTACGTACAACGCAATTTTAGGTTTCTCTGTTTCCATGTCGTTTTCTATTAGGTAAATAAATATAGTAGAATAAAATAAATGCCAGGGAAGTAAGAATCAGACCAAGCCTCAATGAATCCGGCAATTCGGTGTGGCGGGTGATAAAGCCTTCAATGAATCCCGCCATAATAAATACGGGGATGGTGCCTATCACAATCTTCACCCCTCGTTTGGCCCCCCTCCGGAAAGACTCCAACCTTGAATAAGTTCCGGGGAACAACCAACCGTTTCCCAAAGCCAGTCCGGCAGCACCGGCCACAATGATAGCCCAGATTTCGAGAGTTCCGTGCAGCCATATGGCAAGCATGGATTCTCCAAGCAGACCATGCTGAAAAAAGAAAGTCTGGAAAGAGCCCAACATGATTCCATTGGCAAAGAGCATATATCCTGTACCAAAGCTGGTTAAGATTCCCATAGCAAAGCAATTGAAGGAAACCATGATATTGTTCAAAGTGATTCCCAGGAACATAGGGACTTCTGAAGAGCCGTTATACACTGCCATAGGTTCTCCGTTGGCTATGTTGTTCAATGTCATATCCACATAGTTATTTCCCAGAATCAGACGGACAAAATCGGGGTCACCCACAGTAGAAATCACCCCGACCGCTACACTGACAATGAAGATAAGGAATGAAACAAGCAGTTCACGACGTGCATCGTGCATGGTCTGCGGTATTTCCTGCGTCCAAAAAGTAATGACTCTCGACCACTTCTCACGCTTATTCCGATAGATTTTGTTATGCAACGCCGAGGCAAGATTATTCAGATAAATAGTGATACGGGAGGTTGGAAAATGCGTTTGTGCAAACGCCAAATCGGCAGTAAGGTCCGTATATGCGTCGGCAAGCCTGTCGGGAGACAAGCTTGTAGCTTGTTCCACCACCTTCTCGGCTTCTTTCCATCTTTCGATATTCCGACGAATGAACGTTACTTCTTTCATACTTTTCCTGAGGACTTCGGATGAGTTTTGTCTGAAATCGGTAACAAAAATAAGAGAATAATGATATATTTGCAACGAAATACTAAAAATGTTCAATCGGAAATGGCAGAATCTACTATTATCACCGGGCAATTTGTCCGTATCAGCCAAACACCCGCCAGCATTGGCGAACGATTTCTGGCATTAGTCATCGACTATATCCTGATAGGACTTTATGTATATTCCACCGCAACCCTGCTCTCCAAACTTCAGGTATCTTCGAATTTTACAATGATTGTTTTTTTTGCCATAATCTATCTGCCTGTATTATTCTATGCTTTTTTATGTGAAATGTTCAACCACGGGCAGAGCCTCGGAAAGAGACTCATGAATATCCGGGTGGTGAAAGCTGATGGTTCCACTCCGAGCATAGGTTCTTATTTGCTCCGCTGGCTGCTCTTCCCGATTGATGTTCCCGCCACCGGAGGACTCGGAGTATTAGTTATTTTACTGACCAAAAACAGTCAGCGGATGGGCGACCTTGCCGCAGGCACAATGGTTATCAAAGATAAGAATTACCGCAAGATACACGTCAGTCTTGACGAGTTCGATTATCTGACGAAAGATTACCATCCCATATTTCCGCAAGCCGCCGACTTATCACTGGAACAGGTAAATGTAATCACCCGGACTTTACAATCCGGGAAAAAAGACCGTGCACGGCGCATCGTGCAACTTGCCCAAAAAGTGCAGGAGATTCTTTCAATTACACCCCGGGATGGCGGACAGGAACAATTCCTGCAAACCATACTCCGGGATTACCAATACTACGCATTAGAAGAAATCTGACGAACTCAACTAATCTTCATAGCATAATAAATTCTTCATTTGCATGATGATATAGGACTTCCATTCCATAAGTATTCCTGTAAAATCTTCTTTCTCCCCCTCATTTGAGGACAGGGCAAGAAATAGCTTCCTTGCCAGAAAAGGAAAGGTCAACGCTCCATAAAGCGTAAAAAAGATAAAGTGCATAGGAACTTTCTTCAGTTTACCGGAATCCATCTCTTCCTGAAGGCTTGTAGCAATTTTGTGAAAATAGCGTTCCAGTTGCAATTCACGGGCCGTACTAATCAAATGTTCCACATCGCGTTCTATCTCCCTTACCATAAACATTGGAAGATAGGGATGCCGGAGGAAAACATTAAAATAAGCATCCACCAGTCTACCCACCCGTTCGGGAAGAGGTTTATCCTGCAACATGATATCTTGAATTTCAGGAGCTAGAGAAAGTATGATGTTCCCGAAAACCGCTTGAAACATTTTGTCTTTCGTCCTGAAATAATAATGCAGAACTGGTCTGTTTATCCCTACAGCCGTCGCGATATCACTCATGTTCGTTTCAACAAAACCATTTTTCATAAACAACTGCTGTGCAGCCTCTATTATTTTTCTTTCTAAATCATTGTCATTTGTCGCCATATCTCTCATTCTTTCAAGTTGTCAATAAAAAGTAACATCCGGTTCACTATGTTTACGTCGCTAACCCCACTATCAAAATCTAAAGATAATAGATTTATATCCGGAAAAAGAATTTTGATGCGTTTTTCTATTCCTTTCGCTACAATATGGTTTGCAATGCAGCCGAAAGGTTGTAAACTGATAACATTATTCACTCCCTGACGGGCATATGAAACGACTTCCGCAGGAAGCAACCAGCCCTCTCCGAACTGTGCACTGAGTGAAATAATATTCTTAGCTCCAGCAGCTTCTTCGAAAATATCATTGAAGGGAGCGAAGTAACGGAAGCGACCTGCAATCGCATTTATCTTATCCACTTGTTTCTTCACGAGCTTATATCCCCAATCAAAAGCATAATCAGAAGGCTGCTTGTCTTTAAGATAGGACTTCACATCCACTTTCCGGTTCACGAAACTTTGCATGAAAAAGTCAGTCAGAATCGGAGGAACCACCTCTATACCTCTTTCTATAAGCCAATCAATAGCATTTTTCTGTGCAAAAGGGTTGAACTTAAGAAATATTTCTCCGACAATCCCCACTTTCGGAGTATCACAATCCATACAAACACCATTAAAGTCATCGGCAGCAGCTTGCAATAAAACGGTCAACCGTCTTGTACTTCTTCGCAAGATGGCTTCAGAAGCGAGTCCCAGATATTTATCACGCAATTTAGCCGAAGCGCCCGTTTCTTTCTCACGGACTACGGAGGCATAATAGAATTTGGCAATGCAGTCGCTATACAGAACCGAGTAAAGGGCAATAGGAAGCACCTTCAGCCAATTCACCTTGAAAGCCGGCTGGTTATTCTCTATCATGCTGCCGAAAGAAACGGATATCACCGGTACATCCGTATATCCGGCATCTATCAGCGCCTTTTTTATCAAAGAGATATAGTTGCTGGCACGGCATTGCCCGCCTGTCTGGGTAATGGCAACAGTGGTTTTCGCAGGGTCATATCGCTTTGTCTTGAATGCTTTTATGATATCGCCCACTATCAACGTAGCTGGATAGCACACTTCATTATTGGCATATTTCAATCCCCATTCGCTTGATTCACCGTCGCTCAAAGACAGATTCTCCGCATCAAATCCGGCAACCCGTAGAAGAGCGGGAAGCAACGGGGAGATGAAAGGCGTAAAGAACGGAAGTAATATCTTACGGTCACGATATGCCTTATCATACACCGGGACTGTCACAAATTCTTTCGTATCCTGCTTTTTAGTTTCTTGTGTATTTGCCAATTTCAGGCTTTCTACCAAAGACCTTACTCTCAATTTCATCGAACCGATATTGCTTATATCGTCCAGTTTCAATAAAGTGAGAGATTTATTATGACGCATCAGTAAATCGCGCACTTCATCTACCAGAAAAGCATCCGGCCCACAACCGAATGAAGTCATCTCCACAAACTGCACATCTTTCTCTTGTTCGGCACACCATTTTGCCGCTTTCAGAATACGGTTCGTATAGGCCCACTGGGAAACGAAATGACTATCATCAAGGTTGATATTTTTGTCCCTGACCCAATCATCGGATATGACATTCACTCCCATATCAGCAATCATATCGGAAATTTTATGTTGTATCAACGGGTCGCTATGGTAGGGACGACCGGCAAGTATTACAGTGAGGGCACCCTCTTTGCGTGCACTCTGCAAAATTTCCTCGTTACAGGAAACCAGCATATTTTCAAAAGAATTCTGCTTACTCTCTGCTTTGTCAAAAGCAAACTGAACCATCGTTTCATCAACACCCAGTCCGCAGAGCAATTCCCTGCATTGTTTATACAGCAGTTTCCGGTCTTTAAAAGATATGACCGGAGAATCGATAGGTATGCCACAGGACTGCACACTTTTGACAACCTCCGAATATCCCGTCACAATAGGACAGTTATAACTGTTCTGCTCTTTCTCTTTTTTCTCAAAAATAACGAAAGGCATAAATATCCGGTCCACCTTTTTATGTATCAGGTTGGAGATATGGCTATGTACCAGTTTGGCAGGAAAGCAAATATTATCCGACATAACCATACGTGCATTATTCTCATAACTCAGAAAGTTGGAGACATCGGACAGGCGGACCTGTATGCCGCAGACTGTGAAGAGAGTGTGCCAGAAAGGGTATTCCTCATACACATTCAGACACCGAGGAATTCCCACAGTCAGCCAGGGATTGGTGCTCTCCACCTTACGATCGAACAATAGTTCATTCTTCCGGTGATAGATATTCTTCCCCTTATATTCACTACCCTCTCCATTTGTGAAGACTTTTTCGCACCTGTTGCCCGAATAATAACTTTTCCCGTTTTCAAAGTCATAGCGCATCAGCAAACATTGATTATCACATCCCTTACAATGAAGAAAACGCGATTTGTATTGTGCCTTTCCTATCATTTCTTCCAGACGGATAGTTGTGCCCTGATGCTTCTTTGCATAGAGAGCACAACCGAACGCTCCCATCAATTCCGGAGTGGTACATCTGGACACTTGGGTATCCGTGAGGAGCTCTATTGCACGTACGATGGCATCATTGCGCATCGTGCCACCCTGCACCACGATATTCTTACCCAAGACAGATACATCTTTTAGTTTCAACACTTTATAAAGGCAGTTCTTAACGACTGAATAGGCCAGTCCGGCAGCAATGTCGTCTACCGTAGCTCCATCACGCAGCACTTGCTTAACTTTTGAATTCATGAAAACCGTGCATCGTGTCCCCAAATCACATGGAGCTTTAGCACGACAAGCTGCTAAAGAGAAGTCATGCACCGTATATCCCAATGATTTAGCAAAGGTTTCCATAAACGAGCCGCATCCCGATGAACACGCTTCATTTATCTCAATCCGGTCTATTTCATCTTTATTTACGAATATGGCTTTCATATCCTGACCGCCAATATCCAGAATGAAAGACACGTCCTTGTCCAGATATTGCGCTGCCATATAGTGGGCTATGGTTTCGATAATGCCCGAATGAAGCTGGAAAGCGCACTTCATCAAATCTTCACCGTAACCGGTAGAGCAGCTTCCTTTTATATTAAGCACGACTCCACAGTCCGAACATTTGTCATACAGGTCTTTCAACCCTTCTTCAACGGTCTTAATGGCATTTCCACCGTTCGTATTATAATAGGAATACAGTAGTCTCGATTCCGCATCAATCACCACAATCTTGGTAGTCGTAGAGCCGGAATCGATACCCATGAAAACATCTTGTTCACCGGCAATCAGCCTGGACCTGACAATCCTGTTTCCGGCAATTCTTTCCTTCCAATTTTCGTATTCCGCCTCATTCTCAAAGATAGCTTGCAGACCTACAAACTTACCCGAAGAGGCATCTAACTTTTTATCAATAGCATCAATCAAGCCCGAAAGTCGGAAACTATGGTCTTTCTCCGTACAGGACAAGGCAGAGCCTAATGCCGGAAGCAGAGTTCCGTCAGTCGGTAAAATCACTTCTTTTTCGTCAAGGGACAGATAATCTATAAAGGCCTTGCGCAGTGCCGGAATAAAGGCTAAAGGACCGCCACAAAACAGCACTGGAACCTGCATATCATAGCCGCGCGCCAGAGTAGTCACAGTCTGCACCGCCACCGCACGAAAGATGGAAGCTGCAATATTTTCCCGGCTGACATTCTTAACTATAAGATTCTGAATATCCGTTTTGCAGAAAACACCGCAACGTGAAGCTATCGGATATACCCGGTCTGCATTCATGGCAAGGGCATTCAACTCGGAGACATTCACACCCAATATAATTGCCATTTGGTCAATGAAAGCTCCGGTACCTCCCGCACAGTTACCATTCATACGCAAATCCGTAGCTTCGCCATTCCTGAAGAAAACAACCTTTGCATCTTCACCGCCAATATCTACCATAGTGCCTACCTGAGGATGTCCTTTCTGTATTGCTTTCGCTGCGGCAACCACTTCCTGCACAAATAGCAGAGCACATTTCTCAGAGATTCCCATCCCAATGGAACCGGTGATTCTGACAATCACTTTTTCATCCCCTATCCGGGAAAGCAGTTCTTTCAGAAAAGCAACGACCACTTCCCTGACACGCGTATTATGTCTTTCATATTTTGAAAATACAACGCTCTCATTTTCATCAAGTACAACCAGCTTTGCTGTTGTAGAACCAACATCAAGACCTATCTTCAACATACCGCTTTTATAATATATCTTTTAATCAGACTTAAAAGTTTGACACATGTGTCAAACACAAACATAAGAAGAATTAATGATATACTACTACTCTATCATTCAAATTATTAACTTACTTTCAGGAGAGCGGGAAAGATTTGAGGTTCTTTAAGTTTTATCCCCCGTATTCTGCCGTTCTGAAGCATATTGGCTTGGGGAAACTTTATATTCGGCTACAAAACATTTCGAGAAATAAGACGGATTTGAATATCCCACCATATACATAACTTCTGAAACAGAAAACCTATTTTGCAACAATAACGCGGCTGCTTTCTTCATTCGTATCCGACGAATAAGCTCTACAGGAGTGACTCCTGCCAACTGCTTTACCTTCCGGTACAATTGTTTATTATCCATCTCCACTAATTGGCAAAGCATAGAAACATTGAATTCTGTATTTTCCATGTTTTCTTCCATGATGGAAACAAGCTTGATTATAAATGCTTCCCCTGTATCCATTTCTTTCTCCTGTATCTGTATAGGTTCCCCAATTGTTTCAATATTCAGTCGTTTCTCTAACCTGCGCCGGGTTTTAAACAACTGTTCCAACCGTAGCTTCAATTTATCAATATCAAACGGTTTAGATATAAACGCATCTACTTCTGCTTTCATGCTTTTGAGTTCAGTATCTTTATCATCTTTCGCTGTCAACATCACAATAGGTACTAAAGCTATTTGCAATTTTTTTCGTATCACCTTACAAAATTCGATTCCATCCATTTCCGGCATTATCTGATCTACAAGAATTATGTCCGGATGGTGTTCTGAGGCAATAGTTATCCCATCTTTTCCATTTAAAGCATACAAGCAACAGTATTCTTTAGAAAAAGCTTCCACTAGATAAGTTACCATTTCAACGTTATCATCAACAATCAATAATATGGGTTTTCCTGATAGCAAACTCAATTGCTGATCCGCCTGAGAACAATTCTGTATGGAAGATATACAATTTGCACCGGATAAAGGTAAGGTTATGGTAACTAAAGTTCCACAATTGTCACCAACACTGCTAATGCTGACATGACCATCATGTAGTTCTATAAACTTCTTAACTATATACAGACCAATACCACTTCCATCTTTACGTCTATCTTTATTTTTACTCTGAAAGTAGCGAATAAAGATATAAGGAAGGTCTTCACGCTTTATGCCACTGCCAGTATCCGAAATTTGTATAGTAACCATTTCTGCTGCCTGAATAATGGTAACTTCAATTTCCCCCCCTTCAGCAGGAATGAATTTAATAGCATTAGTGATTATATTCGATAGTACAGATTCCATTTTTATCATATCCAGATTCATCCATATTTGCTCTTTATCGGATATGAAGACTGTCCTGATATTTTTCGACACAAAAGTCGCAGAAAAAGTATCCAAAATATTCTTTGTAAAAGAACATAATTCGATATTAGAGCGAATCAAAGTATTCTCACTAGTATAATCAGCCTGCTTGAAATCAAGCACTTCATGAATTAATGAATTTAATTTTAACGCATGTCCATATACAGACTCCAACCGCTTTTTATGTTCCGGCTTCTTAATTTCTGTAATCAGAGTACTCAAAGGAGCTATGATTAGGCTTAAAGGAGTCTTGAGTTCATGAGAAATATGGATGAAGAAGTCTAATTTCAGATTTGATAATTCTAATGTTTTCTCTTTCTCTATACGCTCATATTTCAATTTGATATTCCTTCGGATGTATTTTATGATAATAAAAGCGATACTTGCCAATATAAGTGTATATATAATATACGCTATCACCGAAGCATACCATGGCGGAAGAATGGTAAAAACAAACTCTGTAACCGGGGATAGTTGAGGATTATCGGAGTTCCCATTCCGCATGAACAACTTATACGTGCCGGCATGTAAATTGGCAAAAGAAATATGATTCTGTCCCGGTTCTAATTTACTCCATTGTTTACTGTTTCCCAAACGATAATAAAATTCTGATTCTGAAGAATAAGCTAATGTGGAAAACTCAAATGTCAGATTCTTTTCCGCATGTGGCAATTCTATCTTATTCTGATATCGGATACTACTCCCTGCATAATCCACCATAGGCAATAGTTGCCTATCATTGCTCCGGACAGCTGTTACAATAACCGGGGCAGCTCCCTTTTCACTTTTTATGACATGAGTGGATACATAAGATATTCCATCATATCCTCCCCATAAGATGACATCATGTTGCCTGTCATAGAATCCGGCTTGGTAATATCTTCCTGAAAATGCCATATCGGTTCTCTGCGATGAGACAATATCCCATGCCATGACTCCTTCCGTACACGAAACCCAAATATTGGTATTTTCCAACACAAATGAGTGTACCTGGCTTCCCTTGGCTAATTCACCTATTTTCTCACTGGTATAAGTCAGGACATTAAGTTTATAAATCTCGTTGTTTGATGAATACCAGATAGATTGAATTCCATCATAAATCATCCGATTCGGATAAACGTCTAATATATGTATTTTACGGGCTTTGCAGTCTATCCGGGCTAAGCCTTTTTGAGTATTAACCCAGATGAAACCATATTTATCAGTCTCTATCTGATAAGCAATTTCACTTACTTTGGTTGAAATCAATGAATCAGACAAGTTCCATTCCGCCCGAAACAAAACCCGATCATCGTGTGCAAGCAATTCCCGCTTGTTAACGATAAATATTCCGCCCAGATAAGTCGCAATCCATAGGCTGCCATATTCATCCTCATAAACATCATACGCCCAATTTGCTTTCTTCCGATTCGACCTGTCCACTATGTTATAATGTACAAACTTCTCCCTCTCCCTATCATATCTTGCCACTCCGGCATCCGTAGCAATCCATACAATATGATCACGATCTTCATATATACATCTGATTTTGTTATGCCGAAGCAAGTTCTTCGGATTCTCAGTATTAAAGCATTTCACTTTACCATTCTTGTCAAACAGTAAAAGTCCGTTTGTTCCTCCTAACCAATACCCTCCTTTGCTATCCTTATATATATGGGTAAAATCATTGCCATTCCTCTCATCCGTCAATTCAGAAATATGAATAAACTGAAAAGCAGAATCATCAACAATCAATGATATACCATAGTCAGTCCCTAACCAAACATTATTATTTCTGTCAATATAGCTACAAGAAATTACATTATTACACAAAGACTGCTCGTTTCGCAAATCATGAAGTATATGATTCACTTTTCCCAAACCCCGGCTATAAATATACAGGCCATTATCCGTACCCATCACAATGTTATTCTTGTTATCAAATGCCAATGTTTTAAAAGTATTTGATGGTAATGCAAGAGGCGTTTCTACACGAGAGTCATTAAGGCAATAGCTGAGCAGATATCCTTCTGTCCCAATCCATAGACAATTCCGTTGTTCATCCCACAGCAATGAATTCACCATTAACTTCCGGAACTTTTCAGGCAATATGACTGTCTCTCTTACTTGTTTTACCGGGTCATAGCAACTTAATCCATCATAAGAACCTATATAAAGCTTACCATCGGCCGATTCAAACGAATAAACGATTGATTTACTTTTTTCGGAATCTAATGGCAAATGTAATATGGATTCATCCTGAAAATCATAGTACAGTAATCCTTCATCATTAGTTCCAATCCAAAGTTTATTATCCCAAACAGCCAAAGAGCGGACAGATTTGACCACTTGAGTGACCGGATACAGATTCTCAAACTGTTCAGTAAACAGATTAAGATATCGCAGCCCCTTGTTAGTCCCGATACAAAGATATTCTTTACTTACTTGTACAATCGCAGTGATATTGGCATACTCTATATCGGTTTCTCTTGCCAATTTATAAATCTGATATCCATTATAAGAGAATAGACCGCTTTGGGTACCGACCCACACCAATCCTGTATCATCTTGAAAGATTACATTTACAACATTAGACTCTATTGGGAAATATATATTCTTAAAACTTTTATACCGATAATTATACGGAAAAGCAGAAGACAGATTATCAGAGCTATACGCCTGCATGCCCCAAACTAAAATATAAACCAAAAGAAGTGTTTGCTTGCTAAGAATAATATTCTTTATAATCAGAAATCCTTTCATATATAGGGCCTATTCAGGCATTGATTAAAGCGAAGGTAATAATTTAATTCAATAAAGAGATATGCTGAGACCATTAAAACAAAAAAATGGAGCAAACTATTCAGTCATAGGCTGTCCGTTTGCTCCATCCCCATCAATTAGATTATTTTTTGGGACCGGAATAATTATTATACCAGTCTGTATATTTAGTACCCTTTGACTCTGCCCATTTCGAGAAATCAAGATATTCACTGTCAATACGGTGAGATTCTGTCACCGGCTTGAAGCCCAATACAGGAATATCAATGGCAAACGGATATTCCCCTTCACGATCAATGTAATAAGCATCTTGATTAGTGCCGATAAGGGACTGATTCGCTAAGGATGTGGCTTTATACTTAGGCAAATGCACCTCTGTCCTATCCTTTTGTCCCTCAGCATATTTTACAATGATATATGGATTATAAGCCTTCAAATCATCTTTCGTAAATGAAGCATTAAATTCCCTGGTTATTGTATAAGTCTTACCGATACTTTCCTTAGCATTAGGTGTCACTATAATGGACGACGTTTCACTTTCTACTTTTACACCCGTTGAGGTCACTTTACCAAATTGTCCGGGATCTATCTGATAAGCGAACGCATTTGAGAATGTAGCGCCATCGTGTACCGGAGTAAATATATCGGTTATCTTCGTTACCATATTCTTGGTATTAAAGGCAACTTCACGCCTGTATTCTACTATTACATCATTCATGTCATAATCACCGCCCGAAGGCCAGATATCTTCAAAGGCCAATGTACCTTTCAGAGGTTCCACCGGATCCGGTTCCGGATCGTCTTTACCGTCATCAGGTTTAATAATAGGTCTATCGGGATCATCAATACTTCCTTCCGGAGTGGCGTCTACATAGAATAAGAGGTCACAGTAGCTTTGGTTCGCTCCATCTTCAACTCCTATAATCGTTTTTCCGCTCTTCTCATCTTTCACAGAAACGAATCCATTCCAATTCTGAACAGCCTCATTAGAAGTACGGAGAGTGGTTGTTTTAATTTCATCTGTTCCAACATTATAATCATGTTTGTAGCCATTATATCCATCAGCATAGAGAAACCAGCCTACCATATATCCTTCCGGAAATTCTTCTGTGGCATTACCGGCATCATCATAATAGAGTAAACGTACTGTATTTCCACACTTTAGTATAGGTAATTGACCTCCAAACGCTGAGAAGGAAACATTTGGAAATACAATATATTTCTTCACACTGTTCACATTTACTCTATCTGATTTCTTATAAAAATAGTACCCAAACGTATTATCAAAAGAAGCATCCCGATCAAGGAATACCACATCCAATTTTGTTTTCTCTTTTATCTTTATATTAGTAACCTCGGGTGCTACAAACAATCCTGAGTTATCCCCTTTTGCATTATAAGAACTGAAGAATTTCTTCAGACGGTTTGTTACATCTGAAATATTCTCATCACCAATCTGATTCACAGACTTAATATAACCCTTATTAATGTAATCTTTATTTAAAGTACTGTTATTATAAATATAAGTAAGATTTCCTCCCTCTCCCCATTTACACAGTGAATAAAGATTCTTAGACTTATCAATAGTATACGGAGGCTTTGCTTCACTAAAGGAATAAGATCGCGTAGAAGGTCTTAACTGATTCACACTCATATCAAGGCTAACAGCATTGTCTTTAATTTCCATTTCCACACATCTTGGCAACCCCCAGGTTTCTGTACATAAATAAATTTTCTCCACCGAGGTCGGTATATTCATTTTCCCCTCATACTTTCCGTTGTTATCCGTATAAGTTTTGAATATAGCCTCCACTCCTTCTTTTTTCACCGACGTACCTTCTACTATCTCCATAGGATTCTCGTCATATACTTCTACAAGAGCAGTAAAACCCGGAACATCATAGTTCACCAGAAGTTTTACATCACCACGTGTTTCAAAACCGAAATATTCATCCGCATCAGGCAAAGGTTGTTTTCCTGCATCCGGATTATACACGTCTTTTTCCATGCATCCTGTCACCAAGCTGCCGAATACGATTGTGACAGCCACAATCATAATACCTTTTAAGTACTTTTGTCTCATAAATACATTCTTAAGATTACATAGTTAGTAATAAACTATGTGCAAAATTAGGCTATATCAACCGAGACAATAGCCACAAAATGGACAAAGAGTAACACAAAAAAGACAAGTTTAGTATTAAGAAGATAAAGCCATCTGATTATTAGTCAACTACAAAATTTTCCGACTTAAAGTTACTATAAAATCTACCGGAAATTACCGTAAATTTCAGGACACAATAGTCGGGATCGGTCACACCTTCCGGATAATACATGGTATCGCCGTCCTGCCATATCATTTCCTTACTGGCGCCGTCGGTCAGTACTTCCATTGTGCCTCGCAACATCACTCCCCGGAAGAATCTTGTATCACAAAAGTAAATACTTGCATGATTATTCTTCCGGTATTGTGCAACACGCATCGACGAAGTGTTCGTGGTCAGGTAGATAACTTTTATCCCTTCCCTTTTTCGGGGCTGCAACATAGCTTTGATATTCGGAAAACCTTCCGCATCTATCGAACCAATGAAAGCGGTTTTCAACTTATCAATCATGCCTCCTACTGTTTTCTCTGCATCTCTCATCATCTCATTTTTTTATAAGTTATTGTTGCGGCAAAGATAAACACGGCACAGAGAATCAATGTAATAAAAACAAAGGGAGAAATAGCACTTTTCACGGTTTATATAGTTTCCGGTAAGCTAATGGCGTCTCTCCCGTACACTGCCGGAAACAGCGGACGAAATAAGCTACAGTGGAGAAATGAAGTTCAAACGCCATGTCTGATATGGAATTATCGGTGTAGATAAGCTGCTTTTTGGCCTCATCCATAATCTTATTCAGGATGTATTGTTTGGCACTGATGTTCATTGCCGAATTTACAATCTCATTCAGATAGTTAGGAGTAATACAGAGCTTATCTGCATAAAAACGGACGGAATGTTGTTCTTTCAGGTTCGCTCCGACCAGTTCTACAAATCTGCTGACGTGAATGCTGCCGGCTTCCTTATCCTTCTCTACCTGAGATAGTATATTCAGATAGCCCCGGTTCAGCAGCATAAGGGCTTCGTAAAGCAATGCCCTCAGCACATGCACATCATTCTGTCTGTACAAGCCGATTTCTGCCTTTATATCATGCAGAAGCTGCATCATGCGCTTATAAAGTTCATCAGACAAATGGAGTTTAGAAGCTGTCTTTTCCAGATTGAAGAACGGGAGATGTTGCACAAACAAAGAGTCCTTGAAGAAGGAAGACAAGAACTCATCTTCAAAAATCAGCGCATAACCATCTGCAATATGGGCCGTATCCCAATTCCGTATTTCGCCAGGTTTGGAGAAGAACACATCGCCGGGAATTGCTTCACATATCTGATTATCAATAGAGAATCTCCCCTCCCCTTCCGTAATGAAAGTAATATCATAATAAGTCAACGTATGCACAGCCCCTTTAGCCAGAAACCGCTTCACGTATTTCAGTTCCACGACATCCACTAAAAGTTCACTCCCATACTTATGTTTATAAAACGTATACCGGGGGATTGATTTCTTCATTTAATAATCTCTTATTTATGAATAAACTCTTACCATGAAATTACAACCCGCAAATATATTCATTCCTGTCATAATTCCACTTACACACCTGATTTAAAATTATGTTTTTCGCATCTGCCGGTGATATTTAGAATGAATATTTATTTCCTTGTCATTTCTTTTACTAACTTTGACAATCAATACATATAAAAATTACTCTAATGAAGAAACAGTTTGCCTTATTACTAATGGGAATACTTGTTCCTGTTTGCATCTATTCCCAGGATATTTCAGGTACGTGGAACGGAAAATTATCACTCCCTACCGGTTCACTCACCATTTGCTTCAATCTGCAAAAGACGGAACAAGGTTATACATCCACCTGCGACAGTCCGGATCAGGGAGTTAAGGGTATTCCTACAGAATCAACCCTTTTCAAAGATTCGGTACTAACGATTCAGATTCCCAATATACATGCCTCTTATAAGGGAAAACTCGGAGCGGACAACAAGATATATGGAAACTTCACACAAGGCATCCCATTGAAATTAGATTTGGAAAAAGGAGAATCCGCCAAGATGAACCGTCCGCAAGAGCCTCAACCCCCTTTCCCTTACAAAGTGGAAGACATAACCATTGAAAATCCGCAAGTCGGCATCACACTTGCCGGAACATTGACTTTGCCTGAACAAGGGAGTAAATTTCCGGCAGTAGTATTAGTGACTGGTAGTGGCCCGCAAAACAGGGATGAAGAAATCATGGGACACAAACCTTTTTTAGTGATTGCCGATTACTTAACCCGCAACGGAATAGCCGTTTTGCGCTGCGATGACAGAGGTGTAGGCAAGTCGAAAGGAGTATATGCATCTGCCACGAATGAAGATTTTGCCAGCGATGCGGAAGCTGCTTTCCAGTATCTGAAAAGCAGGAAAGAAATAAATTCCAAACAAATAGGAATCATCGGGCACAGTGCCGGAGGAACCATAGCTTTTATGCTGGCTGCCCGGAATAAAGAAGTGGCTTTCATCGTTTCGTTGGCAGGCGCCACCATTCAGGGAGACAGCCTGATACTAAAACAAAGTGAGATGATTTCCAAATCCAGCGGTATGCCGGATGCTGCATGGGAATTGACTAAACCCGTGCTACGCACCCGCTACGCTTTATTAACCCAGGATAAGAGTACAGAAGAAATCCGGAAGGAATTGTATGCCAATGTTGCGCAAACACTTTCTCCCGGACAACTGCAAGACCCCAATGTCATGAAACAGGCAGAGGCTCAAATGAACTCAATGCTCTCCCCCTGGTATTTGCATTTCATGAGATATGACCCTACTTCCGACTTAAAGAAGACCAAATGCCCCGTCCTGGCTCTCAATGGAGAGAAAGACCTGCAAGTAGACGCCGACATGAACCTCGGAGCAGTGGAGCAGTGGGTGAAATCCAACGGAAACAAACAAGTCACCACTAAAGAATATCCCGGTCTGAACCATCTGTTTCAAGCGTGCAAGACTTGTACTATCAACGAATACGGACAACTGGAAGAAACTATAAGCCCAGAAGTGCTGAAAGATATGTCAGAATGGATTCTCAATTTGAAGAAGAAATAAATATCCGGAGATTACCCCCGATGCTTATTTACCTACAAACTTGAATTCACGCTCATTGTATCTGTCGCCGACATTGGGGTACTTCTTCAACAGATGTTCTATGTCCGCAATATCTTCGGCAGACAAATCCACATCAGCAGCTTTTGCATTCTCTTCCAGATACCGGGAGCGTTTGGTTCCCGGTATAGGAATGAGATTCTCACTTTGTGCCAACACCCAGGCCAAGGCAAACTGTGCAGGAGTAATCCCCTTCCCCGCTGCGATTTCCGCAAATCCGGCAGATAACCTTTGATTGTTTTCCCAATGTTCACCGTTGTAGCGGGGCAGATGCTTTCGGTAATCATCCGTTCCCAGAGCTTCTACATGAATTGTATTAGTCACCAGTCCCCTGCCTAAAGGTGAAAAAGACACCAGGGTAATCTCCAGTTCTTTCGTCAATGGCACTATTTCCTTTTCCACATCACGAGTCAGCAAAGAATACTCACTCTCAACGGCGGCAATGGGATGCACGGCATTAGCTTTTCTCAAAGTTTCGGGAGAACACTCGCTCAGTCCCAGATAACGGACCTTGCCCTCTTTTACCAGTTCAGCCATCGCCCCTACCGTTTCCTCAACAGGAACAGACGAATCTATCCGGTGGGCATAGTACAAATCTATCGTCTCAATCTTCAACCGTCTGAGGCTTTTCTCCACCGCCTGCCTGACATATGCGGGAGAGCCATCCACATAGCTCTCGCCTCCACCAAACACGCTGCCTTTCTCATTACGCAACCTGAAACCGAACTTCGTCGCAATAAAAATTTGATTTCTCTTTTCGCACAGCACTTTAGAGAGCAGTTCTTCATTGGCTCCGTTGCCATAGACATCCGCCGTATCCCAAAAGTTCACGCCAAGTTCCAGGGCACGATACAACGTTGCCATACTCTCTTTCTCATCCGCCGTTCCATACGCAGCACTCATCCCCATGCAACCCAACCCTATTGCGGACAGTTGCACATCCGTTTTACCTAACTTTCTATACTTCATAATTCTAATATTTAAGTCGATGCAAAATTAGGCGATAGCACACGGATGGATTAGCACTATTCAAAGCATCATTTGTACAAATCAAATAGTTGCCTGTTCCCGCACTTTGGTCGGTGACTGATCGGTATGTTTACGATAGAATTTACTGAAATAGGAAATAGATTCAAAGCCCAGGCTGAATGCAATTTCAGATATGGAGCGATTGGTATGCTACAAATATTGGGTAGCTTCTTTGACGACTCTTCCGGCAATCAGTTCGGATGTCGTTTTTCCGGTAGTCTCTTTAATAGCCTTATTCAGATGGTTGACGTGTACGGACAACCGGTCGGCATAATCGGCAGGAGTATGCAAAATCAGTGCGGCACGGGGGTAATCTACTGGAAACTGTCTTTCTAATAATTCAAGAAACAATTCGGCAATGCGTTGCGAAGCATTCGGATGCGATTCATACTGATTGATATCCTGCATCTTCACAGCCGTATGTATCAATAAATGCAGATAACACCGCAATACATCGGACTTGCCTGCATAGTCAGATTGTAGTTCCTCCTGCATCCGGGCATATATGTTTTGCACATTCGCCAATTGCACTTCATCCAAAAAGAAAACCTTATCACCCGTCAGCCTGAACAAAGGTGTATTTGCTAAAGAGCCGTTCTTCTCTTCCGTTCGTACAAACTGTTCATTAAATATGCAAAACATTCCTTTCTGTTCTTCACTGACTGACTCCCACGCATAAGGCACCAAAGGATTAGAGAATAACAAGGCAGGACGGTCCACCAATATCCATTTATCGGCATAATACAATTTTCCCGTCCCCACTATCAGAGTCACTTTATAGAAATCCCGATAACTGAATTGCACCGTCCCGAAGTTACATTGCCGGAAGAAGAGATTGAAATATTCTTTCTCTTTGGAATAAACGGCATCCGGCTTCGGGCCGTAGCATTGTATTCTCTTATAGAATTGAGGAATTGTTTCAGGCATAATGCATATGGGTTTTGCTACAAATTTACTGATTCTTCTTTAATTCTACCGCAGCAGAATAAAGTAATTCACAATAAATCATTCTGAATCAACCAATAAATGCTCCTTATTGAAGTATTTTTGCAATTTCCTCCATATGCCTGTTATCCGTTCCGCAACAACCGCCAAATATCCTAAAATTATATTCTGATTTCAGTTTCATCATACTTTCCGCCAAGTCAAGAGGTGAAGAGCACTTCAAGTCGCAGGAACCGTCCAACTCACTGTAAGACAAGGCAGAGGTGTTGGCTTGAATGCCAATGAAACGAGTACGTACTGTTTCAGTTTGATTGAATTCATGTAAAAGGGCTTCGCACACAATACAGGGATGCACACAATTCGTCATATAGCATACAGGCTTGTGAGGCACGTTGTCATCAATAAAACGTATAGCATAGTCAATGGTATGTCCGCCAATGAGTTTTCCGTCTCTCTGTATTGTAAAGCTAATGATATATGGAATATCAGTATCGGACATCGCTTTCGCCATACCTGCCGCTTCGGCCAGCACAGGCATAATACCTGCGTAAAGGAAATCCACTTTTCCCTTTTTGAATAACTGCGCTTGCCAATAATGAAAATCGTGAGCTTCTTCCGTTCCCAAAGCACCGGCACCGGTATAAGCATCTCCTTTGCATCCCATCAAACCGCCCATGTACATTTCGAGGTCTGACGTATCTTTAATTCTCCGAAGAAAATCCACATTATCCAGGATAATAGTCTCATCATATCCCGACTTCACAACCCGTTCCTTATTCGCCCTCCGTGTAGGAGTAGTAGCCATGAATGGCAAACTATATTTGTGTGCAATACTGATATATTCACGCCACAAGCTTTTCAGTGCCATCCGTCCTTTTTCGTTATAAATCAGGTCAGCCATAGCAACATTGCCATTGATATCCAATCCATATTCACGCTTGAGGCGTTCTCCCAGTGCTCCTTCCATTAGTATCGGAGAATTAGAAGTTATACAGGTTCTGAAATTCATAAGAGTTTCTTTATTTGTTTTATCAAGTCTTCCATCTTTCGCTTATTCTTTTCAATCATTCTCGGCCGCAAAAAGAACCAGTTAAAACCGATCCATAAAAGTACAACAGAATATGCTGCCACACCGAATATGAAAGATCTTTTTAAAGTATATTCATACATATAGAGTCCAATTCCTGCGGACAACAAAATGAAATAGAGATTCATCAGTTTGGTCTGCATGATATGCTCCCTGCTTCTGACCTTAAGCAAAGCATTCAGGTAATCCATATTCGACTGTTTTTCGTCTATTTTCCTATATAATGAAGTCAAACCATTATTAAAAACAAGAACCGCTCCCATTGGAAGGACCGATAGTATTATTCCTATTTTGGTACTCATCAATTCCGGTTTAAAGTACACCCAGATAAAGATGATAAAGAGAATAGTAAGCAATAAAACCACATTGAGGATGACCGTTCTCCTAATTCTCTTTTTTCTGAAACTTTCTATTTTTCCAAGTATGCCGGACTGGTCAACAGCCGGCACCACCTGCCTGTTCCACAATTCCCGTATATCTATATCATTTTCCATATTCTTTCATTTTCTTTGTTAACAACGCTTTTATACGATGGAGTTTCACTCGGATATTGCTCTCGGACAATCCTACGATTTGTGCAATATCCGATTGCCTGACATCTTCCAGTTCCAGCGAAATAATGATACGGTCTATCTCTGGAAGTTCGGCTATAGACTTATACAATATGCGGATCTGAGGTTCGATATCTACAACTTCCTCCTCGGGTAAATCAACAGGTAATTCGGTTGAAACGATTCGTTGCTGCCGCTCCAATTGGCGAAGGCAATTGTTGGTTGCAATACGGAATATCCAGGTACTGATATTGGCTTCATTCCTGAAAGCAGGCAGATGTTGCCATACTTTGACAAATGTGTCCTGAGCCATATCCTGCGCTAAATTATAGTCGTTTACGTATCCCATACACAAACGGAATATTTTGCCCCAGTATTCCTTATATATTACTTCAAATTCCACTTTTTATTCTTTAATGAATTCACTTATCTGATTCATAAACCACTCTTTATCATCAAACATCACGAAATGCAACCCCTTATTAGCATATGCAAACTGCACTGTAGACAGTTTTTTATATTGTTCTTTTATAACCGCTTCTATATTCTTGAAATGAGGTTCCAGCAAAATCAAAGAAGGAACTGTTATGCTCTTTATCCGTTCCCTCAAATCGGTGTTCGAGAAATCACAATACATCTTAGCGAATGTTTCGCGGTCGGACTTCAATCCCCAATTTACAATCTCATCGAATTTCGATGAATCGGTAGTAAGACTTGCAGCACTCATTCTTTGCATCCGGGCGAATTCTTCTTCATTCATCGCGCTGATCCGGTTAATCATCTCCGAACAATCCTTATCAGGAAACGACTTAAATTCCGGATTGGTCAGAGCCATTAAACAAGGCAAGGCATCCACTACTACAATTTTCCCGGCAAGATAAGGAAAATCGGATGCAATTGCAAGTGCCAACCCACCTCCCATACTATGGCCAATAAGAATCGGCTTTTCTATATTCTTCTCTTTTATAAACCGGGCTATCTGCATTTTCCAGCTCTCAAATGAAGGGTTCTTTTCCGGTGAAACTCCTGCAAAGCCTGCCATCGTCAAAACATAGCAAGTATAATCCTTCTTCAACGCTTCAACAGTTTCCTTCCAGACATCTCCCGAACAAGCAAACCCTGGAATAAATACAATAGCTTGCTTTCCCGTCCCTGATTTAATTGCTGAAAAGGAGTAATCTTGTGCATGAACTAAAGAGGAAGCAAGAACGACCACTATGACAAAAAACACTTTTTTCATTATCATTCGTTTTTAGATTTATCTTTTAGATACAAGAGGCTTCAGAATGTTACAGAAACGGCTAATTTATTTTTCAGACCATCTCAACTCCACCAGTAAATTAAGAGATGAATGATAAATAGTTGTTAATTCCATTTTGAGATAGCGAACTATTTTTTCAAAAATAATGTTGTTGTAAATAAACAGCAGACTTAACTATAAATCAAAGAAAACTGAATTATGAAAAAGAGATCCTGTCAGTTCTATTTATTTTAAGCCAAGCGCCTGTTTTTCGACAATTTAAACCAAAACTATTAACTCCTGAAAGGAGATAAACCAGTCAGGATATATAAAATTTAATTATTTTAATTATGAAAAAATCAATTATTCTATCAGTTTTTGTAGCAGCAGCATTCACAGCGAATGCCCAGACTACTGTACAAGGAAGCAAATTCACAGACAACTGGTCTGTAGAGCTAAAAACCGGCATGATAACTCCTGTAACCCACAGTGCATTCTTCAAAAATGCTCGTCCGGCTTTGGGAATTGAGTTTACTAAGCAACTGACTCCTGTTTTCGGACTGGGTGTTCAAGGTATGGGATATATAAACACCTCGAATAGCAAAACAGCCTTCGATGCTTCCGACCTTAGCTTATTGGGTAAAGTCAACCTGATGAACCTGTTCGCAGGCTATACGGGCATTCCCCGCATATTCGAAGTCGAAGCCGTAGCCGGTGCGGGATGGCTGCACTACTACATGAACGGCCCTGGAGATGTGAATTCCTGGTCCAGTCGTTTCGGACTGAACCTCAACTTCAACCTCGGCGAAAGCAAGGCGTGGACTATCGGAGTGAAACCGGCACTGGTATATGATATGCAAGGCGACCACAACCGGAGCCGCTTCAATGCAAACAATGCGGCATTTGAACTGACAGCAGGCGTAGCCTATCACTTCGGTGGCAGCAACGGAAGCCATCACTTCACTTTGGCAAAACTATATGACCCAGCCGAAATCAATGAACTGAACGGTACGATCAATAACTTGCGCCAACAGGTAAATGAAAGAAACAACGTGATAAATGATGCTACCCAGACAATCGGCGGGCTGAAACAAGAACTCGACAAGTGCCGCAATGAAGCAGCAAAAGTTGTTGTAGTGAAGAAGACAAACCTGATTCCGGAATCTATCATCACGTTCAGACAAGGCAGGTCTACAGTCGATGCTTCACAATTACCGAACGTTGAACGCGTAGCTTCTTATATGAAAAAATATACGAATACAGTGGTTACCATTAAAGGATACGCTTCTCCGGAAGGCAGTGCCGAAGTGAATGCAAGAATTGCCAATGCACGTGCTGAAGCAGTGAAGTCCATCCTAGTGAAGAAGTACAAAATCAGTCCCGACCGTATTACAGCCGAAGGTCAGGGAGTGGGCGATATGTTCACGGAACCGGATTGGAACCGCGTTAGTATCTGTACCATTGAAGATACAAATAAATAAGCTAAAAAATAGAGTGGATAAATATCCCACTTCACAAAAAAATGAGGAGCAAAATCAACAATAGTTGTCTTTGCTCCTCATTTCTTTTATTCATTCCATCATTTAAAGTAGCCCACAGGATGATTCAGCATAGGAATCTGGGCATCTTTCAGTTTCAAAACCTTCTTTAGCTGAGTGGCATCCATCGAACCACGCGGCACTGTAGCCAACTTGGCAGCAGAGCAGAACAAAGAGATATTCTGTGAAACAATACCAACATCCATAGCTCCCACTACTTGATTCTGTGTTTTTTGAGCATCACCAAAACGGGAAACATCACTAACTAATACCAGGGATAACGGAGCCGCTTTCACAAAGTCCTGTCCGCCGGCAACCGCATCACGATAATCTCCTTCGGCAACCAAAGTTAACTGATGATTTTTTGCGTCATACAAATAGCTCCCTTCGGGCAGTATCACATACACATCTACATCCTGCTTATTCAAAGCCGACGGAGCTGTCCGCTTTCCGGACTCCGGACGATTGATTCCGTTAGCAGCCCATAACAAATCCGACAAGTCAGCAAGATTCAATGCCTTCGAAGCATATTCGCGTGTAGACTGACGTTCGGATAATGCTTTCATCACCGCACCGGCACGATTCAAATTGGGCTTTGGTAACTTAACGACTTTATCAGCAGCAGAAGCAGCCACTGAAAGCACTAAACAAACTAATAATAGTTGTACTTTTCTCATAACTGTGGTATTTTTAAAGTTATGAGGCAAATATAATCAAAAAAGGGAATCTATTTTTATTTTTTGAGTATTCTCTTTAAATAGTTGACATCCAACAACAAATTCACTGTTTCAAACTTTCCTTTATAGAATGCGCCCCAGTTATTGAAGACACAAGGCAATTCCTTTGCTTTTTGCAGCGTATCCACTTGAATGAAGGAAACCGGAACATCATTCACTTCACAATGCTGCTTTACGTTCTCAATGCTTTGACAGATATAGGGGCATTGCATATCATAATAAATGGTTAGCTCTTTGTTTTCAATCTCCAGTTTCTTAGCATTGGGAGCAAACGCAGGTGTTGTTCCATCAAAAGAAAGTGCAAGCAGTTCATACCCATTATCGGTAGTATCAACAACCTCAAAGCCAAACTTCCTTGCAAATGACTGGTCAGAAAGCCAGGATTTTTGTTTCTTCGCTCCAAGCATACAAACACCGGATTTACCTTTTTCTTTGGCATCAGCCAAGCAATACTCCATCAGTGCGCGCCCATACCCATTCCCTTTCGGGCCACCCGTAACCCACAGGCAATACACATAATAATAGTTGTTGCCAATGATAGGCACCCAAGCCATTTCAAGAGGAGCATATTCTATGAAAACGCAGCCTTTTATGTTCAACTTTCTGAAGACATGTCCTTCCTTCAAGCGTTCTGCAAGCCATTGCCGCTTTGCTTCAACACCCGGATGAGGCTTTTTACTACGGATAATACAGCACAAATGCTCACTGGCAAGGTTTTCTGTTGTCAGGTTTATAAAATCAGTATTCATAGGTATTCTCACTTCAAATTTATCTTTGTTGAATGTATCGCAAATATATGTATTTATAATCAGATACACATCAGTTTTTTGATGAAATTTAATTGGCAAAACTTTGCCACTGCGATGGCAAAAACAGAAAAAAACGCTATACTTGCAATCTAAAAATATACTAATAGCTGACTAAGATTATCATGTTATTAAACCTAACAGAAGAACAAATCATACAATTAGCCCCGGATGCAGCTTCCGTGAAAGCGGGAAAAGGCTTAGCGACAAAAGCCAAATGGGTGTTGCTGGAACACAGCGACCGCGCCATCTGGGGACACTGCCAAGGAAGTGGAAAGACTCCATACCAGACCGTAGTCGATACAAAAAATGTTGCATTCAAATGTTCGTGCCCAAGCCGGAAGTTTCCATGCAAACATGGGTTGGGACTTCTATTTTTGTATGCCGCGCAAACTGATTTATTCAAAGAAACGGACGAACCGGACTGGGTGACTGCCTGGCTTTCCAAACGGGAAGAGAAAGCGGAAAAGAAAGAGCAGAAAGCCAAAAGCGATGCTCCCGTAGACGAAGCAGCGCAAGCCAAACGGCAAGCCATGCGCCATACCAAAGTGCTGAACGGTATAGACGAATTGGAAATCTGGATAAAGGACTTGTTGCGCAACGGGTTCATCAACATACCGGAACGGGCTTATACTCTTTTTGACGGTATTGCCCGCCGCATGATCGATGCACAGGCTTCCGGACTTGCCAACCGGTTGAGAACCATTCAGGAAATCAACTTTTACGATGAAACCTGGAAGTACAAACTGACCGACCAACTCGGAAAGCTCTATCTGCTGATGAAAGCCTATAAAACCCTGGAACAGCAACCGGAAGACTGGCAGAATGAAATCCGCACCCAGATAGGCTACCCGCAGTCCAAAGAAGAGGGGCGGGCGGGAGAAGCCGTTGAAGACCAATGGATAGTACTCCACAAAAAGAGCCAAAAGGTGAATGAACTGAACAATGATATCTACTGGCTGCATGGCCAGCAAAGCAACCGTTTCGCCGTTTACCTCAGCTTCACGACTCCCGGCTCATTGCCCGAATACAACCTTGTGCCCGGAAGCATCTATCACGCCAAACTCTGTTTCTACAAAGGAGTAGGCAACCTGCGCGCACTGTTCAAGGAGTGCGAATTATCCGGTGAGACATACATTCCGCATTTTTGCAGCAACCTGCAGGAAGCCGCAAGCCGATACAGGGAAACGCTGCAAGTCAATCCGTTTGCCGAAAACGTACCTATATTGGTAGAGAACATCAGGCTGTCCACACAAGGAAAGCAACTGTACATACAGGACGTGAACAACGAACGCATGCCCGTGCAGATGCAGGAAACAACGAAAACAGACATCCTTGCCGTCACAGGCGGAAAGCCTTTTGCCGCTTTCCTGCTGGCGGATGCCAATTGCTGGGAACTGAACACGATGTGGTATCAATCTAACTGTTATATTTGGAGAGATGAACATAACTGAGCCAATCATAAATGCAGCATTACTGGGAACTGCAACCAAAGAATTCACCCCGTCCGGCTTCCCGGAAGCATTGGAAGAGAACTTCCGCCTCCTTCAAGAAAAAGCCGAAGATGCGGAAGCCGCTTTCTATCAGATAGCAGCGTTAACCTTCGCCTATCAGCGTGCCGGAACAGAACCGCAGTCCGCCGAAGAAACCACTGCCATCAGTGAGGCTCCGGAAGACAGCCTGCCTTATTTTGACCGCACCGTCGGCGAAATGCTTGTCCAGATGGTAAACGAGCGTAACCGATACCTCTTATTATATGCTTACCGGAAAGCGGTGCAGTGCAACAAGCTGATTCCGCCTTTCTATCTGCGCCCGCTAATCTCCCGAGCCTACGACCGCAACAACCCCGACAAGCACGAAGAACAGTCATTGCTCTCTTTACTGACGGGAAACCGTGGCCGCTGGCTACTCTCGCACATGGAACTTCCCGACTGGGGAGACACCGGAAACGAGACTTGGGAAACCGCCTCGCACGAAGAACGGAAGCGAATGTTGCAACGCCTGAGAAAAGAAGTCCCGGAACAGGGACTTGCCTTGTTGCAAACCGAATTGAAAAACGAGTCCGCCGCCCACCGTGACGAACTGATACAGTGCCTTCGTATCAACCTGAGCAAGAAGGATGAACTTTTCCTACAAGAAATTATCACCACCGACCGAAGCAGTAATGTAAAAGAAACCGCCCGCCGGCTGTTGTGCAGTCTGCCCGACTCCGAGCTGGTAAAGACATACTGCGACTTGCTGCGTGGAAAACTCCGTCACAAGATGCTGCTGGGCTGGTCGTATGAGAAAATCGCTTTTACTCCGGAACTAAAGAAATTAGGACTGGAAGAAGTCAGCCCCAATAAAATGGAGAAGGACGACGAATTTCTTCTGCGTCAGCTTGCGGAACGTGTACCCCTCAGTTTCTGGGCGGAATTATACGATTGTTCTCCGGAAAAGGCAGCCGCCAAACTGGCAAAAAAGCCTCCGTTCAGTCAATACTTCAACCTGCGCCGGCCGATAGTGAATTTCAATGATAACTTATGGGCTTACCAAACGTTGAAAGAAGATGCGAGTGAACATTATTTTGCTTCGTTGATAGGATTGCTGACACCGGAACAACGGGAAGAAATCGACTTCCAGACCACAAACAAGAACCTCAGTGTGCTTGACTCCTGGTATAATGAAGACAGAAAACAGTGGGGACCCAAGTTCTCCGCACGGGTGTTGCAGCGATTGTTTCAAAGCGATTATTATTATACTCCCAAAGAAACCGCAGAACGCCTGGCGCTCTACTTACCCCGGGAAATATATCCTCAACTGGAGAAATATACCCTGACACATGAATCGGACCACTTTGCAGCTAAATTCAGTCGGTTGATAGCTGAATACATGAGAATGAAAGAGAAAATAAATACCATATTCAATGACAATAAATAATATAAAAACGATATGAGTACCTTACTTAGACAACATGCCGAACAGCAATTCGCAGAAGAGCTGCACGAACTGAAAAAGAATGAAACAAACTCTGTTCCCGAAAATTGGGAAATGTCTCCGCAATCGGTAGTCACCTACCTGATGGGTGGCAAACTGAAGAACGGATTTGAAGTTTCACCTAAATATATAGGTAACCGCCGCCTGATGGAGATTGCAGTAGCTACTCTGGTAACAGACCGCGCATTGCTGCTATACGGACTTCCCGGTACGGCGAAAAGCTGGGTGAGCGAGCATATTGCCGCTGCCATTTCCGGCAACTCCACACTGATAGTGCAAGGTACTGCCGGAACTGGAGAAGAAGCCATCCGCTACGGTTGGAACTATGCCCGACTACTGGCAGAAGGACCCAGTGAAGGTGCACTGGTGCAAACCCCAATTATGAAGGCTATGCAGGAAGGTAAGATAGGACGTATCGAAGAGTTGACACGTATCGGTTCTGACGTGCAGGATACTCTGATCACTATTCTTTCGGAGAAAACACTTCCGGTTCCGGAGTTGAATAAAGAAGTACAAGCGATACGCGGTTTCAATATCATTGCAACAGCAAACAACCGCGACAAAGGAGTCAATGATCTGTCGAGCGCCTTGAAACGGCGTTTCAATACCGTTATTCTTCCTTTACCGGATACGATTGACGAAGAGATAGACATTGTACGCCGCCGCGTGGAAAGCTTTGAAAAGGTGATGCAGCTTCCGGCAGAGAAACCGGCACTTGAAGAAATCCGTCGGGTGGTTACCATCTTCCGCGAACTTCGCCAAGGGGCTAGCAATGACGGAAAGACGAAACTGAAAAGTCCAAGCGGAACGCTGAGTACGGCTGAGGCTATCTCCGTGGTGAACAATGGCCTGGCTATGGCGGGATATTTCGGAGACGGACAGATACATGCCGAAGACCTTGTTTCGGGTATTCTGGGTGCAGTGGTGAAAGACCCCGTACAGGATAAAGTGGTATGGCAGGAGTATATGGAGACGGTTGTGAAGAACCGCGATGGATGGAAAGATATTTACCGGGCTTCAAGAGATATGATTTGATAAGAGTATCTCAATTAAGTTACTACATAAATCATCTGCTAATCAAATAAAATCTTAATGAACTAAAAGACTCAAAAAATGTCCATTCATTTATTAGGAATAAGACACCACGGTCCCGGTTCGTGCCGGAATGTACTGGAATACTTGCAGGAGCTAAAGCCTGACCTTATCCTTCTGGAAGGTCCGGCAGAAGCTGAGGCATTGCTTCCATGTGCATTGAACGAGCAAATGGAACCGCCTGTTGCCCTGCTTGCCTATCAACCCGACCAGCCGCAGAATGCCGTGTTCTATCCGTTCGCTGAGTTCTCTCCGGAGTGGCAGACGATATGCTATACAATGCGCAATGAAGTGCCATTGCGTTTCTTCGATCTGCCCCTAGCACACTCTATGGCGCTGAGTCAAAAGCCTGCCAAAGAAGAAAAAGAAGAAACGCCGCAGGACGAACCGGAAGGACAAGAGACGACACAGGAAGTTATTGCTGAAACGGAAACAGGCATTCAAGAAGCGGAAATAAGTGCAAAGAAACAGGAAACTGCCTCCGAAACCGAAGAAGAAACCGGCGATATATACAGAGACCCTTTCGACTATCTGGCGGAAGCCGCCGGATACACGGATGGCGAATGCTGGTGGGAAACGACCATCGAGCATCGCAAAGACAGTGCCGGCGTATTCCTGGCAGTGCAAGAAGCAGTGACCGCACTACGTGAAGAACTTCCCAAACAGACCTCTCCCCGCGACCTGCTCCGTGAAGCCTGGATGCGCAAAATGATACGTGCTGCACAAAAAGAGAACTTCGAACGTATCGCCGTGGTTTGTGGTGCCTGGCATGTGCCTGCACTTGAGAACATGCCCAAAGTGAAAGAAGACAATGAACTGCTGAAAGGACTTGCCAAAGTAAAAGTGGAATGTACCTGGATACCCTGGACCTACGACCGCCTCTCCTTCCGCAGCGGGTATGGAGCGGGAATAGAGTCTCCCGGCTGGTATCATTATCTCTGGCATCATCCTGAAGATGATGGTACTCTCTGGATCAGCCAGGCCGCCTCGCTTTTCCGCAAAAAGAATATGGATATTTCAGTAGCCCACGTCATCGAAACGGTTCGTCTGGCACAGGTGACGGCTGCTTTGCGCAACCTCCCCGCCCCTTCGCTGGCAGAGTTCAACGAAGCCATCACCACCGTCATGGGCTTTGGTGACGACATCCTCCTGCAAATCATCAAAGAGGAACTTATCATCAGCGACCGTTTGGGGCGCGTTCCGGACAATGTTCCCAAAGTTCCCCTTCTGGTAGATGTGGAAAAGGCACAAAAGCGGCTACGCATTCCGTTTACCGCTGAAATCAAAGAACTGACGCTCGACCTTCGTAAACCGAATGATTTGGAAAGAAGTATCTTCTTCCACCGCCTGTACCTTTTAGAAATAGATTGGGCCATCCCGGGCAGCTCCGACGGTAAAGGTACGTTCAAGGAAAAATGGACGCTTTACCACAAACCGGAACAGATCATCAGCATCATCGAAAAAGCCATCTGGGGAAATACACTGGAAGAAGCCACCCAAAAGTATCTGCTCAAACAGACCGCAGAGATAAGGCATATTCCGGAACTCACCCGGCTGCTTGACCGGGTAATCCCTGCCAATCTACCGGACTTAGTGGAAGCCATGACCATGCAACTCGACTGTCTTTCGGCTGCCTCTACCGATATTATCGAAATGATGGAAGCTGTTCCCGATCTGGTCAGCATTGTCCGTTATGGCAATGTGCGCAATCTGGATTTCTCCAAAGTAGGTAATATGCTTCATGCCATGATTGCCCGTATCCTTGCAGGAGGCGTGCTGGTCTGCATCAATGTCGATGAAGAGGCGGCGGCGGATATTCTCAACAAACTGGTGTCTACGGACTATGCGGTATCCACCCTTAACGATCCGGAACTAAACACCATGTGGCTTGAATTTATCCGCCAGGTGCGCACTTCCGTCAATGTGCATCCGTTGCTGTCCGGTTACGCTACACGCTTGCTGAACGACAAAGGGGACATCTCACCGGAGGAGGCACAGAACACCCTCAGTTACTATTCTTCTGTCGGCAACGCTCCGGCAGACATGGCATATTGGTTCGAAGGATTTCTCCGTTCTTCCGGAGCTATCCTGTTGTTGGATGACAATCTTTGGAATCTTGTAAACAACTGGGTATGCGGGCAGGATAAGGAGACTTTCATGGAACTGCTCCCCATATTGAAACGCACATTCAGCGAGTTCGCCCCACCGGAACGCCGCAAACTGGGCGAAAAAGCCAAAGCAAGCAATGCAGGCGGCATACAGACGCAGACGGTCACAGTCTCCGCCCACAATGAAGCGGAAGCAGCCAAAGTAATCCCGCTGATCCGCCAATTATTAGGAATTGAAACGAAGTAAAGAGTAAACTATGGAAGAAGAATATCTGAAAAGATGGCGCCTGATATTGGGTGGAAACGAGGCCGACGGTACAGGCATCACGCTGACGCAGGAAGAGCAACGCATCGACCAGTCTCTGGAAGCCATATACGACAGTGACCGGCGCGGCGGACTCGGCTCGTCCGCCCCAAAAGTAAGCCGTTGGCTGGGAGACATCCGCGAGTTTTTCCCGCAGACGGTGGTACAAGTTATACAACGCGATGCCATCAAACGGCTGAACATCACCTCACTGCTGACGGAAAAGGAAATGCTGGAAACCGTAGTGCCGGATGTGCATCTGGTAGCTACACTAATGTCGCTCAGCCGTGTAATCCCGGAAAAGAACAAGGAAATGGCACGGCAGGTAGTCCGCAAAGTAGTGGATGAACTGTTGCGCAAACTCTCCGCCCCTACCCAACAGGCTGTGACGGGAGCACTCAACCGTTCCGCCCGCCGGAGAAATCCACGCTATAACGAAATAGACTGGAAAACCACCATCACCAAGAACCTGAAAAATTATCAGCCGGAATATAAGACGATTATCCCGGAAGTGCGCATCGGTTACGGCAGGAAGCGGAAAGCGATGAAAGACATCATTCTCTGTCTGGACCAGAGCGGTTCAATGGGAACATCGGTGATTTATTCCGGAATATTCGGATCGGTGCTGGCTTCCATTCCGGCAGTAAGCACGCGGATGGTAGTATTTGATACGGCAGTTGTAGACCTGACCGATGATTTGCAAGACCCGGTAGATCTGCTTTTTGGCGTGCAGTTGGGTGGAGGTACGGACATCGCCCGTGCCCTGACCTATTGCCAGGGAGTGATTACCCGTCCGCAGGATACGGTACTGGTGCTGGTTACCGACTTGTATGAAGGTGGCGATGCCCGGGAAATGCGCAAGAAGTTCGTATCTTTAGTGAACAGTGGTGTGCAACTCATCGTTTTGCCTGCACTGAATGACGACGGCGCCCCCTCTTACGACAAGAGCCATGCGGAGTTTCTGGCAAATATCGGTGTACCGACTTTCGCCTGTACACCCGATAAATTTCCCGACCTCATGGCGGCAGCGCTTAGCAAACAAGATATAGGGATGTGGATATCGCAGAACATCAAAAGTACTTAGTTCTGTGAAAGCCTGTATTCATTAGGGGCTACCCCTACCAGTTTCCGGAACAGGTTGCTGAAATATTGCACGCTTGAAAAGCCCAATATTTCGGCAACCGAACTAACGGTATTCCCATTAGCGGACAACATTCTCTTGGCTATCTCTATCCTTTTCAACTGGAAATATTCATCCAGGTTCTTCCCCGTTTCAAACTTCAACAGGTCCATGAAATAGCATGGCGACAAGTGAAGTAGATTTGCACAATACTTCACTGTCGGCAATATCTTGGTCTTCAACTGCCCGGAGCGGATATATTCATCCAGCAGCGTATCCATTTTGCACAATATTGTCTTATTCGCCTCATTCCGCGTAATGAACTGGCGTTCGTAGAAGCGGGAGCAATAATCCAGCAACAATTCTATATATCTTGAAATCAACACCTTGCTATGGCAGTCTATCGCATGCTTTAGTTCCTGCTCTATATTGCAGAAACACTCCACAGCTTTCGTTTTCTCACGCAACGACAGATGCAACGCTTCATTGGGACTGTAAGAGAAGAACGGACAATGCCTGACGTGCAGCTCCAGAGAGGTATTACACAGAAAGTCCGGATGGAATGCCAGCAGCCAACCTTTTTGGGGAAGAACCTTCCCGTCATTCATATCGATAGATGCTCCCGGAGCCAGAAACAACATGGTGGCATTGGAATAGTCGTAGTATTTACGTCCATAGATATAGTCGCAACATTCACTTTCCAGCAATAACAGGGTGTAAAAGTCGAACTTGATGGTACGTTGCATCACGTTGGCTTTGGATAAGTCAATAGCACTCACCAGCGGATGCAGTGTCTTGTTGCCCAGGCAACAATTACACTGATGTACGGTCTCTATGTTCAATATATCCTTTTTCAAAGCTATGAATTTTGCAGTCGGTATTCGTTCGGGGTGCAGCCTACGCGCTTCTTAAACAGGCGGTTCAGGTGCTGCGGATACTGAAATCCCAGCCTGTAAGCAATCTCGCTGATGGTTTCTTCCGCTCCGAGGATGTGCTCTTTAGCCAGTTCGATTACCTTTGTCTGTATATGTTCCTGGGGCGTTTTCCCGGTTTCCTTCTTAATCATATCACCAAAGTAATTGGGAGAAAGATAAATCCTGTCTGCGAAATATTTCACTGACGGCAACCCCTCCTGCATCGGAAGACCACTCTGGAAATATTCATCCAACAGTTGTTCGAACTTCGTCAAGGCATCTTTGTTTGCATTGCTGCGGGTGATGAACTGGCGCTCATAGAAACGCATGCAATAGTTGAGCAAGAGTTCTATGTTCATTGCAATCAATGACTTGCTGTGCTTGTCTATAGGATGCTCCAATTCGATGCTGATTTTCTTCAGGCAGTCCATCACGGTTTCTTTCTCCTGGTCGGACAGGTGCAAAGCCTCATGCACTGCATAAGAGAAGAAGGTATAGTTCTTTATCGTTTTCCCAAGTGCAGTCCCGTGAATCAAATCGGGATGAAAGACGAGACCGTAAACGGGCTGGCTGATTTGGTCACCAACCGTACTCACACTAATCGTCTGTCCGGGTGCAAAACAGACAATAGTACCTTCCTGATAGTCATAAGACTGACGGCCGTACTTAATATCACAAGTCTTTGCCAGCTTCAAAAAAAGTGCGTAAACACCATAATGCATTTGTATTTGATTGACCGCTTTCGTCGCTTTCGTAAGGTCGACAACACTTACCAAAGGGTGCAATGTTTCAAGTCCGTACAAATGATTGTACTGGTCCACATTATCCAGATTTATAACCTTTTCCATAATCCTAAGTATTTGAACAGCAGCAAAGATATGAATTATTTTTTCAGAATAATAAGGTGTCTGTAATAAGGGTTATACTATCTGTAATTGGGGTATAACTTTCATTCATTACTGAGCGGTTATGAATCAGTTGACGAGGTAACAAGTTGACAAGGGGACAAGTTGACAAGGGAACAAGGTTCCATGCGGTATAGAAGCATTGTGCAGCCCCTTGTCCCCTTGTCAACTCGTTCCCTTGTCAACTGAATTTCCTTCATTTCTATACCAGATTTGAATGAAATGATTTGCGGACTATCTGTCATTCTGAGCTTGTCGAAGAATCTCTTCCTCTGCTGTATAGCGCAGCCTTATGCTAAGAGAGTAGATCCTTCGACAAGCTCAGGATGACAGATAGCACAACTGAATCGCTTTTGCTCATTTCTGAGCGAGAATACGCAGAAACTGTAAAAAGGGTTATTCAATCTGTAATCCGGGTATCCTGCAATAACATGAAGACAGCTAATTTTGCAGCATCCGATAGTTCCCTATGGAGAACCATTAAAACGATTACAAATTAAATAACTGAAAGACGTATGAATACAAGAATGAATTTTTCTTTTTACAACCCTACCCGCATCCTATTCGGCGCAGGCGAACTGAACAATCTGCACAAGCAGACAATGCCCGGCAAGAAAGCCCTACTTTTGATTTCAAATGGTAAGTCGACCAAGGTCAACGGTTCGCTCGACCGCACGATTGAACAATTGGAAAAGGCCGGCATAGAGTATGCCATCTTCGACAAGATTATGGAAAACCCGTACAAAAGCGTCGTCATGGAAGGAGCCGCTTTTGCCAAAGAAAATACCTGCGATTTTATTCTGGCTCTCGGAGGAGGTGCCGTACTCGATGCATCAGTCGCAATAGCGGCAATGGCAACGAATCCGGGCGACTTATGGGATTATGTTTTTGGCGGCACCGGCAAAGCAATGCCACTGAAAAATCCGGGATTGCCCATAGTTACCATTGCCACAACTTCAGGAACAGGCTCCGAAATCAATTGCTGGGGCGTTATCTCCAATCCCGACACGAATGAGAAAATCGGTTTCGGCGCACCGGAACTGACTCCCGTTCTTGCCATCGTAGACCCGGAACTGATGCGAACCGTTCCCGCCAAATACACGGCATACCAGGGATTTGATGCTTTGTTCCACAACACAGAGGTAATGATAAGCAACGGTGTAAATATTCTGAGCGAAGCGATTGCATTGTCCGCCATCGAGAATATCACGAAATACCTGCCACGTGCAGTCAGAGACGGAAATGATATGGAAGCAAGAGAACGCGTCGCTTATGGCAGCACAATGGCAGGCATCACCATGCAACTGACAAGCACCACGGCCGAACATTCCATGGAACACTCCATGAGCGCCTATCATCACAATCTTCCTCACGGTGCAGGGCTGATTATGATTTCCAAGGCTTTCTATGAGTTCTTCATCGAGCGTCATGCCTGCGACGAGCAGTTCATCAAAATGGCAAAAGCAATGGGCATTGAAAATGCCGACAAGCCGGAAGATTTCATCACGGCACTTGTCAAATTGCAGGAGGATTGCGGTGTGGCCGATTTGAAGATGAGCGATTACGGGTTCCGGAAAGAAGAATCCATGACGCTTGCCCGAGGCGCCCGCTCCATGCAGGGAGGATTATTCCTTGCCAATCCTTGCGAAATGACAGATGAAGATTGCGCGGGAATTTTCGACAAATCCTATCGTTGATGGATGGATGGGCGAACCTTATAAGTCATGCCAGTGTTTTTAATATAAATATACGCTTCAAAGTCTGACGAATATAATTAATATCAAGAAGAAAAAAGATGAAAGTATTACTGATAAATGGAAGTCCCCGGAAAAACGGAAATACACATTTGGCTTTATCGGAGGTAGCAAAGGCGCTGAATGAAAACGGAGTAGAAACAGAAATCATTTCTATCGGAACAAAAGCCGTACAAGGTTGCATAGCCTGCAATCGCTGCACTGAATTGGGACGGTGTATCTTTAAAGACGAATTGTACAACAACATCCGCCAGAAACTGGAAGAAGGTATTGACGGACTGGTAGTAGGCTCACCGACCTATTACGCCGGTCCCAATGGTTCGCTGTGCGCCCTGTTAGACCGTCTTTTCTATTCAAGCTCGGAGTTGATGGAGTACAAACCGGCTACAGCAATAGCTGTTTGCCGGAGAGGTGGAGCCAGTGCTACTCTTGACAGATTGAATAAGTATTTCACAATAAACCATATGCCTGTTGTTTCTTCCCAATATTGGAATATTATTCATGGAATGATGCCGGGCGATGTCCTGCAAGATGCGGAAGGATTACAGACTATGCGAATGTTAGGCAGAAATATGGCCTGGTTATTGAAAAATACGGCTGACGGGCAGCAACACCCTGAAGCAGAACCTTTGGTACGGACAAACTTTATCCGTTAATTGAAATCATAATAGAACCATTGAGTTCTCACAGAGAAGCGTAAACAGACTGAAACGATGTGTTTCCATAGTCTGTTTGCGCTTTTATTTTCAGAATAAAGGTGTAATAGGTCATATCAAAGCTTATGGCAAACATACTTCTTCGGTTTGAGGTTTAATCCGGATTTCGCTGACGGCTTATTCCTGTTATCCGCCAATCTGGGTACGACGGTGGGTGCGGCAGTCTGCGGAGCATTTCAATGATGGAAATGATGTAAAAAAACGATGACGGAAAAGAAAATGTCTTCCGGTCGCATTGCTTTTCAAAGTAAAAGCAATACCTTTGCTTTGTTCTAAAAAAAGGAGGATGATTATGGAAAGTAAATTGGAAGACAGATACATACGATTTGATTGGGCCATCAAGCGCCTTTTGCGTCAAAAAGCAAACTTTGGCGTGCTTGAAGGCTTCCTGACTGTATTCCTGAAGGAAAAAGTCACTATCCTTGAGATACTCGAAAGTGAAAGTAACCAGCAGACCGCCGATGATAAATTTAATCGTGTAGATATTAAGGCACGCAACAGTAAGGATGAAATCATCATCATCGAAATACAAAACACACGCGAACTCTATTATCTGGAACGCATCCTTTACGGAGTGGCGAAAGCCATCACCGAGCACATTTCGCTGGGAGAGGCGTATTATCATGTGAAGAAGATATACTCCATCAGCATCCTGTATTTCGACATCGGCATCGGCAGCGACTATCTGTATTACGGACAAAATAATTTTATTGGCGTACATACAGGGGATAAACTGCAAGTCAACGTCAAGGAAAAGAATGCCATCGTAACGCGCATGCCCGCTGATATTTTTCCGGAATACGTCCTTATCCGTGTTAATGAGTTCAACCAGGTGGCCGTTACACCTTTGGAGGAATGGATGAGCTATCTGAAGAGCGGAATAATACGTCCGGACACTACGGCTCCCGGTCTGGAAGAGGCGCGTGAGAAATTGAAATATTACTCCATGACGCCACAAGAACGTCTGGCGTATGACAGGCATCTGGATTCAGTAATGATTCAAAATGATGTAATAGACTCGGCCAAATTGGAAGGAAGGCTCGAAGGAAGAGAAGAAGGTAGAGAAGAAGGTAGAGAAGAAGGCATAAAAGAAGGCGTTGAGCAAGAGCGCCTCTCCAATGCCCGGAAGATGAAAGATAGAGGATTGGATTACGCGACGATTGCCGATATTACCGGTTTAACTGCCGAAGAGATTGCCAATCTATAAAGAGAGAAAACAAATTGTTATCAAAAAGAGAGGCGTGCGCCGCTACCACCAACCGCCGGACGCCTCTCTTTTGATTTTACAAGGCCGTCGGCCTCTATCCCAACGGATTTTCTTCAAGACCTCCTTTATAGATGGGTTGAGCCCATCTGGGAATATCCTCTACATATTTCTTCACCAATTTTCCATCTCTTAATCTGAATAGTAAGCAGGCATCTGCATTATCAACAGAATTATCATAAACGTAAGTTCTGTCCGCTAATTCGGAAACAATGCAACCATTGGCTATGGACTTATCGTAACGCGAAATAATCTTGGTGATAGGAACATCATGCCCCCCTTCCATCACTCTGCGTGCAATACGTGCAGCATTAATAGTAGGATGTGCCGTACAGACGAAGAAAAAACGAACGAAGAAACCGGCCTCTTTCGCCCGCATCACATAATCAATTTTATCTTCTACAGAGAGAACCGTTTCAAATATAATACTTCTGCGTTCTACAAGACATTCCTCCCGCAGCTTTTCACAGTATTGCACAGACTGTATGATAGCTTCCCGTGAATTCCAGTCGCCGAATTTATCTTGCGCTACAATATCCGGATTAATATAAACAGCATCTTCCATCCACTCGTGATGAAGAATTTTAGAGGTCACAGAAGTCTTCCCCGAACCGTTCGGTCCGGCTATAACAATCAGCACCGGCTTATGAAGAGTAGTTTCCATCATTTCTTCCTTTCACTACGTTTCTTCGCCCACTCCCGCTTACGCAAGGTTACAGTTTCATCCAATTGCTTGAAAAACTTTTCCGTAGCCTCCATCGCTTTATGTTTAGCGTCTTTTGCCACCTCACTCATTAGCTGGGCAAGCATGGCATCTGTAGGTTCTTCCATCCCGGTCAAACGATAAGCATTCATTTCTTTCTCTGACATAAACTTTTCTTTTTATTCAATGCCCCAAAGATACAAAAACTCCGGCAATGCTACTGCATGCCGGAGCTTTTTTCATATATCCGTCGTCCGCCATTACACTTCTTTTATCCGCGTCAATTCCCAACCACGAAACCGCATCACAATGCAATGAAGCCGGATGCCTTATATCAATTGACGCACTCCCCACTCATTTCTTCATAATCTGTAATTCGGGTTATCATGTCCGTAATCTGTCTACAAACAGTATGCTTACTCCATCGTACATTTGCATTGTAGAAAACAGAGAATCAATTTAATCACCAAAAACAAAGCGTATATGAAACGAATACTATCAGTAGCAGCGTCATTTTTAGTGACACTCGGCACAAGCCTATCCTTTGCACAAACAGATGCGGACAACTTTTATAAAAGTACTCTTGTCAACATGGAGAAAGCATCCTTCTCCAACCAGTACAAAATGAAAGTGACCGGAAACCTTTTCCTGCCGAAAGAAATGAAAGCAAGAGAAAAGTATCCCGCAATCATCGTCGGGCACCCTATGGGGGCAGTCAAAGAACAAAGTGCAAATCTCTATGCCACCAAGATGGCCGAACGCGGTTTCGTAACCCTCGCCATCGACCTGTCCTTTTGGGGAGAAAGTGAAGGAGAACCACGCAACACCGTTTCTCCGGAGATTTATGCGGAAGACTTCAGCGCAGCAGTCGATTTCCTCGGCACACGCCCGTTCGTCGACCGCAATCGTATCGGCGTAATCGGTATCTGCGGCAGTGGAAGTTTCGCCATCAGTGCGGCAAAAATCGACCCACGCCTGAAAGCCATTGTAACCATCAGCATGTATAATATGGGTACAGCAAGCCGCAACGGACTGAAACACACGCTGACCCTGGAACAAAGGAAACAAATCATTGCCGAAGCCGCCGAACAACGCTATGCGGAATTTCTGGGTGGAGAAACGAAATACACCGGCGGCACCGTACACGAACTGACGCCTAACTCCTCTCCTATCGAACGCGAGTTTTATGAATTCTACCGTACCGGACGCGGAGAATTCACCCCCGAAGGTGCAACGCCCCTGACCACCACGCACCCCACCCTGGCAAGCAACACGAAGTTCATGAACTTCTATCCGTTTGCCGATATCGAGACCATCTCACCGCGCCCCATGCTCTTCATCACCGGAGAGAATGCACACTCACGCGAATTCAGCGAAGATGCCTACAGCAAGGCTGCCGAACCCAAGGAATTATACATCGTGCCCAGTGCAGGCCATGTGGACCTTTACGACCGGGTCAGCCTCATCCCGTTCGACAAGCTGGATTCTTTCTTTAAGGAATACCTGAAATAATACCGTGAAGATTATGAAATATTACTTAGTACTCATTTTTATGACGTTGACATTGTCCGTTTGGGGCACCTCATGCAGCGACGATGCTCCTATACCCGAAACAGGGCAGCAGATACCTCCGGGAAGTACGGACGATGACAATCCCCCGGTTAATCCCGGTAATGACGATGATGACGACGACGATAATCCTATGAGCAACAATCTAAAAATAACAGTCGGCTCCGCCTCATTCACCGCCACACTGGAAAACAATGCGGCGGCAACAGCCTTCAAGGCATTACTGCCTATGACCATAAACATGTCCGAACTGAACGGCAACGAAAAGTACTTCTACCTATCGGGAAACCTGCCCACCGCATCTTCCAACCCGGGAACCATCCGCACGGGTGACCTGATGCTTTACGGCGGCTCCTGTCTGGTACTTTTTTATGAGACCTTTTCAACATCCTACAGCTACACCCGCCTGGGACGTGTAAACAATCCTTCGGGACTGGCACCCGCCCTTGGTTCGGGCAGTGTAACCGTAACGTTCGAACTACAGTAATGGAAAGAAGGAACTTCTTGAAGAATACGCTGATAACCACCGGAGGCGTGCTATTAGGCGGTGCAACCATTCATCGTTTCCTAAGCGATAAGGAGCCGGCAGAAGATCCGTTTCCTCCGCTCATAGAAAAGATACATCAAGGAAACAAGAAGAACGTGCTTGTCCTGATGAGTGCAGGAACAAGGTTCGGCAATACCGACCGTCTGACCGATGCTTACATCAAAGGATTGGTGGAAAAGGGCCATTCCGTTACGAAAGTGTATTTGGGAAGTATGTGCATTGAGGGGTGCCGGGGATGTGGATTGTGCCAACGTCATACCCATAAATGTGCAATCCGGGATGATATGCAGGACCTATATCCCTTATTAGCCGAATGTGATACTGTAGTGATGGCTTCGCCGCTCTATTTCTGGACCATAACATCCAGATTGAAAGCATTCATCGAAAGGCTTTACGCCATCTCCACCGATGACAAATATCCTTCGAAAGATACGGTCCTGTTAATGACAGCCGGCGATGACAATGATACGACTTTTGAGCAACCCACACGCTATTTCCGGCTGATAAGCCAAGTGTTAGGCGGCAATGAGAAAGGAGTGTATTGCGCCGGAGGCTGCACGGGATGCGAAGAATTGGCAAGACAGATTGACATGAAACATCTGGATAACGCCTATAAAATGGGATTGGAATTATAATAACGAATAATAAAAACAAAGAATTTATGGAAATTATCAAAGACAAAGAATTCGGAGGCGAACGCCCCCTGTTTGCAACTCACGACCTCCAACTGGAAAATGTACCCATCCATGCAGGTGAGTCTGCATTAAAAGAATGTAGCAACATCGTGGCAGTGAACTGCCGCTTCGAAGGGAAATACCCGTACTGGCACAACAATGGCTTCACTATAAAGAACTGTTTCTTTACAGAAGGCGCCCGTGCCGCACTTTGGTACTCGCAGAATGTACAAATGACGGATACCGTAGTGGAAGCACCGAAGATGTTCCGCGAAATGGATGGCATAAAGCTGGAAAACGTACAACTTCCCAATGCGTTGGAAACCCTTTGGTTCTGCCGCAATGTAGAACTCAGGAACGTACAGATTGACAAAGCCGATTACCTGTTCATACACGGTGAGAACATACGCATCGAAAATTACAGCCAGAACGGCAACTACTCATTCCAGTATTGCAAGAACGTAGAAATCCGCAATGCCATCATCAACTCCAAAGACGCTTTCTGGAATACGGAAAACGTAACGGTATACGATTCCGAACTGAATGGCGAATACCTGGGCTGGCATTCCAGAAACCTGCGTCTGGTGAACTGCAAGATTTCAGGCACGCAACCACTCTGTTATGCCCACGACCTGATTATGGAAAACTGCACAATGGCCGATGATGCCGACCTTGCATTTGAATACAGCAGTCTCCAGGCCACCATCAAAGGCCCGGTTCACAGCATAAAGAACCCACGTACGGGAAGCATCACGGCCGAAAGTTACGGAGCCGTCATCATAGACGAAAACATAAAGGCCCCCGGCAATTGCAAACTGAAACTTTGGGACGACCGGACCTGTTTTGACGAAACGCAAGAAGAGATGCAATATGCAGCACAACTTTGATGAAATCATTCCACGCCGGGGCACGAATTCCTATAAATGGGATTCTGCCACTACCCCGGGTGTTTTGCCGATGTGGGTAGCCGATATGGATTTCCGCACAGCACCCGCCGTGACGGAAGCGTTGAAGAAGCGAGTGGAGCATGGCATCTTCGGATACGTCCGCGTACCCGATGCTTACTTCGATGCAACAATCGGCTGGTTCAAAAGACGTCACGACTGGAGAATAGAAAAAGAGTGGATTATCTATACCTCTGGAGTAGTACCGGCGCTGTCGGCGATCATAAAAGCCCTGACCAGCCCCGGCGACAAAGTCCTGGTACAGACTCCGGTATATAATTGCTTCTTTTCGTCCATACGAAACAACGGATGTGAAATCGTTTCCAATCCGCTGATTTATGAGAATAAAACTTACCGGATTGATTTCGATGACTTGGAGAAGAAGGCTGCCGATGGCAAAGTCAAACTCTTACTATTGTGCAACCCTCACAATCCTGCCGGAAGAGTATGGAGCCGGGAAGAACTGATACGTATCGGCGAGATTTGCCTCCGGAATCATGTAACGGTAGTAGTGGATGAAATTCATTGTGAACTGGTTTTTCCGGGATATACCTATACGCCTTTCGCCTCCATATCGCAGGAGTTCCTGATGCATTCCGTCACTTGCATTTCTCCCAGCAAAGCATTCAACCTGGCAGGAGCCCAGATTGCAAACATTGTGTCCGCTGATGCCGAAGTACGCAAAAAGATAGACAAAGCCATCAATATAAACGAAGTCTGCGATGTAAATCCATTCGGAGTGGAAGCTTTGATAGCTGCCTATAATGAAGGGGAAGAATGGCTGGAAGAACTGAAAAGGTATCTGTTTGATAATTATAATTACCTGAGAAGTTTCTTCACCGAATATCTGCCGGGGCTTCCCGTAACGAAGCTGGAAGGTACTTACCTGGTGTGGGTGGATTGTTCTTCATTAAAGCGCACCTCTGAAGATATAGTGACCTCGCTATTGGAACAGGAAAAGCTCTGGTTGAACGAAGGCAGCATGTACGGAGATGCCGGAGAAGGCTTTGTACGTATCAATATAGCCTGTCCGCGTCAGGTATTGGCAGAAGGTTTAGAAAGGTTTAGGCGATGGAAGAACCGAAATTATTAGTAACTTCGCAAAACTTATTAAGACATAGAAAAATATCATGGAATACAGAACATTAGGAAACACCGGTTTGTCAGTCAGCACCATCGCATTAGGATGCGAAGGGTTCGTTGGCAAAACAGAAGAACAGACATGTGCAGAAATGGATTTCGCCATCAGTAAAGGAATTAACTTTATTGATATGTATGCCTCCAACCCCGATTTACGCAGCAACATCGGCAAAGCGTTGACAGGCCGCCGCGAGCAATTTATCATCCAAGGGCATCTGTGCACCACCTGGGAAAACGACCAGTACCTGCGTACACGCGACATCGACAAGGCAATCGCCTCCTTCGAAGACCAGTTGGCACGCCTCGATACCGACTATCTGGATATCGGCATGATACACTATGTAGACAGCGAAGAAGACTTTCATGAAGTATTCAATGGTCCCGTCATCCGGCTGGCCCTGCGCCTGAAGGAAGAAGGCAGAATCCGCCACATCGGACTGAGCAGCCACAACCCCACCGTTGCACGTATGGCTGTGGAAAGCGGACTGATTGAAGTGCTGATGTTCTCCATCAATCCTTGCTACGACCTGCAACCGCCCACTGAAAACGTAGATGACTTATGGGCCGATGAAAACTATGCCCACTCCCTGCAGAACATAGACCCGGAGCGGGAAAGGCTCTACGAACTGTGCGAAGAGAAAGGTGTAGGGCTCGATGTGATGAAAGTATATGGCGGCGGAGATTTGCTAAGTGAAACCAACTCACCCTTTGGCAAAGCTATGACTCCGGTGCAATGCATCGAATATGCACTGGCCCGTCCGGCTGTTGCCTCCATCATGGTGGGGTGCAGAAGTTGTGATGAGATGCAGGCAGCCATCGACTGGTGCACAGCCAGCAAAGAAGAAAGAGACTATACCGCCGTCATGGCAGGCATGGAGAAGTTCACCTGGAAGGGCCATTGCATGTATTGCGGACATTGCGCTCCTTGTTCCGTAGGCATCGACATAGCAAGCGTGAACAAGTACTACAACCTGACCATTGCCCAGAACGAGATACCCGAGACTGTGCGTGAACACTACAAAGCCCTCACACACCACGCCTCAGAGTGCATCCAGTGCGGACAATGCGAAACGAACTGTCCCTTCGGAGTCGCCATCATCGAACAGATGGAAAAGGCTGTGGAGAAATTCGGATATTAGCAGAGCGAACGTTGCTTTACTTTCCAGGCATAAAGCAACACCACGATAAACGAAAGCAACGGAACGATGAAAGAGAAAGACATATTGGTCTGATCAGCCACATACCCCATCATGAGCGGTCCTACCGCTCCTCCGATGGGGGACATCATCAGATAAGAAGACGCACGCTTCGTATAGTTACCCAATCCCCTCAATGAAAGAGCGAAAATCGTGGGGAACATAATAGCTTCGAACGCATATCCCAGAAACAGGGCTATCAACGACAAAATGCCCAGATCAAGAACCACCAAAGATGTACTGACCACCGTTCCTATCGCACAAACGAACAGCACTTTTTCTGCCCGGATATACCGCATAATCCAGCTACCGGCAAAACGTCCGCACATAAACAGTCCCAGACCACCGAACGAAAGTACTACAGATGCATCGCGGGCATTCATCCAGCCGTCATCCACCACATAATTAATAAAGAAGCTGTTGATTGATATTTCTGCAATCTCGTAGCAAAACAGGCTGATAATACCTAAGATAAACAGCTTGTGCGACCAAAGCCCGCGTGCACCGTTTTCTCCGACTTCTTCTTCATCAGCTTCATGCACAATCTCCGGCAGACGGATTTTATAAAACACCAGTGCCACCATCAACACTATAATTCCCATCAGCGTGTAGGGCAAGGATATATTGCTTTCACCTCCTTCCGAGAACAGTAACAACCCACCGATAAGCGGTCCGCATATACACCCCAAGCCATTGAATGACTGTGCCAGATTAAGGCGGCTGGCAGCCGTTTCACGTTCACCGAGTTCCGTCATGTAAGGATTAGCGGCTGTTTCCAGAAACACCAGTCCACAGGCTATGACAAACAGGGAGAAAAGAAAGAAATTGAAAGACATCCAGTATTCTCCGGGAATGAAAAGCAGAGAACCTATCCCGTAAAGCAGCAAACCGAAAACCACTCCTTTACGGTAGCCATATTTATTGATAAACAATCCCGCAGGGATAGCCATCACGAAGTATCCCAGATAGAACATCACTTGCACCCATGCCGAATGGGCACGTGTAATAACCAGCACATCTTGAAAGTGTTTGTTCAGCACATCCAGTATGGCATGTGCAAATCCCCATAGAAAGAACAGGGAAGTAACCAAAATAAAAGGAATCCGATATTCCTTCTTTACCAAATTTTGCATACAGAAATTTCTTATACCGGCCGCAAAGATAGCCAAGAAGTTTCATAATATGACAAATTGCAGTAACTTTGTATTCATCTATAAAGAAATAGTCTGAAAAAACGATATGAAAACATCTCCCAAACAATACATTGAAACCCCACGCCTGATTCTGCGCGACTGGAAAGAAGAAGACATCCCCGTTTTTGCCCGACTGAATAGTGATGACAGAGTAATGGAGTTCTTCCTCAACAAACTGTCCTATCAGGAAACCCTCGATTTCTATAATCGTATCCGGAAAGAATTCGCATCCAGAGGATACGGACTGTATGCAGTAGAAAAGAAAGAAGACCATGCATTTATCGGTTATGTAGGATTGCATGACGTTACGTTCGATGTAGATTTTGCCCCGGCTGTAGAGATAGGCTGGCGTCTGGTCCCCGAAGCGTGGAATCAGGGATATGCCACTGAAGCAGCTTCAGCCTGCCTGGAATATGCCAAGACGACATTGGGACTGAAAGAACTCTATTCCTTCACCTCACTCCCCAACAAGCGTTCGGAGCGTGTGATGCAAAAGATAGGTATGGTAAAAGACAAAGAATTCAATCATCCGCTGGTTAGTCCTGACCATCCCTTATACAGACATATATTATATAAGATTACTTTGGCAAACATATAGCTGCCGTAGACAGATACCTTTATCAGGTATGCTACTTTGTTTCCGTTGCATTACTACTTCTCTTTATCACAGTGCCTGCAAAGATTGTACGAGTTGTACAACTGGAGCAGTCTAAGTTGTACAACTGGAGCGGTACGAGTTGTACAACTCGTACAATCTTTGCAGGCATCCCAAAAGGTAAAGGCAGTAAGCTGACAAGTTGAATGCATAAAGCCCGCAGATAATGCTAATAAAAAACAATTATCGCTTTTTTATTAATAAATCATGAATTAAAAGTTGCCGTATCCAACTATTGTATTACCTTTGTCGCAGTTTGAGTTACGAATCGTTATCGTATAGTTCTTCTTTTTATCCTTTATTAAGCAGACCTCTCCTTTAATTATCCCCTCACTCTTACATTAGTATTTATTTAATTAAAATTTCAAATGAACATTTACATTTCAGGTTTAAGCTTTGGCACAAATGATGCCGACTTGAACGAATTATTCACAGCGTATGGAGAAACCTCTTCAGCTAAAGTTATTATGGACAGAGAAACAGGCAGATCCAGAGGATTCGGTTTTGTTGAAATGACCGACGATACAGAAGGACAAAAAGCAATTGACGAACTTAACGGAGCGGAATACGACCGGAAAACGATTTCAGTAAGCGTTGCACGCCCTCGCGAAGAAAGACCCCGCAACAACGGATATAATTCCAGACGTTATTAATGTCTACCCTACAAACAAGAACAGGAGATATCATCTTCTGTTCTTGTTTTTTATCAATCAAAAACAACAATACAAAGAAAAGAACATTGCTAAACGAATAGAATACCAGAAGTATATTTATCCGCTTACAGTCTTGTTACAATATCAGTTTTATGAAACCATTTTTTATTGGAAATATAGAGATAAAAACACCTATTATACAAGGTGGAATGGGAGTCGGAATTTCATTATCCGGCTTAGCATCAGCCGTTGCCAATGAAGGCGGCATAGGTGTTATTTCATGTGCAGGCTTAGGTCTGCTATACCCCAAAGGCAAAGGCGACTATACCGAAAAATGCATTTGCGGACTCAAAGAAGAAATTCACAAAGCCCGCCAAAAGACGAAAGGAATCATCGGAGTGAACATCATGGTGGCCCTTTCCAACTATGCAGAGATGGTCCGTACTGCCATAAGCGAAAAAATCGACGTAGTCTTTGCCGGCGCAGGACTTCCTCTTGATTTACCTTTATACCTCACGCCGGAAAGCAAAACGAAGCTGGTACCCATCGTATCTTCTTCCAGAGCCGCCAAAATTATATGTGACAAATGGGAGAAAAATTACAATTATCTGCCTGATGCCATCGTAGTGGAAGGCCCCAAAGCCGGAGGACATCTGGGATTCAAGAAGGAGCAGTTGCAAGATGCAAAATACGCTCTGGAAACCCTAATCCCCGAAGTAGTGGCGATTGCTACAAACTACAAGGAAAGAAAAGACATCCCCGTAATTGCCGCAGGTGGAATCTCCACAGGTGAAGACATTGCACGGTTCATGCAACTGGGAGCCTCGGCCGTACAGATGGGAAGTATTTTCGTAACTACCCAGGAATGTGATGCTTCGGAAACTTTCAAAGAAGTCTACATTCACTCCAAACCCGAAGATGTTCTCATCATCGAAAGTCCTGTAGGTATGCCCGGGCGAGCCATCGACGGAGAATTTATCCGCAATGTAGAGAAAGGACAGGAAAAGCCAAAGTGTTGTTCGTTCCATTGTATCAAGACGTGCGACTATCAGAAAAGTCCTTATTGCATCATCAAGGCATTGTATAATGCAGCCAAAGGCAATATGAAAAGAGGATATGCATTTGCAGGCAGCAACGCTTTCCTTTCTGACAAAATACGCAGTGTGAAAGAGGTGATAAGTACATTGAACACTGAATTTCTTCTGGCAACCTGCCAATTAGTTCCAGCAAAAATGAAAACTTAAAAACAATTCGATATGATGAAAAAGAGTATTATCCGACCGGAGACAGGGTCTTCCAATCAATTAACAGAAAATGCTATCAAAGAGCATAAGAAAAAAGTGGGAGAAGTAATTCTTGTAGCTATCACTCCACGGACCACGATTGAGCTTCCGGCTCATCTATCTCAGGCTGAAATAGCCGAACGTGTAGAGCTTTATAAGAAGTTGCACAGTTCGAAAATATAGTTTCAGTTTATTTTCATCAATTGACAATAACAGAAAATCCCTGAAGTTTAATACCTCAGGGATTTTTTTATAATCATACGACGAGAACTATTCTTTAAGCTTCTATCCCTGTCACTGTCTTCAATAAATAGCCTATCAGAAAACTTATTCCGGCCACTGAGAAACTCAATATTGCCATTTCCGAGAAGCGGCGCTTGAAGCTCTCATTCCGGGCTATGGCATAATAATAATTGAAGAAAGCAATAATAAGCAATGCCATCAGAAGCATAATGCATAACGCCATGACAGGACTCGACAAAAGAATAAATGGCCCCACCAAAGCTACCACGGTAATGATATAAGCAATACCTGTATAAATAGCTGCTTTAACCGGACGCTTGCTTCGTGTCTTTTCCGATTTTGTAGAAAGATACTCGGAAGAAGCCATAGAAAGTGCTGCTGCAATACCTGTAATACTTCCGGTCAAAGCTATCAGTTTCGTATCATTCAGTGCCAGCGTAAAACCTGCCAATGCTCCCGTAAATTCCACTAATGCGTCATTCAAGCCAAGCACCACCGACCCCATATATTCCAAGCGTTCCTCGCTAATCATTCCTATGAGTTTTTCTTCATGATGCTGTTCGTCTTGCGCCATCTCAGCAAAATGTTCCATATCGGGATACTGAGTAAAAACCGCAAAACGTTCTGCATCGCTTCTACAAATCAATTTGCAGGACTTTTG
>NZ_CAJLKP010000018.1 GCF_905207245.1 uncultured Bacteroides sp. | reverse complement strand
CATAAGGCTGCGCTATACAGTAGGGGAAGAGATTCTTCGACTACGCTCAGAATGATAGATACTCAGTATATCATTTCATTCAAATCCGTTACAAAAAAGAATTAATTCCCAACATCAGCGTCATTTGAAATGAATTTGTGATTTCTTATGCGATTTTGAGATATTTCTTCTATTTATTGGGATACATATTCCCTTCTGAAAACATACTACGCGCTATCTTTGCCATCATTGATAGTGATTGTACTATGATAACAATTGTAAGTTTCTTAATGTCTAATAAATAAAGAATTAACCTTATGCGCAAAAAGTCATTATTATTGCTGTTTCTGCTTCCAATTCAATTACTGTTTGGTCAGACAAACTTGCTAAAAGATTTTCCGGAAGGATATAAACCGGAAGAAGTAGGCAAACGTTTGGCATATCATTTTGTAGATGGAAAACATATGCTTCACATAGGGAAGTGGATTAGTTATCCCGAAACTTTCACCTGGAACGGAGGGCTGAAGTTCGCAGCGCTTACCAACGATCAGGAACTTGTGAAGTTGCTGCAGAACAGATTTGAACTTCTCTTCACTACGGAAAAGGCTTTATTGCCTATCATGAATCACGTGGATGTAAATATGTTCGGTAGTTTGCCTCTGGAACTGTATAAGATAACAAAGGATCAACGCTATCTGGACTTGGGTCTTCCTTATGCCGACACCCAATGGCAGCTCCCCGCAAACGCGAAACCGAAAGAAAAAGAATGGGACCAGAAAGGTTATTCCTGGCAGACGCGTTTATGGATTGACGATATGTACATGATTACCATTGTGCAGACTCAGGCTTATAGAATTACCGGTGACCGCAAATACATAGACCGGGCTGCAAGAGAGATGGTGATGTATCTGGACGAGCTTCAACGCCCGAACGGTCTTTTCTATCATGCTCCGGATGTTCCTTTCTATTGGAGCAGAGGTAATGGTTGGATGGCTGCCGGTATGGCAGAGTTGTTGAGCAGCCTGCCCGAAGACAGTGAATATCGTCCGCGAATCATGCACGGCTATCTCACTATGATGAAAAGTTTGAAGAAATATCAGTCTTCTAATGGTCTGTGGCATCAATTATTGGATCATTCAGACTGTTGGCTCGAAACCTCAGGTTCGGCCATGTTTACTTTTGCTTTTATCAAGGGAGTGAAGAACGGTTGGCTGGATGCCAAAGAATATGCACCCGCTGCCCGCAAGGCATGGATGGGTATGGTGAAATACATAGATGAGAACAACAATGTGAAATCCGTTTGTGAAGGCACCAACAAGAAGAATGACAAGCAGTACTATTATGATCGTAAGCAAAATGTAGGCGATTATCATGGACAAGCTCCTTACCTTTGGTGTGCAGTGGCGCTTCTGGAGGAATAAAACTGTGCCACTTTAGTAATCTTGTATCGAAATTCTATTTAATACTTATAAAATGAATATAAGCTGTTGGGCCAAAGCCCTTACCTTTGTTATACTGTTGTTTTCCTATTCGACGGTAGTAACCGGACAAAGCCAGGTAAATGATGTCAGAAACTCCGGACGTATCTGGCTTGATTCAGAAATTGCCCATAACGGAGATTATCAGTGGAAAATGATAAAGGCGGGAGATGTGACGGACCCCGGAGAGAAAGTGTCTTTATTAAGTTATTCTACAGAAAACTGGATGCCTGCCATTGTGCCCGGTACGGTTCTGAATTCACTGGTGCATAACCGGAAATATCCAGAACCTTACTATGGAATCAACAACAAGATAGAATCGAAGTTGATACCGGATATCTCAGAAACCGGGCGTGACTTCTACACCTATTGGTTCCGTACTGAGTTCACTGTTCCCGAATCATTCAAGGGAAAGCATGTATGGCTGCAAGTGGACGGCATTAACTACCGTGCCGAGGTATGGGTGAATGGAAATCTGCTTAGTACCATGAAAGGTATGTTCTTGCAGGATTACATCGACGTGACCAGCTTTGTGGAGATAGGCAAGAATAATGCCTTGGCAATAAAAGTATATCCGGTGGATGTTCCCGGCAGTACCAAGCCGAAATCATGGGGTGCAGTGGGAGAGTTCCACAATGGAGGAAATGGAAACATCGGGTTAAACACCACCATGCTGATGACCGTGGGTTGGGATTTTACTTTCATGGATGGTATCCGCGATCGTAATACCGGTATCTGGAAGAACATCTCTCTTTATGCTACGGGCAAAGTGGCGTTGCGTCATCCTTTCGTAAAGTCTGAGTTGCGTAAGCCCGGCTACGATCAAGCCCGTGAATCCATTTCTGTGGAGGTTGTGAATCCGACTACTGGCTTTAACCCGATCAATTGCACGGTGAAAGGTGAGATTGTGGGTGAGAATATTACTTTCGAGAAAAAACTGAAAGTGATGCGTGGAGAAGAAAAACTATTGTCTTTCTCTCCGGACGAGTTCCCTCAGTTGGTGATTGACTCCCCCCGTTTGTGGTGGCCTGTAAACAAAGGCCCTCAGAACCTGTATGAGCTGAAAATGACCGTATCCATCGACGGAGTGGTCTGTGATTCGGTAAAAACGAAGTTTGGTATCAGGGAAATCACTTCCGATACGAACACGCCTGATAAATCACGTGTCTTCTATGTGAATGGCAAGCGTCTCTTTATCCGGGGAACGAACTGGATACCGGAGGCTATGCAGAGAACTTCGGATGAACGTACATATGCCGAACTTCGGTACAGCCGTCAATCGGGTGTCAACCTCCTGCGCATGTGGGGAGGTGGTATTGCCGAATCAGATTACTTCTTCCAATTGTGCGATGAAATGGGGTTATTGGTATGGCAGGAGTTCTGGATGACAGGTGATACACGTCATCCGCATGATAAGGGTAACTATATGGATAATGTGGTGTCTACTGTGAAACGCATCCGCAACCATCCTTCTTTGGCTTATTACGTAGCTTCCAATGAAAGTACAGAAGTTACAGGTACACCTGAACTGCTCAACAAACTGGATGGTACACGAGGTTATCAGATGCAGTCGGAATGTGCCGGAGTACACGATGGAAGTCCTTACAAGCAGGTGAACCCGATGCAACACTATGAAAATACGGCATCTCCCCGTGGAAGTCGTGTCGATGGTTTCAATCCGGAATATGGTGCTCCCACGTTGCCTACGGTGGAAATCCTTCGTGAGATGATGGATGAAAAAGACCTTTGGCCTATCAATAAGGAGGTATGGGATTATTTGGATGGAAATGGTTTCCATCTGATGACTACGATGTATACTGACTTGGTAAACCACTATGGAAAGTCATCTTCTATCGATGAATTCGCCCAAAAAGGGCAATTACTGGGTGCTATAAACTCCAAGAGTATTTGGGAAGTATGGAACTATAATAAATTGGATTACGGTGACCGCTTCTGTTCCGGACTTCTGTTCTGGTATCATAATTGCTCCATGCGTCAGGTGTCTTCCCGCATGTGGGATTGGTCTTTGGAGCCTACCGCTTCACTCTATCATACCGCCAATTCATTGGAACCGCTGCATGCGCAGTTCGATTATTTGAAGAATACCGTATCTGTGGTGAACGATTATTATCGCTCTTTCAATAATTATAAGGTGATAGCGCAGGTGTATGATATCAACAGCCGGAAAGTGTTTGAAGAATCCGCCTCTGTGAATCTGCCGGAAGATGGAGTAGCCAACGACGTCCTGACTATCCGTTTCCCCGAAAATATCTCTCAGGTTCATTTCATCAAACTGTTGCTGAAAGATGAGAAGGGCAAGGATGTTTCTTCCAACTTCTATTGGAGATCAAATGATAAGTATGAAGGCAGCAAGACGCTGACTGGGCCTGCATCTTCAGGTTTTGAAGACTTGAGCAAGTTGAAAGCAGCTAATGTGAAACTCTCTTATAAGACACGTCAGGCAGGCGGTCGTTATTTCGTAGATATCACATTGAAGAATACGTCCAATGGCATTGCTTTCTTTAATCAGTTGCAGTTCCTGAATGCAAAGATGAGCCCGATACGCCCGTCGTTCTATTCGGATAACTTCTTCTCCCTGGTTCCGGGTGAAAAGAAAACGGTCACTATAGAAACGGCAGAAGAGAAGTTGGTTGAGGGAGCTGTCCTGGTATTGAAAGGATGGAATGTAAATACTCAGAAATATAAACTTAAATAAATAAAGATAACGTGAAGAGATTCCATATTCTTACGGTTCTGTTAATGCTTAGTTGGGGTATATCCGCCCAAAGCCATTTTGATGTGGTGGTGGTAGGCGGTAATCCCGGTGGTATTATGACAGCTATTGCGGCAGCCCGGCAAGGTAAGACCTCGGTTATACTGGAACGTACCCGGCATATCGGGGGGCTTCCGGTCAATGGGCTGGGGGCAACGGATATCGCTACTCGGGAAGCAACTACCGGCCTGTTCATGGAGTTTACTACCAGAATCAAGCAATACTATGCAGATCGTTATGGAGAGAACTCCCAGCAGTTGAAGGATTGCAGTGACGGGTTTCATTTTGAACCGTATGTTGCGGCATCTGTATATCAGGATATGCTGAACGAACATAAGGATAAGATTACCGTACTCCTTATGCGGCAATTTGATGCTGAAAACCAAAATATCTCTCTCAGGAACGGACGTATTGAAAGCATCTGCATACTGAATCGTGAGAATGGAGAAAAAGAAACTTACCGGGGAGATATTTTTATAGACGCCACTTATGAGGGAGATTTGGGAGCTGCGGCCGGTGTGCCCTTCCGTGTAGGTAGGGAAAGCAAGGCCGAATTTGGAGAACCCGGAGCGGGAAGAAGCTATGAATACTGGAAAAGCCTGCCTGCCAGTGGTAGCACGGGAGAGTCGGATAATGCAGTCCAGGCCTACAACTATCGCCTCTGCCTGACTAATGACCCCGATAACCGGGTACTTTTTCCGAAACCGGCATCTTATAACAGAGACGAATACGTTTCACTGATTGAAGATGTATGGACCGGAAAGAATACCCAACGAGCCATGTTGAAAGTGACGGATGAAATGATGGAAGAAAACCGCCGTCATATCGCTGCCGGCAATCAGACTAAGCTGCCCGGAGATAGTTGGGGAATCAGAAAGCTGAGTAGCATGGTAAAGCTGCCCAATCAGAAGACGGATGGCAATAACCAGCATGCTGCGTTTATCTCCACTGATTTACCAGAAGAGAACTGGCCTTGGCCTACTTCTTCGTGGGAGTGGAGGGATAAGTTTGCCAAACGCCTGAAAGATTATACGTTAGGTTTGTTCTGGTTTGCCCAAAATGATCCCGAACTGCCGGAACATTTCCGTAAAGCAATGCTGGAATGGGGCTTGGCGAAAGATGAGTATCAGGATAATGAGTATTTTCCCCGCCAGGTATATGTGCGCGAAGGCAGACGGTTTGAAGGAGTCTACTTCTTTACTGCCAAGGACGCTTTGCCTGTTGCACCGGACAAACGTCCGCCGTTGCATGCCAACAGTGTGACGGCCAGTCATTATGCACTCGACTCGCATGCTGCCCGGAAAAGGGAAACCGGCAGGGCACATCTGGATGGATTTATCAGTTATCCTACGGCTGTTTATACAGTGCCTTTGGGCGTTATTTTGCCCCGAAATGTAGATAACCTGTTGTTGCCTGTACCGGTATCCGGTTCACATATCGGATTCTCTACTTTACGTATGGAACCGTGCTGGATGGCATTGGGACAGGCGGCGGGTATTGCTGCTTCGCTGGCAATTGATAGCAAAGTATCCGTGCAGGATGTGGATATGCCTAAGTTGCAGGAACTGCTGATTGACCAGAAAGCAACGCTGATATACTTCCGTGACCTGCGTCCGGAAGACCCTGATTTCCGTCTGGCACAGTATATGGGATTGCGGGGATATTTGCCCGGATGGGATGCAAATCTGCAAGACGCGGTCGATGAAGATACATTGCAGGAATGGAGTGCATTATGCGGGTTTAAGCTCCGGGCTGTTCCCGGGAAGACATCCAGATTGGAGGTATTAACCGATATCTATAAGCGTCTTTGCCAATAAAACGATAACTTTAACCATGTAAAAACATAGAAACTAAGATGAAGCTAAAACTCATAGTTGGTCTGGTAGGGGTGTTGTCACTGAGTAGTTTTTCTACTTTGCCCTCTTCAGGCGATGCAGATAAGAAACAGCAGAAAGACTGGGTGGTTGGTCCGTTCGTCCGTCCGGAAGGCGTCAATCCTGTGATTGTACCGCAACCCACCTCTTTCTATTGTCCGATGCGAAAGGAACAGGTAAAGTGGGAGGAAAGCGACACTTTTAATCCTGCCGCTACCGTGAAAGACGGAAAGATTGTTGTGCTTTACCGTGCCGAGGACAATTCGGCACAAGGTATTGGAAAAAGAACTTCACGTATCGGCTATGCCGAAAGTGCAGACGGAGTGACCATGAAGCGCTCAGACAGTCCGGTACTTTTCCCCGGTGGCGATGATTTTGAAAGCATAGAGTGCCCGGGTGGTTGTGAAGACCCACGGGTGGCTATGACCGAAGACGGATTATACGTCATGATTTATACGGCATGGAATCGGAAGACCCCCCGCCTTGCAGTAGCTACTTCCAAAGATTTGAAGAACTGGACCAAGCACGGTCTTGCTTTTGAAAAAGCGTATGACGGACGTTTTACCAGAATCGCTACTAAATCAGCCTCCATTCTTACTAAAGTAAAAGGCGGAAAGTTGGTTATAGACAAGGTAGATGGCAAATACTTCATGTATTGGGGAGAATATGCCGTACATGCAGCTACTTCCGACAACCTGACAGACTGGTATCCTGTGCTGGATAAGAACAATGAGTTATTGAAGATAGCCAAACCACGTAACGGCTATTTCGACAGCCAGATGACTGAGTGCGGTCCTCCCGCCATTCGTACCAAACAAGGCATTGTGCTGATGTATAATGGTAAGAATGATAAAAAGAGAGGCGATGCAAACTATCCGGCAGGCGCTTACTGTGCCGGACAGCTTTTGCTTGATTCTAAAGACCCTTATAAAGTGTTGAACCGTCTGGACAAACCTTTCTTTATGCCTGAAGCCTCTTTCGAGAAAAGCGGACAGTATAAAGACGGAACCGTGTTTATCGAAGGATTGGCCTATTACAAGAAGAAGCTATATCTTTATTACGGTTGTGCAGACTCCAAAGTGGCAGTAGCCGTTTGTGATGACACCAAGAAACTGTTGAAGGTGAAGTAATATCACCGGATATACCGGAAATCGTAAATTATCAGAATGTTTAATAGATAGAATCCAAATTGTTATGTACAAGAAAGTATTCGCATTATTATTTTTAGTATCATCCTTTCAGTTATTAATCGCTCAGACCAGTCTTCTGAAGAATTTTCCCGAAGGGTATACTCCAGATGAAATCGGCAGACGCATAGCCTACCGTTTTGTAACCGAGAAACATGCATTGCATGCCGGAAAGTGGATTGGTTATCCTGAAACCTTCTACTGGAACGGCTCTCTTAAATATGCGGCAGCAGCCAAAGATAAAGCACTCATCAAGCTCTTACAAGCCAGATTCGAGCATCTGTTTACTACAGAAAAGGCATTGTTGCCTATCAAGAACCATGTAGATTTGAATATGTTCGGCAGCTTGCCTTTGGAACTCTATTGGGTGACGAAGGACGAACGCTACAAAGAACTGGGATTGCCTTATGCCGATACTCAATGGGAAGTTCCTGCTGATGCAAAGCCTGAAGAGAAGGAATGGGCAGAGAAAGGTTATTCATGGCAAACACGCCTCTGGATTGACGATATGTACATGATTACCATTGTACAGACGCATGCTTACAAGGTGACTAATGACAGCAAATATATAGACCGTGCAGCCAAAGAGATGGTGATGTATCTGGATGAATTGCAACGTCCCAACGGTCTTTTCTATCATGCACCGGACGTGCCCTTCTACTGGGGACGTGGAAATGGATGGATGGCAGCAGGTATGGCGGAGTTGCTTCGCTATTTGCCCAAGAATCACAAAGACCGTCCCCGCATCATGGAAGGTTACCTGACTATGATGAAGAGTCTGAAGGAATATCAGAATCCGGAAGGTCTGTGGAACCAGTTGCTCGATGACCCTGATTGCTGGACTGAAACATCAGGCTCCGCCATGTTTACTTTCGCTTTTATTACGGGTGTAAAGAATGGATGGCTGAATGCTAAAGAGTATGCTCCGGCAGCCCGCAAGGCATGGATGGCTTTGGTGACTTACCTTACCGAAAAGAATCAGGTGAGAGAGATTTGCGTAGGTACCAACAAGAAAAACGACAAACAATACTATTACGACCGTCCGCGCCGTACCGGTGATTTCCATGCACAAGGACCTTATCTCTGGTGTGTGGTTGCGCTGATGGAAAAGTAACCTATAAATTATCAATAAATAAACCATGAGTATTTTTAAATCTATTTTATTGGGAGGTATGTTGCTGCTGAGTTCTTCGGTAGCGCTGGCTCAGGTTTCGCTATCACAGAATAGTAGCGGTTCCAACGTATTCAGTCTCGTAGGCAAGAAGGATAAAGCCTGCGTGTACTATGACACACAAGACTTTGAAGTTGTAAAAACAACGGCGGGACTATTTGCAAATGACGTGAAAGAAGTGAGCGGACAAATCCTGGGTGTTGCTACTACCAAGGAAGCTCCTCAGAAGAATTGTATCATTGTCGGAACTCTCGGTCACAATGAGTGGATAGACCAAATGATTGCAAAGAAGAAACTGAACGTGGAACCTTTGAAGAATCGTTGGGAAAGCTATCTGGTGCAACTCGTTCGTAATCCTCTCCCCGGAGTAGACAAGGCGCTGGTTATTGTGGGTAGCGACCGCAGAGGTGCTGCTTACGGATTATTGTCCATATCGAGAACCATCGGTGTATCTCCCTGGTATTGGTGGGCAGATGCTCCCATTGTGAAGAAAGAACAATTGAACCTGAAGGTAGACAAATATATCTCCAAGGAGCCTACTGTGAAGTACAGAGGCATTTTTATCAATGATGAAGACTGGGGTCTTTACCGTTGGTCGAAGAGAAACTTCGAGAAGGAAGTGGGCAATTTCGGTCCCCGTACTTATGCTAAGGTTTGTGAACTTCTGCTTCGTCTTCAGGCCAACTATCTATGTCCGGCCATGCACGATGCATCCATGGCGTTCCACCGCATTCCTGAAAACAGACTGGTTGCAGACCGCTTTGCCATCCTCATGGGGGCTTCTCATTGCGAACCTTTATTGTTTAATACGGCAAGCGAATGGAAGCGCGATACAATGGGCGAATGGGACTACATTAACAATAAAAAAGGCGTAGACAGCGTATTGAATGCACGCGTGAAGGAATGTGCTCCTTTTGAAAATGTATATACCCTGGCATTGCGCGGACTGCATGACCGGGCCATGAATGCAAGCAATGATATGGGCGACCGGAAAGATATGCTCCAGGAAGCACTGATGGCACAAAGACAGATGTTGATTGATGCCATCGGTAAACCGGGCGAAGAGATTCCCCAGGCATTTACTCCTTACAAAGAAGTGCTGGATGTATACGACGAGGGTCTGGAACTGCCGGATGATGTAACTATCATTTGGCCGGATGATAACTATGGCTATATGAAGCGTCTGAGCAGTCCGAAAGAGCAGAAACGTTCAGGACGTTCCGGTGTGTACTATCACTCTTCTTACCTTGGAAAGCCTCATGACCACCTTTGGATGAACACGGTTTCTCCTACATTGATGTACGAAGAACTCCGCAAAGCGTATGATGCAACAGCCGACCGCATCTGGTTGCTGAATGCCGGTGACATCAAGTCGTGTGAATTTGCTGTCGATTACTTCTTGACAATGGCTTTTGATATCGATTCTTTCAACTTCGAGAGAGCTGCCAACTATCGTACGGAATGGCTGTGCGGCATGTTGGGCGACCAATACCGCAGTGAGTATCAGGACGTGGTTGACTCTTTCTATAAGCTGGCCTTTACCCGCAAACCCGAATTTATGGGATGGGGTTACCAGTGGACCACCGATAAACATGGAAAAGAGCGGAATACCGATACTGACTTCTCACTTACCAACTACCGTGAGGTGGACAATCGCCTGAGTGAATACCGCCGTATTGGAAGTGTTGTAGAGAAGATTCTGAACAACATGTCCGACGAGAAGCAAAAAGCCTGTTTCTATCAGTCGTTGTACTATCCGGTGAAAGGATGTGAACTGTTGAACAGAATGATACTGGATGGACAGAGAAACCGTTGGTATTCTATTCAGCAAAGAGCCAGTGCCAAAGAACTGGAGAAGTCGGCAAAAGTTTGTTATGACAGTCTCGAAGTAATCACCAAAGGCTATAATTCATTGCTCGACGGTAAGTGGGATCATGTGATGACCATGAAGCAGGGATTTGCAGCCGCTTACTTTGAACTTCCGAAGTTGAGAGACATTGAACTGGCTCCTGTAGCTTCTCTGGGTGTGATGGCAGAAGGTGAGGATGTGCTGAAAGGGCTGAAAAGTTTCCACTCATTGCCTTGTTTTAATACTTATCTGCGTCAGTCATATTATGTAGATGTATTTAACAAGGGGGCCACTCCGTTGAAGTGGAAAACGGCTGTTACGAATGACTGGATATTGGTGAGTAAGAAGTCCGGAGAGACTGCTACCGAAGACCGTATAGAGGTATCCATCGACTGGTCGAAAGTTCCGGCCGGTGAGCGAATCCTCGGAACTTTGGACATCATGTCCGACCGTGGCGAAAAAGAAAGCGTTTACATCTCTGTCTTCAATCCTACTTCTCCTTCATTGGCCGAAATGGATACTTTGTATGTTGAGAACAACGGATATGTTTCAATTGATGCCGCAGGTTTCCACCGTAAGGTAGAAAATGACGCTATCAAGATGAGAGTAATTCCCAATCTGGGCTGCGAGAATACAGCCGTTCAGTTAGGCGATCCCCTGGCACCGGCACAACGCACAGCAGGGCGCAGCACACCACGTTTGGAATACGATTTCTATACTTTCGAGCAGGGCTCGGTAGATGTATATACTTATGTATTGCCTACCTTCACGATAAGCAAGGACAGGGGATATGCCGGACATGAAGCAACGAACGTAGAAACCAAATACGGCGTATGCATCGATGAAGGTCCTGTGATGACTCCGTCCACTTCTTCTTTCGAATATGCCCAGATATGGTATGAAAGCGTATTGAAGAATTGCAGAATCAACAAAACCACTCTCCATATAGACAAACCGGGCAAACATACCGTGAAAATCATCTGTGGCGATGCCGGAACTGTGGTGCAGAAAATAGTATTGGACTTCGGAGGTATGAAGCGTTCGTATATGGGACCTCAACCCACCCGAAACTAAAATCAATATTGCCATGATGAAGAAGTTAACACTTATTCTTTGTATTTTGCAAGGTGTCTTGTTGTCACTACGAGCACAGGATGAACAGAGGAATATTGCTTATGCTGACAACCATGTACGGTTTACGGTCATATCGGATGGAACGCTCCGTCTGGAGTATGCCCCGGATGGGAAGTTTGTAGACGACAAATCTTTTATTGCTGTAGACCGCTTGTATCCGCCCGTCAATTACAAAGTGAAGGCAAAAGGCGCGTGGATTGAAATAACAACTTCCAAAATGAAGATGCGTTATAAAAAAGACAGCGGACAGTTCACAGACAATAACCTGGTAATCCAAGCTGTGAAGGGAGCTTTTCCGTTCATCTGGAAGCCCGGAATGCAACAGAAAGGCAACCTGAAAGGCACCTACCGCACCCTTGACGGAATGGATGGTGACACACAGACCCAAACCTGGGTGTCTGACACCAAGAAAGGGGATAAACTGAAACTGGAAGACGGTCTGCTGGCAACCGATGGCTGGTCGCTCATTGACGACTCCCGGGGACTGTTGTTTGACAATGATCCGGACTGGGACTGGGCTAAGGAACGCTCCGCCAATGAAGGCCAGGACTGGTACTTCATGGCCTACGGGCACGACTATAAACAAGCCCTGAAAGACTATACCTTGTTTGCAGGCAAGATGCCGTTACCTCCCCGCTATGCCTTCGGCTATTGGTGGTCGCGCTATTGGCTGTACTCCGATAAAGAGTTCCGTAATCTGATTGATAATTTCTATACTTATCAGATACCTCTGGATGTGCTGGTAGTGGATATGGACTGGCATTATACCGAGAAAGGCAAGGGGGGCTGGACCGGCTGGACCTGGAACCGAGATTTATTCCCCAATCCCCAGGGCTTCCTGAAATACCTGAAACAGAACAATGTGAAAGTGACACTCAACCTGCATCCGGCAGACGGAGTGGCTGCTTATGAAGAAAAATACCCGGAAATGGCTAAAGACATGGGAGTGGACCCTGCTACAAAGCAGACAATCCCTTGGGTAAATTCAGATAAGAAGTTCATGAAGAATATGTTCAAGAACATCCTGTCTCCGATGGAGAAAGACGGAGTGGACTTCTGGTGGCTGGACTGGCAGCAGGGAATGTTCGACCCGAAGATGAAGAACCTGAGCAATACCTGGTGGATCAACTACGCATTCTTTAGTGATATGGAACAACGCCGGGATACGCGCCCGATGCTCTACCACCGTTGGGGAGGATTGGGAAATCATCGTTATCAGGTGGGTTTCTCGGGTGATGCAGTGATTTCATGGAAGTCGCTGGACTTCCAACCTTACTTCAACTCTACCGCCTCCAATGTGTTGTACGGCTATTGGAGTCATGACTTGGGCGGACACATCGGTAGCCAGATAGACCCCGAAATGTACACCCGCTGGCTGCAATTCGGAGCACTGAGCCCGATAATGCGTACCCACTCGCAGAAGGGAGCCAAACTGAATAAGGAACCCTGGGTGTTCAGCAAGGAATATTGCGACATCATCCGTGAGACGATTCGTCAACGCTACGTGATGGCTCCTTATATCTACACCATGGCCCGCAAGGGATATGATGACGGGCTGTCACTCTGCCGCCCTATGTATTATGACTATCCGGAGAATAAGGAAGCTTATGAATTCACCAATGAGTATATGTTTGGAGATGATGTGATGGTGGCGCCGGTTACGGCTCCGGCAAAGGATGGTTATGCACAGGTGCGTGTATGGCTGCCGGAGGGGGAATGGTACGAGTGGCATACGGGCGCTTTGTTGCAAGGCAACCGCGTTGTGGAGCGCTCTTTTGCCATTGATGAATATCCCATCTATATAAAGGCGGGCGCCATACTGCCTCTCTATCAGGAGAACGTGATGAACCTGAACGGTAACGACGAAGAAATAGCGGTGACGGTATTTCCCGGTGGAAACGGTACATCGGCATTCAGCCTGTATGAAGATAACGGAAATGATAAGAGCTATGCATCCGAGTATGCGGTGACTAAGCTGACTACTACCCGTAGTGGCAATGAGCAGACTGTTGTCATAGGCAAGCGCGAAGGCAGTTATAAAGAGATGCCTCTTGCCCGTGCATTCAAGGTGAAAGTGCTTTCGTCGCTAATTCCCCTGTCCGTCACGGTGAATGGGAGCCCGGCAGAATACACGTATTCGGCCGAAGACTTTGCCTTGCTGGTAGATTTGCCGGAATTGCCTTGCAATCAGGAAAAAGTGATTAAGATAGTCTATCCCGCCGAAAAGGTGGATATGAACGGGCTTTTGGGAGTATCCCGAAGAATTGCGAAATCTATGGAACAACTGAAGTACCGTAATTCATATATTGTCTTTAAAGAAGAGTTTGGCAAGATGGGAAGTCTGAATGAGGCTGTGATGTATGCTCCGTCAGAAATGCCCGCTTTAATCGACGGTTTCTGGAAAAGCTATCATGAATTGCCTTCGGTATTGGAATGCCAGGGGCTGAAGAACGAACAGGCAACGTGGTTCTTGCAATCCATTTGCTGGGGCGGGAAGTGAGTCCGGATTCCCCGGAAAGGGAGTTGGAAAATGATATTTCAGAAGTTTGTGTGTTGAAATCTGGTGAAATTAATTACTGTTTTTGAAGATTTTTATAACAATCTGTATATCAGAGGAATAGTCTCTTTTGAAATAGGGGGATAATTGAATAGGAATCAGTCGTATACTGAATGGCATTCAGTCGTATATTCATTGCCATTCAGTATACGACTGAATTAGGTTAAAGTACAGACTGTTTTATGATAGGTTCTTGGTGTAAATATTTTTAAGCGCAGATTGCTATTTTATAAATTGATTATGTAAGAGTGCTTATAGTGCCGAATTTTAAAACTACAATATATAGATGAAACGATACTTGATGACATTTCTGGCCGCAATAATGGCCCTCTATTGTGCAGGAGCTGTTTTTTCTTCACCTTCTTCGGACAATAGCCATGACATAGCTTCCTTGCATGCATGGGGCCCTTACTCAAAACGCTATGCCGGCATCTCGCACATACCCGATATGCGCAAAGGGATACGTTTTGACTTCTCGGTGATGCCCGGATACTACCGGAACCGTCAGTTGGTGCCACATGTCTTGTTCGAGTCATCCTACTATCCGTGGGAGATAAACCCGGAGATGACCCGCATCACCTACCGCTACGAGCTGGAATGGAAAGACCGGGTCTATACGGATGTCACCTATCACGTTTTGGATGATAACCGTACACTGGTCGGGATACATTGTGTCAACCGTACAGGTATGCCCCAGAATCTGGTCCTGAATCAGATGGCTTACATCGATTATCCCGAGACGCAACCGCAAGTAACCGCTACGGGGACATCCCGCCTGCAATGGTACAATGCCATTGACTATGTGGAGAATGAACCTGTCCGCCAGTCTCCCCAGTATCGGCTGGTGTATGACGGTTGGCAACGGAATGAAGAGCGGAGTGCCTCGTCGCTCGACGGCTCCATTCTGGGCCGGAGCTTCGGCAGAAACGAAGGCGACCGTCTGACTTATCTGGTGAATATCCTTCCGGGATATGAGAGCGGCGCCATAGGACTCCGGTTTAAGGTAAAAGAAGGGGAAACCGCCGTTCTAAATCTGAAAGGACTGACGCAGCAGCCTGTAGAATTAAAGGGTACAGGAGAATTTTCTTTCCTGTCCGTCCCTTACCATTGTAAAAAGGCAGGGGAGTATAAATTGGAATTTATTTCCGCTTCCACCGTGAGCATCAGCCTGGATGGTTTCTTTATAGGAGATAGCGATGAAATCAGCCGTGTGAACGTCACCTCTGCACCAATTCCCTTCACTCCCGTGATGGAAGTGGGAGAGGGGAGGAAGGACTTCATCCTGAAATACAAGGATTGTGAGAACTTCTATGGTGTGGCCTGGAACTACCAGCATTCGGAGGTGCGCGAGATTCTGAACGGTGAATTGGAGTCTTTTTTCCGCAGACGGGTGCACGATCATGTCTCTTCGAGGCTGACGGGCGACAGGAAGTGGCATTATGCAAACGCCTTTTTGCGCCCCGTCGTGCTGGAACCCAATTCCGAACAGACCATCTATATGCTGGTGTGCAGTGGAGATAAGGAACAGGTGAAACAGGAACTATCCGGTTTCCACTCTGCCCCGGACAAACTCATCGCACAGATACAGCCTGCAAAAGATGTGAACTCCAAAGACGGAGTACTGCCTGCCGGAGAGAAGTATCTCTTGGGAAACCGCCTGTTGCAAGCTTCTCTTTTGTCGAATATTGTATATCCGGTTTATACTCAGAAAGAGTATATCAGGCACTTCACACCGGGAAAGAATTGGAACAGTCTCTATACCTGGGACTCCGGTTTCATAGCATTGGGGCTGGTTGATGTGGACCCTGCCAAGGCTTTCGAGTGTATCAAGGCTTATACCACTCCCGTGGGTAGCGAGTCGGCTTTCATTCATCATGGCACTCCGTTGCCCATTCAGATGTATGCCTGCTTCGATTTGTGGAATAACAGTCTGTCACGCGAATCATTGGGATTCCTGTATCCACGTCTGAAACAATATTTTGATTTCATGGTTGGAAACGAGCCTTATTCCACTACCCGGATGAAAGGTTCCGGTTTGCTCCGCACCTGGGATTATTTCTATAATTCCGGTGGATGGGACGATTATCCGCCCCAGCATGAGTTGCACCGCACTAAATCGCAAACCCGATTTGTTACTCCTGTGGTGACTTCTGCTTATTATCTCCGTGCTGCAAAGATTCTACGTCTGGCAGCTAAAGAACTGGGACTGAAAAAAGACGTGAAGGAGTATGAGCGAACCATTAATCAACTGTCATATGCACTACAAACCTATGCGTGGGACGAAGAAAGCGGGTATTACGGATATGTGGTTCACGACTCTTTGGGCAATGCGAAAGATATTTTCCGGTATAAGGACCACTCTAACTTTAATAAGGGACTGGATGGAGTAACCCCTCTGGCGGCAGGCATCTGTTCTTCCGTTCAGGCAGACAAGTTGGTGGAACATCTGTTTTCTCCTGATGAGTTGTGGACTAAGGTAGGCATATCTACAGTCGATCAATCCGCCCCTTATTATAAGGTAGACGGATATTGGAACGGTGCTGTCTGGTTTCCCCATCAATGGATGATGTGGAAAGCTCTTTTAGACTTGGATAAAGGAGAAGAAGCTTACCGGGTGGCGCATACGGCTCTTGATAACTGGGAAAAGGAGTGTACAGAGAGTTATTTCACCTTCGAGCACTTCATTATTTCCTCGGGAAGAGGGGCGGGATGGCATCAGTTCTCCGGACTTTCGTCTCCTATCTTGAATTGGTTTGCGGCTTACTACAAACCGGGTAAGGTTTCCACAGGATTTGAAATCTGGCTTACTAAAAGTGAATTTAGCGATGATTGCTCCGGGTATAGGGCGGAAATCTCTTTTGATGATTCAACGAAACCGCATGAACGTTGCATGATTGTTTGTATGGATGCGGGGCATACATACAAAGTGTTTTTCAATGGCAACCCCGTCAAGTTCAGGTCCGGCCATGCAGGAATGTTGGAAATCACTCTGCCTGCAACGAATAAAAGAGGGGAACTTGCCGTTCAGGCTCTTGATTAGCTTGTATGCAATAGCAGCATATTTTCTTTCATATTCGATATTATTAGAATAAAGGTGTATTCTGTTGAGGATGCACCTTTATTTTTTCTTTAAAGTTTCTTAGCTGTTCAGTCTTGCAACTCACAGTGTATGAGTAAAATGACAGATGCGTCCCACAATTGAGATTATTGTGTCTATTGCCGTTCTAAAACCTTCTGGCAGGTATTTTGGGACATTTTTTCTTTTTTTAGAGATAACTGTATTATCGACTATTTATTTGATTATCTACTTTTGTCTTGCTTTAAAGCCAATAAAGACTTTACAATTTTTTTAAAATTTAATATTATGAAGCAGAAGATTTCAAAATTCTTTTCTGATGCAAGGATTAGGATGCTACTCCTTCTCCTAATCTCTACGGTTTATGTTCAGGCTCAGTCGGGCAGAATTGTTACGGGTGTCGTTAAAGATGCTACGGGCGAAACAGTTATTGGAGTAAACGTAACTGTAAAAGGTAATGCTGCTTTGGGTACTATTACTGATTTGGATGGTAAGTATTCATTGAACATTCCCGCACAAAAAACTACTTTAGTATTTTCATTCATCGGCTATCAGACAATGGAGAAAACCATTGATGCCAACACCAGAACTCTGAACGTTATGTTGGTTGAGGATTCTAAATTGTTGGATGAAGTTGTTGTGGTTGGTTACGGTACGATGAAGAGAAAAGACGTAACGGGTGCCGTGGCACACGTTGGCGAGGAAGTAACAAAGAACAGAGCAGCCACAAATGCTCTTGACTTTCTGGTAGGTACTGTTCCCGGTGTACACATCACTCCTTCTACTGATGCAGGTGGCGGTGCTTCCGGACTTTTGATTCGCGGTAAGCAATCATTGAAAGCCAGTACTTCTCCTTTGATTGTTTTGGATGGTGTAGTATTCTATGGCAATATTGAAGACGTCAACCCGAACGACATCGAAAGTATGGATATCCTGAAGGATGCCAGCTCTACTGCTATCTACGGTTCTAAAGGTTCGGCTGGTGTTATCCTTATCAATACTAAGAAAGGTACTTCCGAGAAACCTATTATTAATGTAAGTACAAAGATTGGTGTCTCGCAGGCAACCTTTATGCCCGAAATGCCTACTGCTGCACAGTATATGCAGAGACGTTCCGATTACTACAAGACAATCGACTACTTTAAACCGGGCGACCAGCAAAAAGGTTTAGGTTATTATGATAATCCTGATAATCTGCCCGCAGGCGTTTCTCGTGAACAATGGGCAGCCTATGATCCTTCTTTCTCCGGTGACTACACCGAAACCTGGATGCAACGTATGGAGTTCAACCCTATTGAGGTTGAAAACTACAAAGCCGGTAAATTCGTTGACTGGATGGATCTTGTTTATCAGAATGGTTTGAGACAGGATTACGCTGCATCTGTTTCCGGTAAAACGGCAAGAACTAATTATTATGTGTCGTTGGGTTATACTAATAATGACGGTATCGTTGTAGGCGACCAGTTCCGTGCCTCAAGATCACGTGTGAACCTGGATACTGAGATTACAAAATGGTTGAATATAGGTTTGAATGCACAGTTCACTCATAAAGGCTCGGATAATATTAAGGCGGATACGGGTGCAGCTAAGGCAGCCAGTCCCTTTGGTGATGTTTACGAAGCTGATGGAAGCATCAAGGTTAGACCTTGGGATGACAACCGTATTGCCAATCCGTTATTGAACCACACAGTGGACGATAAATATTATAGAACGCAGAATTTCAATTCAAGTGTTTATGGTAAGCTGACTCTTCCGTTCGGATTTACCTGGCAGACCACTTTCAACGTGCGCTATGGTTGGAGAAAAGATTACTATTTTGACTCTGATATCAAACCGGGCGTAGTGGCAGGTGGCAAAGCAAAACGTGAAGACTATTCTGACTATGAATGGAGCATTGATAACATGTTGAAGTGGAACCGCACTTTTGCCAAAATACACAACTTTGACTTTACCTTCGTATATACTGCTGAAAAGTACCAGAACTGGAAAAGTACAGGAAATAATGAAGGTTTCCAACCTAACGGTGCGCTGAGCTATCATGGCATTCAGGCGGGTATCACTCCTACGGTCAGCTCAACTGACGAAATGCAGACTGGTAATGGCTTGTTGTGGCGTTTGAACTACTCATTGATGGATCGTTATTTGCTGACGGGTTCCGTACGTCGTGATGGCTTCTCCGCTTTCGGACAAAATAATCCTTTCGGCGTATTCTCTACGGTCGCTGCCGGATGGCGTATGTCGGAAGAAAAGTTCCTGAAAGACGTGAAATGGATTGATAACCTGAAACTGCGTCTTTCCTGGGGACAGACCGGTAACCGTGACATCGGCCGTTATGCTGCTTTCTCAAGACTGACCATTACCAACGTTATTCAAAATGGGGTAAACTATAAAGGTGTGTATCCTTCAAGTTTGGCCAACAGAGACTTGAAATGGGAAACTACTACCGGTTTCAACTTAGGTGTTGACTTTGGATTGTTCAACAACAGATTGAGTGGTTCGGTAGAACTCTACAAGAATAAGACGAATGATTTGTTGATGGACCGCGCTATGCCCGAAATCTCTGGATATGGTAACATTGCTTCCAACCTGGGAGAGATTGCTAACCAAGGTGCTGAGTTGACTTTGTCAAGTGTAAACGTGAATACCTCTAAAGTACGTTGGACTACTACATTTACTTATTCTACAAATAAAAATGAAATCAAGCACCTGTATGGTGATATGATTAATGTGTTGGATGCAGACGGTAATGTTATCGGTCAGCGTGAAGACGATGACGTACAGAATGGCTGGTACATCGGACATGCTATTGATGAAATCTATGATTATAAATGGATTGGTGTATGGCAATTGGGTGAAGAACTGGAAGCTGCAAAATATGGTAAGCAACCGGGTGACCCAAGATTGCTGGATGTCAATAATGATGGTAAGATCAATGACGAGGATAAACTTTGGTTGGGTAACAAAACTCCGAAACACCGTATGACACTGAGCAGTGACCTGGACTTGTTCAAATGTATCAACTTCTCTTTCGTATTGCGTGGAGAATTTGGTTGGATGGATATTGATAATCTGCCCAGAAACGAAACTAATCGCTTCTATAACACTTCAAACTCAGTTTGGACTGAGTACTGGACACCTTGGAACCAAAATAGCAAATATGCCCGTCTGGGTGCAAACATCGACAGCCCGGGTGTGAACATCTACGAAAAGAGAAACTATGTAAGAATGCAGAATATGGCATTATCTTATACGTTCCCGAAGAAGCTGATTAACAAGTTTATGATTGATAACCTGAGATTCAGTATTAATGTGGATAATGCATTCGTTATTTCTAAGTGGAGAACTTCCGATCCTTTGACTAAGGCCATTACTCCGCGTATCTGGACATTCGGTGTAAATATTACCTTATAATCTGATAGAACGAATAATTAAATAAAGATATTCAAATGAAAACAAAGAAAAATATACTAAAAGGTCTGGCCACTTGCCTGATAGCTGCCAGTCTTTCTGCTTGTGTTGATCTTGAACCGAAGGCTATGTCGTTCCTGACACCGGAAAATACCTTCGTGGATAAGGCGGGTTTGGAAACCATGCTTCGCCTTTGCCGTAAGCAGATGAATTTTGAATGGTTCGGAGATGCATTCAATTCTGGAAATTGTGAAACCTATTCTGTTTATGAATATGCTTGGTCTGACTTGGCCGTGATGGGTGGTCCTGAAACCAAGGAAATACATAATATGGTGACCCAGTTGACTCCTACCACTAATATGTATCTGCACCTCCGTTATTGGGTTTTCGGCTGGAACGGTATTAAGTATGCCAATACAGTCATTACCCGTGCTCCTGAAGCTGACGGTATGGCTTCGGAAGAAGACAGAAACGCTTGTCTTGCAGAAGGATATTTCCATCGTGCCTACTGGTACTATTTGCTGACCAACCAATTTGGTGATATACCTTGGATTGGTGAAGAAATTACTGGTGCCAAACTGGACTTTAACACAGTTTCCCGTAAGACGATCCTGGCTAATATCAAGAAAGATATGGAATATGCCGTGCAATGGTTGCCTAAAGAGGTGATTCGTGGTGCTGTGAGCAGGGCTGCAGGTGAACATTTGCTGGCTAAAATTTGTCTGGCTACCGGCGATTTCCAGCAGGCAATAGATGCAACTACCCGATGCATCAACAATTACGGATTGCACCTGATGACCGAACGTTTCGGTATTAACTCTGGTGATAAAAGTAAAGATGTATATAACGACTTGTTTCAAGAAGAAAATATCAGCATTGTTGAGAACAAAGAAGGTATCATGATCGGTCAGGAAATCTACGGTCTGGACGGATGTTCTTCTCCGAGTGGCTCAAAACGTAAGCGTAACTTCGTACCGCAATGGCATGCCGGAAGCAAAGTGAAGACACCTGATGGTAAGAACGGAACGACAGATGCATCGGGTATTTATGACGGATACGAGCAGTTGGAAGAGTTGGGTAGAGGTCTTGCCAAGATACGTCCTACCAACTATGCACAGTATGAATTGTGGAAGGATTGCGGTGATGATATGCGTCATAATTCCAATAACTGGTATGATAAGTCACGTATCAAATATAACCTGCCTGCTTCAAAGGGTGGTAGTGCTGCTTATTTTGGTCAACCGGTTGATCCTGCTTACTGTTCAGACACAATGCGTTGCTATTTCTCTTTCCCGATTGTGAAGGTTTTGATTGACAAAGATGATCCGAATGCGGGAGGTAAAGTGCCTGTAGGTGGTTTCACCGACCAATACATCTTCCGTCTTGCTGAAACTTACCTGAACAGAGCTGAGGCATACTGGTGGTTAGGACAAATTGATCTGGCTACTGCTGATGTGAATACAATCCGCCGCCGTGTGAATGCACCGGAACTCTCATCTGTTACATTGGAAGATATCCTGGATGAAAGAGCCAGAGAACTGTTCATGGAAGACCATCGTAAGACTGAGTTGACACGTATCGCATTCCTAAAAGCAGAAAAGGGCATAGACGGATATTCTCTCAGCAATTTCTCGGAGAAGAACTGGTACTATGACCGCATAATGGAAAAGAACAACTTCTTTGCAACAGAATATTATTATTCAACCAATGCCTTTATTATGAAGCCTTATCACGTATTGTGGCCTGTTCCGCGTAATGCCATAGAGTCCAATACACAAGGCCGCATCAACCAGAACTATGGTTACGATGGCTATGAAGACAATATTCCTGTAGAAGAACTTGAACAAAGATATAATAATTGATTATGAGAAGTAAATATATATTGTTTGCCTTGGCTCTGACAGGAGCCTTGGCATCCTGTTCGGATGATGATCATAAAAAGCCGGTTTATAACAACCCCTATTCAAACCCGCTGACTGACTACAGTGTGGGTGACCCTACCATCTGGAAAGAAAACGATCATTCGTTCTATGTATATGCCACTAATACATCTGTAGTCCGTAAATCAACGGATTTGATTAACTGGACAGAAGGTGGTAAGATGTTTGATAAGAAGCCTTCGTTCGTAACAGAATCGGGTGCGGCAGTATGGGCACCGGACATTGAAAAGATTGGCGATAAATATATCTTGTATTATGCCATGTCTGCCATGGGTAAACCCGCCACTGCCGGTATCGGTATCGCTTCGGCAGATTCTCCCGAAGGACCTTTCACACTGGATATATCTGTCGATGGAAAGGGCAAGTTGTTCACTTCAAATGAAATTGATGTAAGAAACTCTATCGACCCTTGCTTCTTTGAAGACAATGGACAGAAATGGTTGGTTTGGGGTAGTTTCAATGGTCTGTATGCTGTGAAATTGAATGCTGATGGTACAAGAGTATATCCTGACCTCGCAACAGCTAAAAAAGAAAGAGTACAGGTTGCAGGTACTGCATTTGAGGCACCTTACATTCATAAGCGTGGTGATTATTACTATATGTTCGCTTCGGTTGGTTCATGTTGTAACTCCATGTTGAGTACTTATACAACTGTTGTAGGCCGTTCGAATTCTTTCCTAGGTCCGTATGTGAATAAGAACGGAGAGTCAATGCTCGATAATAAATATGAAGTACTTATCAGAGCTAGCGATCGTTTTGTAGGCCCGGGCCATAATTCAGAGATTGTGACGGACAGCGAAGGTAATGAGTGGATGCTATATCATAGTTATGACAGACACACCCCAAGCAAAGGACGTTATCTGATGATTGATCGTATTGTCTGGGAGAATGATTGGCCAATGATTGTTGGCAATAGCCCCTCTACTGAAGCAGAAGCTCCGGTTTGTAAATAGTAAATGTGAATATATGCAGAAAACATTGTTTATAGGAGTCTTTCTCGCCATAAGCTGTTTGCTTATGGCGAAAAAGCCCATTAAAGCTTATCAGAATCCGGTCGTAAATTATAGCCTGCCTGATCCTTCTGTTATTAAGGGTGATGATGGCTATTACTATTTGTATGCCACCGAAGACATTCGGAATCTGCCTATCCACCGTTCCAAAGATCTGGTGAACTGGGAGTATGTGGGCACTGCATTTACAAAAGATACCCGTCCGAATTTTGAACGAAGGGGGGGGCTATGGGCTCCCGATATCAATAAGATAGGCGACAAATATGTACTTTATTATTCCATGTCTGTCTGGGGTGGGGAATGGACATGTGGCATCGGATGTGCCATAGCCGATAAACCCGAAGGACCTTTCACGGATTGTGGAAAGATGTTCCGTAGTAATGAAATCAATGTGCAGAATTCTATCGACCCTTTCTATATAGAAGATGGGGGAAAGAAGTATCTCTTCTGGGGTAGTTTCCGGGGAATTTATGCTATTGAACTGTCGGACGACGGACTTTCAGTTAAAGAGGGTGCCACGCCCTGCCAGGTAGCAGGAACAGCTTATGAAGGAACCTACATCCATAAGAAAAAGGGGTATTATTATTTCTTTGCTTCGATAGGCACTTGTTGCGAGGGATTGAAGAGTACTTATACTACGGTGGTAGGACGTTCCAAGAATCTGTTTGGTCCATATGTAGACAAAAATGGCGGAAAGATGTTGGATAACCATCATGAAGTACTGATTCATAAGAATGATGCCTTTGTGGGCACCGGACATAACTCTGAGATTGTAAAGGACAAGGCGGGTAACGATTGGATGTTCTATCATGCCGTGAGTACTCGGCGCCCTGAAGGTCGCGTGTTAATGATGGATAAAGTTGAGTGGAAGGGCGGATGGCCTTCAGTAGCTGGAAATTCTCCGTCGATAGAGTCTGCCGCACCGGTGTTCTAATAATGAATTGAAATAGATTAGATATAATTATGAGAGTAAAAAGATTGTTTTTGGGGATAATACTTTTGATGGGTATTGCCGAAATGTCGGCTATGAGTGCTGCTCCGGAGAATGTCTCGGCTTTTATTTCTTTGAAAGTACCGGGGAATGAGGCAAAGCAATATTCGCTTATTCTTCAGGAAGCGCAAGAGGGAACATACAATTGCCGGGCAAATAGTGAACTGCCGTTGGTTATTACCCGGAAAGTTACGGAAAGAGATGGAAAACAACGTGTTGACGTTGTGATAAATGCTTTGGAAGATGTGTATTTCAATTATGGGGAACAAGTAAAGACCGGTTATAAGCATGCCGATTGCCAGTTTTATATGCCGGGATTCTGGTATCGCCGTAATCTGCGTTCACCGCAAAAGGCACCTTCATTCCATACTTCCGATAGCTGGTTGGTGCGTGAGGACCGTTTGAGTACTCCGTTGACGGCTATTTTCAATCCTGTAAGCAGGAAGTCAATGTCAGTACTTCGTATTGATAAGTTCGATAAAGATGCGTTGGCTACTCACAAAGAAGGGGAAGTGATCGTATCCGGTGAAACATCTATTGGTTATACAGGTTTTGAGAATATAGAAGGTATAAGTGTGCTCTCTTTCGGTTTTCCGTATAAAGAAGCGCCAAAAACTTATATTCGTAAGTTGACACTGGCTCCCTCTGTTGAGGCTTTCCAGTTGCTTCGCAAAGGCGATAGCATTTCTCTGACCTGGGAATTGGCAGAAGTGGATGCGGCTGACTTCTCGGAATGCATACAGCGCACTTGGGAATATAGCTATGATACGAATCGCCCGGAACCTGTCAATACACCTTATACGGTGGATAGAATGAAAGAGGTTATGAGTAACTTCTTTGTGGAAAGTTATGTGGATAATACACCTACCCATTACTATTCCGGAGTAGAGTTGGAAACAGCTACTTGTGCCAGTACGGATGTTGCTGAAATTGGTTTTGTAGGACGCACATTACTCAATGCTTTTAATGCTTTGGAGTATGGAGCGCAGCAAAACCGTACAGACCTGGTGGATAATGCCAATAGTGTTTTTGATACTTATCTTCAAAATGGCTTCTCTCAGGTAGGGTTCTTCAATGAGGTTGTTCACTACAATCATGTTTCGAAAGATCCTGTTCATAGCATCCGTCGTCAGTCCGAAGGTGTATATGCCGTATTGAACTATCTGAATTACGAGAAGCAGCAGAAACGTAAACATCCTGAATGGGAGAAGCGTATAAAAGGTATACTGGACTCCTTCCTTCGTTTGCAGAATGAAGATGGTAGTTTCCCGCGTAAGTTCAAGGACGACTTTTCTCTTGTAGATGCCAGTGGAGGCAGTACCCCGTCGGCCACTCTACCTTTGGTAATGGCCTATAAATACTTCAAAGACAAACGTTATCTGGCAAGTGCAAAACGTACGGTAGATTATCTGGAGAAGGAATTGATATCCAAAGCTGATTATTTCTCGTCAACATTGGATGCCAATTGTGAAGACAAGGAGGCCTCTTTGTATGCTGCTACAGCTACATACTATCTGGCTCTGGTCACTAAAGGAGCCGAGCGCATCCATTATGCGGACCTGGCAAAGAAAGCTGCTTATTTCGCCTTGTCCTGGTATTATACCTGGGATGTTCCTTTTGCAAAAGGACAGATGTTAGGTGACATTGGTTTGAAAACCCGTGGTTGGGGGAATGTATCGGTTGAGAATAATCACATTGATGTGTTTATCTTCGAATTTGCAGATGTACTGCATTGGCTTTCCAAGCAATATAATGAACCGCGCTTCGCTGACTTTGCCGAAGTAATTTCTACCTCTATGCGTCAGTTGTTGCCCTATGAAGGTCATATGTGTGGCATCGCAAAGGTGGGTTATTATCCTGAAGTGGTACAACATACCAACTGGGACTATGGACGCAATGGTAAAGGATATTATAATAATATCTTCGCCCCGGGCTGGACGGTTGCTTCTTTATGGGAGCTCTTCTCGCCGGGACGTGCGGAACAGTTCTTGCTGAAATAATTCAAGTTTCGCAAGCTCAACTTTCGCAGTTGACAAGGGAAGAAGGGGACGAGTTGACAAGGACAGAAAGTCTGCTTATTTATAGAAATTTTATAGATAAATACGGCTATCGGTACTATTCCCCTTGTCAACTCGTCCCCCTTCTTCCCTTGTCAACTAATAAGTTGAGCAACATGCGAAACTTAAATGAAATAATATAAAGATTGCGAAGGATACAAGAAAAAGAAGGTGTGGCAAGACTCTGATAAGCGCATCATTCTGTCATCCTTGTCGAAGGATCTTCTCTCTGTGATTCAGGAGAGTAGATCCTTCACTACGCTCCTGTGTACTTATCTCATCGCCAGCGCTTTATTCTCTGCCTCTTCCATTATCTCCCGTTCTCCCGGACCTTTATCATTGATTCCGCAAAGGTGCAGGATGCCGTGAATAATCACACGGTGCAATTCTGTTTCATAATCGCTGCCGAATTGCTCTGCATTAGTGCGCACTGTATCGAGGCTGATAAAGAGATCACCACTGAGGCGGTTACCCTCACAGTAATCAAAAGTAATGATGTCAGTATAATAGTCATGTTGCAAATACTGGCGGTTTACCTCAAGAATTTTTTCGTCGGAACAGAAAATATAGGCGATTTCACCGACTCTTTTTCCGTAAGTGGCAGCAACGGCTTTAATCCATTCCGTTGTTGTGCCTTTTTTGATGGCGGGCATATCTACGCCGTCTGTCTGATAGGAAACCATATTAATTAAGAATTAGAAATTAAAAATTAAAAGAAGAAGATGTAGCTGATGATGATGGCAGCGATAATGCCTGCAAAGTCCGCTATCAGTCCGCAGGTGACGGCATTGCGTGTCTTGGTGATGCCCACACTGCCGAAGTAAACGGCAAGAATATAGAATGTAGTGTCCGAAGCACCACGCGCTACGCAACTCATTCGTCCCACGAAGGAGTCCGCACCATATTCTTTCATGGTGTCAATCATCAGTCCGTTGGCACCGCTACCGCTCAATGATTTCATCAACGCGGTGGGCAAGGCGCCTACAAAGCTGGTATCCACACCAAACAGTCCTACTACATAACCGATACCGCTTACCAGCATATCCATTGCACCGGAAGTTCTGAATACGGCAATACCCACCAGGAATGCCACCAGATAAGGAATGATGCGTACAGCAGTGGTAAATCCCTCTTTGGCACCTTCCACAAAAGCATCATATACATTTATCTTTTTCCACAATCCCCAGACAATGAACAACAGGATGATGCTGAACAGAATGATATTGGCAACCAATGTAGAATACGTTCCGATTTCTTCGCGTCCAAGCAGTGTGAACATGTAGATGAGTCCGGCAAAGAAAAGGCTGATGCAGCCGATGAGGATAAGGATAGGTTTATTGATGAGATTGATGCGCTGGGCAATGCTGACAGCAATTACTCCCACAAGGGTGGAGATGGCCGACGTAATAAGTATCGGAATAAATATATCAGTAGGCTGCGTGGCGCCCATCTGTGCGCGGTACATCATAATACTGATTGGAATCAGTATCAGTCCGGAAGTATTGAGTACCAGAAACATGACCATTGGATTGGTTGCTGTGTCTTTTTTCGGGTTCAGCTCTTGCAGTTCCTTCATGGCTTTCAGCCCCATGGGGGTGGCGGCATTATCCAGTCCCAGCATATTGGCAGAGAGGTTCATAAAGATGGAACCCATGGCGGGATGTCCTTTCGGAATCTCAGGGAAGAGGCGGCAGAACACAGGACTCAGCCAACGGGACAATGCATTTATCATGCCGCTCTGTTCGCCAATCTTCATGATGCCCAACCACAAGGAAAGAATACCAGTCAGTCCCAGGGATATTTCAAATGCTGTTTTCGAGGAAGTAAATGTGGAGTTGACAAGCTCCGTAAAGATTTCAGTATTGCCCATGAACAGGAGTTTGATGAATGCCACAATGAAAGCAATTACGAAGAATGCTACCCAAATGTAATTTAAAACCATAAAGCAACGCGTTTATTTTACGGCAAAAGTAGGAATATCTTTCTATTTAGCACGCTAAATGGAAAGATTATTGCATTTATTAGGGTAATAACGTTATTGGGAATACGAATTTCTAATTACCTTTGCTTTCTAATCACTAACTACTAATAACCAAGTATATGAAAAACAAGTGTATGTTAGTTGCAGCTTTGCTGATGTTATCCGGAGCAATGTCTGCAAAAGTAGTGCTACCGCCCATGTTCTCGGACAATATGGTGCTGCAACAACAGGCGGATGCTCCTATCTGGGGTACGGCTAAACCGATGAAAACGGTGAAAATTACCACTTCCTGGGATGGAAAGACGTATGAAACCCTTACTGATAAAGATGGTAGGTGGAAACTCTCTGTCCGTACCCCCGAGGCCGGAGGACCGTATGAACTAACCCTGACTGACGGGCAGAAACTGGTGTTGAAGAATGTAATGATCGGTGAAGTCTGGATATGTTCCGGGCAATCGAATATGGAGATGCCTTTGAAGGGCTGGGGTAAAATAATGGATTATGAGAAAGAGATAGCTGCTGCTAACCATCCTAATATCCGCTTGCTGCACGTGGAGCATGTGACGAGCACGCAACCGGAGCCGGACATCAAGATTCGCGATAACGGTTGGCAGGTATGCTCACCGCTTACGGTTCCTGAATTCTCTGCTACTGCCTATTTCTTTGGTCGTGAAATTTCTGAAAAGCAAAATGTGCCCATTGGGTTAATCCATACTTCCTGGGGCGGAACGAATGTGGAGTCCTGGATTAGTGGAAAGATACTGAAAGAAATGCCGGATTTCAGTAAAGTAGTGGAAGATATTCAGACAATGCCTGATAAATCTGCGATGAAAGCGGAGTATTTGAAAGGTTTGGAGGCTTGGAACAATCGTGTTGACGAGGGTTTTGCCATTGGTAAACCGGTGCGGGCGGAAGTCACCTGCGATGATAGCAACTGGGGGAAAATGAACTTCCCCGGTATGGTAGAAGAACAAGGTTTGGCTGGTTTTGATGGTTTGTTGTGGCTTCGCCGGACTGTTGAGATACCTTCTTCCTGGGCTGGTAAGAAAGTGCAGTTGGTTTTGGGAGCTATTGATGATAATGATGTCACCTATTGGAACGGGCAGGAGGTAGGACGTACTGATGGTTATTCGATTGCACGTAATTATACGGTTCCCGGTAAAATGGTTAAAGCGGGAGCGTTGACATTAGCTATCCGCGTTACGGATACAGGCGGTGGCTGCGGTATGCCGGACGAACTTTATCTTCGTTCTGCCAATGGTGAACAAATCAGCCTTGCAGGCGAATGGAAATATCAGGTGGCAGCAGATGCACGAAAAGAAGGAATGCCTCCGAAAGATATGTCCGAGAATCCCAACTTGCCGACATCTTTATATAATGCCATGATTCATCCGTTAGTGCCTTACACTATTCGTGGTGCCATCTGGTATCAGGGAGAGAATAATGCTTCTCGTGCTTATCAGTACCGTGAACTTTTCCCGTTGGTCATCGAAAACTGGCGTCAGGACTGGGGACAGGACTTCCCGTTCTATTTTGTGCAGTTGGCCAACTTCATGCAGCAATCTCCGCAGCCGGCTGACTCTGAATGGGCGGAACTCCGTGAAGCGCAAACCCGTACATTGGCTGTTGCCAATACGGGCATGGCGGTAATTATTGATAAAGGCGACGCCAATGATATTCATCCGAAAGATAAACAAGCGGTCGGTCATCGTTTGGCTCTGATAGCCCGTGCTAATACATATGGAGAACAGATACCATATTCCGGTCCGATGTACCGTTCCTATCAAGTGGATGGAGATAAGATAATTCTCTCTTTCGACCATACCAATGGTGGTTTGAAGAGCGGTGACGGTAAAGAACTGCAAGGTTTCTCCATTGCCGGGCGCGACCATAAATTCCACTGGGCGAAAGCAGAAATACAAGGCGATAAGATTGTGGTAACTTCTCCGGAAGTGCCTTATCCGGTTGCTGTACGCTATGCCTGGGCCAACAACCCGGTTTGCAATCTGTATAATGGTGCCGGTTTGCCCGCATCGCCTTTCCGTACGGATGACTGGAAAGGGGTGACGCAGAAATAATTTGAGGAAAGTAATCCGGAGAAAAAAATCCGCTTATTATCAATTTTAAATAATTGATAATAAGCGGATTTCCTTTTTATAGTGGACTGGCTATAGATGCATTGATAGTGCACAATTATTTGTTTATTTGCTCTGAATGTTTAGAAATAGCTTATTATTTACAATAAAAAGATAAAAAACGTCAATTGTGTTGGCTTGTAAGATGGAACAATATCTTCTTTCATATATAAAGCATATCTTTAGAACCCAGTTAATATACAACGAGCAAATAACTTATGATGAAAAAAACGATTCTTGCCTGTATCTTTTTACAATTGGCTATATGGGTTGTCCATGCCCAAAAGGTGGATTCCACCTACGTAAACCAAATGCATGCTTATTATGATAAGCATTTTAATGACCCCACCAATCCTATTGTACTGACAGCCTCGGATACATTGCTCGACATGGCAATCCGATGCAATGATACCGTAATGTCTAAAATAGCTTTAGGAGCTAAATTGGATTATTACTATTATGGGCAAGGTGAAAATCGTACGGATAGCATCATAGCCGGAGTAAATCGGCTGAAGCAATTTGCCCGGAAGGTGCAAAACCCTGAACTTTACTATTGGGCCTGGGCTGCCCGCCTGGTGAACTATTACATCAAACAGGGAGAATATAACATTGCTCTTGTTGAAGCAGAAAAGATGCTGCGTGAGGCTGAGAGGGATAATCTTACATCAAGTATTGCCGAATGTTATTATGCCTTGGCTAATGTCTATGCAGCCAAAGGTTTATTGAAAAAATCCCAGGAGTTCATGCTTAAAGAGATAGAACTTTCTGAGAAGACTAATGTCGTAAGATACAATATATCTTGCCAATACAGTGATGCGGCGAAGATATACATTGATCTGGGCGAAAAAGAAAAAGCTCCCGAATTATTAAAGAAAGCGCTCAAAACGGTCAAGTCTCCTTATCATAAGGTGACGGCCAAGCTGGTTTATGTCTCACTCTATCTTGCCCAAGGGGATAGGGAAGCTGCACGTCAGGCATTGGAAGAATGCAGGCAGATGTATGCGGAGGAACCTTCATTGAAACGTCATATCCACTATTTTTATGAGGTGGAGCTTGATTACAACTGGAGAGTCGGCAACTATAATGAGGCTCTTGGCATATTGGCTACACGGGAGGCGGAACTACAGAAAATAAACGATTTAATGACTTTGGCAGAATTAAGGAAGAAGAAGGCCGACATTCTTTGGGAAATGAATCGTAAAAGCGAAGCAGCTGATTTGTATCGCGACTTCCTGATAGAACAAAAGAAAGAAAAAGAGAAGAACGAAGAAATCACTACCGGTGAGTTTGCCACTATCTTGAATTTGCAAAGGCTCAGTGCCGAGAAACAGCAATTGGAAAAGATTTCCCAAGAGAAGCAACTTCAAAATACCCGTATCATCCTGTTTTCTGTAGTGGGAATCTTGTGCATTGTCGTTGTCTTCCTTTTGCAGCAGAGAAAGTTGAATAGAAAGTTGCATAAATCCAGAGATAAGCTGGACGAAAAGAACCGCATACTGATTGAAGCCAAAGAAGAACTGCGTAAGGCGAAAGAAATTGCCGAGCAAAGTAACTGGATGAAAACAGTATTCATCCAGAACATGTCCCATGAAATCCGTACCCCTCTCAATTCTATTGTAGGCTTCTCCGGGGTGCTGGTCGATATGTTTGAGGAGCAGGAAGACATCAAGCAGTATGTTTCGCTGATTGAAAGTAACAGTAAACTGCTGTTGAAGCTGGTTGGTGATATTCTTGATATTTCAGCACTCGATAGTAATATTGAAATCAACCATTATGCTGTCGATGTCAATGCTTGTTGCCAAGCTTCAATGGACGCGGCGGGCGAATTGTTTTCTAAAGATATAAGGCTCATTTTTGAGCCGGCTTGCGATGAACTGATAATAGACAGTAACTATAGCTACATAGTGCAGGTGCTCGATAACCTGCTGAGCAATGCATCAAAATTCACTCGGGAAGGTTCTGTTACACTGGCCTACGAGCTGAAAGAGGAGGAGAAGCAATTAATATTCACGGTTACGGATACCGGAATAGGCATTCCTGCCGATGAACGGGAACACGTCTTCGAACGTTTTGTCAAGCTGAATGATTTCACTCAGGGCACAGGTCTTGGCTTGTCTATTTGCCGCACCGTTGCAGAAAAGTTGGGAGGTTATCTGATTATTGATAAAGAATATATTCAAGGCACCCGTTTCATTTTCTGTGTACCGATGCAAAGAATCTGATGGGAAAAGGATATTTTTGTAGCCTGCTAAATTTAAGAGAATGCAAAGAACTAAAGAAATCCAGCAGGAGCTGGAGCAATACATTGACCCTGTGAAGCGGGAATATCTCCCCAATTTCTTTAAAACCGGAAAGGGGCAATACGGAGAAGGTGATAAATTCCTCGGTATTGTGGTTCCCAATACCCGTATCGTGGCAAAACGACATAAAGACGCACCTTTCGAGGTGATGGCGGAATTGCTGCAAAGTGAATGGCACGAGTGCCGCCTCTGTGCCCTGCTGATGCTAGTGGAGCGTTTCAAGAAGTGCGATGAAAACGGAAAAAAGGAAATATTCGATTTCTATCTGGCGCAAACCGCCCGTATCAATAACTGGGACCTTGTGGACTTGTCCGCTCCGGGCATTGTGGGCGAATATCTGAAAGACAACCCCCGTGATGTACTCTATCGTCTGGCGGATAGCGATTTGCTTTGGGACCAGCGCATTGCAGTTGTGTCTACCTATACATTAATCAAAAACAACGATTTCATCGATATTTTGGCTCTGTCCGAACGATTGCTTTATCATAAACATGATTTGATGCAAAAGGCCGTGGGCTGGATGCTGCGTGAGATGGGAAAGCGGGACAAGGACTTGCTGGTGCAATTCCTTGAAAAGTACTGTAAGACGATGCCCCGCACTACGTTGCGCTATGCGATAGAGAAGTTTCCGGAGGACGAACGGAAAGAGTTCATGAAACGGTAAGTGGCAGGCATACACTATTAGCTACGCTTTCGTCGGTTGCGCTGCAAAAGCCCAGGTAGGCAATCAATGTATCGCTCTTCCAGTCTTTAGGCAGTTGCAATTCGGCTTTGCCATCTGTGCGTGTGGCGGCAGTTGCATCATAGGTCGCCAAATTTTTCTCTTTGTTGTACACTAATAGCATGGCTGCATCTGTAGCCATGGCGTTTCCCTGTCCGCTGTTGTCCAGCCAGGTGAAAAGGGCTTTGTCTTCTTCTGTTGTCACTGCTGCGTTAAAAGCTTGTGTCAGGCTTCCGTGCGATACCAACACTTTGTTAGGGTCTATCACTAATCCCTGCTCACTGTCCGTCAAGGCATTTTTCATTACATAAGACATGGCGGCGTTGAAGGCTGTCTGCTTTTCCGCGAATTCCCGGTATCCGATACGCAGAAAAGGGGTGATTGTTTTGAGGAAGTTGAGTGCTACCTGAAATTTACTGCGTTGCCCTTGTTGCTTTTCGGTGCGTGGATTGGTCATGTATGCAGGGCGGGTTCTCATGTAAGGCACACCTTTCCAGGTGCAACCTACCAGATTTCCTACTTTTCCCGTAAATTCGCCAAAAGCTCCTTGTTTGATTTTTCCCATGATGGTTTAATTTTTAATTGTTAATACATTGTTGTTTGTGAAGGAGGAGAGAAGCTTTGTTTTGGCCTTTCTTATTCTTCGTGCATTGCTTTTTGAGAAGTGTTGCATCACAAAGGTATGAATAAACTTTTTCTTTTCTTTTGATTTGCAGAGTTTATTTTCAAGAATTTATGGGTATACGGAGAGAATGTATGTGATGCAGTGTTTCGGCATAAATATTACCGGTATCAGACATGGTTACGTCTTACCTTCTCCCTATATAATAAGAAGGAGTAGGTAGGGAGTAGGTAAGGAGTAAGTAGGGAGTAGGTACGAACCGGATATTTCTTTCTCATGGTTATCTGGATGGCTATGAGGTCCTAAACGGATGTTATGCGGTAAAAAATGGACAATAAAAACATCTTGAATAATTTGGTCTGTACACTGAAACTTCTTAACTTTGTCACAATCTCAGCTAGCCAGTGGGTTAGGGGGAGGTTTTTATTATTTTAATAGAAAGACGTTTACGGACGTTATCTTCTAGTCTCAAATCTCGCAAATTTGAAATCTATAAGAAGATACGGCAACGGGAACGTCCACTTGAGGTGTTTTGTTCAAACATTGCGCTTGGCGTGGTGTTCTGTATATTCATCTTGGCGTGGGCTAGCTGCGTTGCTTATCCTTATAGATGGGCATGCGAGAGCCTGAGACTGGGATAAGTGAAAGTACAGACTCCCACGTCTTTTTTGTATACTGCTGAATCAGGGGAAGTCTATAGGCATTAACCTATATGGATTATGCTTAGAGGAGAGAAATCAAATGGCAAATTACGGCACGTTTTAGTTGTGATAGTTATATCGTTTATGCTACCGTTAGCTATTGGCTGTAGCAAAGATGATAGTAAAGAGGAAGTTACTATTCCTGATATAGCATTGAATAAAAGTGAATTGGCGCTGGAAAAAGGTAAGACGGAAAGATTGATTGCTTCTTTTACTCCTGCTGAAACACCTGATAAAGGACATGTGTGGGCTTCCAGTGCCCCTGGCGTTGCAGTGGTGGATGAAACGGGAATGGTGACGGCTGTGGAGCCGGGAGAAGCGGTTGTTACAGCAACCGCGTTGACGGGTAAAAAGAAAGCCACTTGCAAGATAACAGTAGTAGATAAGGTTGTCAAAGTGACAGGAGTATCGATAAAACCTACAGAGACTACTATGGTAGTGGGAGATGACTTGATGCTTGAAGCTGTTGTGACACCAGAGAATGCGACAAACAAAACTGTAGCGTGGAGCTCGGATGATAGCAAAATAGCATCGGTGGATGCTGCCGGTAAAGTGACTGCTATAGCCGAGGGAAAGGTTACTATTGAAGCGACTACGGATGATGGCGATAAAACGGCATCCTGTCGGATTACAATCGTTAATAGAGGAGTGGAGATTTCTAAACCGGAGGTATCGGATATTACTTCTGTTTCGGCTCTCGTGGAGGGAACTGTCAAGCCTTCGGGTGTTAAGGTCACGGAGGTAGGTATTTGTTACTCTACTTCTCAATCTCCCACTGTCAATGACAAGAAGGTCGCTTTGTCCGGCGAAGATATTTCTTACACCCTGACCAAGCTGGAGGCAAATACTACTTATTATGTCCGCATATATGCTGTTGTGGATGGGGCGGCTAAGTATGGCGACCAGGCTATGTTTACTACGGCAGTGACCGTGGAAATTTCAGTACCTCAAATTTCTTCTATTTCTTCATCTTCGGCACAGATCTCAGGAACAATTACGACGTATGGTTTGCAAATGGATGAGGTTGGTATTTGTTATTCTACTACATCAATGCCGACGGTTGATGCTACTAAGGCTGTGCTTTCGGGTAATAAGATAGAATACACGCTGAATGAATTGACTCCCGAAACAGCTTATTATGTTCGTATATATGCTAAATTGGGTGCGGAATATTACTATGGAGATCAAGGAGCATTTACTACCTCAGGGATTATTAAAACACACTTTGAACCTACAGATATATATGAAGACAAGGTGGTGCTTACATCTGTTGCTCCAAGTGGGGTGAAGAAAGTAGATGTATGCTACGGAACATCGCCTAATCCTAAGATTACAGATAATGTTACTACGGCAAGTGTAGGTAGTGACGGGAAATTGAGATTGTCTTTAACAAAGTTGAGTAAGGGGACTACTTATTATCTAAGGGCTTACAGCCGTGTAGATTCAAAAATAGAGTATTACGATGATGAGGTGTCGGTGAAAACTGTTGGAGGAAATGATTTCTTTGTTAAATATACATATGAGCGGTATGAGAAAATGGATGATACTAATCCTTATAGCCGCTATCGGGTTTTTCTGAATTTTACCTATGATATAAAGTTAGCAGGTACATATTTGGTTGAAACTGATGATGGAGAATTGAAGAAAGCTGCGGACTATTCTCAATCAATATATATAGAAAATGGAACGGGCACTTTTTATTATATGAGAAAGGGAGGAGATGTATCATATTCCGGTGCTGCATCTTATATTGATTTTATTACGGAAGCGGATATCAGATTTACGAATCTTGAGAATAATCTGCGTTATCACTTTACGGTTCCTGCTAAATATTATAAAGGTTACTAATTTAGGGTTACTATGAAAAGAATGAAAGAAATATCACGCAGAGAGTTTTTTAAAGTAGCCATCAAGAAAACAATACCGTTTTTAGGGCTTATTGCTATTGCTCCTATATTGGATAGTTGCAGTAAAGATGATGAACCGTCGGGATGTAATAACAGTTGCATGGGAACAGCACAGAGTGGTTGTGGTTCTACCTGTAGCAACAGCTGCGTAGGGACATCGCAAGGTGGTTGTGGAGATGGTTGCAAAAATGGCTGTAAAGAAGGCTGTTCCAGTGGTTGTGATAATACAGCCAAATCTTCTTGTTCAGATTGCAGCACTTCTTGTAGTAATGGTTGTAAAGAAGGGTGCAGCAATGGTTGTAAGGATTCTGCTAAGTCATCCGGTTGCTCGGGCTGTGGCAATAGTTGTAATCTGGCTTGTGCGCAAACTTGTACGACAACTTGTCGTGGTGCATGTGTTTCAACCTGTTTGGGGCAGTGTAAGGGTACTTGTATGTTTGGATGTCAAACGGGATGCCGGAATGGGTGCCGGAGTTATAATAAATACTAACTTTTAAAATATTCGTTATATTTTAAAAATGGAAGGAATTAAAAAGAAGGAAGTGGACTGGAAGTCTGGAATGGCAAAGAATATCACTTTTATTGTCACGAAAGACTGCCAACTCGCTTGTAAATATTGCTACCTCGTGGGTAAAAACTCGAAAGAGCGAATGTCTTGGGAGGTAGCCAAACAAGCTATTGACTATGTATTAGAACGTGAAGAGGATTTTCCCGAAGAGTCTGTGGTATGGGATTTCATAGGCGGAGAGCCTTTTCTGGAAATAGACCTGATAGATAAGATTTGTGATTATATCAAGGTTGAACAATTCCAAAGAGATCATCATTGGTTTGGCGCTTACCGCTTCAGCTTTTCTACAAATGGCATCAATTACCATGAAGAAAAGGTACAGCAATTTATCCTGAAAAATAAGGAACATCTCAGTATTGGCATTACCATCGACGGTACGGAGATGAAGCATGACCTGAACCGCGTGTATAAGGCAAGCGGACGGGGATCTTATAAAGATGTTGTGCGCAACATTCCTTTATGGTTGTCACAGTTTCCTGATGCAAGTACGAAAGTGACTATCAGCAGTGCCGATATTCCTTATATCAAGGAAAGTGTTCTTCATCTTTATTCTTTGGGCATTCATGAAGTGAACATTAACTGTGTGTTTGAGGAAGTATGGAAAGTAGGGGATGACAGGCTGTTTGAAGAACAACTGCTGATGCTGGCGGATGCTATCATTGATAATAGCTATTACCGGGATTATTCTTGTTCTTTTTTTGGTGAGCATTTAGGGAAACCATTGGATTGTAAGTTGCAGAATCAGAATTGGTGCGGCGCGGGTATGATGCTGGCTGTAGATGCAATGGGAAATTTTTATCCATGTACTCGTTTTGCACAATACTCCCTTCGCAATAAGAAAGCTTGGATCATTGGTAATATTCATGATGGCATTGATAAGAACAAGTTGCGGCCTTTCTTGACATTGGACCGTTGTACGCAAAGTACACAAGAATGCATAGATTGTGAAGTGGCAAGTGGATGCGCATGGTGTCAGGGAGAAAACTATGATGCTGCCGATACTTCTACCATCTACCAGCGTTCTACAGCTATCTGCAAAATGCACAAGGCACGGGTAAAGGCTAATAATTATTACTGGAACAGGCTTTTACGTAAAATGGAATCGGAGGGCGAACCATGCTGAAATATTTAATTGTTTTATTGGATGATACCAGTACGTCCTATTGTCATTATGAGAATCCGAAGACGGAACATAAGCTAATCAGTTTGCAGGATTTGCGGGCTGCTATCCTTCTGGCAATGAAAGAGAATCTGATGGTTCAGTTTGTTTATCCTGATTACAAATTACCTCAGGAATATGAGGAAATCATAGAAACGACGGAGCATTGTAAAATTATGCCTGTTGCCTGTTGCGCTGGAGCGGACATTATCGTTTGGGATTATTGGGAGAATTCGGAAGGTCGGAATATGGACAGGGATAAGGTCTATGTATTGAGAACGAAGAAAGAGGATTTTTTCAGTCATTATGAGAAAGTGGGAAAGATGTTGATTCATGTGGCTCGCCTGAATATAATACTGACTGATGTGGATACTTTTACAGAAGCTGACTTCGATAAGTATAAGTCCGTGTTGGCTGAACTGGCTTTTCAGTTAAAGGGTTTTTATAATGAGAAGACGACCCCTCAATTCAACCTGCTGACTGACCGTATGCTGCTTGATAGTATGAATAACTGTAATGCCGGATGGGAGAATATAACGCTTGCCCCGGACGGGAAATTTTATGTTTGTCCTGCTTTTTATCTGTCAGGTGAGGGCTATTCCATTGGTGATTTGGATAAGGGACTTGATATCAGGAATCCTCAGTTATACCGTCTGAGCCATGCACCGCTATGTAGGCATTGTGATGCTTATCAATGCAAGCGTTGTATTTGGCTGAATAGAAAAACGACTCTAGAAGTGAATACCCCTTCGTATGAGCAATGCGTGACTGCCCATTTGGAACGTAATGCCTCGCGTGATTTGTTGCAAGAAATACGTAAATCGGGGTGCTTTCTACAAGGCAGGGAAATAACTGAGATAGATTATTTGGATCCGTTTGATGTGAGAAAGAAATATTAAAATGTAATGAGATATGATTATGAAGAAATTGGTAGGAGCAGTTACAGAACAAGAGAAACTTGAGATTCAGGTTCTTTTTGAACGTCGGAATGGGCTGAATGAGTTGGCCAAAATCATAACAGGGAGTAATGAGATGTTGTATGAAAAACTGGTGAAAGACCTTGGAGAGACAGGAAGAAAATTTCAGGACTGGTGGGATCGTATGTCAGATCAATATCAATGGGAACAGCGCGAGAAAGGTAATTGGGAGATTAATTTTAGTACGAATGAGATTTATCTGGTTTATGAAGAATAATGTTTTATTATTTATATTGTAATATTATGAGAAAGAATATTTGTTTAAAAAGTGGGATAATGGTGGTATGCATATTATCTCTCTCCGCATGTGGTTCTGGTAAGTTTCTTGATTTGTATGCACCGGAAGAAAGCGGCTTGAATGTTATGAAGATTACGGATGAGGCATCAAATTCTGTAATAGGAAATAATTCTGCCGGAGGGTTGGGGTTTTTGGCGAAAGGAAACTTTGCCTCTACTACTATAGGAGGGTGTAAAAATAGTAATGTATATTGGGGTACGGAGAGGCTACTCTCTATCTCATCGGATGGTCTGGAATTGGGATATGTAAGCAGTATCAATAAGCAATGGAATATTATGATTCGCAAAGCGGGTGCGCAAGGTGCTTCTACGCAACGTACGTTTAGGGATGTTAATGATTTCTCATGGGGAAATGACGGGAATTTGTATTTTTCTGACAAATCGGATATTCAACGTATGCAAATAGGCACTACTAATGCCCATGCGGGCAGCATTATGCGGCAACTTACTAATAATAGCATTGACAAGAATCCCGTCATTACAATGGATGGAAAACTATTGTTCTTTACACGTGTTGACAAATCGGGACCTTTTATCTGGTCTTTGGATTTAGAAAATGGGGCGTTGACGTCTTGTGCCCGTGGCTATAATCCATGTATTGTGGGGAACAGTAACGATTCTTTTATCTGTGTCCGTAACTCTACATCGGGGATTAGTGAACTTTGGTTGGTGAATTATGTGGATGGTAAAGAAACACTGATTCTTTCAGATAAGAACAGAGGATTTACTAATCCGACGGTATCTCCCGACGGGCAGTGGATCTTATGTCAGGGAAACAGTAAGTCATCCATCACTAAAAAGAATAATCTGGATATTTTTGCTGTGAAAATTGATGGAACAGGCTTTATACAGTTGACTTATCATCCTGCTAGTGACTGCTGTCCCATATGGTCGGCTGATGGAAAGAATATCTATTTCATTTCCAGTCGTGCAAATAAAGAAGATTATTTTAATATATGGAGAATGAGGTTTGATTTACGCTAGGCGGTGATTTCTTAAAAAACTATATGTAAATAGAACTGTGTGGCTTTCATACAGTTCTATTTTTTTTCACTGTAAGTTTGATAGTGCCAAAAAGATGGATAGGAATAGAGGTGTTTGTGAAAAGAGTTAACTTATAGGGGTTATCTCAAAATAAATTAGTTATTTTGCAGAAAACAAAAAATTGCGGTATGAAGTCACTGTGCATCAAGAACTATAAGAATCTTAAAGAATTGTCGCTCAATTCGCTTGCTCCGGTTAATCTGATAGTGGGGCGTAACAATGTAGGTAAGTCTACGTTGCTGGAGGCCATTTCTATCTACATAACGAATGGTAGCGATGAATGGCTGAAAACGATTCTGGATATTCGGGGAGAATTGGTGAATGTAGATTTTGCGAAAGGAGAAATAGATTCCAATAAAATATTATTGGAGCATTATAGCTCTTTGTTTAATGACCACTGCAAAGAGTTTGTAAATTCTACTGTTATTTCAATAGGCGAAAATGAAGACTTGTTGAATATCAGACTGGTGCATGTATCCGAAAAGACGATAAAGAGCGAAGATGGATTTGAAACGAGGAAATATGTATCGTATAATGATTGTGATAATGTTTCAGATTCTCAGTCGTTGCTGTATTTAGGAGATGGACTGGAGGTTTCTTCTGCTTCTGCTTCCAAAATTCTAATTCCCTTTTTTCAACGTAGAGCCTTTGGGAGTGTGAAAGATAAAATGCCATTTGAATATGTCTTGGTAGAGGATTTTCAGTTGAGAAGGAATGTGCTGCTTTTCGATAGAGTTTCTTTGTCTGATGAAGAAAAATACGTTGTTGAGGCTTTACGTATCATAGAGCCAAGAGTAGATAGACTCAATTTCTTGAATGAAAATGAGTTCTCGAATGTAAGGGTACCCTATGTAACTTTAAAGGATACAGGGCAACGCTTTCGTTTAAGTTCGATGGGGGATGGCACCAATAGGGTTTTGAGCATTATTCTTGGTTTGGTCAACTGTAAGGGAGGTGTTTTCTTATTAGATGAGTTTGAAACAGGACTTCACTATACTGTACAGACAAAATTGTGGGAAGTGATTTTTATGCTTTCTGAGAAGTTGAATATTCAGGTCTTTGTTACTTCGCATAGTCGTGATTGCATCAACAGTTTTGTTGCTGCTAATGAAAAAAAGTTGGGGCAGATTATTCGTTTAGATAACAGAGATGGAAATATTGTTGCTGTAAGTTATGATAATGAAGAAGACATGAAATTTATAGCACAAAGTAATGTAGAAATACGTTGATCATGAATAATAAGACGATTTTTCCTTATAGACTGTTTGTTGAAGGGGTGAATGATCTGCATGTCGTATCTTCGTTATGTGAGAATCATAAGTTGACGGAGAACTTTAATATAGAAGCTTGCGGAAGTGATAAAAATGTTATCAGGCAATTCAAGATCGCTATTACGAATCCTGCAGTTTATCAGCGTATCGGAATTATGGTGGATGCGGATAATGATGTTAAGGGACGCTGGATGCAATTGGTTGATATTTTGATGAAAAGTGGTAAGTATGACTGTGAAAACCTAGAATTGCCACTTGATGGATTGGTGCTTTATCCTTTGAATAGCTGTGATGCAATAATTGGTATATGGATTATGCCGAATAATAACTTGGAGGGAATGTTGGAGGATTTTGTTTTGCAATTAGTTTCTTCAGAAAATGTTCTGATGCAAAAGGCTGAATCCACATTATCTGAATTGGAGGCTAAAGAAATTCAACAATATAAAAGAGTACACAGGTCAAAGGCTAAGGTACATACATTTTTGGCATGGCAAGATGAACCGGGGCGACCTATGGGACAGGCCATTACTGCTCGTGTGCTGAACCCGGATGCTGAGCAAGCGAGGGTATTTATTGATTGGTTGAACAAATTGTATAATTAATAAATGGAACAAGAAGATTTTGACATACGTGATAATCAGTTGACCAGTAGGGAACGCGATTTTGAGAACGCACTTCGCCCGTTGTCCTTTGAAGACTTCAGTGGACAGGACAAAGTGGTGGACAATCTGCGCATCTTTGTCAAGGCGGCCCGTCTGCGTGGCGAGGCACTGGACCATGTATTGCTGCACGGACCTCCGGGATTGGGAAAGACGACACTTTCAAATATTATTGCTAATGAACTGGGGGTAGGCTTCAAGGTTACTTCCGGTCCGGTGCTTGATAAACCGGGCGACTTGGCTGGGGTGCTTACCAGTCTGGAACCGAATGACGTGCTGTTTATCGATGAAATTCACCGCCTTTCTCCGGTGGTGGAGGAGTATCTGTACTCCGCAATGGAGGATTACCGCATTGATATTATGATAGATAAAGGCCCGTCTGCACGGAGTATTCAGATTGATCTGAATCCGTTTACGATGGTGGGGGCTACTACCCGTAGCGGTTTGTTGACTGCGCCTTTGCGTGCCCGTTTTGGTATTAATCTGCATTTGGAATATTACGATGATGACGTGTTGAGCGGTATTATTCGCCGTTCGGCAGGAATATTGAATGTACCTTGCTCTACAAGAGCAGCGTCTGAGATCGCTTCTCGTAGCCGTGGAACGCCGCGTATTGCGAATGCATTGCTGCGTCGCGTGCGGGATTTTGCACAAGTGAAAGGGTCGGGGAGTATTGATACGGAGATTGCCAACTTCGCTTTGGAAGCACTGAATATTGATAAGTATGGTCTTGATGAAATTGACAATAAGATACTTTGTACCATTATTGATAAGTTCAAAGGTGGTCCGGTAGGGCTTACTACCATTGCTACGGCATTGGGTGAAGATGCCGGGACTTTAGAGGAGGTGTATGAACCGTTCCTGATTAAAGAGGGTTTCTTAAAACGTACCCCCCGCGGACGTGAAGTAACTGAACTGGCTTATAAACATTTAGGACGTAGTCTTTACAATAGTCAGCGTACCTTATTTAACGACTGAGAACAAATACTTTCTCTATTTTCTTCTCAGATTGAAAATAAAGATGGGGCTGTTTATTAATTAAGAAAACATGGCGGGATTAAAAAGTTTAGCAAAAGAGACAGCTATTTATGGGGTGAGTAGTATTGTAGGACGTTTCCTCAATTATCTGCTGGTACCTGTATATACGATAGCTTTGCCTGCATCATCGGGTGGTTATGGTGTGGTTACGAATATATATGCCTGGGTGGCATTGATACTGGTATTGCTGACGTGCGGCATGGAAACGGGATTCTTCCGTTTTGCCAATAAAGGGCAAGATGATCCGATGCGGGTATATTCCACCACCTTGTTGAGCGTAAGTATCGGCTCTGTGGTATTTGTAGCTTTGGGGTTGTTATTTTTGGAACCTATTGCCGGATGGTTGGAATACGGAGAACACCCCTGGTATATAGGTATGATGATGATTGTGGTGGCAATGGATGCTATTCAAAGCATTCCGTTCGCTTATCTGCGTTATAAGAAACGTCCCATTAAGTTTGCGGCGCTAAAGTTGTTGTTTATCTTCCTCAATATTGCTCTTAATCTTTTCTATTACGTTGTTCTGAAAGGAAATGATGTAGGTTATGCCTTTCTCTTCAATCTGATATGTACCTCTGTTGTCATGTTGTGCATGATACCGGAACTGAGGGGATTTACTTATGTGCTGGATAGAGAGTTGCTGAAACGGATGCTTCGTTACTCTTTGCCATTGGTGATATTGGGTGTGGCAGGTATCTTGAATCAGGTGGCTGACAAGATTATCTTTCCTTTTGTCTACCCTGATGAGGCGGAGGCCACCGTGCAACTTGGCATTTACGGGGCTGCCAGTAAGATAGCCATGATTATGGCTATGTTTACCCAGGCATTCCGCTTTGCTTACGAACCTTTTGTATTTGGTAAGAGCAAGGATAAAGACAGCCGTGAGATGTATGCACAGGCAATGAAGTTCTTCATTATCTTTACGTTGCTGGCCTTCCTGGCAGTGATGTTTTATATGGACATTCTTCGCCACGTCATCGGGCGTGATTATTGGGATGGACTGAGGGTAGTGCCTATCGTGATGGCGGCGGAAATCTTCATGGGCATTTACTTTAATCTCTCTTTCTGGTATAAACTGATTGATGAAACCCGTTGGGGAGCTTACTTCTCATTGACGGGCTGTACCATCCTGATACTTATGAACATCTTCCTGATACCGAAGTACGGTTATATAGCTTGTGCCTGGGCGGGTTTCACCGGCTACGGTGTTGCTATGTTACTTTCCTACTTTGTCGGTCAGAAAAAGTATCCGATACAGTACGACCTGAAAGCGATCGGGATGTACGTCCTCCTGGCAGCCGTACTTTATGTGGCAGCCGAGTATGTGCCGATAGATAACATCTACCTGCGCATGATGTATCGCACCATCTTATTATTATTGTTTATTGCTTATGTTGTGAAGCGTGATTTGCCGCTTGGGCAGATACCTGTCTTAAACCGTTTCATTCGAAAATAATAGCGCTTATGGAAACACCTGAACAAAACCGGAATATATTTGCTATCAAGAAATTCCTAAACGAATATCTTGACTTACGAAAAGACAAAGACAATGAATTGGAAACCGTAGACTCTATCCGTAAAGGAGTGGAGTTCAAGGGAGCGAATCTGTGGATTCTGATATTTGCCATCTTCATGGCGTCATTAGGTCTGAATGTCAATTCCACTGCCGTAATTATCGGTGCTATGTTGATTTCCCCGCTGATGGGTCCTATCATGGGGGTGGGGCTTTCCGTTGGTTTGAATGACTTTGAATTGATGAAGCGTTCATTGAAGAGTTTCTTGATAACGACACTGTTCAGCGTGACGACGGCTACCATTTTCTTCCTGGTAAGCCCGGTTGCCGAGGGACAATCGGAGTTGCTGGCACGCACCTCACCTACGATTTATGACGTATTCATCGCACTAATGGGTGGTCTTGCCGGTGTGGTGGCCCTTTCTACCAAAGAAAAAGGAAATGTGATTCCCGGCGTTGCCATTGCCACGGCATTGATGCCGCCACTCTGTACGGCAGGTTACGGACTGGCAACGGGAAATCTTGTTTATTTCCTTGGTGCTTTCTATCTTTATTTCATTAACTCGGTGTTCATCAGCCTTGCCACCTTTGTCGGTGTGCGTGTGATGCATTTCCAACGAAAGGAGTTTGTAGATAAGAAACGGGAAAAGAAAGTGCGCCAATACATCATACTCATTGCCGTACTGACGATGTGCCCGGCTGTTTATCTCACAGTGGGCATCATCCAGAGCACTTTCTATGAGAGTTCTGCCAACCGGTTTGTTGCTGAACAACTCTCTTTTGAGAATACGCAGGTGCTGGATAAGAAAATCCATTATCATGGCACTAAGGACAATGAGATACGTGTGGTTTTGATTGGTCAGGAAGTTCCCGAGGCGTCTATTGCTATTGCCCGTGGGAAGATGAAAGATTATAAGTTGGGTGAAACGAAGCTGACCGTTCTTCAAGGAATGAATAATGAGGCTGTGGATATTTCTTCTATCCGGGCTATGGTGATGGAAGATTTCTATAAGAACAGTGAAGAGCGGCTGGTGGAACAGGCGAAGAAGATTTCTTCGCTGGAACAGAACCTTGCGAAATATAAATCTTTTGATGAATTGGGAAAGACAATCATCCCGGAACTGAAAGTGCTGTATCCATCGGTAAAAACGGTTTCTATTTCTCATGCGATAGAGTTGACGGTCGATTCGATACGGACGGATACCATTACGCTTGCCGTACTGAAATTCGGTAAACATCCCAATGCACAGGAAAAGGAGAAGATTGCTGAATGGCTAAAGGCGAGGACAGGGGCGAAACAGCTAAGACTGATTGCAGAATAATATGAATCCAGGTTCAGCCCGGGAGGGTTAGGGAATTGTAATACTAACTGATAGTTCTTCATTAAATTATCATTTAAATCACTTAAATACTAAATATAGAATGAAGTTAAAGTATATCCTGATAACCGTTTGCTGCTTCTTCACCTTGGCAGGACAGGCGGACGAAGGTATGTGGATGCTGGGAAACCTGAATAAACAGACCCGTAAGACCATGAAAGAACTCGGCCTGCAAATGTCTGCCGATAAACTATATAATCCGAAGAAGCCGTCGTTGAAAGATGCGGTAGTCAGTTTCGGAGGGTTTTGTTCAGGAGTGGTAGTGTCGGAAGACGGGTTGGTGTTTACCAATCATCATTGTGGTTTTAGCAGTGTGCAGCAACATTCATCGGTGGAACATGATTACCTCAAGAATGGTTTTGTGGCACGTAGCCGTGAAGAAGAACTCCCTAATCCGGAACTTTATGTCCGTTTTCTGTTACGCACAGAAGATGTGACGAAACGTGTGCTGAGAGCTGTCAAACCTTCGATGAATGAGATGGAACGTTCCAGTGCGGTAGATTCCATGATGCTGGTGATAGGTGGTGAGGTTTCCCACAAGGATTCTACTTTAATCGGTATTGTGGATGCTTACTATGGTGGCAATGAGTTCTGGCTTTCTGTTTACCGCGACTTTAATGATGTCCGGTTGGTGTTTGCACCGCCTTCTTCTATCGGTAAGTTTGGTTGGGATACGGACAATTGGGTGTGGCCGCGGCATACGGGAGATTTCTGTGTGTTCCGTATCTATGCAGACCGCAATAACCATCCTGCCGAATATTCTCCCGAGAATGTTCCTTATCATCCTGAATATGTAGCTCCGATTTCGCTGGACGGCTATCGGGAAGGTTCTTTCTGTATGACGCTGGGTTATCCCGGCAGTACGGAACGCTATCTCTCTTCGTTCGGTATAGAAGAAATGATGAACAATTCCAATCAGGCGCAGATAGATGTCCGTGGTGTGAAGCAGGCCATCTGGAAGCGTGAGATGGACCGCAATGACAGTGTACGCATCAAGTATGCCTCCAAGTATGATGAAAGTTCCAACTACTGGAAGAACAGTATCGGCACAAACCGAGCTATCCGTAAACTGGGGATATTGGAGAAGAAACGGGCTATGGAACAGGAACTTCGCCGATGGATACAGCAGAATCCGGAAGAGAGAGAGAAGCTGTTGCAACTGTTCACAGACCTGGAACTGAATTACAAGAACCGCCGTGAGGTGAACCGTGCACAAGCTTATTTTATAGAATCATTCCTGTATGCCCCGGAGCTGGTGCAACTTGCTCTGAAAATACTGAATTTCGACTTTGAGGGAGAAGAGAAGACTGTTGTGGCGGGTTTAAAGGATATTGTAGAGCAATACTCCAATCTGGATTTGGAGATTGATAAAGAAGTGTTTACGGCTGCATTAAAGGAATATCGTTCTAAAGTAGATACTACTTTTCTGCCTGCAATCTATCATACCATTGCGCAGGAATACAATGGAGATGAAAAAGCTTATGTGGACAGCCTTTATGCCCACTCCGAACTGACTACTCCCCGTGGCTTGAAGCGTTTCCTTGAACGGGACACTACTTACCAGATATTTGATGATCCGGCCATTTCCCTGGGTATAGATATGCTGACAATGCTGTTTGATATGAATATGCAGATGCAGGCACCCACTTCGGAGATTATCCGAGGAGAACGCTTGTTGAATGGGGCTATCCGGCGGATGTATGCTTCGCGCAATTTCTATCCGGATGCTAATTCTACCATGCGGTTGAGCTTTGGCACTGTGGCGGGATATACACCTTTTGATGGCGTGGAATATGCTTATTATACCACTTCAAAAGGAGTTTTAGAGAAGGTAAAAGCAAATGTGGGGGATGTGGATTTTGCTGTTCAGCCGGAAATCCTGTCGTTGCTTTCTTCGGGAGATTTTGGAAGATATGCCGATGAAAAGGGGGAAATGAAAGTGTGCTTCATCTCGAATAATGATATTACGGGCGGGAATTCAGGCAGTGCCATGTTTAATGCAAAAGGTGAGTTGCTGGGCTTGGCGTTCGACGGAAATTGGGAAGCGATGAGTAGTGATATTCTGTATGAGCCGAAGATGCAGCGCTGCATCGGGGTGGATGTAAGGTATATCCTGTTTATTATAGAGAAGTATGGTAAGGCAAGCCATTTGGTGCAGGAACTGAAAATTAGTGATTAGTGGTTAGTGATGAGTGGGCACTGCGCAGCCCACTCATCATTCATCACTAAATTATCCCTCTTATTCTGTCGTCAAATGCTGAAAGCGCTGCTTTTGCCCCTTCACCCATTGCAATGACAATCTGTTTATAAGGTACGGTCGATACATCTCCTGCTGCATATACTCCCGGAATATTGGTCCGGCAATAAGCATCAATCTTGATTTCTCCTTGTGGTGTAACCTCCAGTTCTTCCCGGAAAGGAATACTATTTGCTGCCAGTCCTATCTGTACGAAGATACCATCGAGTGGGAAATCCCGTTCTTCGTTGGTCACGCGGTCCTTGACACGGATGCTTACTACTTTATCTCCGTTTCCCAAGACTTTTGTAGTTTGTGAAGACGTGAAGATTTCAACATTCGGTAGGCTCTGCGCTTTTTCTTGCAGCACCTGGTCTGCTTTCAGACTATCAGCAAACTCAAATACGGTTACTTCCCGGCATATACCGGCCAGATCGATGGCGGCTTCTATACCGGAGTTTCCGCCTCCGATTACGGCTACATCCTTTCCCTGATAGAACGGTCCGTCGCAATGCGGACAGAAGGCAACGCCTCTACCGATGTACTCCGTTTCACCTTCTACATTCAGTTTCCGCCAACTGGCACCTGTCGCAATAATCACGCTGGGGGAAGTGAAAGTCTCACCGCCTACTACCGAAATAGCTTTTTCTTTACCTTGAAGTTCCGCCTTCTCTATTTTCCGGTCTTCAAATAAATCGATAGGATAGTGATTGATATGGCTCCTTAAATTATCCGCCAGTTGTGCCCCCGTTGTCTGCGAAATGGAAATCAGATTCTCGATACCTACGGTTTCTTTCACCTGACCACCAATCTTTTCGGCAACAATAGCCACACGCAATCCCTTGCGGGCTGAATATATAGCTGCTGAGGCTCCTGCCGGTCCGCCGCCCAATACAAGGACATCATAGGCCCGTGATACGGGTTCTGCATTTGCCAATGGCTCGGAACCAAACATATCTTCTAACTTTTGTAAAAGTTCCCCCAGCGTGCCACGTCCGACGTGGAGCAATTTCCCATTGGCGTATACGGACGGTACGCCTTGTATCTTCAGTGCATCCACTTCTTTCTGGAAGAGGGCTCCGTCTATCATTTCGTGCGTAATTTGTCCGTTCAGCAGGGCAATGACATTCAGAGCCTGCACCACATCGGGGCAATTCGTACATGTCAGCGATACATAAGTTTGCAGGGAAACAGGTCCTTTCAATGCCTGTATGCGTCGCTGTATGACTTCATCAGGAATATTTTTACCTTTGCTGTCTGCGTTGAGTACTGCCAGAAGCAAGGAAGTGAATTCATGTCCGTTCGGTATTCCACGGAACTTCACACCGGTTTCTTTTCCATCTTTCAGCAGGGAGAACTCCAGTTTCGGCTCTTCGGTTTCCGTTATTTCGCAGGATAGTTTGGCGGAACATTCGGCTACATCTTTCAGCAAATCTATCAGTTCCTGTGCGCTCTCGTGCCGTGGATGGCATACAATATGAAAGGTGTACGTCGCTTCCAGATTCTGGAAGATGCCGCGTATCTGTTCTTTTAATGCTAAGTCTAACATAATCTATTACTGTTTTTTGAGAATAAAACAAGCCCCCTCCAAAGTGTGTGTGCAAGATACAGGATAGAGGGGGCTCGCTAATTAAAAAAGGGAGATGAACTTAAATTTTACCAACCAAATCGATGCTTGGTTTCAGTGTTTCGCCGCCTTTCTTCCATTTTGCGGGACATACTTCGCCGTCGTGCGTAGCCACGAATTGTGCTGCTTCCACCTTGCGGAGGAGCTCGTCGGCGTTACGTCCGATGTTGTTATCTTGAATTTCTGCAATCTTGATTTTGCCCTCAGGATTTACGACGAACGTGCCCCGGTAAGCCATACCTTCGTCTTCAATCATTACGCCGAATGCACGGGTCAGGACTCCTGTCGGGTCTGCCAACATAGGATACTTGATTTTACGAATGCTCTCGGATGCATCGTGCCATGCTTTGTGCACGAAGTGGGAGTCTGTGCTTACTGAATATACCTCCACGCCCATTGCCTGGAACTGCTCGTATTTTTCGGCGATGTCCACCAATTCAGTAGGGCATACAAAAGTAAAGTCTGCGGGATAGAAGAAGAAAATAGCCCATTTGCCTTTTACGTCTTCGTTAGTTACTGTTTTGAAACTTCCGTTCTGGAATGCCTGAACTTTGAATTCAGGAAGCTGGGAATTGATAATTGGTTCCATAATCTTTTTTGTTTTTAAAAGGTTTAGTACTTTGTTTTACTGATGCAAAGTTCATGCAAACCGAATGCAGAAGCAAGCTCGCTTGATTATGCTGAGGTGCAGCTGAATTTCGCTTTTGCAAAAATATAGCATCTTTTGCCGATAGAACAAAAAAAACGATTGAAAAGATTTATGGGGCGATAGAAGAAATCTATCTACTTGCACCAGCCTTATGATAAATGCCTTGTTTGTAGCAAAGGGGAAGGGGGCGTTCATTGTAGAGAAAAGCCGACTTATATATTTCCTTTCATGGAAATTCTATTTCCCCCAAATGGTAACTTCATTTACATGCCGAGGTAAAGGGCGTTACATGCCGAGGTAAAAGCCGTTACAATACGGGGTAAAGAGCGTTACATACAGTGGTAAATGCTTTTACATCGTGAGGTAAATAGAATGTAAATGCTATCTGTTGATAATCAGATAACTATCTAAATGCATTGGCAAATGCTAATTCGTTGTCATAGTGTTTTAAAGGAATTGATACTATACCAGTGTCTGTGTGGCTTTCAGGGAAAGCATCTCTTTGGGCACTGCGCCGTGTATTTCTTTGACCAGCACTTCCAACAAAGTATGGCGGACAAAGTTTTTGTTAGTCAGCATCACAATCTGCCGGGTGGGGGCAGGGATGGCAAAAGTGCGTACCAATTCTTTTTGAGTTTCGCCCAATTGCATTACTGCCAGTTCGGGGATGAAGGTCACGCCCTTGCCGCTTTCCACCATGCGCATGAAAGTCTCCATACTGCCCAAATGATAGGCCAACTGACTGGCGCGGGCGGCTTTTAGTTGGCAGAAGCGTACCAGTTGGTCGCGGAAGCAGTGCCCTTCATCGAGCAGCCAAAGCTGTTCTCCGGTCATGTCGGAGGTGCGGATAATCTCATTGTTGAACAAGGTGTCCTCACGCGCAACGTAAGCAAAGAATTGTTCATAGAACAGAGACGTTTGCCGGAACTCTTCCATCCCTGCCAGGCTTGCAACGATGCCTGCATCTATCTCCCCGGTTTGCAGGGCTTGCTTGATATCTTTGGTTTTCATTTCCGTCACACGGATGTCCAGTTGGGGATATTTCTTCATCAGTTGCGGGAAGAAGCGCGGCAGGAGGTAAGGGGCGATAGTGGGCAATATTCCCAGTTTGAAGATGCCCGATAGGGAATGTTTTTCTTCCTCTATAATATCCTTTATGCGGTCGGCCTGCGACAGCACCACGTGGGCCTGTTCCAGGATGAGCAGTCCGATGGGGGTGGGACAGATAGGTTGCTGGCTACGGTCGAATATTTTGGTTTCCAATTCGTCTTCCAGTTTCTGTATCATGGCACTGAGGGTGGGTTGAGTGACCCGACAATGTTCTGCCGCTTTGGCAAAATGACGGAACCTGTCGACGGCAAGGATATATTCCAATTGTTGTAAAGTCATGATAAATAGAGGGTTTGAATGGGTAATATAGATTCTGTCTATGCAAAGATAGAAATTATCTGTTTGACAAGCATTGATTTGCCCCTTATCTTTGTACAAAAAACGAAGAAGGCTGCATCTCAGCATAATCAAGCAAGTTTGCTTTTGATTTCAATTTGCACTTTCTTTATAACAGAAAAAACAAAAACAGTATAAACTTTTAAAACAGTAAAATGATGAAGACTTTAGATTATATCAAATTAAACGAATCGGGAGTAGCTAACGTAGTATCTGCATTGCATCAGCTTTTGGCAGATTTCCAGGTACATTACACAAACCTGCGCGGTTTCCACTGGAACATCAAAGGACACGGTTTCTTTGTACTGCATGAGAAGTTCGAAAGCATGTACGATGATGCAGCCGAGAAGATAGACGAAATTGCAGAACGTATCCTGATGTTGGGCGGCGTACCTGAAAACAAGTTCAGCGAATACCTGAAGGTTGCAAAAATCAAAGAAGTATCTGAGATTTCATGTGGCAGTGATGCCGTTAGCCATATTCTTGAGACATACGGATATCTCATCGGTGAAGAGAGAAAAGTAATCAGACTGGCGGGTGAAGCCGGTGATGACGTTACTGCCGACCTGATGACTGGTTATCTGAAAGAACAAGAAAAGATGGTTTGGATGTTGACTGCTTTTAGCACAAAATCTTGCACAGACAAGTAATTTTATAGGTTTAGGTGATAAATGATGGAAAAGGTGATGAAGTGGTGGAGACACTGCTTTGTCACCTTTTCAATATAATCACCGTCACCGCCGAAATAATCAGCATAATTCCCAAAGCGATACTTTGAGTGAAGGGTTCTCCGAAGATGAGGATACCCACGCAAACAGCAGTAACAGGCTCCATGGCTCCCAACACAGAGGTGAGCGTGGAGCCTATGTTTTTGATGGCACGCACCAGTGCCAAATTGGAAATAACAGTCGGTACTAAAGCAAGCATTACAAGGTTACCCAAAGTAATCCGGTCCGGAATGGCTTGTATGCCGATACCTGCCGCTTCTATCCCGATGAAAAGGAGGATTCCGCCAAACAGGAAGACGTAAAATGTCATTTTCAGTCCCTTCATTTCGAGGGATTTCAGTTGGCTGACGGTGACCAGATAGAGTGCATAGCCCAAGGCGGAAAGCAGAACGATGAAGATGCCTGTTAACGTTACGGTTCCCGTTGTGTCTCCATGTGAAAGGAAGAAAACGCCGCTCACAGCCAATGCTATTGCTGCTATGCGCCACAGTGATTTCTTTTCGCGAAAGAAGACCATCATAATGAGTGTGGTCAACACCGGATACATGAAATGAAGGGTAGTGGCTACGCCGCTTGACATGAACCTATATCCCCAAAAGAGGAAAACCGCAGAACTATCGTATAGCAATGCCAGTAGCATAAGTGGAAGTATCTCCGTCCGCCGGATGCGGAAAGATTGTTTATCGAGTAACAGAATGCCCGCCAGTGCCAACATGGCAAACAGGAAACGGTAGAGCAATATGGACCAGAACTGCATCCCCTGATGCATGGCGGGTATAGTGAACAACGGAATAAGTCCGAAGCTCGCCGAAGAGAGAAGTCCATATAAGAAACCGTTTACTTTATTCATGTTCAAAAAGTGATAAAGTGATAAAGTAATGGGGTGATAGGGTGATGTTACTTATTATCACTCTATCACCCCATTACTTTATTACTCTATGCTATTATTTCTTCTTCGGTGTCCGTCTTGCCCAGCCTTCTTCGCTGAAGTCAGGTTCTTTATCACGGAACTCCTTGTTGTCACCCTGAAAGAATTGTCTCCAATCATCCTTTTTCCCGCGAGAGTTGGTGTAGCCACGCTCTTCGCGGCTTGGCTTGCTTTTCTTCTTGTCGGCCGGAGTGCTATTTTTCCTGTCAGCCGGAGCACTTTCCGATTTACTTCTGCTCTTTCTGGGGGTATCGCTGCGTTTATCGTCTTTGAAGCTACGCTTCTTGCCATCAAACTCTTTCTTGCCGTAATTGCCGCCTTCGGCTCTGCGTCTGCCTTTGGGTGCTTCCTTGCCTTCTTCGCCTGCAATCTCTACAGATACCTTGCGGCCGTTCCAGTTGGCGCGGTTCAGGGATTTCACTACATTGGCGGCTTCCTTCTCGTCTACCTCAAAGAAAGAGAATTTGGGCATGAGGTCAATGCGTCCCAGCTCTACCCGTCCGCGGGTATTGTTGTTCAGCAGACTTATCAACTCGTTGGGGAAGAAGTTATCCATCTTGCCTAGGTTGATAAACAGGCGGGTGTAACCCGGTTCTGCCTTGCGCGAGCCTGTGCTGCGTTCGCCACCACGTTCTCCGTTTCTGGAAGTGCGTTCACCACGACTGTCGGTAGGTATTTCTATATCTCCGCGATTGCGGTAATATTCTGAAAAACGGTTGAACTCATGAGAAACCATACGTTTGATAAGGTCTTCTTTGCTCAGCCAGTCCAGCTTACGGTAGATATCGGGCATGAAGTCGGCCATATCTTCTTCGTTCACCTTCACCTTCTCCAGGTCGTCGATTACTTTCAGAAGTTGTTTCTCGCAAATCTGTTTGCCGGTAGGCATTTCTCCTATAATGAACTTTTTACTGATGATGCGTTCTATTTCGCGCATCTTACCCTTTTCACGCAGGTTGATGATGGCGATGGAAGTACCCGTCTTTCCGGCACGTCCCGTGCGTCCGCTGCGGTGAGTGTAACTTTCGGTATCATCGGGCAAACCGTAGTTGATGACGTGTGTCAGGTCGTCTACATCCAGTCCGCGTGCGGCTACGTCTGTGGCAACCAGGATTTGCAGGTTGCGAATGCGGAACTTCTGCATCACAGTGTCACGTTGTGCCTGGCTCAGTTCACCATGCAGTGAATCGGCATTATAACCGTCCTGCATCAGTTTGTCGGCAATCTCTTGCGTCTCTTTACGGGTGCGGCAGAAGATGATTCCGTATATTTGGGGATAATAGTCTACAATACGTTTCAAGGCCGCGTATTTATCTTTGGCATGAACGGTGAAGACTACATGCTTCACGTTGCTTGTACTTTCATTTTTCCGTCCGATAGTGATTTCTTTGGCATCACGTAAGTACTTCTTTGAAATACGTGCAATCTCCGGGCTCATAGTGGCGGAGAATAATAACGTATTACGTTCCTGAGGCACATCGGCGAGAATGGCGTTGATACTGTCCGTGAAACCCATGTTCAGCATTTCGTCAGCTTCGTCCATCACTACGTTCTGAATAGTGGCGAGCGATACCGTTTTGCGTTCCATCAGGTCAAGCAGTCGTCCCGGGGTGGCAACGATAATGTGTACGCCCTGTTTCAGTGCGCGTATCTGGCTATCGATGGATGAACCGCCGTATACGGGCAGCACCCGCAAGCCGGTGACGTATTTGGAATAATCGTTCAGATCACCTGCAATCTGCAAGCAAAGTTCACGTGTCGGGCAAAGTATAAGGGATTGTGGAATCCGGTTCTTTACATTAATTTTCTGGATAAGTGGCAAGCCGAATGCGGCGGTTTTTCCGGTTCCAGTCTGTGCAAGTGCTACAATATCATTATTTTCTCCTAAAAGGTAAGGAATCACTTCCTCTTGTACCGGCATGGGACACTCATATCCCATTTCTTCAATGGCGCGGCGTATCTCCGGCGACAGACCGAGCTCTTCAAAATTCTTCATTAAATCTTTGTATATCTTTATATTTTGGGCGCAAAGATAAGAGTTTTTTGGTGATAAACGATTAGTTATTAGTGATAAATTAAAGAACAGGAACATTTTATGCCTGTTAATCACTTATTACTAATCATTATTCACTAATAAAATCTTTTGTAGTTTCTTGATTTCCTCTTTGCTGAGGCCGATGGCTCTTTGCAGATAAGTGTCCACATCGCCGTATCTTCGCTCTATTTCCTCTTTAGCAGCGTTCAGGAAGTCTTCCCGGGCCGAATAGATGGTGGTGATAGCCTCTTGCGAGCGTGCAGGCAGGTTGTAGGCATAGCTGGAGGCGCTGGGAATGTTGAAGTAATCGTTGCTGAGGCGGTAATCTTCCATAATGATGTCGCTGTTCACACGCAGGGAGGCGAGTATCAGTGCCGAAGCGACGCCTGTGCGCCCCTTACCGGATGAACAATGAATAACGACAGGATAATTGGCACTATCCAGCAGAATATCGAATATCTGGCGATACTCTTTATGATAATTCATCACTAATTCGCGGTTCATCCGTTCCACCATGCGATAGACGGTATCACTCTTTATTTTTTGTTGCTGAATACCTTTCAGTATGTCTTCCATATCTCCTGTTTTTATGGGGATATGCACCACGTTAAATCCCGGTTGTAGCGGAGTATGACCATTCAACTCCGATTCTGACCGGAGGTCGATGATTGTCTTTATGCCTATATTCTTCAATTCTCTGCGTGAGTAGCATTCCAGACTGTCTATCTGCGCCGAGCGGTAGAGCATGCCCCAACGCATCCGTTTCTTGGTGGGATAGGAGGGATAGCCACCCAAGTCTCGGAAGTTCTGTATGCCAGGGATATTGACATTGCGGGTAGCAATCCTCACGCGATATTTATCATTGAATACGAGAGTGTAATAATAGCGTTTGGCAGGGTCTGTTGTAACAATTGTCATTCGCTGGTCGGTGATGTTTGCCATAGCCACAGGGGAGTCCTCGGGAATATTGTTCGGGTCGGTCGAAGCATATACCTTCACATTTCCCTTGATGAGGGGGGCTATTTCCCATTTGACGATACTGTTTCCGACATTATTTTCCTCGCAAACAACGGAAATATGAGGGACAGTACCACTACAAGCCGGTAGCAGCAACACACACGTAAGCAAATTCAACAGATTTTTATACATAGTTTGATTGTCTGAGCGTTACTGCAAAGATATGTATTCTGATGACTTTTGTTACTCCGGGGCGCAGAGTTTCACAGAGTTTTTTCTCCTTTAACGGGGATTTAGTTAACGGGAGGCAACTGCCGGGCAAATTCAACTGATATGGAGTTGTTGAAACTACGGCATACGTCTGCCGCAAACTCGGTACCGCAATGGATAATCTTATCCCAGGTTGCTTCGCTTATCTGTCCCAGGTCGCGATGCCGCACGCCATACTTCAACAGGCCGTAGATGATACCGGCATTGAAGTTGTCGCCCGCGCCGATGGTGCTGACAGCATCCAACGGGGGAATGGAGTAGTTCTTGCTAATGCCATTTGTGCGCAGGGAGATTTCTTCGGCTCCGGCGGTACAAAGGAAGTTGGGGCAATAGAAGTGAATTTTGTCTTTATATATCTTGTCCACCTCCCGTTGGTTATACATATAGAAGAAGTCTTCAATAGAGCCTCGTACAATATCGGCATATTCCAGGTTTTCGATAATGGTAGAAGCCAGTTTCAGCGCTTCGTCTTTGTGTGAAGACCGGAAATTGGGGTCGTAGTAGACAATCGCTTTTTTATCGCGAGCCTGCTCCAGTAAGTCCAGCACCTTGTCGCGCAGCACTGGATTCAGGGCGAAATACGAACCGAAAACTACAATGTCATCTTCTTCCAGTTTAGGAAAGACTACATCCAGCCGTTGTTTGGGATAGTCTTTATAGAAGATGTATTCCGCATCACCCTGTTCGTTCAGGTAGGCTAGCGATACGGGTGATTTACCATCGGGAAACACATTCACATAATCGGTAGACATTCCGCTATCCCGCATGGATTGCAGGATAGTGTTGCCCACCCGGTCGTTTCCTGTCTCGCTGATGAAGCTGACGGGAACGCCTGCCCGTGCCAGTGACACGATGCCGTTGAATACTGAACCGCCCGGTACGGCAGCCGTAGGCTGTCCGTTGCGGAAAATGATGTCGAGGATAGTTTCTCCTATACCGATTACTTTTCGCATAATTTTCTTGATTTTTCACCCAGATAACCGCCGTGGTGGCGCTTGGAGTAGTCTCCAATAGTAAATCCTGTTTGTTGCATCACCTGTACCACGAGAATATCGCCGATAACGGTCATCACAGTGGTGGAGGTGGTCGGAGTCATGCCCAGGGAGCAGACTTCCTTCGGCTTTCCGGTGCTGAGACATACATCAGACTCATGGGCCAACGGACTGTCCGGGTTGCCGGTGATAACAATAAATTTGAGGTCCGGGTTCAGATTATGAGCCAATTGTGTGAGTTCTACAATCTCACGTGTTTTGCCGGAATTGGAAATCAGCAACAGCAGGTCGTTCTCCTGCAAGATGCCCAAGTCGCCGTGTTGTGCTTCACTGGGATGCAGAAATACGGAGGGGATGCCGGTGGAACAAAACGTTGTGGCAATGTTCATGGCAATTTGCCCTGCTTTTCCCATGCCTGAGGTCACCAGTTTGCCTTTCCGCCGGTGAACCTGTTCTACGATAAGTTCTACCGCACGCTCGTAAGCGTCTGTCACAGGAATGTTCAGTACGGCTTGTGCCTCTTTCTGCAGAAGCTCTTGAATGGATTCAATCATTATTTCCTGATATTTAGTTAACAAGTTAACAAGGGGAACACGCGGCATAGCTTTGCCGCCTTGTCAACTTGTGCCCTCGTTAACTTTGAAATGCAAATATCTGCAATTTTCCATAAATGGCAATAAGTTTTATTGTATTTTTGCTTTGCGAAGATAGGCGGCACCTCCTCAATAAAAACAGGCAAGCTTGTTTTGTACTGATTTCAGTTTGCACTATCTTTGCGCCCTCAATCAGTTTCAAACGTCAGAATGAAGAAGTTAGCACTTTTCCCCTTGCCGGAACATAATCAATATACGCTTGCCAATGGCCTGCGCATTATTCACCAGCCATCGCTCTCCAATGTGGCTTATTGTGGTTTTGCTGTCGATGCCGGAACGCGCGATGAGCTTGAAAACGAACAAGGCATGGCGCACTTCGTGGAGCATCTCATCTTTAAAGGTACGCAAAAGCGGAAAGCCTGGCATATACTCAATCGCATGGAAAATGTGGGGGGCGACCTGAATGCATATACCAATAAGGAGGAAACGGTGATTTATTCTGCTTTCCTGACCGAACACTTTGGCAGAGCATTCGAATTACTGACGGATATTGTATTTCACTCTACTTTCCCTCAGCGTGAAATTGAAAAAGAAACGGAAGTGATTATAGATGAAATCCAGTCTTATGAGGATACGCCTTCCGAGCTTATTTTCGATGATTTCGAAGACTTGATTTTCCGTGGGCATCCGTTGGGACGCAACATCCTGGGTAATCCTGAACTATTGAAAACTTTCCGCAGTGAAGATGCGGCGGCTTTTACTTCGCGTTTTTACCATCCCGAAAATATGGTTTTCTTTGTTTGGGGAAATATGGATTTTAAGCAAATTGTACGTTGGGCGGAGAAACTCCTGGCTGATGTGCCTGCGGTGACGGTGGATAACCGTCGTACTCCGCCTCCTCTTTATACTCCGGAACGCCTCGTTATACATAAGGACACCCACCAGGCCCACGTCATGATAGGCAGTCGCGGCTACAATGCTTATGATGATAAGCGCACTGCTCTTTATCTGCTGAACAATATTCTTGGCGGTCCGGGCATGAATAGCCGTCTGAACGTCTCTCTGCGTGAGCGTCGTGGTCTTGTTTATAATGTGGAGTCCAATCTGACCTCTTATACCGATACAGGCGTTTTTTGCACTTATTTTGGTTGTGACCCTGAAGATGTGGATACCTGCACGCGCCTGGTGATGAAAGAATTGAAGCAAATGCGCGATGTCAAAATGACTCCCCAGCAGCTTGCTGCCGCAAAGAAGCAGTTGATAGGTCAGATAGGTGTAGCTTCGGATAACAACGAGAACAATGCCCTTGGCATGGCGAAGACTTTTCTGCACTACAACAAATATGAAAGCTCCGAAGCGGTTTACCGACGTATTGAGCAACTCACTCCGGAGATTTTATGGGAAGTAGCGAATGAGATGTTTGCGGAAGACTATTTGTCGACGCTTATCTATCGCTGACAGATTATTTGGCATAAGGCAATGTTTGCAACCATAGTTTCATGAAACGGTCGTAAACACAATAGCCTTTATCGGATTTAAAGACGTACTCTTTATTCATTAATGTTTTGAGGGCTGTATTGATGCTACTGCTACCCTTTAAGCCGTATTTCTTAATGAAGGCTGCGCTGTTGATGGCTGCAACCTCCCCTTCGCGTGCAATGGCACGCAGCAAGATGGATTGATTTTCAGTCAACATTCCATATAATTGTTGATAAGAGTCTATTTCCGATTGAATGATATCTGCAAGGCAGATGTCAATCCGTTTCTCGTCTATTACCGGTTGTGGCTGTTCGTAAAGCCGATTCAGGATATATTGCAGATACCATGTATGTCCTCCGAAACGTTGATAAATCTGTTGGAACTGCACTTTGTCCAATTGCTTTCCTCCCCTGTCCATCCAATCGCGGGCAAAGAGAAAATATTCGTTTTCCGGTATGGGTTGCAAAGTCATCTTTTCCGTACTCCGGTAAAAGGGACGCTTGGCCGAAGTGAATATTTCGTTCATAAGATGCTGTTTACTGCCGGAAAAGATGAAATGTATATGTGGCAGGAACTGGATATAAGAGCGCAGTAATCCTTCCACGCCTTTTTCCGGGTATTCAGTGATTTGCTGGAATTCATCGATTGCTATATAGCACTCTTTGCCGGAGTGTTCCAGATATTCGAATATCTCTTTCAGGGTAGCTTGTGCCTGTGAAGGATGAAAATCAAGTGTAGCTTGCGGAGTCCCATTCAGCGGGTCGGAAGAAAACACAATGTGGCAACTTCTGAAAAAACCGGTGAGTGTGGTAAATGCTTTTTGAGAGAGGGTATCCAGCTTGCCGATAACTGTTTGCCCGAAGAGAATGATAAAATCATTCAGGCAGGTGGTGGAAAATATATCCATATAAAAACAGGCGGCTTCTGGCTTTTCTTGTTGAATCTGATAAAAAACATTTTTTATCAGTCCGGTTTTTCCCATACGGCGGGGGCTCATCAGGGTGATGTTGCGTCCGTTCTGCAAGGCAGAAATCAGTTTCTGTGTATCCTCTTTCCGGTCGCAGAAATAATCAGGCCCGGCGTAGCCGTAAACTAGGAAAGGGTTAGTCAATCTGTTCATAAGCAAATATTTATGTATAGCGTAATTTGTGTAGCACAAAAAGTGCTACACAAATTACGCTATAACTTTTGACATTTGCAAATGTTTGGATATGAATTATACTTCTTACTTGAACACCTGCTTCATCGGACGACCTATCCAAACCTGCGGTTGCTTTAATCCAAAGATATAAGCTATGGTGGAAGCAACATCATATTGCATCATGCTTTCATGGAATTCGCCGCTCTTCTTTACATTTTTACCGGAAATGATGAAAGGAGTTTGCATCTCATTCATGGTTTTACCGCCATGGCCTTTTTCGATACCTCCGTGATCGGCAGTGATGATGAAGATAGTTTCTTTCAGTATGCCGGCATCTTTAACGGCTTGGACGATGCGGGCTACATAGGCATCCAGTTCTTTCAGCTTTGCATAATATTCGGGAGTGTCATGTCCCGCCTGGTGTCCTACGTGGTCGGGATTATCGAAACAGACGGCGAGCAGAGTCGGCCTTTTTTCTTTGATATATGTTTCTGCCATTGTGCACAGGGCTTCGGGATGTTTGTTGTAGTCGGGAGCTTGTGCGTAATGGCTCAAAGCAAGGGTATCCACAAGATATTTGATGCCGTCCCATTCATACAGGCAGCCGATTTCAGCTTCCGGCTGTGCATCGCGCAGTAGCTGGAAGACAGTTGGGAAAATGCCATGTTCATTGAGTACGCGCGAGGGCAGTTCAGGAGTTTTGGATCCCCATTGCGTGTATCCGTGCAGTTCTGGTCCGGCACCCATGAACATGGAAGCCCAGTTGATGGCACTGGAAGAGGGGAGGGCCGAACGTTTTTCAAGCGTGTAGGCTCCGTCTGCCATGAATTGCTTGATAGTAGGTATATCTGCTTTGGGAACGCTATAGGCGCCCCAGCCATCTAATCCGATTAATACGACATGTTTTGCTTTCCCTTTGGCGCTGCAAGGAGTTGCAGCAAGTAGCACTGCAAGGATAGAGAGTGCGAATGTGATTGTAAATTTCTTCATGTTCTTCTGTTTTTTATGTTAACTGCAAGCAAAGATACGGAAGATATTTTGTTTGTACCTGCTGTTTTAATACTGGAAATATGCCTTTATTATCCGCGTATCGCCAAAAAGAAACTATGTAGTAACTTTATCTGCTTAGGAATGTTTCAAGATGAATTATTATGATTATCATAATAATAATTATTATATTTGCAATAATCTAAAATTGAATAATCATGAAGACTGTGCAAACAAATCCTTTTATAATAGGCACCTATGCCGGTAGCCATTACTTTTGTGACCGCGAAAGAGAAACTAACGAACTGATTCGTGATTTGACAAATGGGCGCAATGTGGTATTGATTGCACAACGGCGTATGGGAAAGACCGGATTAATTCTACATACTTTTCACCAAGAGGAAATCAGTAAAAATTATAATGTTTTCTTTGTCGATATCTTTGCAACGGCTTCTATCCGTGAATTTGTATATGCTTTCGGCAGTGCTATAATCGACCAGTTGAAACCACGTGGCAGGAAGTTTCTGGATCGTTTTCTGCAAACCATAACTTCCTTGCGTCCTGCTGTGAAAATAGATGCTTTAACCGGTGAACCCACGTTAGAAATTGGTTTAGGAAACGTGTCCTCTGTGGATGCCACTCTGGATGAAATCTTTGCGTATCTGAATACTGCCGATAAACCCTGCATTGTTGCGTTTGATGAATTTCAGCAAATAAGCCATTATACTGAAAAGAATATGGAAGCTTTGCTGCGCACGCAGATACAGCATTGTCCGAACGCCCGTTTCATTTTTGCCGGTAGCGAACCCAGTTTGTTGGTGGATATGTTCAATAGTGAGAACCGTCCCTTTTATCAAAGTACCTTTACTTTGCATCTTGAAAGCATACCTTCGGATAAGTATATCGAATTTGTGCAGATGCATTTTCGTGAGCATGGCAAAGCCATAGATGCCGCTTTAGTGGAAGTGGCTTATCAAAAATTTGAAGGGATTACTCTTTATCTGCAGATGCTGATGAATGAGGTATTCTTGCTGACGGAGAAAGGAGAAACTGCCACACCGTATTATTTCGAAATGGCTTTAACTTCCCTTATCCGAAAACAAAATTTCATTTATCAGTCCATCTTTGCCGACCTGACGGAGCGTCAACGTGAGATACTCCGTGCAATAGCTGCTGAAAATATAGCTGCCAATGTGACTTCCGGTGAGTTTGTGCGAAGATATCATCTGAAATCACCCAGTTCCGTACAGTCTGCTCTGAAAGGACTTTCCGGTAAGGGGGTGGTTAGTAAGACTCTGGATGGCTATGTCATCAACGACCGGTTGTTTAAGTTTTGGATAAAACGAAATTCCATCTGAAAGAGTCCATAAGGCGGAATCCTCTGACTGGGGTACATGCGGGGTAGTTTGGACGGTTGTTACGGATAGTCGTACGCTATTGGCTACACAACTTCCGTCAGCACTGCAAAAGCTGAGATAGGCTACCAGTTCATCGCCCTGCCAGTCATCCGGAAGGGGCAATTCAGCATGAGTGTCGGAGCGCAAAGCGGCTTCTGTGTCATAGACAGCCATTTCCTTGTCTTTGTTGTATACCAGCAGCATGGCTATATCTGTGTTTTCCGCATTTCCCATACCAGAGTTGTTGTGCCAGTTGAAGTTCATTTTATTTTCATCTTGTATAGCTGTACCTTCAAATACGGGCATTAGCGTTCCCATAGATACCAGCGCCCGGTTAAAGTCAATCGTGATATCTTTCCCGCTACCCGTCATAGCTCTTTTCAGCGTGTAGGACATGGCGGCGTTGAATGCAGATTTATCTTGCGTAAACTCTTTATATCCAATGCGAATGAAAGGCTTTATGGTCTTCAGGAAGCTGAATGCCGTGGCAAATTTACCCCGTTGTTCCTGTTGCCGGGGTGTGCGCGGATTGCTGACTTTGGCGGCGCGGGCACGTATATAGTAGTTTGATTTCCAGCGGAACCCTACTATCGGTCCCACTTTACCGGAGAAACCTCCGAGAATGCCTTGATTGATAATTCCCATGATATCGTGTTTTTAATTACTTATTTTTGTTACTGCACAAATGTATGGAAAATAAATCTCTTCAACCCGCTTCCTGTGATTTTTGCGTTCATTTGCATTGTTTTGCGTAGATAATTGTTTTATCTTTTCCGGTGTGATAAGTTTTGTCCGCATTATACCCGGGATGCACTTGCTCCGTACCAAGACCGTGGTTTCTTCGCTCAGAGGTACCTGTGAGTGGAGAAGGTACGGAGCAAGTACATTTCGGATATATCCCAGGTACGGCTGAGTTACAGTAATGCTATCTATTATATTTGTAATTGATTGTTTTTATCAGATAAACCGGTGAACCGTCCGGCTGTTTCTTCAATGGCTGGTAAGGTGTTTGCTATTGCAGGTTTAATAAGTTCGCTTAAATCCACCACCAGGAGTCTGGTTCCAGCGGCGTCCGCTATTGTCGTGAAAACCAACGTCACTATTCGGACTGTCTTGTGTAATCTCAGTACCATCGGGCAGTCTGAATTTCTTGAGTCCGTCATCACTATGATTTATACTGCTGCTGCCGTTTGCAAAGGCCGATAACAGGAGCCAGCCGATAAGTACAATAATCAGAAGGAAAACAAACTGAACAAGTATAATGAGAGTAGCTGCGGTTCCTATAATATACATTAGTATGCATAGTATTGTAGATGAAAAACCGCCGCTTGAACCTACCTCTTTTATTATAATTCCTAATTGAATCAGTTGGCAAATTCCCATTGCTCCCAAGGCAAAAGGGATGCCGGACTGAAAAAAGAAACTACATACGATACATGCAATGCCACAGATGCCAATACCGTAAAAATATCCCCATCGAAAGCTAAGAGAACTGTATGCGTTCCATAAAATACTGTCTAAAACCAGAAAAAGGCACATTATCTGGTTATATACCACAATTCCGAATATGATGAAATTGATAATTATCCATAACCATCCTACGGATTTTGGTGAGCAAAACCAGATGGAGTCGCTTCCCATAACGAGCTGATATCCGATTTCTACAGAATAGGTGATGAAAAGTAAGCCGATATAGGTATAGTATCCAAAGTTTTGGTTATCTATAGCCTTGTCATTTTGGCTTCTGCGGATGATGTAGGTAATGAGAGACAGGACTAAAATTACAATAAGCAATATCGTTCCTGTTTCACGGTCTCCGCTCCCCTTGAATAAGTTTTCCCAATTCCATTGTTTAGAAGTGTTTTGGGTAGGTGATGGAGATAGATATTCTATATATTGGGCACTGACGTATCCTATCTGACCATCATAGTTGATTTGAGCCCAACCATCGCTTATTTCTGTAACCTCAATCTTTTCTCCCGCCATCTTTTGACCCATAATGGCTCCGTTGGTGTTTGGAGCTTGGCGAACTCTTAATGAGGATGAAGCTGTCACTTTATAGATTCCCGCAGTAGGAGTGTCTATAGTGTTTGCTAATCCAATCATGAAAGGAAAAAGGCAAAATAGAAGTAGAAATGTGTATTGCTTCATAATATTAGTGTTTATTCGTGTACACATACAAAAGTAAAAAAATATTTTGAATTACTGTTGTGGTAATATAAAAAATTAGCCTTTTCTGGAGTATAGAAAAGGCTAAAGTGATAAATTGCCATAAAGTGGGCATTCATAATTATCAAGTTGTTTCCAGCCTGCGCATACTGAACTCGCAACCGCAATATTGCTGGTTATAGAAGTCATGTTCTTTGAGAAGTTGGTTTCGCCGGTCCTGTAGCCCGCCTTTTCGCCAGTTCTGTTCCCAGAAGGTGGTGCCGGGATAAAGGAAGGCGGCACGACGCCCTGCTTCATTTATCTGGTCAAGGCTTTTCCAGCGGGAGGAGGCGAGGGTAGTGGTGAACAGAGTGAAGCCATGTTCTGAAGCATAACGTGCTGTCTCCGTCAGGCGGTGGATGAAACATTTCAGGCAACGGTTGCCGCGTTCAGGTTCGTTTTCCATACCTTCCATGGAGGTGCGCCAGAGTTGGTAATCGTAGTCGCCATCAATGAAATCGAGCCCGAGACCCTGGACATAGCGGATGGCTTCGGCTTTTCGGATTTCATACTCTTCCCGGGGGTAGATGTTGGGGTTATAATAAAATACAGTGGGGCGAATGTCGTTGGCAAGCAGACATTCGATAATGGCAGAAGAACAAGGTGCGCAACAGGAATGAAGCAGCACCTTGTTTTCATTGTTGGGAGTTTGTAACTTTAACATAAATCTTAAAAGTTATACTTTCAGCTTTATTTTAGCCTTCACCAGCAGTCCGGTCAGTTGGACGATGATGAGGGAGAATATGAGCGAGCGCAGTAAGCCCGGAGTGCCGGCATTCAGCACATCGGGATAATGCAAGCCTAATAGCTGTTGTATGGAATACCATAGATAAGGAATGATATAACACGTCAGCGTTGCTGTTCCGGCAGGCTTGATAATATCAAACCAAGGCGTTTTGCCTTTAACATCCGTCAGCCAATAGAACAAACCGAATAGCGGGAAGAATGCGGCAAGACAATAGAACAACCAGCTTGGAGTGGCTTGTATCTTAGAGATAATCCAGTAAGGATGTGAGCAAAGCGCAGCAATGAGCATGATGACGCCCAGTACACAAAGAATAGTGATGAACTTGCGCGGGTGCTCCCGGTCGGCATACTTCTGCATCAACAGGGAGGTGAGCACCCCCGACATGCCGAATGCATGCAGTGTCCAATCACTGGGGATGAAAGGCAGCAGGATAACACGTAAACCATATTCCTGCGGTATCAGGCTGGAATGGCTGACCACGGCAAGCAGCACAACCACCAGCCATGCGATTACATTCTTACGCAGATTTTCACGGGTAAACAGGTAAATACCGGCACACACCACATATGTCCAGCCGATAAGTCCCAGTATGCCCCACCAACCTTGATGAAATGGTTTCCCGTTTAAATCTTTATACAATACAAGGAATGCCAACAGTGCTACACCCACGACCTTCATTGCGATGAATAGGTGCTTTTTTGAACCTTCGGCCTTTGGGTAAACCGCCCAGACCAGGAAGAAACCAATAACCATCAGTATCGTGAACCATTGATGGGAGAGCCCTCCCTCTATGCCGCCGGAGTTGAGCGAAAACAGTCCCATTGCAATCAGGGCAACTGTGCGCCAGAAGACATGCGCGATGACCTGTAAAGTGGTGTCACCTTTCCGGTAACGGTTCTGGATGGCAAAAGATACGGACATGCCCATACAGAACAGGAATGCAGGAAAGATAGTGTCGGAGAATCCCATCATGTCTTCATTCATTTCGGCATGTTCGAGCCAGTGGGGAATGTTTTTCAGACCGGGGATGTCATTTACAAAAAGCATGAGGAACATGGTGAGCGCGCGGAATACATCGACCGCCGCCACTCGTTGGGGTGTTAAGTTTTTCATTATCGGATACATTTGGGGGTTAATGCTGCAAATATAGGAAACAAATTTTTTATATTTGTCGCCATGAAGATAAAATTGCTGATATTTTTAGGGTTGGCTTTAGCGGGCATTCGTGGAATGTCGGCTCCCGTTGATATTCCTCCGATGGATGGATGGGAAGCTGCTCTTGATGAGGCTATCTGCGCTCATAAACAATATGTGGCAGTGCGGGAAACTCGTATTGAGGCATTGAGGCAGCAGTTGGCACAGACGGATAAGGAAACTAAGGATTATTTCCGGCTGAATGCCGAAATGTATCAGGAATATAAAGCTTATATATGCGACTCAGCCCTCTATTACCTCAGTCGTAACCTGCGCTGGGCGCAGCAACATGAAGACCGGGAGGCGGCTGATGAAACACGTATCCGGCGGGCACATCTGATGTCGGCGGCAGGCATGTATAAAGAAGCTTCCGAAGATTTGGAAAAGATACATCCTGGGCAATTGTCTTTCCGTTTATTATCCGATTATTATGAATGTTACCGCCATTTGTACGGTGAATTGGGAGTTTACACGCAGGATACCTTCCGGCGTGGGCGTTATTATAGCCTGTCTGCTGCCTATGGTGATTCGTTGATGCAGGTGCTTTCTCCCACTTCCGCTTTTTATCTGGAGCGCCGGGAAATGAAAGTTTCCGCTTCCGGGCAGTTGGAGGAGGCTTTGAAGATTAACGATACCCGTATGGCGAATGTGCGTCCCGATACGCCGGAATATGCGTTGGTAACATATCACCGTTCCATGCTCTATCGCCTTTTGGGCGACCGGGAGCAGGAAAAGTATTATCTGGCTTTGTCTGCACTTACCGATATTCGTCTTGCCATAACCGACCATGCTTCCCTATGGACGCTGGCGCAATTGCTTTATGAAGAAGGAGACATTGAACGGGCTTACCGCTATATTCGTTTTTCGTGGAGTGAAACCAACCATTACAATGCCCGTAGCCGCAGTTTGCAGACGGCCGGTATCCTGTCTCTGATAGACCTCACCTATCAGGCCATGCAAGAGAAACAGAACGAGCGCCTCCGTTTTTATCTTTTGTTGATTAGCGTTTTGTCCTTGCTGCTTGTCATAGCCATCGTCTGGATTTATCGGCAGATGAAACACCTTTCCGTGGCCCGTAGTCACTTGGAGCAGGCTAACGAGCAACTGCAAATGTCCAACCATATTAAGGAAGAATACATCGGCCGTTTCCTGAAACTCTGTTCTACTTATATCGACCGCCTGGATGCCTACCGCCGTATGGTCAACAAAAAACTTTCCGGCGGGCAGACGGAAGAACTCCTGAAAATGGTGCGCTCGAGAGATGTACTCGATACTGACCTGAAAGAACTATATGAGAATTTTGATACGGCTTTCCTTCATCTTTTCCCGGATTTCGTTGAGAAGTTCAATGAGTTGTTGCAACCGGAAGAACGCATCACACTCCGTAAGGGCGAACTGCTGAACACTGAATTACGCATTTTTGCCTTAATCCGTCTGGGTATTGACGATAGTTCGCAGATAGCCGAATTTCTCCGCTATTCCGTCAACACCATTTATAATTACCGGGCTAAGGTGAAAAATAAGGCATGTATTTCGCGCGATGACTTTGAAACATGCGTCATGAAGATACGCTAAACATACGTCATCCCTTTCTTTTTTATCCACTTTTTTACTTTCTCTACTCAATCTTATATTGTTGTTTTTTAATGTGTTATCTGTGCAAAGACTTTCACTCGTCCACATATTGATAACACTGAGGAGCGCAATGCCTTTATCTTGCCTACCTTTGGGGAAGATTAATTAACCCTTGAAAAACATACCATGAACTTGAAACTACCTCTTTTATTAGGATGCTGTCTATTCATTGCTATTACTGCATGTGCCAAGACATCTGCTTCGCTGGGCGAAGATGCAACCGGGAAGAAAGTGGACGTATACATTACGACTGCCGACCGCCAGCAAAGTTTTAACCACACCACTCAGAAACTCTCCAAATCTCCTGCATCTGCGTTTGTTGTCACCTTGAACCCTGCGGTGCAATATCAGGAAATGGATGGCTTCGGTGCTGCCGTCACCGGCTCTACCTGCTACAACCTGATGCAGATGGCACCTGCCGACCGTGCGAAGTTTCTCACCGAAACTTTCTCTGATAAAGACGGACTGGGCTTCAGCTATATCCGCATTTCCATCGGTTGTTCCGACTTTTCGCTGAGCGAATATACCTGCTGCGACACGGAAGGCATTGAGAACTTTGCTTTGCAAACCGAAGAGAAAGAATACGTGATACCTATTCTGAAAGATATTTTAGCCATTAATCCCACTATCAAGATATTGGGTTCTCCGTGGACTTGTCCCAGATGGATGAAAGTGAATAACCTGGAAGAAAAGAAGCCTTTTGATTCCTGGACGAGCGGACAATTGAATCCGGATTATTATCAGGATTATGCTACTTACTTCGTGAAATGGATAGAGGCATTCCGTGAAGAAGGCATTGAGATTTATTCCATTACTCCACAGAATGAGCCGTTGAATAGGGGCAATTCCGCTTCTTTGTTCATGGGCTGGAAGGAAGAGCTGGCTTTTGTGCGCGATGCCCTCGGCCCTGCTTTCAAAGCTGCCGGACTGGATACAAAGATTTATGCTTTCGACCATAATTACAATTATGATAATATGGCCGACCAACAGGGTTATCCCGCCAAGATATACGATGACGAAGTGGCCGCCGCCTTCCTCACCGGAGCTGCTTACCATAACTATGGCGGCAGACGTGAAGAACTGAACAATATCCGGCAGAAACGCCCGGATAAGGAACTGATTTTCACCGAAACCTCCATCGGTATGTGGAATGACGGACGCAATCTTGAAAAACGCTTGATGGAAGACATGCGCGAGGTAGCACTTGGAACAGTGAACAACTGGTGCAAAGGTGTCATTGTATGGAATCTGATGCTGGACAATGAGCGTGGGCCCTGGCGCGAAGGCGGTTGCAAAACCTGTTACGGTGCTGTGGACATCAGCCGTGAAGACTATAAGACAATGACTTATAATTCTCATTATTATATCATCGGACATCTGTCGTCTGTGGTGAAACCGGGTGCTTTCCGCATAGAAAGCAAAGGTGATGCAGGGGGAGGATTGATGTATTCTGCCTTTGAAAATACCGATGGAACCGTGGCTTTTGTGCTCTTGAACGAAGGAACTACGGAAGCCCGGCTGGCAGTAAAGGTCGGAAAGAATTATGTGGATTGTGTAGTGCCTGCCAAGTCGGTAGCCTCTTATCGTTGGAAGAAATAATCTTATATTTATAATATCATGTTGAAATCTATTTTAGTGGGTACATCCCTCTTGGCAGCCTCTCTCATGTTGGGAAGTTGCGGTGAAAAGGCAGAAAAAACACAGAAACCTGCCGCGTTTATTACTGTTCAAGGGCAAGACTTGATAAAGCCCGATGGTACAAAGCTCTTTATAATGGGCACCAATCTGGGCAACTGGTTGAATCCGGAAGGTTATATGTTCAAGTTCAGCAAGACGAACTCTCCCCGTTTCATCAATGAGATGTTCAGCCAACTGGTGGGACCTGACTTTACTGCTGAATTCTGGAAAGCATTTAAGGACAATTACATTACCCGTGAAGACGTACAGTTCATCAAGGATACAGGTGCGAACACTATTCGCCTTCCGTTCCATTACAAACTCTTCACGGATGAAGATTTTATGGGACTGACAGCTAATCAGGATGGCTTCGCCCGTGTAGACAGCGTAGTGGAATGGTGCCGTGAAGCAGACCTTTATCTTATTCTCGATATGCACGATGCTCCGGGCGGACAAACGGGTGATAATATAGATGATAGCTACGGATATCCCTGGTTGTTCGAGAGCGAAACCAGCCAGCAATTGTATTGCGATATCTGGCGCAAGATTGCAGACCGTTATAAAAATGAACCGGTTATTCTCGGTTATGAGCTGTTCAACGAGCCCATTGCCCCGTACTTCCCGAATATGGAGGAACTGAACGGTAAACTGGAAGAACTTTATAAGAAGGGCGTAGCCGCTATTCGTGAGGTAGATAATAACCATATCATCTTGTTGGGTGGTGCACAATGGAACGGCAACTTCAAGCCGTTTACGGATTCTAAGTTTGATGATAAAATAATGTATACCTGCCATCGCTATGGAGGTGATCCGACAAAGGCAGCTATCCAGAATATCATTGATTTTCGCGATAGTGTGAACTTGCCGATGTATATGGGTGAGATTGGTCATAATACGGACGAATGGCAGGCTGCCTTTTGCCAGACGATGCGTGAAAATAATATTGGTTATACTTTCTGGCCGTATAAGAAGATGGATGGTTCCAGTTTCGTAGGGATTACTCCGCCGGAGAACTGGGCGAATATTGTCTATTTCTCTGAGGCTCCGCGCACGTCTTATAAGGAAATCCGTGATGCACGTCCCGACCAGTTGATGGCACGTAAGGCAATGATGGATTTTATTGAGGCTTGCAAGTTGAAGAATTGCGTGGTGCAGGAAGGGTATATCCAATCGTTAGGAATGAAAAATAACAATAAACATTAATCACTTATTCACATGAAGAAAGTATTATTCGGTTTGGCATTTGCTGTTGCTCTTCCGCTTTTTGCACAGCAGAAACCTGTATATTTGGATGCAGCCAAACCTATTGAAGAAAGAGTAGAAGATGCCTTGAAAAGGCTGACTATCGAGGAAAAAGTAGCTATGCTGCATGCGCAGAGCAAATTCAGTAGTCCGGGCGTGCCCCGCTTGGGTATTCCGGAATTCTGGATGACGGACGGTCCTCATGGCATCCGTCCCGAAGTTCTTTGGGATGAATGGGATCAGGCAGGATGGACCAATGACTCTTGTGTAGCTTTTCCGGCTTTGACTTGTCTGGCCGCCACCTGGAGTCCTGAAATGTCCATGCTTTATGGAAAGAACATCGGTGAAGAGGCACGTTATCGCAACAAAGCCGTTCTTCTGGGTCCTGGTGTCAATATCTACCGTACCCCGCTGAATGGACGTAACTTTGAGTATATGGGCGAAGACCCATATCTGGCTTCTCGAATGGTAGTCCCTTATGTGCAAGGGGTACAGCAGAATGGAGTAGCTGCTTGTGTGAAGCATTATGCACTGAACAATCAGGAAGTCAACCGCCACACCACTAATGTCATTGTAGACGATCGTGCTCTTTATGAAATCTATCTTCCGGCTTTCAAAGCTGCCGTTCAGGAAGGCAAGGCATGGTCTATTATGGGCGCTTACAATTTATACAAAGGGCAGCATGCCTGCCACAACCAGTATCTGCTGAATGATATTCTGAAGGGAGAATGGGGCTTTGACGGCGTAGTTGTTTCCGATTGGGGCGGTACGCACGATACCGACCAGTCCATAACAAACGGTCTTGATATGGAATTTGGCAGTTGGACGGATGGTCTTGCCAGCGGTAGCAGCAACGCTTATGATAACTATTATCTGGCTGCACCCTATTTGGAACGTCTCAGGTCCGGCAAGGTAGGTACTAAGGAGCTGGATGATAAAGTGCGTCGTATCTTGCGTCTGGCATTCCGTACTACGATGGATATGAATCGTCCTTTCGGTTCCATACTGTCCCCCGAACATTATGAAGCCGCCCGCCGTATTGGCGAAGAAGGTATTGTATTGCTACAAAATAAGGGTGCCGTGTTACCCATTGATCTGAATAAAGCGAAGAAGATTGCCGTTATCGGTGAGAATGCCGTGAAGATGATGACTGTAGGCGGTGGTAGTTCTTCCCTGAAAGTGCAACGTGAACTTTCACCGTTGGATGGCATCAGAAACC
>NZ_CAJLKP010000017.1 GCF_905207245.1 uncultured Bacteroides sp. | reverse complement strand
AAAATATATTGAGTAAACTAACTTAGGTATAACAAGCGAAGTTGTCAACTAAATCCAGTACAGTACAGTGTATCTGATTGATAAGTGGTATATTGCAGTTTCCTACCGTGGGAACTGTAGTTTCCTTTAATGGGAACGAGCGTTCCCTTTCGTGGAAACGCTCGTGACTCCTCATGGAAATAAATTAGCCTGACCTGATGGAAGAAGTATCTTTTTAGTGGCTCTACTTCTGGTTATAGATTTGATTCATCTTCTCTATTTCTTCTGCTGTAAAGGTAGTGTTCTTTATTGCTTTCAGATTGTCATCCAGTTGGGCTACGGAGCTTGCGCCTATGATGACGGAAGTCACCATTTCATCTTTCAGCACCCATGCCAGTGCCATTTCGGCAAGAGTTTGTCCGCGGAGGGTGGCAAGTTCGTTGAGGGCTTTAATCTTGTTTAAGACTTCGTCTGTTAGTGCTTCTTTCTTTAGGAAACCGCCTTTGGCGATGCGTGAGTCTTCGGGGATGCTTTTCAGATAACGGTTTGTCAGTAGTCCTTGTGCCAACGGTGAGAAGGCGATGAAACCTGTTCCGTTCTCTTTGGCCTGTTGCAGAATCCCTTCTTCCTCCGGTTCCCGGTTGAACATATTATATCTTCCCTGATAAAGCAAACAATGTACATCTCTCTCTTCCAGATAGCGGTAAGCAAATTCGGCAGCTTCTTTCGGATATTTGGAGATGCCCACGTATAAAGCTTTGCCCTGTCGGACAATGTCAACGAGCGTTTGCAGTGTTTCTTCCAATGGAGTTTCCGGGTCATAGCGATGTGAGTAGAAGATGTCTACATAATCCAGGTTCATCCGTTTCAGACTTTGGTTGAGGCTGTTCATCAGATACTTTCTGGATCCCCATTCACCGTACGGGCCGGGCCACATGTCATGTCCTGCTTTGGTTGAAATGAACAGTTCGTCCCGGTAGGGAAGGAATGATTTCTTCATAATCATTCCGAAGGTTTCCTCAGCAGAACCGTAGGATGGGCCGTAGTTGTTGGCAAGATCGAAATGAGTGATACCTTGGTCGAAAGCGCGATGCGCCATCGCCTGAGAGTTGGCAAATGTATTCACGTCGCCGAAGTTGTGCCATAGACCTAAAGATATTTCGGGCAGCAGGATGCCGCTTCGTCCGCACCGGCGGTATTTCATACCATTGTCATACCGGTTGCTGTCGGGAGAGTAAATGGGGTTTATCATGCTATTGAGTTTAAGTAAGGACACAAAAGTAGGCAATTTTACTGAAACTGCCAGTCCGGCTATATATAAAAGTATGATAAATGTAATTGGAAACAAATTATACTATAATTGGATAAAATAATGCAACCGGAAATCATGCAACACCGCTATCTTTGCACCTAAACTTTAAAAGAAAGATAATACCATGAAAAAAATTATGTTAGTGGCTGTTTTAGCAGCTTTTTCTCTTACCTCCTTATTTGCTCAAAAGTACGAAAACCTGGCCTTGACACCACCCATGGGCTGGAACAGTTGGAACAAATTTGCCTGTAACATTGACGAGAACATTATAAAAGGTGTGGCCGATGCCATGGTTGAAAGCGGCTTGCGCGACGCCGGATATGTATACCTGAATCTGGATGACTGCTGGCATGGCGAACGAGACAGCCTCGGCTTTATCCAGGCAGACCCGGTAAAGTTTCCTTCCGGCATAAAGGCTTTGGCAGATTACGTACATTCAAAAGGTCTGAAGATAGGCATCTATTCGGATGCCGGACGAAAGACTTGCGGCGGACGCCCCGGAAGTTTCGGGCACGAATATCAGGATGCCTTGCAATATGCACGTTGGGGCATCGACTATCTGAAGTATGACTGGTGCGAGACGGAAGACATCAACCCCGTAGGTGCCTACAACTTGATGCGTGATGCTTTGCGGGCTGCCGGTCGTCCTATCTTGTTCAGTATGTGCGAATGGGGTACAAGCAAGCCTTGGGAATGGGCGGCCGAAACCGGACATATGTGGCGCACTACCGGAGATATTTTTAATTGCTTCGACTGCATAGACCAGCATCCCGGCTGGGCAGCCTACGGTGTGATGCAGATACTCGATATGCAGAACGGATTGCGCAAGTATGCCGGTCCCGGACACTGGAACGACCCTGATATGCTGGAAGTGGGCAATGGGCAGACGGTTAATCAGGATCGGGCACACTTCACCATGTGGTGTATGCTGGCAGCTCCGCTGATACTGGGAAATGATATCCGCAACATGTCGCAGGAGACAAAAGACATCATTCTAAATAAAGAGGTCATTGCCTTGGATCAGGACACCCTCGGTATTCAAGGCTTGAGGTTTGCTGCTGAAGATGGACTGGAATTTTGGTTTAAGCCTTTGGTAAATGATGACTGGGCATTCTGCATCCTTAACCGTACTACTGAACCGAAGGAATACACCATCGACTGGCAGAAGTTCAACCTGTATGATGATGTAGCTCGCCGCTTCACCGACTTCGACTCTAAAGTGTACAACGTCCGAAACCTGTGGACCCGGCAAGAAGAAGGAAATACGAAGAAGATGAAAAGTGTAACTATTCCGGGACATGATGTTGTGCTGTATCGTCTCAGCATGAATAAGAAGAAAAAGTGATACTAATAGAATAACGAATGAAGAAAATCATCGCAACTATGGCAATTGGAGCTTGTTTGTGTTCCTGCGGCGGAAGTCGGGAGGAAGTATATAAAGACCCTTCGGCCACTGTGAAGGATCGTGTGGAAGACTTGCTGAAACGGATGACCCTCGAAGAAAAGGTGGGGCAGATGAACCAGTTCGTCGGAGTGGAGCACATCAAGGCGAATAGTGCCGTGATGACCGAAGACGAACTCAGAAATAATACAGCCAACGCTTTCTACCCCGGCTTTACGGAGAAAGACATAGAGAAGTGGACCGAAGAAGGCCTGATAGGTTCCTTCCTGCACGTGCTTACCATTGAAGAAGCCAATTATCTGCAATCTCTCGCCATGAAGAGCCGCTTGCAGATACCTATTATATTTGGTATAGACGCCATACACGGTAATGCCAATGCGCCGGACAATACGGTCTATCCTACCAATATCAACCTTGCCTGTTCTTTTGACACGCTGATGGCCTACAAGATAGCCCGCCAGACAGCCAGGGAAATGCGAGCCATGAACATGCACTGGACTTTCAACCCGAATGTGGAAGTGGCTCGCGATGCCCGTTGGGGACGGGTAGGCGAAACTTACGGTGAAGATCCTTATCTTGTAACTTTGCTGGGCGTGCAATCCGTCAAAGGTTATCAGGGCGACCTCAATGGCAGCGAAGATGTGCTTGCCTGCATCAAGCACTTTGTAGGCGGCAGCGAACCCATCAACGGAACAAACGGCTCGCCCACCGACCTGTCCGAACGTACCTTGCGTGAAGTATTCTTCCCGCCTTTCGAAGCAGGAGTAAAAGCCGGTGCCATGTCTCTGATGACGGCCCACAACGAACTGAACGGCATCCCCTGTCATAGCAACGAGTGGCTGATGCAGGACGTTCTGCGCAGCGAATGGAAATTCCCCGGCTTCGTAGTGAGTGATTGGATGGACATTGAGCATATCCACGACCTGCACGCCACCGCCGAGAATCTGAAAGAAGCTTTTTACCAATCCATAATGGGCGGCATGGATATGCATATGCACGGCATCCACTGGAATGAGATGGTTGTGGAGCTGGTGAAAGAAGGTCGCATTCCCGAGGCACGTATAGATGAGTCCGTGCGCCGCATCCTCGACATCAAGTTCCGCCTCGGCATCTTCGAGCAGCCCTATGCCGATGAAGCCCGCACCACGCAGGTGCGCCTCTGCGATGAACATCGTGCCACAGCCCTCGAAGCTGCCCGCAATGGTATTGTGCTGCTGAAGAATGACGGTGTGCTTCCTTTATCCCCCTCGAAGTACAAAAAGATAATGGTGACCGGCATCAACGCCGACAACCAGAATATCTTGGGTGACTGGAGTGCCCCCGCAAAGGATGAAAACGTAACTACCATCCTTGAAGGCCTGAAGATGATTTCCCCCGATACCCAATTTGACTTTGTGGACCAGGGGTGGGACCCGCGCAATATGGACCCGAAGAAGGTGTCCGAAGCCGCTGCCCGTGCCCGCACTGCCGACCTCAACATCGTAGTGGCCGGTGAATACATGATGCGCTTCCGCTGGAACGACCGTACCGATGGCGAGGACACCGACCGCTCCGACCTCGACCTTGTAGGTCTCCAGAACGAGCTGATAGAGAAAGTGGCTGCTTCGGGTAAGCCAACCATCCTTATATTGGTTAACGGTCGCCCGCTTGGTGTGCATTGGGTAGCAGAGAATCTGCCTGCTATTATAGAGGCTTGGGCACCGGGCATGTATGGCGGACAGGCGGTAGCCGAGATACTTTACGGCAAAGTGAATCCCTCGGCCAAACTGGCTGTCACTATTCCTCACAGTGTGGGCCAGTTGCAGATGATTTACAATCATAAGCCTTCACAATACTTCCATCCTTATGCAGCTGGCAAACCAAGTAAGCCGCTTTATCCGTTCGGTTATGGTCTTTCCTATACTACATATAAATATGGTGACTTGAAACTGATGCAGAAAGAAATCGGCACAGGCGGCACAGTAGACGTGAGTGTAAAAGTAACCAATGTCGGCGACCGTGACGGGGTGGAAATCGTGCAGCTCTATATCCGCGACAAGTTCAGCAGTGTCACCCGCCCGGTGAAAGAACTGAAAGACTTCGCCCGCGTGCCGTTGAAGGCAGGAGAAAGCAAAGTGGTGAACTTCAGAATCACACCCGACAAACTGGCTTTCTATGACAAAAAGATGAAGAAGATTGTAGAACCAGGCGAGTTTATTGTAATGGTGGGTGCTTCCTCCAGCGATGAAGACTTACTGACGGAAACATTCACAGTACGATGATGAGAAAACTGACCCTGGTATGTGCAGTACTTCTGGCAGTGTTGCTTCCCTCGCAGGCGCAATCTGTTCGCGAGCGCATCTTGATGGACGAAGACTGGCAGTTCGCCTTTGGCAATGCTTCTTCTCCCGAAAAGGACTTCGGCTGTGGAACGGAATACTTCAATTATCTGACGAAGGCTGCTTCCATACACAATGAAGGCCCTTACTCGCCTAAGTTCGATGCCTCCAAATGGAGTGCAACCTGGAAGAACGTGAATCTGCCGCACGACTGGGTGGTCGATTTGCCTTACGCCCGTGAAGCAAGCCATAGCCATGGCTATAAAACGGTGGGTTATAAATACCCCGAAACCAGTGTCGGCTGGTATCGTAAGACCTTTACCGTTCCGCACGAAGACCTCGGCAAGCACCTCTATCTTCAGTTCGATGGCATCTTCCGCGATGCCCGCGTCTGGGTGAACGGTTTCTACTTGGGACACGAGCCCAGTGGCTATGCTACGCAGACCTATGACATCACTGAATATCTGAACTACGGTGAAGACAACCTGATTACCGTTCGTGCTGATGCCACCCTCGAAGAGGGCTGGTTCTACGAAGGCGCCGGCATCTATCGCCATGTGTGGCTCAACAAGACTGCCCCTGTGCATGTAGCTCCCTTTGGTACTTTCGTACATTCTCCCTTTTTGCTCGAAGAGGCCGTTGTTTTTATAGAAACTACAGTCGAAAACTCTGGTTTGCAAGTTGCTGATTATTCTTTACGTCATGTTTTGCTTGACCAAGAGGGACGTGAACTTTTGCGCAAAGATGTATTGGGCGAAATGTTGCAACCAAAGTCAAGTCATTGCAGTAAGACAACTCTGAGTTTCGGTGCTACCGACCAAGGGATGGAAGGACATCCCAAGGGTTGGTGGCCGGATAACCCCTACTTATATAAGATGCGTACCGAAGTCTATCAAGACAATAAACTGGTAGATGAATATATTACTCGTTTCGGTATGCGCAGTGCGATGTTTGATAAAAATGGTGGCTTCTTCTTGAACGGTCGGCGCTTGAAGCTGAAAGGCGTAAACATGCATCAGGACCATGCCGGTGTAGGTGCCGGCATTCCCGATGCCTTACAGTTCTATCGCCTCAAGCAGCTGAAGGCTTTCGGTTGTAACGCCTACCGCTCCTCCCACAACCCCATGACGCCCGAGATGCTTGATGCTTGTGACAGCCTCGGTATCCTCGTTATCGAAGAGAATCGCCTGCCGGGGGTCAACGAAGAGCATATCCGCCTGTTGAAACGCATGATAGACCGTGACCGTAATCATCCCAGCATCATTCTTTGGAGCGTGGGCAATGAAGAGTGGGGCATCGAATGGAAAGAAAGTGGAACCCGCATTGCCGCCACGATGCGCGAATATTGCCACCGCTTCGACCCCACACGCTCTATGACGGTTGCCTCGAGCAGTGGCCCTGCTATCCTGATTCCGGCAGATGTGGCAGGCTATAATTATATCCTCCAGAATCCCGTGGAGCAACACCGCAAGGATTATCCGCAACGAAGCGCGCTGGGTTCGGAAGAGACTACGGGCAGTGGCACGCGCGGCATTTACTTCGATGTTCACGATAAAGGCCGGATGGTGGCCCTTAACCGCAAGCACAATGGCCCGGACAGTCTCTTGAACTGTATCGAGCGCGGCTGGAAGTTTTACGATGAGCGTCCCTACCTTGCCGGAATCTTCTACTGGACGGGCTTCGACTACCGTGGCGAACGCAACCCGATGAAGTTTCCTGCCACCGGCTCGCAGTTCGGCATTCTGGATTATTGCGGCTTCCCCAAGGATGAAGCCTGGTACTTGAAGTCTTGGTGGACGGACGAGCCGGTATTGCATATTCTACCCCACTGGAACCTGCAAGGGCACGAAGGTGAGAATATCGACATATGGGTATATAGCAACTGCGACGAAGTGGAGCTGACCGTAAATGGCAAGAACTTAGGCCGCAAATCCATGCCGAAGAACGGTCACCTCTCCTGGACGGCCGTCTATCAACCCGGTGCGGTGAAAGCCACGGGGTATACAGGCGGAAAGAAGATTCTTACCCGCAGCATGGAGACTACTGGTGTTCCTGCCCTCATCTCCCTCACTGCCGATCGCTCTGTCATCAGGGCCGACAATCGAGATGTTGCTGTCTGCCGCGTGGAATTTCAAGACAAGAAGAAACGCTTTGTTCCTACGGCCTGCAATGATTTGACGATTACAGTTAGCGGCCCTGTGCGCATACTTGGAGTAGGCAATGGCGACCCTGCCTATCAGACTACAGAACGTCCTGTGGATACCAACACCCGTACCTATCAGGTAAAAGCCTTCAATGGTCTTGCCCAGATATTGCTTCAAAGCACCGGTGAGGTAGGAGAAGCCACGCTCACCGTTGGCACGGGCAGCCTTCCCGGCGCATCTTTAGTAATAAGGCTGAAAGAACGATAAATAATATATTCGCAGTAGGAATGTGTATCTATACACTCGATGACTATTGTTCCTACTAATTGTTACAAACCTTACTGTTGTAAGTTTAAAAAGAATGACTATATTTGTCGTGTGATACTATTTTAACCAATTACCATGGAAAACCAGAACTACATTATGAGGGAGATTACTCCTTTGTCGGACCGAGATTGTTTCTACATTGCCGACCGGCATAAGACAGAATTCACCTATCCAATACACTGCCATGCCGAATACGAGCTGAACTTCACCGAACATGCTTCCGGCGTTCGCCGCGTGGTAGGAGACTCTGCCGAGGTTATCGGAGACTATGACCTGGTATTGATTACTGGCAAGGAACTGGAGCATGTGTGGGAGCAGCACGAATGTACTTCCAAAGACATACGTGAGATTACCATCCACTTCTCTTCCGATTTGTTTTTTGGGAATGTCATCAACAAAAATCAGTTTAATAGTATCCGCCAGATGCTGGAACGGGCCAAATGTGGACTTTGCTTTCCGATGCAGGCCATCATGAAGGTATATAATTGGCTGGACAAATTGGCCTCTGAGGAACAGGGATTCTATGCGGTGATGCATTTTCTGAGAATTTTGTATGAACTGTCTCAATATGATGATGCAAAGGTGCTTTCCAGCTCATCATTTGCCAAGATAGAGACCTTCTCGGATAGCCGGCGTGTGCAGCGTGTGCAGAAGTATATTGCCGCTCATTATCAGGAAGACATCAGGCTGAATACGCTAGCGGATATGGTGGGAATGACACCGGTTTCGTTCAGTCGCTTCTTCCGTTTGCGCACGGGGAAGACGCTTTCGGACTATATCATTGATATTCGTCTGGGTTTTGCCACACGATTGCTGGTAGACTCTACGCGGACAATAGCCGAAATCTGCTACGACTGTGGCTTCAATAATCTGTCTAACTTCAACAGGATGTTCAAGCGAAAGAAGGATTGCTCGCCGAAAGAATTCAGGGAGAACTATCGGAAGAAGAGGATTGTGATATGATAATATTGTATCATTCTCTTTCTTAGAAACCACGTACTTTTGCATACAACGAACAAATCTTATTTTTATACCATGAAAAAGATTACACTTCTTTTTATGTCCTTACTGTGCGCATTAGTTGTTGCAGCACAGATACGTGGAAATGAAATCCGCGTAATTGTTTCTCCCGACCATACCGATTGGAATTACCGGCCGAATGAAAAATGTACATTTACAGTCCGAGTGATGAAAGCACAGAATCTTCTGCCGGATGTGACGGTGGATTACGAGCTTGGTCCCGAAATGTATCCCACCGAAACAAAGAAGGGATTAGTGCTTAAAGATGGAGTACTCAAAGTGCAAGGCACCATGGAGACACCCGGTTTTCTGCGTTGCAAAGTGACGGCGCATATAGGAAGCCATAAGTATGAAGGGCTGGCTACTGCTGCTTATGCACCCCAACAGTTGCAACCCATTACACAGCTGCCTGATGATTTTCTGGATTATTGGGCAAATACGCTGTTCGATGCAAGAAAGAGCCCTCTGAACCCTGTGATGACCTTGCTTCCGGAGCATTGCACGGAAACGGACAATGTTTATCAGGTAAGTTTCCGGACGAAAGCTTGGGGTGGTCGTTTCTACGGCATACTCAGTGTGCCGAAGAAAGAAGGGAAATATCCTGCTTTGCTGCGCGTGCCCGGAGCAGGTGTTCGTCCTTATGGTGGAGATACTTATACGGCTCCCGGTAAAGTCATCACTTTGGAAGTCGGCATCCACGGCATCCCTGTGACGATGGAACAGTCGGTTTATGATGCCCTTGCCGCCGGTGCGCTGAATAATTACTGGACCTTCGGGCGAGATAACCGGGATAACATCTACTATAACCGTGTAGTGGTAGGTGTCCTGCGTGCAGTAGACTTTATCTGCTCTCTGCCCCAATATAACGGCAATACCTTAGGCGTAACCGGTTCAAGCCAGGGTGGTGCGCTTTCTGTGATGACGGCTGCCCTCGACCCTCGCGTTACTTTCTTTGCTGCCGTACATCCGGCACTGTGCGACCATGAAGCGTACACAAAGAAGCGTGCCTGCGGTTGGCCACATTACTTTTATTATTATGGGGCTCCGAGTGAGAAGGAACTTCAGACAATTCGTTATTATGATACTGCTAACTTTGCCCGTTGCCTCAAGGTGCCCGGATGGTTCAGCTGGGGATATAATGATGAAGTCTGCCCGCCTACATCCATGTACGCCGCCTACAATGCCATTACGGCTCCAAAGGAGCTGCATCCCTATCTGGAGACAGGTCACTACTGGTACCAGGAGCAGTGGGATGAGTGGATGGAATGGTTAAGAAAGCAGTTAGGACTTTAAAATGCCTCATTAAAACAAGTTAATAAAGAGAACCAGCTATGAGACAACTCTACGTTTCATGGCTGATTCTTTATGACGCTACTCTTTAATATCATTACGTTAATTAATTGATAAAATAATATCGTTTTCCACTATCAAAAACCTCTATTTTTGCATTGTCACTTAAATGCTAATAATATGAAACATCTTTTCTTTTGCTCAATGCTTTGGCTACTTCTCGGAGCGTGTAGTCCTACACCGGTGAAACACTCGTTTATAAAGGTAAATAATGAAGGGCAGTTTATTCGTGATGGAAAACCTTACTATTACGTAGGAACTAACTTTTGGTATGGCGCCATCCTTGGCTCTGAAGGTGAAGGCGGTAATCGCGAACGCTTGCACAAAGAATTGGATTTCTTGAAAAATATCGGTATCAATAATCTGCGTGTATTGGTGGGAGCCGATGGTGAAAACGGAGTAAAAACCCGCGTGGAACCTTCCTTGCAAGTGGCACCAGGTGTATATAATGATACTATTTTAGCCGGGCTGGACTACTTCATGAACGAGTTGCGTAAACGCGATATGACGGCCGTACTCTATCTGAATAATTCTTGGGAATGGAGTGGCGGTTACTCCATGTATCTGCAATGGTCGGGACATGGCAAAGCGGTGGTGCCGGCAGTCGACGGCTGGCCGGCCTATATGGAGTATGTGAAACAATTTCAGCAATCAGACAGCGCGAAGGCTTTGTTTGCCAACTACGTCAAGGATATTATAACAAGAACAAATAGGTATAATAAGATAAGGTATGTGGATGATCCTACACTCATGTCTTGGCAGATAGGCAATGAGCCTCGCGCTTTCTCTGATGATAACAAAGAGCCTTTCGCTCAATGGATGGCAGATGTAGCTTCGTTAATTAAATCGCTCGACCCCAATCACATGGTATCGTCCGGTAGCGAAGGTTTGTGGGGATGCGAGAATGATATCACTCTCTTCGAAAAGATACATGCTGATGCGAACATCGATTACCTCAACATTCATGTATGGCCTTATAATTGGGGTTGGGTAAAGGCAGATAGTCTGATGGAACTTCTTCCGCAAGCAAAAGAAAATACAAAGAAGTATATTGATGAGCACATGGTTGTGGCAAAGAAGTACCACAAACCGGTTGTACTTGAAGAATTCGGTTTCCCGCGCGATGGCTTCAAATTCTCTAAAGAGTCTTCCACTAATGCACGTGATGAATATTACCGTTATGTATTCGATTTGATTCGGCAGGACCGTGAAAGTGGCGGACTCTTTGCCGGATGTAACTTCTGGGCATGGGGTGGCTTTGCTGAGCAAGTTCCTGGACATGTGTTTTGGGAAAAAGGAGATGATTATATGGGAGACCCTGCACAGGAAGAACAGGGCTTGAACTCTGTTTTTGCCACAGATACAACGGTTGAGATTATTAAGGTTGAAAACGAAAAATTGAAATGAAAGGAGTAGGTTATGAAAATTGTGAAGTATATTTATCTGATTGTCTTAATTTCGGTATTGTTTGGTTGTGGCTCTTCCGGCGCAACTGGCAAAGATGAAAGCCAATTATCAGTAGAGGGGACTTTCCTAGTGAACGGAAAAGGTGAAAAGGTAGTATTGCAAGGTATCAGCTTTGGCTGGCATAACTGGTGGCCTCGCTTTTACAATGCATCTGTAGTGAAACAGTTGAAGCAAGAATGGAACTGCACAGTAGTGCGCGCAGCAATGGGTGTAGAACCCGATGGAGCTTATCTGAACAATCCGGAGAAGGCAATAGCTTGTGTAACGGCAGTGGCCGATGAGGCTATTAAAAATAATATGTATGTCATTATCGACTGGCATAGCCATGGTATACATACAGAAGAAGCTAAGGAGTTTTTTACAAAAATGGCCAATCGCTACAAGGATTCGCCTTATGTGATTTATGAGATATTCAATGAACCGGTGGAAGACTCCTGGGAAACGGTGAAAACTTATTCGGAAGAGGTGATTCGTGCCATTCGTGCCATCGATGCCGATAATGTGATTTTGGTAGGTACTCCTCATTGGGATCAGGATGTCCATCTGGCTGCAGATAATCCTATAGCAGGATATAAGAATATTATGTACACGTTGCATTTTTACGCTGCTACCCATGGACAGTACCTGCGGGAGCGTGCCGACTATGCATTGAGTAAGGGATTGCCTCTGTTTGTGTCTGAGTGTGCCGGTATGGAAGCCAGCGGCGACGGACCGGTGAACCGACAAGAATGGGATGCTTGGCGTAATTGGATGCAGAAGCATGACATTAGCTGGGTATGCTGGTCGGTATCTGATAAAGATGAAACTTGCTCTATGCTTTATCCTGATGCTTTATCCGAAGGCAACTGGACAGAGACAGATTTGAAAGACTGGGGCCGTATCGTGAAGAAGGAACTGCAAAATATGGAGGAATAAATTATGAAGCTTAAATTGATACTGATAATCTGCCTGCCGTCTTTCTTGGGGCTGAATCTTAAGGCTCAGTCTTTGGTAGATAATGAAGCTACAGCCGAAACGAAAGCGCTCTATCGGAATCTGTCGGAACTGGCAGGAAAGCATATTCTCTTCGGCCAGCAAGATGCAACTAATTACGGGCATGACTGGTCGGAAGGTGAAAATCGCAGTGATATAAAAGATGTATGCGGTTCTCATCCGGCTATGATTGGAGATGATTTTGACAAGCTGACCGTAAAAGATGAAAAAAGACTGGAAGAGGGCAGAAAGCGTTTGCTGAAAACCATTATGGATACGTATGAGCGTGGCGGAGTGATAACCATCTGCTGGCACAGCGCCAATCCGGTAAATGGTGGTAGCTTTTATTGGGAGAAAAATCCTGTTGAAGCAGTTGCCCACATACTTCCGGGTGGCACAAAACATCAGCAGTATTTGTTGTACCTGGATCGCATAGCCGAAGTGGCTCATGAAGCCAAAGGCAAAGGCGGAGAACTAATTCCCATTATATTCAGACCTTTTCATGAATTTGACGGTGACTGGTTCTGGTGGGGAAAAGCACATTGCACTAAAAAAGAGTTTATCCGCTTATGGCGTTTCACGGTAGATTACCTGAAAGATATAAAGCAAGTACACAATTTCTTGTATGCTTTCTCGCCAGACTGCAAGTTTACTACTGAGAAGGAATATTTGGAACGCTATCCCGGCGATAAATATGTAGATATTCTGGGAACGGATAATTATTGGGATTTCCGTCTGGATGGGGCGAATAACCCGAAATTGGCAGAAGATAAATTAAAAATAGTATCAGATATTGCAAAGAATAAACATAAACTGGCTGCATTGACTGAAACCGGCTTGGAAGGAGTGACTAACCCGGAATGGTACACTTCAGTGTTATTGCCCATCTTAAAAAATCCCGCTATAAAACTGGCTTATGTTATGGTATGGAGAAATGCAAACTATGATCCTAACCATTATTATGCTCCCTTCCCCGGTCATCCGGCCGAAGACGATTTCAGGAAATTCAAAGAAGATTCACGGATCTACTTTGAAGACCGGTTACCGGATTTATATAAATAAGAAATAGAGTAAGTTCTTTTATCATCATTGTATTATTATAGAATGATAGGGTAAAATAGTATCAGTGTGTGATTACGGAATCATGTATTTTTGTAATCAGATAGCTTAATCTATTTCAAAACAAACTTGAATACAAAATTTTAATAACTTTACTTTAATGCTGATGAAAAACATGAAGGTGTTAAAATGGTGGTTTATCATAGCTTTACTTTGCTTGATACCTCAGTTAACTTTTGCACAGAATATTCAGGTGCAAGGTTCTATCACCGATGAAATGGGAGAGACCATGATTGGTGTATCTGTCTTGATTAAAGGAACGGCAAGTGGTACAATTACTGATTCGGATGGTAATTTTACATTGTCGGTTCCTGCTGAAAGTACGTTGGTTGTTTCTTATGTTGGCTATAAAACTCAAGAAGTAAAAGTCGGGAATAGGAAGATACTTAAAATTTCGATGGATCCTGATGCGCAAGCCTTGGATGAGGTTGTTGTCATTGCTTATGGACAACAGAAAAAGGTGACTGTAACAGGATCTGTTTCTAATGTAAACAGCAAGGAACTGCTAAAGTCGCCTTCTGCTTCTTTGGGTAACGCTATTTCAGGTAAATTGCCGGGATTGTCCACTGTGCAGTACTCCGGCCTTCCCGGTGCTGATGACCCTACTATCTTTATTCGTGGTCAAGCCTCTCTGAATGGTTCTACGCCGTTGGTGTTGGTAGACGGGGTGGAGCGCTCGTTTACGCAGATTGATCCGAATGAAGTGGCTGATATTACGGTGCTGAAAGATGCTTCAGCCACGGCTGTATATGGTGTACGTGGTGCAAACGGCGTAATACTTGTAACGACTAAACGCGGTGAAGCTGGTAAGACTCAGATATCTGCTTCTACTTCATGGGGAGTTCAGACTGTTACTCAGTTCCTTGATTTTGCCGACTCCTATACGTATGCCAATACGTTCAATAATGCGCGTTTGTCTGATGGCAATAAGCCGCGTTTCTCTGATGATGTTGTGGAGCATTTCAGGAGTCACGACCAGCCTCTTCTTTATCCTGATATCGACTGGATAGACTATATCATGAAAGATGCTGCACTTCAAAGCCAACATAATATTTCGGTTACGGGAGGTAATAAGGTTGCACGTTATTTCGTTTCATTAGGTATGTTAGATCAGGACGGTATGTTTAAGACTTTCGGGGATAATGAGAAGTCCAATTTCTCATACCGTCGCTACAATTACCGCGCTAACTTGGATATTTCCTTAGGCAAGATTCATGAATTATCCATCAACTTGGGCGGACGCCTGGAAAACAAACGCTCTATCGGAAATAATGGAGGGGATAACGGTGAGGAGTATATCTTCCGTTACTTGATGGATGCCCAGCCATTCTCGGGTGCAGGAATCGTTGACGGAAAATGGATTAAAACAAATCCTGCTTTGATAGACCCTACAAATTCAGAGAATGTGGTAAGCTCACGTGATGGTCTTGATACTTTCTATGGACAAGGATATAAGGAAACTGCTACAAATGTACTGAATGTGGACTTGATTTATAAACTGAATATGGATTTCTTGACGAAGGGACTTGACTTCAGGATAAAAGGCTCATACAACTCTACTTATAATCATGTGAAGAACCGCACGAATGGAGCTCCGGCACAATATACACCTTATTTGGATGGTAGCGGAAATATCGTGTATCAAAGAAAAGGTGATTATTGGAACTTGGGTTATAATGAAAACTCATGGCCCAACAGAGACTGGTATGCTGAAGCAAGCTTTAATTACAACAGACGATTTGGCGGGCACAATGTAGGTGCACTCTTACTATATAATCAATCTAAGAGCTATTATCCGTGGGATGCTCAAAACAGTACCTATATTTCTATTCCTAAAGGATATGTCGGTTTAGTAGGTCGTGTGACTTATGACTATAAACACAGGTATATGATTGATGCCAATATGGGATACAACGGTTCGGAGAACTTTGCGAAAGGGAATCGTTATGGATTCTTCCCCTCGGTTTCTATCGGATGGACTGTGTCGGAAGAAAAGTTTTGGAAACCGGTAAAGTCGGTTGTGTCTTATTTGAAGTTGCGTGGCTCTTTGGGAACTGTGGGTAATGATAACTGTCAAGGATACCGCTATCTTTATTTGCCGGCTGCCTGGCAGATTACAAACGGATATTATAATAATGTAGGCGACTTTGCTGGATATAACTTTGGTACCACTAATACTACGTTCCTGAATGTGGCACGTGAATACTCTTCTGCTTCGCCTGATGTGACATGGGAAACAGCGGTGAAATACAACTTTGGTCTTGATGCCAAATTCTGGGATGATAAGATTAGCTTGAGCTTTGACTATTTTAAAGAAGACCGTAAGAACATCCTGATTAATAATGAAAATATGATTCAGGCTCCCACAGCCTTGCGTCCCTCTTATATTAACTATGGACGGGTGAAGAACCATGGTTATGAAATTACCCTGAGCTATTCGGACCGCATAGGTAAGGACTTCTCTTTTACGATATCGCCGACTTTATCTTATGCCAAGAATAAAATAGTGGAGCAGGCAGAAATAACCAAACCTGATAAGTTGGTTAAGGCCGACAGCTATATGGGCAAGAAATTGGGCTTGAAAGAAGATACAGAAGTTTCCCCGGACTGGACGTATGCTACCGGTAATTCAATAGGCTCCCGAAAAGGATACCTCTTCTTTGAGTTTTATGAGAAAGGGAAAACGGAAGAGCGTTACAAAGCTGCTTATGGTGCAGACATGCCGTCTCAGTTGGTGGCAAGTTTGATGAATGGTGATGCAGTATATGTTGATTTGGACGGTGATGGTGTGATATCCGAAGAGTACGACCAGATGCACATGGGATATACGGATAATCCTGAGTATACTTTTGCTTTGAATCTGAGTCTTCAATATAAGAATTTGGATTTCTCAATGTTATGGTCGGGCGCAACGCATGTTTCCAGAAACTTGGATGGTGTATATCGCCAACCCTTCGGGCAGCAATATAACTCTTCTTTGCTGCAATGGGTGGTAGATAATGCCTGGACTCCGGAAACAGCTTCATCGGCTAAGCTGCCCCGTATTACTTTTGCCAATGAAAAGCAAAATCAGGCTAACTCTAATATCTGGTATTATGATGCCAAGTATATACGTCTGAAGAATGTAGAAATAGGATATAATTTCAGGAACGTATCATGGTTACCAAAATCTGCTAACTTGCGTTTGTATCTGAACGGAACGAACCTGTTGACTTTTACTCCGCTGGATGCCAATGATCCGGAAAATACAGGCGGAGGTTACGGTTCATTCATTAAGTATCCGTTGATGCGTGTCTTTAATTTTGGTGTAAAGGTTAACTTCTAAAAATGTATCAGATGAAAAAACTTAAATATATTATTGGTGCTGTTATAATAGCCTTTGGAGCCTCCATGTTCTCGGGATGTGTTGACCAGATTAAGGTGGGCGATGGCTTTCTGGAAAAGGCTGAAGGTGAAGATGTGGATGAAGACTTGATTTTCTCCAGGAAAGTATATACGGAATATTTGCTTTGGCAATGCTATGAGGGACTTTATTCTCCATTTAAGAATTGCTATACATTGAATGCCGGTTTGATGGAAGGTTTGTCGGACATTATGCATTCTGAGTTGGGTTGGGATGATATAGGACGTATGTTCTATACCGGCAATCTTACGGCTGCTAACGCAAACGCAGGCTGGGTGCAGAGCCGTTTTGCCTTCATATCTCAGGGAGGCATTCAAAATATGAGTAATCAGTCCAAACGTTCCATCTGGAATTGTGTAAGAGACTGTGAGTTACTGATTGACAATATTCATCGGGTGCCCGATATGACCGATGCTGAAAAGGCTCGCTATACAGCAGAAGCCAAAGTAATCCTTGCTACGAAGTATTTGGATGGTATTCGTCATTTTGGAGGTCTTCCTATTGTAGACCATGCTTTTAAAGGGGAAGACCAGATGGAAGAAGGTCGTTCTTCATTAGAGAAGACGGTAGCATTTGCCGTAGGACTTCTGGATGAAGCGATTGCAGAACCAAACCTCCCTTGGAACTTGCCGGATGCAGATTTGGCAACGTGGGCAGGACGTATGACAAAAGGTTCGGCTGTGGGCGTAAAGGCCAAACTGCTGCATTATGTAGCCAGTCCGATTTTTAACAATGATACTCCTTATTGCACAGAGCAACCTCAGGATGCTGTTGACGCACGACAGGTATGGTATGGGAACTACGACGTGCAACGCTGGCAGGCTGTGGTTGCGGCTTGTGAGCAATTCTTCCAGATGAATGATGCAAATGGCGGTTATTATAAACTGGTAGAAGCATCTTCACCTACTGAAGACGGATATCGCTCCGCTTATCGCAAGGCCTATCGTGCCAGAGGAAATAAAGAAACTCTCGTAGAGGTACATGACCGTGTATATATGACCGATTGGGACCAATCGCCGGCCAATGTTTGGCACTCGGGTGCATGTGCAGCCACGCTGGATTGGATGGAGATGTTTCCGTGGGCAGACGGTAAAGAGTATGACGGACAGAAATACTATGGACAGAAGCCTGCTGAGAAAGATATCTTTACTGATAGAGACCCTCGCTTGTATGAAACGATGGTAGTTCAGAAAAGAAATCTTAAATATCAGATTTATGGAGAAGATAACCCTATTCAGATGTGGGTTGGTGGAGAATTTAAGGTTTGCGGTTCAGACTGGGCTTGTAAACCGTGGGGATTTCCTACTTATAAATATGTGCTCGATTTAGGCTCGGATGACCAGGGTGGCCAGGGAACCATTGATGATGAACCGATACAGGTGGCTTATTTGCGTCTGGCCGAGATTTATCTCATTTATGCAGAGGCTTTGGCTGAAACAGGTAAGAATGCGGAGGCCTTGAAGCAACTCAATACGGTACGCCGCCGTGTAGGGTTGGGAGATATTGAGGTGATGAATCGTAATTTGAACTTGACTACTGATAAGAATAATCTGATTAAAGAGATTATGCGCGAACGTGTCTGTGAATTGGGATTTGAGTGTGAGAACCGGTTCCATGACATGAACCGCCGTTTAATGGTCGATGACTTTAAGAAACAGCTGCGTGGTATGCGTGTCTATCGTTTGGACGAGCAGGGTAATCGTGTAGAGAAAGCATGGAGTAAAGATAGTGGTGAGCCTTTCCCTACTAATTTCGAATATGAGGCTTATGATATTCAGGGAAGCAACCCTCGTTTTGTGTGGAGTAACCCGGATCGTTGGTCCAATAAATGGATTTTGGCTCCTTTGCCTCCCGAAGAGATCAACAAGAATTATGGTCTAACGCAGAATCCCGGTTGGAATTAATATTTGATTTTAAAATTGCGAACAATGAAAAGACATCATAAAATCTTTAAATTAAGCTTGGCTGCTGTGTGTGCTACAGTCACACTGAATATAAATGCTCAAAGTTCCTTGATTGACTACAAGAATGGTAAAGTCGATTTAGGAATGGGCATTGAGCAGAGCCAATTGTTTTCTACGGCTGCTACGCAGACTATCAGTAGTGAAGAATTAGAGAAGACTGCTGCGATCTCCCTGAAAGATGCGCTTTACGGCAGATTGTTGGGGCTAACAGCTCTGAAGCAGGGTGGTTTCTCGGGCAGTGATGGTTACGGCGCAACGATGAGCATACGTGGCAATCAGACTACCAGCGAGAATAATATGCTGATTCTGGTGGATGGGATAGAGCGCTCCATTGATTATATGACCATAGCTGAAGTCGAATCAGTGACGGTGTTAAGAGATGCCGCGGCGGTTGCCCTTTATGGTTATCAAGGTGTCAATGGCGCTATTCTGGTAAAGACGAAACGTGGAATAACCGATGGACACCGTTTATCGGTATCTTATGACCATAAGTTCACTTTTAATCCTAAGGTGGCCGATTTTGTAGATGCTTATACCTATGCACAAGCCATCAACAAAGCCCGTTCCAACGATGGGTTATCAGCGATGTATAACAACTACGAACTGAATGCCTTCCAGACAGGGCTCGAACCTTATTATTACCCCAATGTAAACTGGAAAGACGAAGCCTTCAAGGATATGGGGTCCGAAGATAAACTGAATCTGTCGATGAAGGGTGGCAATGATAAGTTGCAATACTTCGCTATGTTGGATTATACCGATAGTCGTGGTATTCTTGAAGGAACCGACCAAGGTAATTATTCCTCGCAACTGAAATTCTCGAAAGCGAATGTACGTGCGAATCTGGACGCTCAGTTGACCTCTACCACGAAAATGCAAGTAAATGCATTGGGAAGTTTCTTTGAAACGAATCGTCCGAACGGCGCCGACCCCAATGGCTTGACCTGGATGCTTTATCAGACACCGGCTTCTGCTTTTCCGGTGAAGAATGACCCTAATGGGGAGTTGGCTGATGTGTGGGGAGGAAATACGACCTATGGCATGAATAATGTGGTTGCACAGATACAAGGTTCAGGATTCCTGAAGTCTCATGCGCGTATGTTTCAAGGAGATGTTACCTTGAAGCAAGACTTGAGCTTCTGGGTAGAAGGTTTGAGTGTATCGGCCCGTGCCGGTTACAATAACTTCTCGGAGATTTACGAATCAAATGCATTGGGTTATATGTACGGTTACCAGAGATATACATTCGATTCTAATGGTGTACCATCGGGGCTAACAACATACTCTGCAGGTAATAAGACCAACAATCTGGATTATAATTATTACATCAATAAGCATAATCGTTCTTCTTATCTGTCCGTATCTGCCGATTATCAAACTTCTTTCCGTGAAGATGATGACTTCTCGGTATCTTTAATCTGGCACCAGAAGAATACAACATCCAATGGTCAATATATGACTTTCAACCGCATGAATGTGATGGGCTATCTGCATTATGACCTGAAGCAGAAATATATGGCAGACTTGGTATTGGCAATGAATGGTTCCAGCCGCTCGTATCCGCAGAAGTGGTCGTTTGCACCGACGCTTTCATTGGGATATATTTATGCTAATAAGGATGATGCTTCGTTCCTGAATTTCGGTAAGGTACGTATGTCGGCAGGCATACAGCATACAGACTATGTACCCATTCAGGGACTTTGGCTGGAGAATTACAATGGTGGCGGTGGCGATTATTATTTTGGTGCCGGTACCGGTTCGCAGGGCTGGGGTACTTTCATCGGATATCAGCCGACCCGTAATTTCAATTTGGAGACTGCTTATAAATTCAATATCGGAACGGATCTTAGACTGGCTAAATCTGTAGACGTGAATGTGGATATTTACTATCAGTTGCGTGATGACATCCTGCTTTCCGGTGACGGATTGAACTCATCTGTAATGGGTATTCCTTCCTCGTATGTAAATCAAGGAAGAGTGGCAAGCTATGGCGTTGAAGTGGGAGCTAACTGGGTGAAGAGACTGAACAATGATTTGTCATTCAATGTAGGCGGAAGTTTCACCTGGGGGCGCAATAAGCAACTCCGTACCATTGAGAATGTTGCTTATGATTATTTGTCTGCTGTTGACGGACGGGTGAATCAGGCCTGGGGACTGGAAGTTGTCGGTTTCTTCAAGGACGAAGAGGATATTGCCAACTCACCCCGGCAGAACTTTGATGTCTGCAAGCCCGGTGACTTTAAGTATAAGGATCAGAATGGAGATAAGGTAATTAATGAAGATGATGTAGTGAAGATAGGTTATGATACTTCTATTCCGGAACTGAATTATGCACTGAATTTGGGCTTTCGTTATAAAAACATCGGATTTAATGCCATGTTCCAGGGGGCAGGCATGTACACTGCTTATCTGGGAACAACAGGAGTCTGGACTCCCTTAGTGGATGGAGCTAACCTGTCGAAAGAGTATTATGAAAACAGTTGGGATATGAGTAGCAACCCTATCTATCCGCGTTTGACGTCACGTACTAACAATAATAACTACCGTGCCAACAACGTGTGGTATAAGAACGTAAATTTCCTGAAACTTAGAAACTGTGAGGTTTATTATTACTTACCGGAGAAATGGACCTCAAAGGTAAGGATGTCTCAGTGCAAGGTATTTGTGAAAGGTGAGAACCTGATGACTTTGACTAACCTGAAAGTGATGGACCCCGAAAATATAGGAACCAATTATCCTACTTTAATGGGAGTGAATCTGGGTGTATCTCTGAAGTTCTAACTGATAAAAATGAATTGATATGAAACTGATTAAATATATTTTAGCAACGGCGCTATTGTCTGTTCTCGGTACAAGTTGTGTGGACCTGAACTATACGGAAGTGACGACAAATGATGAAGATTGGGTTTATAAGAGCCCGATTTACGGCATTCAACAGTTGGTTACAAGTGTCTATGCCCATCTGCCTAATGGTTTTGACAAGAACTATGAGGGAGGTAGCGGCTCTACTCTGGCTGCGGCTACGGATGAAGCCGAATGTGCTTTGTCTAATTCGAGTGTGCATCGTTTCTACAATGGTGGTTGGAGTCCTAACAATCCTTTCTCGTTCACTTGGGAAAACTCGTATAAAGCCATTGCAGAGGCCAACAACTTCCTGGAAAAGTTGGATAAGATAGACTTGAGTGACTATGCCAGCAATAATGATTATGAAGCGATGAAGAGTAAGTTCGATTTGTTTGAGTACGAAGTCCGTTTTCTGCGTGCTTATTATTATTTCGATTTAGTGCGTACTTATGGCGATGTACCTTTCACGCTGAAAACTCTGTCGAATGTAGAAGCCAACCGGATATCACGTACACCGGCCTTGGATGTGATGAACTGGATTGTGGAAGAAATGGATGCTATAGCAGAATATCTGCCCATCACCTACACCACAGAGTTGAACCCTGAAGTGGGGCGTGCCACTCGTCCCATGTGTCTGGCATTGAAGGCTCGTACACTCTTATATAAGGCATCTCCTTTGTTCAACACTTCCAGCAATACCGGATGGTGGCTGGATGCAGCCAGAGCTAATCATGATGTGATTAAGTATGCAGCACAATGGGGCATTACGCTTGGCAACTATGCTAAAATCTGGGGTTCTGATAATGGTGACGGTTCAGAAGTCATTTTCGCTTCTAAGCAAGGTGCTTTGAATAGTTGGGAGTCTTACAACTATCCTATTGGTGTAGAGAATGGGCAGGGGGGCATGTGTCCTACACAGACTCTGGTTGATTTATATGAATATAATGATGGCAGCGGACAGACTTTCGGAGAACGTTATGCCAATGCAGATATCAATGTAACCCGTGATAATCCTTATGCTGAATTGGACCCACGTTTCGGGTTGACTATTGTGAAGAATGGTGATTTGTGGCCCAACTATAACACTACCCCGATTGAAACGTTTGAAGGCGGTATCAATGCTGCTCCATTGCTCAATGCTACTCCTACCGGATATTACCTGAAGAAGTATTGTGACGGTAACGTAAATATCTCTACCAATGATGCCACTACTGCACCTCATGCATGGGTCATCATGCGGTTGGGCGAATTTTACCTGAACTTTGCCGAAGCCATGTACCGCTATTACGGCAACGCTGAAACTGCCGGTGAATTTGATTTGACAGCAAATGGTGCCATCAATGCACTGCGTGACCGCGAAGACGTACAAATGCCCCATTGGAGTGGTAATCCTTCCGATTGGTTGCAGCGTTATCAGCGCGAGCGCTTTGTAGAACTTGCTTTCGAGAATCAACGGTTCTGGGATGTACGTCGTTGGAAGTGTGGCTCTGAACTTGCCACAGTGAAAGTGGCTAAGCTCCAGAAGAATGCCGGTGGTGATGTAGTACTGACTCGCAGGCAAGAGACACGTAATTGGGAAGATAAATATTACTTCTTCCCGATACCATTCAGTGAAATCAATAAGAATCCGAACCTGGCGCAAAACCCGGGTTGGGGAACTAATAATCAACAATAAATAGAGAAAGAACATGAAAAGAATCATATATAATCTAACTGCACTGGTTTTTGCATGTGTCTATTTAGGTTCCTGTTCTGATGAGGAAGTGATAGGGGCACAGTCATTATCCGTAGCGTCCTTCTATCCGACCATTGTGATGGAAGGAGTAGAGGTTACGGTTACGGGTACGGCATTGGAAACAGTCAATGAAGTCGTCTTCCCCGGTGGGGTAACAACCGGTGAGATAACCAAAGTAGATGAACGTACTTTGAAAGTGATTACACCCGCAGGAGTAAGTGAGGTAGAATCTGCTCTTGTCTTGAAGTCCGGGAATGTGGAAGTGGCAAGTCGCCAGACGATACGCGAAGCAAACCCTGCTTTCTTGTCTTATCAGTTCACAGAAAAAGATGGAGCTATGACCGGCACCGGCATGACGATAAACGGTAAGGACTTGTTACTTGTGGAAGATGTTGTGTTTACTTTGGGCGATAATAGCCTGGCTATTCATGCGCTCGAAATGACGCGTAAGTCGAATACTGCCATTAAGTTGACATTACCTCAGGATACACCTGTAGGCGAAGCCGTGCAGGTGACGATAAGTTTTAAGAACGGTACAGAGATGTCTTTGCCTGCAATAGACATTCAGAAAGGTTCCGGTGGCGGTTCGTGGGTACAGCAAGAGGTACCTGTTTATTCCGGAGAGCCTGTTGATGTAGGTTCATGGGCCAACTCTCTGCAGATAGCAGCCACTGCTTTTGCCGATGCCAAGTTGGATGACTTGATTCGCGTATATATCTCCGATTGTGGCGATAATGCTCAGGGTTCATTGAAGAATGGAAGTACTTGGGCGGGATTACTGCCTGAGCTTGAATACTTCGATATCACTGGAATGGTAGGCATCGGATATTACGAGCAGACGGTTACAGAAGAGATACTGTTGCAGTTGCAAGAGTCCGGTTTGATTGTTAGCGGACAGAACTATTTAATTCAGAAAGTTTCGCTGTTTACTTCTGTATGGGTACCAGGGGGAGATGAAGAACTTACCGACCCGATTACTCCGCAGACAATTATGTTGAATGACTTTGAAGAGCATGACGGTCATAACTCTTCCTGGGATAATAGCTGGTCGGATGCTGAGGCTACTGAGTTCCCCGTAGACGATAAAGGCAATGTATATCTCCATTTGGTGAAACCTCTTGACGGATGGCTTTTGAACTGTAACCATCAGGATATTGGCACTGTATCTGGCATTGAGAACTATGTCATTAAGTTCGACCTCAAGATTGATGCCGGCACAGTAGGAGCTTCGGAGGCTGCCATGCAGATTGTCTTGGCAGACAAATGGCTTTGGGTAGGCCCCGGCCTCTTCCCGGAAACCACGGACGGGAAATGGATAACCGTATCCCGCAACATTTCCGACTTGAGTGCCGACTTGGTGGGTGACTTGGAGATAGGTAAGCTGAACAATGGCTTATATGGAGATAAGATACCTCAAGGCTTATGTATTGACAATCTTCGTTTAGATCCGAAGAAATAATAATTTGTATAATGAATATTATCACGCGATTTGTAACGAAGTCTAAAGAACTATTTTGTTCTTTATGTAATATAGTGACTGTTCTTGGTTTCTATACTCTTCTCTGTTCTTGCGGCGGCAGTGATTCTCCGGATACCCCGGTTCCGGATGCACCCCGCCTGCTGGAGAGCAGTCCGGTGAATGGGGAGAAGAACTTGTCTGCCGGCAATTTGACTGTTGTACTCACCTATGACCAGAGACTAACACTCCCTGCTGATGCCCGCAGCAAAATAACCATAGCAGGTGCTACGGTTTCCGAAGTGTCTGTCTACTTGACAAAGGCGACTATTCTGATTACCGGTCTGGAGAATGGCAAAACTTATGAGTTGGTAGTATCGCAAGGAGCTGTATTGGGGCTCGCAGGAGTAGAAGCTCCCCGAACAACCATTTCCTTTAGTACAGCCGAAGCTGCCGGTCCACCCATTGCCAAATTATGCACTCCCAATCCATTGCCACAGGCTCAGAAAGTTTATGATTACCTGTTTAGCATCTACGGAGAGAAGGTGCTGTCCGGAGCAATGGCCAACGTTAACTGGAATATAGCCGAGGCAGAGCTTGTAAAGCAGGCTACCGGAAAATATCCTGCCATTGCATTCTTTGACTATTTGCATCTTTTTGCTTCACCGGCGGACTGGATAGATTATGGCGACATCAAAGTTGCAAAAGATTGGTGGGATGCAGGCGGGCTGATAGGAGCGGGCTGGCATTGGAATGTGCCTAACGTAAAGAACGGTGTAGAATATACGTGTACCCCCGGAGACGGGAACAAGAATAGCGACGGCAACTGGACAACCACCTTCAGTGCAAGCAATGCCACGGTAGACGGCACTTGGGAGAACGAAGTGGTGAAGGCAGATCTGGAGAAAATGGCCGGTTATCTGAAACTGTTGCAAGATAAGAACATACCCCTAATCTGGCGTCCGCTGCACGAGGCTGCCGGCAACACCTATGAATATACAGGTGGAAAGGTCTGGTTCTGGTGGGGATATGATGGTGCCGATGCCTACAAGAAACTGTGGATTTACATGTTCAACTTCTTTAAGGAGAAGGGCATAAACAACTTGATATGGGTATGGACTACACAGACGAAAGACGCTGATTTCTATCCGGGAGATGACTATGTGGACATCGTAGGCCGTGATATTTACAATCAGAAGGATGGAGCAGCCAATGCAGCCCAGTACAGTTCAATCAAGGCGACTTATTCCGGCAAACCGGTGGCCTTGAGTGAGTGTGGAAGTGTTGCCACTGTTTCTTCTCAATGGAGCGCAGGCGCACGCTGGTCTTTCTTTATGCCTTGGTATCAGTATAATGCAACCGGCCTGGATGGGCACGAACATGCCGATACTGCCTGGTGGAAGGATGCCATGAGCAAGGATTATGTGGTAGCTCGTGAAGATTTGCCTTCGTTCAAGTAGCACTCCGGTGATTTTATTCCGAGTAGAATAAGTAAGGTATAGGATAAAATTGTATCAGAATATGAACAGTCATTCCGCTATCTTTGTGAAGTGAAATGAATAGACCATTGATAAATATGAAAACACTTAGATTAATAACCATGATATTGGCTTCAAGCTCTCTTATGGCATGTGGCCCGGCGCAGAAGTCTCAAAAAGACGAGGGCGCCCCTACGCGCACTGCCGAAACGGAGCAGTTGCTTGCCAATCTTAAAAAAGTATCAGCCCGCGGCTTCATGTTCGGTCATCACGACGACACCAACTACGGTATCGGCTGGGATGGTGACGAAGGACGCTCCGATGTAAAGAGCGTCTGCGGAGATTACCCTGCGGTTATCAGCTTCGACCTGGGGCACATCGAGCTGGGAGACACGGCGAGTCTGGACAATGTCCCCTTCAGTAAAATAAAGAAAGAGATATTGAACCAGTATAAGAGAGGCGGGTTGTCCTCTTTGAGCTGGCATCTGCGCAATCCGAAGACAGGAGGAGACGCGTGGGATGTATCAGATACTACAGTTGTGAAATCCATCCTTCCTGGTGGAGCGAATCATGAGAAGTTTGTCGGCTGGTTAGAGAAACTGAGCACTTTTATCAACTCCCTGCAAACGGAAGGCGGAGTGAAGGTGCCGGTACTTTTCCGCCCGTGGCACGAACATACCGGTAGTTGGTTCTGGTGGGGCGAGAAACTCTGTACGCCCGAGGAGTACAAGCAACTTTGGCACATGACGGCAGATGCGCTTCACGATAACGGAGTGAATAATGTGCTTTATGCCTACTCTCCGGGCAGTGAACCGCAGGATACGGCGCAATATCTGAAGCGTTATCCGGGTGATGATTTGATAGATGTGATTGGCTTCGATACATACCAGTCCGATCGTGATGGATATATTGCCAATCTTGAAAAGTCTCTTGCCATTATAGACAGTATCGGCAAAGCACACCATAAAATCATTGCCATCACCGAGACCGGATACGAAGGCATTCCCGATTCGAAATGGTGGACCGGAACCCTGCTCCCGGCTGTGGAGAAATATCCGATAGCCTACGTACTGGTGTGGCGCAATGCCCGCGAGCGTGTCACCCATTTCTACGCTCCCTATCCGGGGCAAGTCTCTGCCGAAGACTTTGTAGACTTCTACAATCATCCTAAAACTCTTTTTGCGAACGACGTAAACTCTTTGTATAAATAAGAAAAAGACAATCAATATGGAAACTTTTAATGATAAGGTAAACAAACTCTTTCAGGAACACGAGGAGCTGATTGCGAGAAAGAATGAACCCATGGAGGGAGGCAACGGCATCTTCACCCGCTACAAATATCCGGTAGTGACGGCGGCGCATACTCCTGTCTTCTGGCGTTATGATTTAAATGAAGCTTCCAATCCTTACCTAATGGAGCGCATCGGCATGAATGCCGCCCTCAACTCCGGCGCCATCAAGTGGAACGGCAAATACCTGCTGTTGCTGCGCATGGAGGGGGCCGACCGTAAGTCGTTCTTTGCCGTGGCGGAAAGTCCTAACGGTGTGGATAACTTCCGCTTCTGGGATTATCCCGTCACGATGCCCGAAGATGTGATACCGGCTACCAATGTCTATGATATGCGCCTCACCGCCCATGAAGACGGATGGATTTATGGTATCTTCTGTGCCGAGCGTCATGATGACAATGCCCCCGCGGGCGATTTATCCTCGGCAACGGCTACGGCAGGCATTGCACGTACCCGTGATTTGAAGACTTGGGAGCGTCTGCCCGACCTGAAGACTAAGAGCCAGCAACGTAATGTGGTGCTTCATCCCGAATTTGTAGAAGGCAAATATGCCCTTTATACCCGTCCGCAGGATGGATTTATTGATGCCGGAAGCGGCGGCGGCATAGGCTGGGCCTTGGTAGACGACATGACACATGCGGAGGTGAAAGAGGAAACCATCATCGACCAACGTTACTACCACACCATCAAGGAGGTAAAGAACGGTGAGGGCCCGCATCCGATAAAGACGGAGAAAGGCTGGTTGCACCTGGCTCATGGGGTGCGTGCCTGCGCTGCCGGACTGCGTTATGTGCTCTATATGTATATGACCGCCCTGGACGATCCTACACGCCTGATAGCCACCCCTGGAGGTTACTTCATGGCTCCTGAGGGAGAGGAACGTATCGGCGACGTAAGCAATGTGCTCTTTACCAATGGCTGGATTGCGGATGAAGACGGCAAGGTGTTCATCTATTATGCCTCGTCGGACACGCGGATGCACGTAGCCACTTCTACGGTGGACAAGCTGGCGGATTACTGCATGAATACGCCGGTGGACGGATTGTCCTCTTCGGCTTCGGTGGAGACGCTGAAGAAACTTATTAGTAATAATTTGCAACTCATGCGGAAATAAATATCTTTGCGGTGGCATCAAGCCGTTATTGAACCTATTTCAGTCGTATACTGAATAGGGTTCACTATACGACTGAACCCTATTCAGTATACGACTGATTCCACCCCCGCCGAGAAGGCATTCGGACACGGTTTTTAAGTTTCGCGTGCGCATGGTTATAAATCTTTAATTTAATAGTATGGCAACACTAAAAGAGAAAATTGGTTATGGCTTTGGCGATATGTCTTCCTCTATGTTCTGGAAGATATTCTCCTATTATCTGCCTATATTCTATTCTAATATATACGGGCTGAGTCTGGCTGATACGGGCGTCCTGCTGTTGGTAACGCGCATTTGGGATGCGGTGTCCGACCCGATGATGGGCATCATTGCCGACCGAACCCATACGCGATGGGGAAAATACCGTCCTTATCTGCTGTGGATTTCTCTTCCGTTTGCCGTCTGCGGTATATTGATGTTTACCACTCCCGACTTCGGGCCTACGGGGAAACTCATTTGGGCATACGTCACTTACATTCTGATGATGACGGTTTATACAGCTATCAATGTTCCATACGGGGCTATGCTGGGGGTGATGACGGATGACTCGGACACGAAGACGGTGTTCTCTTCCTACCGGATGTTCTTTGCATACGGTGGTAGTTTCATAGCCTTGTTTGCCTGGGAGCCGCTTTGCACGTGGTTCAGGGAGATGACCGGTTCGGTGACCGTCAGTTGGCAATATTCCATGATTGTGATTGCTGCGTTGTGCTTCGTCGTGTTCCTGCTATGTTTCAGCATGACGAGGGAGTACGTGAAGAGCGTATCTACGGTTTCCATCGGGAAGGACTTCAAGTCGTTGCTTGCCAACGTGCCTTGGTGGTTGCTGATAGGTGCGGCATTGTGTTCTAACTTGTTTAATACGGTGCGTGGCGCTACGGCTGCTTATTTCTTCAAAGATTATATAGGTGACAGTATATTCCTGAACCTGGGTGACTTCACTATTTTGTTCTATGCCGGGTTATTCCTCGGAGTGGGTGAAGTTTCTAATATGATAGGGGTAGTGCTGGCAGTTCCCCTTTCGCGCGGACTGGGCAAGAAATCCACCTATATCGCCACGATGGCGGCACTGGCGGTATTGAGCATTCTGTTCTTCTATCTGCCTTGCACACCGGCGGGCTTCTGGATGATGCTGATTATGCAAATCGTCATATCTATTTGTACGGGTATCGTTTCACCGTTGATATGGAGTATGTATGCCGACGTTTCGGACTATGCCGAACTGAAAGACGGGACGGCTTCGACTGGGCTTATATTCTCATCTTCGTCGATGGCGCAGAAGTTTGGCGGCGCTATGGGCGGGGCGGCTGTGATGTGGATATTGGCATCTTTCGGTTATAATACGGCTGAGGGTGCCGTGCAAACAGCGGAAGCATTGACGGGATTGAACCTGCTAATGAGCTGGATACCTGCCGCTGTGGCTGTGATGGCAATGATAGTCGTGTACTTCTATCCGTTGACGAAGAAGCGCGTGGAGGAGATTAACGAGAAGCTGAAAAAAGTACGTGCAACAGATTGAGGATTATACAATACGTGTTTGCCGGTCTGCACAATCTGCGTTTGCCGATCTGCACAATACGTATTTGCCTATTCGCAAAATACTCGGAGTATAAGTAAACTAAAAACAAAATCTTATGAACATCACGAATCTGCGAAAAGAGATGGAAGAAGAGTTGACAGCCAACATTCTTCCTTTTTGGCTGAACAAGATGACAGACAAGGCGAACGGTGGCTTCTATGGCCGCATCACGGGAACCGGAATCCTGATGCCGGAAACAGAAAAAGGGGCTGTATTGAATGCCCGTATTCTCTGGACTTTCTCGGCAGCCTACCGTTTGCTGAAGAAGGAAGAATACTTGTCTGCGGCAACGCGTGCCAAACGCTATGTGATAGATCATTTCTATGACCGCGAGTTCGGCGGCGTCTACTGGTCGCTTGATTACGAAGGCCGCCCGTTAGATACGAAGAAACAAATCTATGCCATCGGCTTTGCTATCTACGGGCTGAGCGAATATCATCGTGCCACGGGTGATGCTGAGGCTTTGGAATATGCCGTCCGCCTGTTCGAGGATATCGAAAAGCATAGCTTCGATTCTGTGAAGAATGGCTATTGTGAGGCTCTTACCCGCCAGTGGGGAGAGATTGCCGATATGCGACTTAGCGATAAAGACGAGAACGAACGTAAGACCATGAACACCCATCTGCATATCCTGGAGCCTTATACCAATCTGTACCGTGTATGGAAAGATGATCGCCTCAAGAAGCAACTCCGCAATTTGATAGAATTATTCACGGACCGGATTCTTAATCCTGAGACTGGACATCTGGAATTGTTCTTCGATGACAATTGGCGGAGTAAGTATCGCATTGTTTCCTACGGACACGATATAGAAGCTTCCTGGCTGATACATGAAGCCGCTTTGATACTGGCTGATAAAACTTTACTGGAAAAAGTGGAACCGCTGGTTGAGTTTATCGCCGCTGCCGCCGGTGAAGGATTGACGCCTGACGGTGCCATGATTTATGAGACTTTCCCGGATAGACAGAAGGCCGATACCGACCGCCATTGGTGGGTGCAGGCAGAGAATGTGGTGGGACACGTTAATCTTTACCAACATTTTGAAGATGAAGTGGCATTGCGCAAGGCTTTTCATTGCTGGGACTTCATCAAGAGGCATCTGGTAGATTACCGGAACGGCGAATGGCATTGGAGCGTGCATGCCGACGGCACGGTGAATACCGAAGATGACAAGGCCGGATTTTGGAAATGCCCGTATCATAACGGACGTATGTGCATGGAGATAATGGAACGTTTTTCATAAGTGGTTTAGAGGTTATTTCATAACTATTTTAGATGTTTGGAATGAGAAGATTGATTGGACTTTGTGTTGTGCTGTGGATAGGGATTGCGTTGCAGGCGCAGTCCCTTTATCCTGATTTCAGTAAGATGAATTTCGGTTGTGATGGGAACAGCATCACGGCGGGTGAACAATGGTCGAAGACGGTGGTCGATCTACTTGGATTTGCCACCCATCATAATGTAGCGGTAGGTTCTGCGACGTGGGCGTGCCATCCCGATACTCAGGATTACGGAAGTGCCGGTTTTGCCGGAATATCCAATGGCTGGCAGCCTACTGAAGATAAGCGTGAATTGCAAATGCGCCACAACAATGTCTCTAAAGTCCATATCCAGAAGTTCATAGCCGAGGTAGAGAGCGGGCAATATCCGGCTCCCGATGTCTTTGTCTTTTCTATGGGGACAAATGACAAGAATCTTGGCTCTGCCGAGGAAGCTCTGAAAGGTAAGACTCTTGCTGAAGTGGACGTTACCACTATGGCAGGCGGTGCCCGCTGGGCCATACAGACCATTTTGGAGCATTATCCCAAATGTCGTGTTTTTGTTTGTACCCCTATTCAAACCGGTGATGTAACCCGCAATGAACGTAATCTGGAGAAGATTGCCATTCTGCGTGAAATCTGCCGTACTCTCTCCGTACAACTGATAGATTGCTACTCTAATAGCGGTATAACCGGGAAATTCGAACAGCCTTCGGGCAGGGGACGCTATCTGCGCGATGGCTTACATCCCGATAAAGAAGGGCAGGAGTTGATGGGGCGCTATATTGCGAAAGAAATACGGAATAATTTCTTTTAGGTGCGGGTTGATTTCTTTCAGACGGGATATGAACTAAATGTGATAAGGTGGTAGAGTGATAAAGTGATAACGGGATAACGCTCTGTGATATATAGCGCAGCTACTTTATCACCCTATCACCTTACCACCTTATCACTCCTTTCCTTCTTTTCTGAGCGATTATGAATTAATTCCGCCAACGGGTTATATAGAGAATATATTCAAGACGCCTTCTTAAGCCACTCCTTCTTCAGCAACTTCTCGTCAAGCAACCGGAGTGCTTCCACCTTGTCCGTTGCCTTGACCACCAACGACACATCATTCTCATCGCTTCCGTAAGAAATCATCTTCAGCGGAATATTCTTCAACGCATCCATAATCCGCGCTTCGGTTTCGATGCACGATGACTTCATGTTTCCTACCACAGAAATGATACTCATCTTATCTTCCACCCATATCCGGGCATACTTATTCAGTTCCCGCAGGATGAGCGAAAGGAAGTTCCCGTCATCCGTGGCTACGGATATGTTATCGTTGGATGAAGTCAACAGACAGGGCATCGTCTTGTATTTGGCGAAGATATCGAAAATCTTGCTGATAAACATATAAGGCCGGAGCGTGTGGTTCGATTCGAACCGGATGTATGTGATAGAATCTTTGGTGGCGACTGCCTTCACCATGTTCCCGTTCAATCTGTTGGCGGATATATAAGTCCCTTCTGATGCCGGGTTCACCAGGTTGAGCAAACGGATGGGAATATTCTCTTTCCATGCCGTAGCCAGACAAAGCGGGTGCAGTATCTGGGGATTGAAGTAGATGAGCCGTTCGGCTTCACTGAAACTCAGGTTCTTTATCGTGTCGGCATCTTTCACTACCAGTGTGTCGTTGCTGTGTATATCGACATCTGTCCATATCCGTATTTCCTCCGCCTGTATGGCTGTCCCTATCAGGGCGGCGGTGTAGTCGCTTCCGCCTTGTTTCAGACAATCGGTCTCACCAAAGGCATTCCTGCAAATGCTTCCCTGTGTGAGAAACAGATGCGTATCGGGGTATGATTTACATATCTCTTTCACCTTCCGGCTGATATATTCCTCATCCGCTTCCCCGTTCATGCCGGTGCGTATGAAGTCGAAGGCACAAATCACGCTGTTGTCCACTCCCTGTTCCTGCAAGTAGAATCCCAGTAAGGTGGATGTCAGTAACTCGCCTTGTGCCAGGATTTCCTTTTCGTCGGTAGCGTAGAAAGGCTCCATGCTGTATTTCCATATTGCCTGGAAACAGTCGAGAATGCCCCGGATGGCTTCGTGCTTGATAGTGTCGTCCGTAAGTAGTTCATTGGCAAAGTCAATGAACTGGAATTCCAGCCGGGTTATTTTGTCGTGTGCTTCCTCTATGTTCCGGTTGAAGAAGTTGGCGGCTACCTCGCCCAAATGTTTGGTGACATCTTTGGGAGCGGACAGTACGACTATTTTAGACGTATTGTCTTGAATCAGTTTTGCCACATGTTGCATACCTCTTACGGATGCGGTTGCGTTTCCATCGAATTTGTAGATTTCCATATTCTTCTTTTTTAAGTTATTAATCAAATCCTCTTGTGAAGCCTCCTTGCCATTTCAGAATGGTTTTATCAAAATGGAAAGGAAACTCCCCCGCTGCCTGTTCTCTCTTTTCTGCCCTTATCTCCTTGTACTAATGGAGTTAAGCGATGAAATCAGTTACGGGGCTTTCAGGCTCTCTACTATAAAAGTTCAAAAGATGTGCCGCTCGTATTCGGGAAAAGCTTTATATTTGCACACCCTGTTTTTAGCATTATCAGTTTAAACACTTATCCGAATAAGATATGAGTAAGATTTTAATCGTTGATGACGAGATGCAAATCCGTACCCTTTTGGCGCGTATGATGGAGTTGGAGGGATATGAAGTCTGTCAGGCTGGTGATTGCAGGGCTGCCCTGAAACAGTTGGAATTGCAAAGTCCCGATGTAGCTTTGTGTGATGTTTTCCTGCCCGACGGGAACGGGGTGGATCTGGTGCTGGCTATCAAGAAAGCTGCGCCCAATGTGGAAGTCATTCTCCTGACGGCCCACGGCAATATCCCCGATGGCGTACAAGCCATCAAGAACGGGGCTTTCGACTATATCACCAAAGGAGATGACAATAACAAGATTATTCCCCTCGTCAGCCGTGCGGTAGAGAAGGCCGCAATGAATGCCCGTCTTGAAAAGCTTGAGAAGAAGGTGGGGCAGGCGTACTCTTTCGATTCTATCCTGGGAGAGTCCAAATCTTTGAAAGATGCTGTGTCGCTGGCGCAGAAAGTGTCGGTGACCGATGTACCCGTGTTGCTGACCGGAGAGACGGGAACAGGCAAGGAGGTGTTTGCGCAGGCCATCCATTACAGTAGCAAGCGTGCACGGCAGAATTTCGTTGCGGTGAACTGTTCCTCGTTCAGCAAGGAGCTGCTGGAGAGCGAGATGTTCGGGCACAAGGCAGGTTCGTTTACCGGGGCGCTGAAAGATAAGAAAGGGCTTTTTGAGGAAGCGAACAATGGAACGATTTTCCTGGATGAAATAGGTGAGATGGCCTTTGAACTGCAAGCGAAGTTGCTGCGCATCCTCGAAACAGGCGAATATATCAAGATAGGCGATACCAAGCCGACACGCGTCAACGTGCGTATCATTGCGGCAACCAACCGCAATCTGCCCGAAGAAATAGCCAAAGGGCGTTTCCGTGAAGATTTGTTCTATCGCCTTTCGGTGTTCCAGGTGCACTTGCCGCCATTGCGTGAGCGTGCGGGGGACATCCGCCTGTTGGCAAAGGCTTTCGTGAAGAACTTCTCCGTGCAACTGGCCCGTTCGATAACCGAGATTACTCCCGAATTTCTCACTACGCTTGAACTGCAACCGTGGAAAGGGAACATCCGTGAACTCCGCAATGTGATAGAGCGCAGCCTCATTGTTTGCGAAGGGGAACAGCTGACTATTGCCGACCTGCCGCTCGACATTCAGAATGCCCACTACGAACAGTCGGACGAGGAGACTCCCGGCAGTTTTGAACTTTCGGCCATGGAGAGGCGGCACATCGCCCGGGTGCTGGAGTACACGAAAGGCAACAAGACGGAAGCGGCTCGGCTACTGAAAATCGGGTTGACAACGCTGTACAGGAAGATAGAGGAATATAAAATCTGAGTTGTATTTCGGGGTATGTAGCGGTGGGCTTTTCGGAAAACATTGCTATCTTTGTATTGTTCAACTGAAAGAGATAAGAGATTATAATTATGAATAGGAGGAAAGCTAATGAAACGACCTGATCTTGTCCGTCGTATTGCAGAAGTGATGCATCATATTGCTCCCGATGCGAAGACCATTCTTTATGGTTCCGAGGCCCGTGGTGATGCTCGTCACGACTCAGACATTGACTTGCTTATCTTGCTTGATGAAGAAAAACTGGCTCCTGAACGTGAACTGGAAATAGCTCGTTATTTGTATGAGGTAGAAGTGGAGACAGGTGTCATTATCAGTCCTATGGTGATGTTACGTCATGTATGGGAAAGATTTACCACGCCGTTTAGCATTAATGTAATGAAGGAAGGGGTAGTGCTATGAAGGAGAAACTGGATGCAGAAAGCCGTTCTGCCATTGTGAACTACCGTTTGGAACGTGCTTACGAAACTCTGAAAGAGGCTGATTATAATACCGGGGGCGGGTATTATAATGCTGCTGTAAACCGCCTTTATTATGCTTGTTATTACGCAGCTTCTGCCTTGTTATTGCATTATGAAATAGAGGCTAATACACATAATGGTGTGAAAACACAACTTTCCATGCATTTTGTTCGTACCGGACGTTTGAGTTTGGACTATGGAGCAACCTTCAGTTTGTTGTTTGAAAAACGTCAAGCAAGTGATTATAGTGATTTTGCTTATTGTGACCTTGCTTTAGTGGACACACTTCGCCCACGGGCAGAAGCATTTATTGATGCGATGGAAAGGTTGATACATGAAGAGTGTCCCGATTAAATACATTCTCATTTCTCTTTAATACTCATCATCTCGCCCTATTTTGATAAATACCCTTTCAAAATGAAAGGGTATTTATGTTTTATACTTTTCTGTTTGTAACCCTCACGATCTTGGATATTAGACTGTTATGTACTTTTCTGCATGTCTGGCACGCAATTGGCATACCTAAACACGATGAAATAATAGTATCAATTTTAAAAAGGTAAAAGACATGGGAATAACGATTTCATTTATTTTCTGCCTGTTGAGCGGGTTGCTCGCTTTCGGGCTGTTCTGGAAATGTGTGGATTGGTTTGAAAAGATTTAAGAAGGAGAGAGAATTATGTACACAACATTATTTGTATTAGGTATTGCGGTTTTCGGGTATTTGATGTATGTGCTCGTAAAACCGGAGAAGTTTTAGTCAATTGACAATGGATAATTGACAATTAAGGTATCATTCTATTAATGAATTAGAGAAATGAACACAGAGATTTTAGGTGTAGTCCTGCAAATAGTCCTGATGGTGGTACTGGCTTACCCGTTGGGAAAATATATTGCAAAGGTCTATAAAGGACAAAAGACATGGTCGGACTTCATGAAGCCGATTGAGAGACTTATTTTTAAAGTGTGTGGCATCAACCCTGCCGAGGAGATGAACTGGAAACAGTTCCTGAAAGCATTGCTGATACTGAATGCTTTCTGGTTTGTGTGGGGCATGGTGCTGCTGGTTACTCAGCACTGGCTGCCTTTGAATCCCGACGGTAACGGGCCGCAGACACCGGATCAGGCATTCAATACCTGCATCAGTTTTATGGTGAACTGTAACTTGCAGCACTATTCCGGTGAAAGTGGATTGACTTATTTTACGCAGTTATTTGTCATCATGCTCTTCCAGTTTATTACGGCGGCAACGGGTATGGCGGCTATGGCAGGTATCATGAAGTCCATCTCCGCAAAGACAACGAAGACAATAGGTAACTTCTGGAACTTCCTTGTATTGAGTAGTACACGTATCCTGTTGCCACTTTCGCTGATTGTGGGTTTCATCCTTATTATAGAAGGTACTCCGATGGGCTTTGACGGCAAGATGGAGGTGACCACGCTCGAAGGACAGGAACAACTGGTATCGCAGGGACCTGCGGCTGCCATCGTGCCCATCAAGCAACTGGGTACCAATGGTGGCGGTTATTTCGGTGTAAACTCTTCGCATCCGTTGGAGAATCCTACGTATCTGTCCAATATGGTAGAATGTTGGTCTATCCTTATCATACCGATGGCAATGGTTTTCGCACTCGGTTTCTATTCCAATCGTAAGAAACTGGCTTATAGTATATTCGGTGTAATGCTCTTTGCCTATCTGGCGGGTGTCGGCATCAATGTCTATCAGGAGATGAACGGTAACCCGCGTATTGACGAACTGGGTATTGCGCAGGATGGCGGAGCGATGGAGGGAAAAGAGGTGCGGCTTGGTGCTGCTGCAACAGCCTTGTGGAGTATTACGACCACCGTCACTTCCAATGGTTCGGTGAATGGTATGCACGACTCTACGATGCCGCTCAGCGGACTGATGGAGATGCTGAATATGCAGATTAACACTTGGTTCGGTGGTGTCGGGGTAGGTTGGATGAACTACTATACATTTATAATTATAGCCGTGTTTATCAGCGGACTGATGGTGGGGCGTACACCGGAGTTCCTCGGTAAGAAGGTGGAAGCACGCGAAATGAAGATTGCGACTGTTGTGGCGTTGCTTCATCCGTTTGTGATTCTGGTAGGAACGGCTCTGTCCACGTATCTGTTTGCCCATCATCCCGACTTCGTGGCAAGCGAGGGCGGTTGGCTGAATAATCCTGGTTTCCACGGGCTGAGCGAGCAATTGTATGAGTTTACGTCGTGTGCAGCTAATAACGGGTCCGGCTTCGAGGGACTGGGAGATAATACTTATTTCTGGAACTACGCTTGCGGTTGGGTACTTATTCTGAGCCGTTTTATCCCGATTGTAGGGCAGGTGGCCATTGCCGGTTTGCTGGCGCAGAAGAAGTTCATCCCGGAAAGTGCCGGTACACTGAAGACGGATACGGTTACATTTGCTGTGATGACTTTCGCGGTTATTTTCATTGTAGCTGCCCTGTCATTCTTCCCGGTGCATGCGTTGAGTACGATTGCTGAACATTTTAGTTTGTAAGTAGTAGAAAAAGAAAGATATGAAAGATAAGAAATCAGCTTCTTTGTTTCAAAAGGAGCAAGTTATGGAAAGCTTGAAGCAATCATTCGTGAAGTTGGATCCACGGGTGATGATTAAGAATCCGATTATGTTTACGGTGGAGCTTGTGACGCTGGTGATGCTGGTGGTCTGCATCCTATCGCTGGGGACTACGGAATATGGAACATTCGGGTACAACTTCCTGGTGTTCGTCGTTCTCTTTGTTACTCTGCTGTTCGCCAACTTCGCTGAGGCCATTGCCGAGGCTCGTGGTAAGGCCCAGGCCGACAGCCTGCGCAAGACGCGTGAGGAGACTCCCGCTAAAATCCTGATTGATGGCAAAGTCTGCAATATCAGTAGTGCACGCCTGAAGAAAGGTGATTACTTTATTTGCGAAGCCGGTGATACGATTCCGGCTGACGGTGAGATTGTAGAAGGATTGGCTTCCATTGACGAAAGTGCCATCACAGGCGAATCTGCCCCGGTAATCCGTGAGGCGGGTGGAGATAAAAGTTCTGTAACCGGTGGTACGAAGGTACTTTCTGATAAGATAAAGGTATTGGTAACCCAACAACAGGGTGAGAGCTTCCTCGACAAGATGATTGCCCTGGTGGAAGGCGCTACCCGGAAAAAAACACCGAATGAAATAGCGTTGACTATCTTGCTGGCCGGTTTCACACTGGTATTCGTGATTGTTTGCGTCACGCTGATTCCGATGGCGGACTATACGAACATAGATCATCCGGGAACGTACATCTCGATTGCAGCTATTCTCTCCCTGTTTGTCTGTCTGATACCGACGACAATCGGTGGTCTGCTTTCCGCTATCGGCATTGCAGGTATGGACCGTGCGCTTCGTGCCAATGTGATAACGAAATCGGGTAAGGCGGTGGAAACGGCCGGTGATATTGATACGTTACTGTTGGATAAGACGGGAACTATTACAATCGGTAACCGTAAAGCCACGAAGTTCTATGCAGCTCCCGGTGTGGACGAACGTGATTTTATTGAGGCTTGCCTGCTGTCCTCCATCTCCGATGAAACGCCGGAAGGTAAATCAATTATAGAACTGGGACGGGAAACAGGTCGCCGTATGCGTGACCTGAATACTACGGGTGCCCGGATGATTAAGTTCACTGCCGAAACAAAGTGTTCAGGCGTGGATTTACAAAATGGTACTCAGATACGTAAAGGTGCTTTCGATGCTATCCGTAAGATTGTGGAGAGTGCCGGAAACAGTTTCCCGAAAGAGGTGGAAGATGTGATTGCTGCAATTTCAAGTAACGGCGGTACACCGTTGGTAGTGTGTGTCAACCGGCAGGTGGCTGGCGTTATTGAGTTGCAGGATATCATCAAACCGGGTATTCAGGAACGTTTCGAACGCCTTCGCAAGATGGGAGTGAAGACGGTAATGGTGACCGGAGATAACCCGCTGACGGCAAAGTACATCGCAGAAAAGGCCGGTGTGGATGATTTTATTGCTGAGGCCCGGCCGGAAGACAAGATGGAATATATCAAGAAAGAGCAACAATCCGGTAAGCTGGTGGCAATGATGGGAGACGGTACAAATGATGCTCCGGCATTGGCACAGGCAAATGTGGGCGTTGCTATGAATAGCGGTACGCAGGCTGCAAAGGAAGCCGGTAATATGGTGGACTTGGACAATGATCCTACGAAGCTGATTGAAATTGTGGAAATCGGTAAACAGTTGTTGATGACGCGCGGTACATTGACCACGTTCTCTATAGCAAATGACGTGGCTAAATACTTTGCGATTATTCCCGCTTTGTTTATGGTAGCCATCCCTCAGTTAGCACCGCTGAACGTCATGGGGCTGCATAGTCCTGAGTCAGCCATCCTTTCAGCTATAATCTTTAACGCTGTCATTATTCCTATATTGATTCCGTTGGCACTGAAAGGAGTACAGTATAAACCGATTGGTGCCAGTGCATTGCTTCGCCGCAACTTGCTGATTTATGGCTTAGGCGGTGTCATTGCACCCTTTATCGGAATTAAATTAATAGATATGGTGGTCAGTTTATTCTTTTAATAAATAACAAGATAATGAAAACTTTATTGAAATCCCTCAAAATAACACTTGCTTTTTGCGTGTTTTTCTCTGTATTCTATATCCTTATCCTGTGGATATTTGCCCAGGTGGCAGGTCCAAATAAGGGTAATGCGGAAGTAGCGACTCTGGATGGTAAGGTGGTCGGTGCCGCTAATGTAGGACAGATGTTCACAAAAGACATCTACTTCTGGGGACGCCCTTCCCATGCCGGTGACGGTTACGATGCTACCAGTTCTTCCGGTAGCAACAAAGGCCCTACCAACGAAGAATATCTTTCGGAAGTAGAAGCCCGTATTGATACTTTCCTGGTGCACCATCCCTATCTGCAACGCAAGGACGTTCCGGCTGAAATGGTGACAGCCAGTGCTTCGGGGCTTGATCCGGATATCACTCCCGCCAGTGCTTATGTACAGGTGAAACGCGTAGCCCAGGCATGTGGCATGGATGAGGCACAAGTAAAGACTCTCGTAGACAATGCAGTACAGAAACCGCTTCTCGGCCTTTTCGGTACGGAGAAAGTGAATGTGCTGAAACTGAACATTGCACTCGAAGAGGCAAATAAGTAGTTAAGCTACAAGCTACAGGTTACAAGTTGCTGCGCTATACTTGTGGGCGAATAATTATTCGCCCGGCTATCATGCCGAAAGGTACTCGTCACTCGTAGCTTGTAGCTCGTATCTTGTATCTCACAGAGAGGCGGACAGGCTCCGTTCATATTTTGCCATGGTGATGTCTAAAAACAGGGTGAACGGAGACACGCCTCTCTCTTTTTAAAAGATTGTATTTTAAAGATTGAATGAATTATGAAACAAGTAAAAAGAACGTTTTTTGTAATAGCAGCCATTGTTGCTGCATGTTTTTTCGGGACAAATGATGTGAAGGCACAGGAATTTACCGTGCAGGGTGATTTAGTAAGCTCTTACGTCTGGCGCGGCGTATATCAGACGGGAGCCAGCTTCCAACCTACACTGGGTTTCGGCATCGGCAGCTTTTCTCTGACTGCGTGGGGTTCCACGGACTTCGACGGTTATAAATCTACCGAAGGCCAGGCAAACAAGGAAATAGACCTGACGGCAGCTTACGCATTCGGCGAGTCCGGTCTGTCACTGTCTGTGGCAAGCCTTTGGTGGGCGGGACAGGGTGCCCGGCAGTATTTCAACTTCAAAAGTCATGAGACGGCACATTTCTTTGAAGCTGGTCTGGCCTATACGTTGCCTTGCGAGAAGTTTCCCCTGTCCATAGCTTGGTACACCATGTTTGCGGGAGCCGATAAAAATGAGGAAGGCGCGCAAAACTATTCTTCCTATTGTGAACTGAACTATCCGTTCAGCGTGAAGTCGGTAGGTTTGAATGCAACCGTAGGATTCGTTCCTTATGAAACTTATACGGTAGGATATGGAAACTCCGGTTTTGCCTTTACCAATGTAGCATTGAAAGCTACTACGGCTATCAGGATAACAGACTCGTTTTCATTGCCTATATTTGCACAGGCTATCTGGAATCCTTGTTTGGAAGATACCCACTTAGTCTTTGGTATAACCTTAAAGCCTTAATGTAAGTGACAGAGGTATCTTGTCTCTATGACTTAGCATAGAATCATTGGCATTGATTGTGGGAATCATTGGCATTGATTGTAGGAATCATTGGCATTGATTATACCCATCATCCGTATTGATGGTACTCATCATCCGTATTGATGATACCCATCATCCGTATTGATGATATGCCAACTCACTTACCAATCCCAGCTAACCCATAATGATAACTACTTAAAGGTATGGACAGAGAACAAAACGTGCAACACTTCCTCGACCTGATAAAGAAATCCCGTCGTGGCAAGTTCAAGATTTACATCGGCATGATAGCCGGTGTGGGCAAGTCTTACCGGATGCTCCAGGAAGCCCACGACCTGCTGGACAACGGCGTAGACGTGCAAATCGGCTACATCGAAACCCACGGACGTGCCGGGACGGAAGCTCTCCTTGCAGGCCTGCCCGTCATCCCCCGCCGCCGGATATTCTACAAAGGCAAGGAACTGGAAGAAATGGATTTGGAGGGTATCATCCGCATCCATCCCGAAATAGTCATCGTGGACGAACTGGCGCATACCAACGTAGAAGGCAGTCGTAACGAAAAGCGTTGGCAGGACGTGATGGACCTTTTGGACGAAGGCATCAACGTGATTTCCGCCGTCAACATCCAGCACATCGAGAGCGTGAACGAAGAAGTGCAAGGCATCTCCGGCATCGAAGTCAAAGAGCGCATCCCCGACAGTGTCCTTCAGGAAGCGGACGAGGTGGTGAACATCGACCTGACTGCCGAAGAACTGATAACCCGTCTGAAAGCCGGCAAGATTTATCGCCCGGAGAAGGTGCAGACGGCACTGACCAACTTCTTCCGGACCGAGAACATCCTCCAACTCCGTGAACTGGCCTTGAAGGAAGTAGCCCTGCGAGTGGAGAAGAAGGTGGAGAACGAAGTCGTCATTTCGAGCGTAGGCGTCCGGCACGAGAAGTTTCTGGCATGCATCAGCAGTCATGAGAAGACGCCACGGCGCATCATCCGTAAGGCGGCACGGCTGGCTACCCGCTACAATACTTCTTTCATTGCCCTGTATGTGCAGACGCCCCGCGAGAGTGCCGACCGCATCGACCTGGCAAGCCAGCGTTATCTGCTGAACCACTTCAAACTGGTTACTGAGTTGGATGGTGAAGTTCTCCAGGTACAGTCCCGGGACGTGCTGGATGCCGTGGTACGGGCCTGTAAAGAGCGGCAAATTACGACGGTTTGCATGGGAAGTCCTGCTTTCCGCTTTCCGCAATCCTTGTTCATGGTGTTGAAATACAGAAAATTTGTGAGCGAATTGGCGCAAGCAAACATAGATTTGATTATACTTGCATAAAATTTAATTCATCAGTGCATTATGAATATTCGTACTAAATTAATACTCAGTGTAGGCATTCTGGCTGGTATGATCATTCTGCTGGTTGCTCTCTCCGTAGTGAATCTTCAGATACTGACAGCCACCGAACCGGACAGTCCTGCCGCCATGCCCGGACTGGAACGTGCTTTGCTGTGGATTTCCGTTACAGGTGCTATTTGCATTCTTGCCAGTATCGTGTTGCTGGTCTGGCTTCCCCGTTCCATCAACAAGCCTATCCAGGAACTGACGCGTGGCATCCTTGAAATCGCCAATCATAACTATGAGAAACGTTTGGATATGAGCGGACACGAGGAATTCCGCCAGGTGGCCGATAGCTTCAACAGTATGGCCGAGCGCCTGACTGAATATCGTGCCAGTACGCTGAACGATATTCTTTCTGCCAAGAAGTTTCTTGAAGCCGTTGTGAACAGTATCCATGAACCTATTATCGGTCTGAATTGTGAGCATGAAATACTCTTTATCAATAAAGAAGCACTTACCGTATTGAATCTGAAACGTGAAGATGTAATCCGCCACTCTGCCGAGGAACTGTCCTTAAAGAATGATCTCCTTCGTCGTCTGGTTCGGGAACTGATTACTCCGGGTGAGAAGAAAGAACCCTTGAAAATCTATGCGGATAATAAGGAAAGCTATTTTCAGGCTTCTTACATCACCATTATGAATACGGATGCCGATACGGATGAACCGCAGAATCTGGGTGATGTGATCCTGCTGAAGAATATCACCGAATTTAAAGAGTTGGATTCTGCCAAAACAACCTTTATCTCCACCATCTCCCATGAACTGAAAACGCCTATCTCAGCTATTCTTATGAGTTTGCAGTTGTTGGAAGACAAGCGGGTAGGAGCTTTGAATGATGAGCAGGAACAATTATCGAAAAGCATTAAAGAGAATGCCGACCGCCTGCTGGGTATCACCGGTGAACTCCTGAATATGACACAAGTAGAAGCCGGCAAGCTCCAGATGATGCCGAAGATAACCAAGCCTATCGAACTTATAGAATATGCCATTAAAGCCAATCAGGTTCAGGCGGATAAGTTCGGCATCCAGATAGAAGTGGAGTATCCGGAGGAAAAAATGCCGAAACTGTTTGTGGATAGTGAGAAGATAGCCTGGGTATTGACGAATCTTCTGAGCAATGCAGTCCGTTATTCAAAAGAAAACGGACGTGTCGTTATTGGTGCCAAGCGTGAGGGAGACTTTGTTGAACTGTATGTGCAGGATTTCGGTAAAGGTATCGATCCCCGTTATCATCAGAGTATCTTCGACCGTTATTTCCGTGTGCCCGGCACAAAGGTGCAAGGCAGTGGACTGGGACTTTCCATTTCAAAAGACTTTGTGGAGGCACATGGGGGAACATTGACGGTGGAAAGCGAATTGGGGAAAGGAAGTAAGTTCATTATGCGACTGAAGGGGTAGAGTGATAGGGTGGTAAAGTGATAAGCACTCTATCACCCTATCACTTTATCACTTCTTCACCTCTTCCCACTTCGGCGGGTTTCCCCCCATCAGATGGCGTACAAAGAAATCATAGCGTTTATGTTCCCCGAAATCTTCTCCCATCGTGTGGTGTGCACCGGGAATCACTACCAATTCAAAATCTTTGTTGGCTTTTATCAGTGCGTTCACCACCTGCATGGTTGAGGCAGGATCTACATTATCGTCCAGTTCGCCTACCACCAGCATCAGGGGGCGACTCAGCAGATGGGCATTCTCTACATTCGATCCTTCCTTATATTGATCTCCTACGGGATATCCCAGCCAGAGTTCGTTCCACCAGATTTTATCCATGCGGTTGTCGTGGCAGCCACAGGCGGAATAAGCGGCTTTGTAGAATTCGGGATGCAGCAGCACGGCAGTGGTGGATTCCTGGCCTCCGGCGGAACAGCCATAGATGCCTACGCGGTCCATATCCATATACGGATACTTCTCTCCGGCAGCTTTAATCCAGGAGATGTGATCGGGAAGTCCTGCATCTTTCAGATTCTTGTAGCATACGTTTTCAAATTCACGTGAGCGGAATGAGGTTCCCATTCCATCTACCATGACGACGATAAAGCCGAGTTCGGCAAGGGAAGTCATGTACCAATTGTACGGAATGAAGGTTTTGGGCACATATTGATCGCCGGGGCCTTGGTAGATATATTCGATCACCGGGTACTTCCGGTTCGGGTCGAAATTGGTAGGGCGTACAATCAATCCCCACATGTCCGTTTTCCCGTCGCGGCCCTTGGCTGTAAATACTTCGGGGGCTTTCCAACCTTCTGCTTCCAGACGACTGATATCGGCTGTCTCCAGCGGCATCACCACTTTGCCGTCTTCGGCACTGCGCAATACGGCAACGGGGGCTTTGTTTACCATAGAGTAAACGTCTACCAGATAATTCATGTCCGGTGAGAACCAGGCCCGGTGCATACCTTCTTCGGGAGTGAGGCAGGTGAATCCTTTGCCATCGAAGCCGATGCGGTAGTAGCGGATGAGGTAAGGATCTTCGCCCGGCTGCACACCGTTGGCGGAGAAATAAATCTGCCGGTTGTCCTCGTCTACGCGGAGCACTTCGCGCACATACCATTCGCCGCGGGTTATCTGATGGACGGGCTGTGCGGTAGTGCGGTCGTACATGTACAGGTGGTTCCAGTTGTCCCGTTCGCTCATCCAGATGATGTGCTTGTTGTCCCTCAGGTCGTGGCGGAAGCGGCGGGTATAGTTCACGTACTTGTCACTGGTTTCTTCTATCAGAGGACGCACGGCGCCTGTCTCGGCAGAGAGTTCAAGTACACGATATGCCTGATGTCCGCGCTGGTTGTACTCGAAGGTAACAGAACGGCTGTCCGGGTTCCATTCGGGGCCGTATATTTCATACTGCCGGTCGAAGAGGTCGGTGCTGGGGATGATACCTCGTCCTGTTTCAACTTCATAAATGCAAGGTATCTTGAAAGGAAGTTCGTCTCCCGGTTTGGCATATTCCTGCTTGTGCAGTTTCGGTTGGAGCTGATCCGCCGGAGAAGACTCTACATAGTATACATATCGTTTCTCTACCGGGCGGATTTTGCAGGATGCCACTTTCTTGCTGTCCGGAGACCAGCGGATATAAGCTGAGTAGTAGTTGCTGAGTGTACCGTCAAGGCTCAACTGCTTCTCTTTTCCGGTGGTAAGTTCCTTCACATATACATTCTGATTTTTGATATAGGCGGTATACTTTCCATCGGGTGAAGTTACGGGAGCGGTTTCTTTTTCGTCATCCCGTTCCATCCAGTGTTTCTGTGGTGCATTGCGGCCGGGCAGGTTGCCTTCATTTACCAACTGATTTTTGCGGGTGGCGTACATCCAGCGCTGATTGCCAAATACAAAACGAAGCGTATCTAAGCTCGGGTTCACCCGTAACCGTTCCAGTTGGATTGTCTCGGGCTTTACTTCTTTGCCGGATGCGTTGCTCAGTGCGCTTGACAGACGCTTGTGGTCGAACAACTCCTTTCTGTTTTTCTTGTCTGCGTTCACCGATACGTAGATACGGCCTTCGGGCGTATTGCGTACATACCAGAACTGATGTGTGCCTTCTATCCATTGCGGCGTGACGTTGGAGTAGAAAACTTTGTTGGCACTGAATTTCTCTCTTAATGCGTAGGCACGGTTATAATCATCCACTGTGCCTTGTGCGAAAGCCATGCCCCCGCTAAGGAGCATGGCTATCGACAAACCTAACTTACAAACATTCATATCTAACTAACCTTTATTGTACTTCCCATTCATAAACACCTGCTGCATGTTTGTCCGGCAGGGTAATTTCCAGTTTTACTGATTTGGTTTTCACGGGATCAAAGTTTACGGTGTTTCCCGCACCTTTTACAACGCCATATTTGTCGGTACCTGTGACGGGGTGCCACTGGCCTTGTGCATCTTTATAATATACCTTCCAGCTTTTCGGTACACGGCAACCGCCCCAGGGGGCATCGTCGAACCAATATACGGTAGAACTTGATACGGTAGCTTCTGCCGGGAACTCATACGTGATCCATTCCGTAGTTCCCTGTTTGGGCCACCAATGATAGTAGGGCAGGGAACGGTCATTTTCATCTTTCGGAACCAGGCGGTCGTTGATGGCTGAAATGGAGCTTGCGCGATGGGATGCGTCTATTTTACTTTCCGAAGCCAGTGTGGCAGGCATGGCGGGGCGGGATGCGCTCAGCTCTTGCGGCAACCATACTTCCATAGCTCCCGAACCACGGTGGGCCCATGCGTAGTAAGGTATCAGTGTCAGGCTCACATCGGTAGTGGTCAGGCGACCCTGATCGTCGTAGCCAAGTGTCTGTGCGCCGGTCTTCAATTGGTTGATGCCATACAGCAGATCGGGCTTTTCCACCACTTCAAACTTCGGGTTGCGGTTCATGAATACGCTGAAGATGTCGAAGTTATTATCCGGGAATTCTGCACAGTATACAATCGGTCCGCGTTCTACGGCAATGCGTCCGCGGTCGGCTTCCACCTTATTGTTGGCTTTCACGGTACGCGGTTCCATGTCGAAGTGCACTTCCACCTTGTCACCCTTTTTCCAACGGCGGTCGATGCAGAAATAACCATCTTTCAGCTCATTCTGTACGGCTTCTCCGTTTACTTTCACTGTGTACTTCAGACGCTTGCCGTCACTATAGGCATACAGGTCACTGGGAACTACCTGACCCCGAACCCATCCGGGAATACGGACTTTCAGGTTGAACTGTCCGGCGCTGTTCTTGTTGATGCCGATGGTGATGTCGCCGTTCCACGGGTATTTGGTGGTTTGCTCGATAGAAACAGCTTTGCCACCCACTTTCAGGTCGGAAGTATTGGACATGAAGAGGTTGACGTAAACGTCCTTATCCTTTACTGCGTAGATATATCCCGGCAGGGACGGGATGAAACGGCAGATGTTGGACGGGCAGCAGGCACAACCGAACCAGGGCTGGCGTTGATGCTGTCCCATACTTTCCAGCGGGTTGGGGTAGAAGAAGCCACCGCCGTCCAGGGATACGCCTGAAATCAGACCATTGTATAAGGTGCGTTCCAGTACATCGTAGTATTTGGATTCACCGTGCAGGAGGAAAAGACGATAATTGACATACACATTGCCGATGGCAGCACAAGTCTCGCAATAGGCTGACATGTTGGGCAATTCGTAGTTCTTGCCGAAAGCCTCTCCGGCTGCGGTAGCTCCGATACCGCCGGTGATGTAATATTTCTTGCCGACGATATTGTCCCAAATACGGTCGATGGCATGAATATAGGCAGTGTCTCCCGTCAGGGCGGCTACGTCGGCCATACCTGCATACATATATGCGGCGCGAACGGCGTGTCCTACAGCCTCATCCTGCTGAACCACCGGTTTATGTGCCTGGCTGTATTCGTCCGTACGGCTGGTATATCCACGCTGGTCGAGGAAGAACTTGGCCTGGTCGAGGTATTTCTTGTCTCCGGTGACCAGATAAAGTTTGGCAAGTGCCATTTCGGCAATCTGATGTCCGGGAACACGGATTTGCTGTCCTTCGCCTGTACCGATTTCACGGCATACGCAGTCGGCATATCGGATGGCGATATTGAGGAAGTTCTTCTTTCCGGTAGCCTGGTAGTGGGCGATGGCGCCTTCCACCATGTGTCCCAGGTTGTAGAACTCGTGGCTCAGGTCTTCTACCTTTTCCCAACGTTTGCTTCCCGCCCATTCGTGTGGATGTTTCGGGTTCATGGTGCGACTGGTGTAGAGATACCCGTCGGGTTCCTGTGCAGCGGCTACAATCACCAGTACGCTGTCAATGTATTTAGCCAGTTTCTTGTCCGGATAAGTCTGCAACAGGTAGCTGGCGCCCTCGATGGTTTTATAGACGTCCGTATCGTCGAAAGCCAGTCCGCCTACTTTAATCGTATCGCTGGGATGCGCTGCGTTGACAAAGTTCTGATATCTTCCTGTTTCCTCACATTTGCTGAAAGCAAGAGGAATGGTTACTTCACGGCTCGCATTGAGGCGTTGCCCCCAGAAGGAGTCGGTTACTTTCACTGAGGTGAAAGGTATGGGATCGATGGGATACCCGTGCGATTGTTTTTTCACTTGCGCCTGGCTGCCTATGGCAGTGCCGGCAATCAAAACTGATAATAAAAAACTTCTCATGGCGTTATTTATTTGAATGAATGAATATTTTGCTAATTGAATCATTCTCTAAGCGGATAGAGTCTGCTTCAATGTCATAAATAGATGATGGCGACATGATTTCTATAGGTATGCTTATAATATTAGAAAGCCCCGAAACTGTTATTTGTAGCATGGCATAAGTCGTACCTTTGGGAGTTCCGGTAGCACAATAAAAAGACTTGTTGCTTCGCATCTGGAAATATGAAGCCATATTTCCCAAGATCATAAAGCTGTAATTGGAGGGATATACCGTGGAACTTCCCCCTAAATTGTCAATATAATCGAGATAGAGCACTCCTCCTTGATATGCTCTGATATAGTTAGATATAGATGTACAAGTGCCGTTTGTAGATTTATTGTTATAAAGTGTTTGCCATCTCAGACTTCCGCTGCTAAAGTTCACTCTTACGAAATGAGCAGTTTTTTCTTCTGTTGTGAATGAATATCCTCTTGAATCCGTAATGGTTGCTTTAATTGTATATTTCTGTGATGGGTAATCACTTCCTGCATCTTTTATCGTTAAAGTCTTGCTTGTATAATAGGTCGTAGACGTAACATTCTTTGAAAGTGAGTTTGAATATGCATCCATTTTTACTGTCCAGCGAATGGAAGCATTGTCTAAAAGGTATTCTGACAAGAGGCTGGAATTTAGTTCATATTTTGCTGAAGAGTTTATGATACTATTACCTTGGATTAAGTTGTTACCTTTGTGTAATCGAGCTTTTTTTTCTGTAGACCCATAGATGGTGCTTCTTATTTTAGCTTCTTGACCCTCGGTGAACTGATTTCTTATGGCATAATAAGACATAAGGTTCGTTTCATCAGGTCTGTACACATCACCATGTGCATCTACATCATGAATGGTTCCTCCGTAATTGAAATTATTATCATAAATGGCAGGATCGGCAGGAGTGTCTATGATTTTATCACCTGCAGTTGCTGCATTACTACCATCAACAAATTCAGGGTTCATGCCATCAGCAGTCCCTTTAAAGGTATGTTCCAATCCTAAAATATGTCCCATCTCATGTGGTGCCGTATCTAAATGATACGAATTAGAAGTCACCCAACATTCATTTCCTTGCCCAGTTACAGCTGCTCCACCCACGCTGCCGAAGTTATCTCCATTTGTAAAAATGTAAATGTCAAATGCATCTGAATGTGGATTTACACTATAGATCTGCGTTGCATTATATCTATTATATGCATTATAAATATCCGAATCAATAAATTCGGAGCCGGAAAGGCTAAAATAAATACTATGTTTATGAAAGTATCTGTTCAAACGTTCCATTAATGTATTACAGATACTCTCTTTATCTTTAAATTCATTTCCACCCGCAGGGCGTATGATATGAATGTAGACATTGAAAAGGTAAATTGTCTTTGGCAGAGTTGTGAGAGGTTGTACTTCAATGTCACTACTCCTTGTGGCCGTACTATTTGCCGCACAAGTAAAAAACACTTTGGGTTCTTCGTTAACTGCTCGTGTTTTCACATCATTCATATCTGTGACTAAAACATTATCTGCACAAGCCACATTGATGAATAACAGTATTAGTAATTTTAAAATGGTATTTATTCTATAACTCTCCATTTTTAATCTTCATAGGGTGTTATATCTGTATAATCTATTTCGAAAAAGGCTGTTCTTATCCAATAGTCGATATCAAGGTGATCTATTGTATATAGATATGTATATTTGCCATCAATAAGAACATACTGGTCTTTGAATTTTGAGTACACTTCCGAGGAACTGGATAACCTATAATAGATATCATTGGCTTCGATAACAGGGAGTTGCGTTTTGTCATAATTCTCGCTATAAATATCTCCAAATGTTACTATCCATCCATATACAGGAGAATTGAATACCCACCCTTTAGCATCTTTTAAGATACCCTTGGTTCCTTTCAACTTGTGGTCAATGAACTTTTTATAGTAGTCTCTTTGCTCTAAGATTTTATCTTCATTGTCATCATCATCCTTGCATCCACTCAAGTTAAAGGATGAGAACAAACAGATGAAAACTATTAATATAGCTGTGCTTATGGAAGAATTAATGGTACATTTCATATCTCTACTTTATTTCATCGGTATATACTCATCCCACAACTTCAACATGTGCAAATGCCCCGTAAATGGCCAGTTGCGTTCGGCATTCTGCCCCAAAGTTACGTATTGTGAGGGTTTTATCAATAGCTGGATGTCTTTTTCGCTAATTAACTGCCCGTTGATATACACCTGCTCCATGCGTCCGTCGAAGCAGATATATACGTGCTGCCACTTGCCTTCAAGCGTCTTCATCTCTTTATACCCGGCGTCTTCATACCAGCCATAATGATTAATCACTCCGCAGCGTGGCTCCGTGCCGCTCACCAGCATAATCTTCTCCAATTCGTTGTGCGAAGTGGTGAAGTCTGCCACACACTCATTTTCGGCAATGGAGTCGTTCAATATCCATGCCTCCAGAGTGTAAGGCGTATTATCCAGCAGCGTGGCCGGTAGCGGGAAGCTGGAATGGAATACCTGATGCCCATCGAAGCGGAAACTCTTTTTTCCTTGCACCTCTTCAACAATAGCCGGTGCTTTCCGGGCTTCAAAATATCCATCCACTCCATGATTGGAGATGTAACGCACCGTATCTCCGGCTGCAAAGTCATCGGCACTGATGCTTACCACCATGCCCCGCTTCTGCTGCTCTGCAGCCGGCAGACGCACAATATTTGTGGTGGCATCGTGCGCCTCCTCGGCTGCTTCCTGCTTCCAGTTATAATATCTCAGGTTAGTGATAGTCAGCTTTTCAGCTCCGCTCCGAAGCGAAATCATTCCCGATGAAAGGGCAGACTCCGCTTCGTATCTTTGCCATCTACCTAATCTATAAACTAACCCACTAATTGTATGCTCCTTGGAGGGAGAAAGTAACGGATGACGGTATTCCAGCGTGGTGCCCGGTTCCAGCACCAGTGCGTCGCGTCCGTCAATGCGCTCGGTGCGGGCTGATCCTGCTTTCAGGATAAAAGTACCTCCTAACATTCCTTCATTGTTCTGCCATTCGCGGCCGTCCCAGTCGGCGGCAGTCAAGCCCAGCCATTGCTGCGGGGCGGAATCTTCGATACCGGAAAATACTTTGATATTCCAGATGGCGCCGCCAAAACCATTCTTCTGTCCGCCGGTGTAAGTGAGGCGCACGAAACGTGCCTTCGTCTTTCCGAAGTCTACCATCGGACTGCCTGCCAGGTGATTGTTCCGCTTGTCGGCGAAGATATCCCAGCACTTGCCGTTGGTAGAAGTCTCTATCAGATATTGGTAGAACTGTGTGCCATATTCAAATTGCGTCCAGATGGTTTGTATCTGTTGCGTGCGTCCCAAGTCTATTTCAATCCATTCCTGTCCCATGCCGCGGGGGCGCCACAGAGTGCCGTTGTTGTCGTCTACGGCATATTCGGGTAGGAAATTATCGTCATAATAAGAAGATGCACGCACACTCTTGCCAAAGGCGAGGTTGGGAGATTTCACTACCGAGGGAGCCAGTGCCCCTACGCCGTCGTGGGTAGGGATAATCTTCTTGATGCTTCCATCTTCGGCAAATTCCATGCGGTCTATGCTGAGCTGGCGATGGAAGCCACGGTTGGAGTGCGGATTATCATGGCGGTGGTAAACGATGTAGTAATCGTTTCCTTCCTGCAAGATGCTATGATGACCCGGGCCGTGGATGGTGCCGTCGGCATTGGTTTCGAGGATGCAACCACCATATTTGTAGGGGCCTAAAGGTTTATCCGATGTGGCATATTGCACACGATACGTGTGGTCGTGGCAGGAGCCGGAAGAGTACATAAAGTAGTACGTCCCGTTGCGCTTGATGACGAAGGGAGCCTCGAAGAAATCCGTGGCTTCGGTGTTGGGGATGAGGCGGGTTTCGGTGAAACTCTTCAGGGCGGGAGCCATCTTTCCGGCACCGCAACCGAAACCTTTGTAAATGCCCCAGGTTCCCCAGTACATATAGACTGAGCCGTCATCGTCCACAAATGTTTGTCCATCCAGAGTGATGGCATTTGTTACGAAACGGTCGGGGATGAGGACGGCTTCGCTATCGCCCAGGATATTCTTCCACGGACCACGGGGAGTTTCACTGACTCCGCAATGAATGATACAGGGCTGGCAGTAGAAGTAGTAGTACTTTCCATCAGAGTGCTGCATCACATCGGGTGCCCATATCCAGTGGCTGTCGGGCCAGTTCATGGGCATCAGGGTCCAGTTTACGAAGTCCTTGCTGGTCCATACTTGTGCGGGGCCGAAGCCTGCACCACTGCCATCGGTAGTGGCGTACATATAATAAGTATCACCAAACTTTTTGATGGTAGGGTCGGCGAAATATCCGGGAATCACGGGATTGCCGGCACCGGGAGTATTGAAAGCGGCCTGTGCAAAGGCGGAAATGGCTCCTATTAAGAGGGAAGCGGTCAAAAAGATGATTCTATTCATGCTGTTGCTTGATTGTTTTTATAAATGGTAATTTATCGAACTGAATCTCAGGCTTTCAGCCTGACTTGATTTCAGGTATTCTCGCCACTAAATTATTATTTATGTATTTCATTATTAATCGGTATCTCTATCTCATAAAAATATTCTTTCAACAACTTGTACATTTCCGGATCGTAGGCTTTCAGCTTTACGCGACGATTCATAGAATTGTGTACACCATTGGCTGGATCAGCGTAACGGTTACAGTTAAAGAAAGACTGTACACATTCCGCAAAATACTCTTCCTTGTTGCTTAATGCATAAGTACCGGCCCATAGTCCTTTTTCTCCAGCACTTTTCCACAATGCTTCCAGTCGGTCATTGAAATCAGGTTCTACACCTGCAATTCCTACCATATGTATCAGATGGGCAAATTCATGAATCAGAATATTCTCACCCGTATATTTATCTTGTGGCAAGGCCAATAGATTCTCTTCCCCGCAACTGGCGGAGAACTCATCTTCCGGTGCTCCACCGAAACCACGGGCACGCCAGTTCCAGTATGCAATGCTGTCCGGTGAATTGCAGATATGGGCAAATTCCGGTAAATCACAAGTTTCTTCGTCTTTACCGATAACCATCACATGGCAGCCTTTTTTCACCATATGCGCTTTTACATCCGGACGTTTTGATAGCATCAGACTGATGATATCGCAGGCCTTCAGCAACGCCTCGTCACTTACTCGCTCGGATGAAGTAACATATAATCCCTCAGTTTCAATGTATTTCTTATAGAAAGAAGGAATATTCTTTCCCTCAGGTATGGACGTTACTTCACCCCGCACCGGATATAACTCAAGTTTCATCGCGAATCCCCCGCCCGAAGCTAAATGTAGCTTTATCCGGCTGTTTTTATCTATAATCAGTTTCTCTGTACGATAATCTTCCGCTTGCTTGTTCGCATTAATACCATCAGCAAAAAGCGTGGCTGTATAGCGAACATTGGAAGGCAGGAACGAAAAGTCAAGTTCTACATCACGTTCATCCCAGTTTGTCATCCCGCCAATGTACCAGTTGATATCTTTCTTTCGTACACTAACGATATATTCTCCTATTTTACCTGCAACGATAAAGGTAGAATCCGTCTCTACGGGAATTGAAGTGATGAAGTCCACACATTCCTGTTCATTCAAATAATTCGTCGGAGCGTCGCACAGCATGGTGAGCGGAGAATCGTGTACAATATAGGCGGCCAACTGATGACAACGGGTTCCCATACTCATCGGTGAGTAATAGACGGCACGCCAGTCGGCTTTCGTTGCATTGCGCATGGCACCCGGAGTATAATCTACCGGCCCTGCCATCATACGGATATAAGGGAAGGTCACATCGTAGAGAGGCATGTTGTTCTTGATATCCGTCCACTTCACCTCTTCCATACCGAACAGGCTCTCAAAGTTGATGATATTCGGATAAGTGCGATTGATACCTGTAGGTTTGTAAATGCCATGGAGGTCGAGTGTCAACTTATGTTTTGCCGTAGCATCAGCGATACGATATACCATTTCAACTGCAGTCTGATCGTCACGATCCAAAAAGTCTACTTTGAAGCCTTTGATACCCATTTCGGAGTACTTCTTGCAGGCGGCTTCCAGTTGCTTGTCGAGTACATTGAATACTGTCCAAAGAATGATATCAACCCCTTTCTGCTTTCCGTAGGCGATTAGTTCGGGAAGATTCAGTTCGGGTACAACGGTCAGCATATCACCGCTTTTCGGATTGTACCAACCCTCGTCGAGCACTATAAACTCTATATCATTCCTGCTGGCGAAGTCTATGTAATATTTATAGGTATCCATATTGATACCTGCCTTAAAGGGGACACCTTTCAGATTCCAGTCATTCCACCAATCCCAAGCCACTTTTCCGGTCTTTATCCATGATGTGTCACCTATACGATTGGGAGATGCCAGCGCATACACCAGATTGTTAACAGGCATATCCGTATCCTTTTCTGTAACAGCCAGTACGCGCCAGGGATAAGTACGTGCCCCACTACTGCGTGCTATGAAATCACTGGTTTCTGTGACATACTCCTGCATACGCCAGGGATAGAAATCTGTTTGGGTAGGGTAGGGGGCAAAAACACCTTTTAGCCCATATCCATCTTTTTTAGATTCTACAAACATTCCCGGATATGCTTCAAGATCAGATTCCAGTAGAGTTAATTTGGTTTTACCGCAGTCCACTGTAACGGGTAGGAAAGCTACTTTCGGCTGTGCCTTCGACAATGGGGTAACATCGTATATGTTTTGAAAAGCCATTGCCATCGGCTTTTTGTCATTCGTTGTATAAGGAAGATAGGCTGTGTAATCCTGGTTGAAGTTGAATTCTGCCACTTCCTCTTTGATGGTTACTTCTGTCTTTTGTGTTGTGTAAAAACGATAAGCCACTCCTTCGTCATAGGCGCGGAAGGTAATGCCGAAATCACCTTTCAGCTTCAAGTTAAGTTCATTGCATGTGGCTATGAACTCCTTGAAGCGATAGAAAGGAGACTCTACATTATCCCTGACTTTTTTCCTTTTAATACCCGTTACCTGAGAATTGTTTCCTATTGTAGTTCCGTCTGCCAGAACTAATCCTATGTTAGAATGAGAGAGAATTGTATCGTTTTCGTGCATCACCTGATAAGACAGTTCGTTTCCGGCAGTAACCTCCACCTTCAACTTACCATCAGGAGAGGAGAGCGTATATTTCTTTCCGGGAGCTGCCCCGAGTGGATTATTTCCGAAGTATAAAAATAAGGAAATAACGACTAATTTGAGAGATGTGCAGTTTTTCATAATCGATTAGCTCTTTATTTGGTTCGTGTGCAAAGTAAGTGAAAAAGGAGTGAACGGAAGGACTGAATAATATAATGTGATAAAAGAATAGTCCAAGAATCACCCTTTTATGGTATTCTTGGACTATGTTTGGATTATCTTTTTAGTCTTTGGACTATTTTTGCATAGGCACTGGGACGGAGGCTACACCTCTTCGCACACCCGCATTTCCATTCCTTTATATACCACCACAATCTTATGTAATTCTGTGGTGCCGATGGCACACTTCACCGTGTCTGTCTCTGCATAACGGTTGGCCTGTTCGATGGCTTCCCGGCGAAGTTCCCCCACTCGGGTTTCGGGGTCTTTGTATTTGGCATATTTCAGTTCCACGATGTAACTGTGCTTCATGTCAGAGTAAATCTCCAGCATCGGACAAAGAAAGATATCCACATAGCCGGCCTGCGTGTCCTGCTCGGAGATGGGACGGTAGAAGCGGTTCTGAGCCGTCATGGCAAGGGTGAAGCCGTGGACGAAGAATTCGCCCTTCTGTTTGTCGCGCTGGGAGGCGTAACGTTTCAGGCAATCAGCGATGTAACCGAAGTACGCTTGCCAGCCGCCATCATAAGCGAGAGAACTGGATAATTCGCCCTTTTCGTAACTATCGAAACTGAGGTCGGCTTCATTGTACGTATTCAGTAGATAGGTATAGAGTTGTTCCTGCACTACCATGTTGGGGATAGTGAGCTTGGTTTTTCCTTTGTGCGTGCCGCTGATGGTAAGCATCCCAAAATAATAGAGCAGGCTCACGAAGTTGTCGGGATTGGTTATGTTGACAGCCGGAAAACCTTTCTTCAATTCCCCAGTGATGAAGCCTTGGCTTACCAAGGTTTGGATAATGGAAGCATCGTGTGCAAACTCCTTGTCCTTGCGGATGAGCATGCGCAGCTTCTCGTAGTCGATACGAATGTTATCTTCTAACATACTTCGCGGAGCTTTGCCATTTTGAATATAGTTCTTAACGAAATAGAGCACCATGTTGGAATTGTACATCGTAGTTCCACCATAGCATTCCTCGGCAAAGCAATAATTGTCATACCACGGTTTTATTATCTCTATCAATTCGTCCACGCTGTGATGGAATGGGCTGTTCGTGGAATAGTATGTCAGCATTTCGCGCACTTCCTCTTCCGTAAAACCCATCATTGCGTTAAATTCCGGCGTAAGGGAATAGTTTGTCCCGATATTGAAACCACTGGTCAGGTCATCCATCGTCACGGGACTGACTCCAGTGATGAAGCAGCGCTTGATGCAAGAGTCGGTTCCGGCTTTCACCTTATTGAAGAAAGCGCGCAGATAACCTTCCTTGTGTGTCTCGTCTGTGTAACGGTGTAAACTTCCGGCATCCGAAAGGATGGCATTGGTAAAATGATCATATTCATCAATGAAGAGGTAAATCTTCTGATTCGTCTTTTGGCATTCTGTATATAGATATTCAAGCTGCTCTACCGCACCATCTTTTTCATCCAGCTTTTCCTTGATGCCCTGTGGCAGATAGTCGGCATAAATATCACAAAAATAGTCGAACATGGTCTGGCAGTGCGCATCCAGTCCCTGGCGGTAATTGTTCAGCTCACCGATGATACCGGAGAAGTTGAGCTTCAGTACCAGATAGCTGTTGCGGTCGTGCGTAGGATGCTGTCCAATGTAGAGGTCGCCGAACAACGTGTCAAACTTGTCCTTGGCACGCACGTCATAGTAGTGTTGTAGCAAGTTTAGCGTCAGGCTCTTGCCGAAGCGGCGGGGACGGATAAAGAAAAAGAAGCGGTCTGCCTGCTCAATCATGGGAATAAAGGCGGTCTTGTCTACATAATAATAGTTTTCGAGGCGGATATCCTCGAAGTTCATCATACCATAAGGTAAACGTTTTCTGTTCGCAGGTGCCATATACATCATAATCAGTTCCTCCTTTAAGCAATGTTTCTGAATGACAAAGATAGATGATTTCCATTAGATTAAGAAACTATTCTTGAGAAACTATGCCTCTGCGCTGTATCAGAAACACCCCTGCGTCGTACCTGTACCGTACTTGCTCCGTACCTTCTCCGTACTTTCTCCGTGCAGAGGTACTTCTGAGCGAAGAATGTACGGAGCAAGTGCATCCCGGGTGCGGTTCGGGTATAATATCTGCAGCCATGAAAAAATAATCCAAACCAATGAAATAATAATCTAAATATCCTCCAGAGCCTTTGTAGCCCGACTATTTTTGCATTCATATGGACTTTCGTTTTATTCAGTTTAAGATAAATCCTTTTCCTTTGCCGTATACTTTTGGTAACGAACTAAAAATACATATATAATATTATGAAGAAACGAATTCAATTCCTTTTCGGTAGCATCGCCCTCCTGGGCATGAGTGCTTGCAGCGAACCCTACGTTCAGCCTGATGCTCCGATTAAAGAAGTTCCTTTTACACAAGTTCACCTGAACGATAACTTCTGGACTCCGCGTATTGAAACCAATCGTACAGTCTCCATACCTTCCGCATTTAAAGAATGTGAGAAGAACGGACGCTTCGATAATTTTGCCATTGCCGGAGGATTAATGAAGGGTGAACACCGTGGTGATTTCTCTTTTGACGATACCGATCCTTATAAGATAATAGAAGGAGCCTCCTACTCGCTGGCTGTGAAGTATGACAAAGCACTGGATGCTTATCTGGATAGTGTCATCTCCCTTATCGCGGCCGCTCAGGAACCGGACGGCTACCTCACTACGTGCGTAACTAATAAATGCTACCGCCTTTCCGGCTGGTGGGGAAAGAATCGTTGGGAAAAGATTAATAGTCATGAACTTTATAATAGCGGTCACTTGTATGAAGCTGCCGTTGCACACTATCGCGCAACAGGTAAACGCTCCTTGCTTGATGTAGCTATCAAAAATGCCGACCTTGTTTGTCAGGTGTTTGGCCCCGATGAAGGGCAAAAGCATGTTCCTTCGGGACATCCCATTGCCGAAATGGCGCTTGCTAAATTATATAAAGTGACAGGTGATGAGAAATATCTGAAAATGGCTAAATACTTCGTGGAGGAAACCGGTCGCGGAACAGACGGTCATCGTCTCAGCGAATACAGTCAGGATCATAAACCCATTTTGCAGCAAGATGAGATTGTGGGGCATGCCGTGCGTGCCGGATATCTTTATTCTGGTGTTGCCGATGTGGCTGCCCTGACCCAGGACACAGCTTATTTCAACGCACTGAGTCGTATTTGGGAGAATATGGCAAGCAAGAAGCTTTTTATTACCGGAGGTATCGGTTCCCGTCCGCAGGGTGAAGGTTTCGGACCTAACTATGAACTGAACAATCATACCGCATATTGCGAAACTTGTGCAGCCATCGCCAATGTTTATTGGAATCACCGCATGTTTCTGGCTACGGGAAACGCCAAATATGCCGATGTGTTGGAACGTGCACTTTATAATGGTGTGATTTCGGGTGTTTCTCTTAGCGGTGACAAGTTCTTCTATGATAATCCGCTCGAATCTATGGGGCAGCACGAACGCCAGCATTGGTTTGGTTGTGCTTGCTGTCCGGGTAATGTAACCCGCTTCATGGCTTCCGTACCTTATTATATGTACGCCACCCAGGGCAATGATATTTATGTTAACCTTTATATCCAAAGTAAAGCTGACCTTAATACGGACAGCAATAATATAGCTTTGGAACAGACTACTGAATATCCTTGGGAAGGAACGGTTTCCATCTTAGTTACTCCCGAGAAAGAGCAGGAATTTGCTTTGCGTTTCCGTATTCCGGGTTGGGCGCAGGATGCTCCCGTACCAACGGATCTTTACTCATTTACTGATAAGGCAGGTGCTTACAGCATCTCTGTTAACGGCAAGAAAGTAAATGCTAAACAATATGATGGCTACGCTACTATTTCACGTACCTGGAAAGCGGGTGATGTGGTAGAAATCAGTCTTCCGATGGATGTGCGCCGTATTAAAGCCAATGATAATGTGGAAGATGATCGTGGTAAACTGGCTATCGAACGTGGTCCTATCATGTTTTGTCTGGAAGGCAAAGATCAGGCTGACAGCACTGTTTTCAACAAGTTTATTCCTGATGCCACTCCAATGGAAGCAGCTTATGACGCTAATCTGTTGAAAGGTGTTGTAGTGCTGACCGGTAATGCGAAAGAAGTGGGTAAAGATGGTAGTGTGAAAGAGGTTCCTTTTAAAGCCATTCCTTATTCAACCTGGAATAATCGCGGTGCAGACCAAATGGCAGTTTGGATTCCTGAAGCTGCCGAATATGCTCGTCCTATTTCCGAGCCGACAATTGCCAGCAAGGCACGGACTCTGATGATACAGGCTCCTATCCAGAAAGACGCTCCTGAATCAGCCTCAGTAGAAAGCTGGGCATGGGGTGTGAATGACCAATGGGAACCGAAACGTTCATCGGATATTTCTAAGCCTTATCACTATTGGTGGTTGAGAAATGGAACGCTGGAAACGCTGGCTTACCAATTTGATCAACCGTACACCGTTTCGAATGTACAGGTTTATTGGCTGGATTTCGATCATTACGATGGAAACTTCCGCGTGCCGGAAAGCTGGAAACTCTATTATAAAGATGGTAAAACTTGGAAAGAAGTAGAGGCATTGAATGACTATGTGGTGAAGAAGGACTGCTATAATAGTCTTGATTTTAAACCGGTAAAGACGACAGGATTGAAAATTGCCGCTCAGTTGCAGAAAGGTGCTTCGGGTGGGGTGATTGAATGGAAAGTAAACTAAAGCCATTTTAGAAAAAATAGAGTTTTGTAACTTGTAATAAAATAATAACCTTTTAATTAAAGATTTAATATGAAGACACATGAAAATTGGGCCATGTTCAGCAAAGCTGTTCTAAAGGCTACAATCTGTTTTTTTCTTGCAGCAGGTGCTAGCGTAAATCCGGCATTTGCATTCTCGGAGACGACAGAATCTATGGGAACCGAGATTGTACAGCAACAGACTGTAACAATCACTGGTGTTGTTAGAGACAAAGAGGGTGAACCTATTATCGGAGCTAATGTTCTTGAAAAAGGAACTACTAACGGTGTTATCACCAACGTTGACGGTGAATATACTTTGAAAGTAAACGGATCGAACTCTGTGCTGATGATCTCTTATATTGGATATAAGGCGCAGGATATCTCTGTTGGAAGTAAAAGAAAGATAGATGTAACCCTGCAAGATGATACAGAGTTGCTGGATGAAGTTGTGGTTATAGGCTATGGCACTCAGCGTAAAGGTGATGTGACGAGTGCTATTGCAAGCGTGAAAGCAGAAGACTTTACAGTCGGCAAGATTGGTGATGCTGCCGAATTGGTTAAGGGTAAAATAGCCGGTTTGAGCATTGTGAAATCTTCAGGTAATCCGACAGAAGCTTCAAGCATTATGTTGCGTGGTATCACAACTGTGAAGGGTAGTGTAACTCCTTTGATACTGGTAGACGGGGTAGAAGGTTCATTGACAACGGTAGCTCCTGAAAATATAGCTTCTATTGATGTATTGAAGGATGCTTCTGCGGCAGCAATTTATGGTACACGTGGTGCAAACGGTGTCATTTTGATTACTACGAAAGCAGGAAAACGTGAATCTCATGCAAACGCCAGTTATTCCGGGTATGTTTCTTTCTCCGATTGGACAAAGAAATCGAAGTTCATGGATACTCATGATGTGATTAATGGTTTGACTTCTTTTGACTATGAGGGCTACGATACAGACTGGCTGGGAGTTATCTCGCGTAAAGCTGGATACAGACAAAACCATTCATTAACCTTGGACGGAGGCTCCAAAAATTCTTCTTACTCTGCCAATGTTACTTATAGCGACGAGCAGGGTGTCATGCGAAAGAGTGATAACCGTAACCTGAAAATGCAACTTGATTTTACGCAATATGCGTTGAATGATTGGTTGAAGTTTAATGTGAATGCTTTAGTTTCTCGTCAGACTTATACTCTGAATAACAATAACTATGCTTATCGGCAGGCTATTATCCGTAATCCGTCTTCTCCTGTTTATAACGATGATGGCTCTTACAATGAAAACCTGAACCTTTTATATTATTACAACCCACGTGGCATTCAGGATGAATATATTGGTGACGGTCGCAATCGTTTCTATCGTCTTACCGGTAACGTTACTTTTGAACCTATCAAAGGTTGGCAAACCAACTTGATGGTTTCGATGAAGGAGAGTGTTTATACAGGCGAAAGTTACACTACCAGCAAACACTACACGCTGGTTACACAGAAAGATTATAACGGTTCTGCCAGCAAAAGTGAATCAGCTTCTCGCAGCGATAATCTGGAATTGACTTCTAAATATGATTTTAGTATTGATAACCATCGTGTTTCAGCATTAGTTGGTTATAGTTATCTGTATAATGTAAATGATGGCTTTAATGCAAGTAATGGAAACTTTCCGACTGAGGCTTATTTGTACAATAATTTAGGTATTGGTACTTTGCTTACTGAGAAAGATCGTCATGCGGGTATGGGTTCTACAAAGAATGATGATAAACTGATTGGTTTCTTTGGTCGTGTCAGCTATGGTTACGATAATCGATATAATGCTCTGATTAGTGTACGCCGAGAAGGTTCCAGCCGATTTGGTGAAAATCACCGTTGGGGTACTTTTCCTTCCGTATCTTTAGGTTGGACAATTAACAATGAAGCTTTCATGAAAGACCTCACTTGGTTGAATAATTTGAAATTGCGTGTAGGTTATGGTATTACAGGTGTTATCCCCACTGCAAATTATCTATCTCAATATACTTATGATTATGATGCCTATGGTGATATAATGAATAAAGAAGGTGATTGGATACAAACCTTGAAGGTATCTCAGAATCCGAACAAGGATTTGAAATGGGAAACTACAAAAGAGTGGAACTTTGGTTTAGACTGGAGTGTGCTGAATGATAGATTGAGAGGTAGTGTGGATTATTATGTGAAAACTACTTCGGATATGCTGTATGATTATAGTGTGCCTGTTCCGCCCAACCTGTATAGCTCTACTGCAGCCAATGTAGGTAAGATGCGTAATAACGGTATTGAAGTTATGGTTAACGCTATTCCAGTGCGTACCAAAGATTTTGAATGGAATACTACATTAACTTTATCTCATAATAAAAACAAATTATTGAGCTTGAGTAACGATTTATATGAAACGGAGACATTTCACGAAGTAGGCGGATTAGGTGAACCTATTTCTATTGCTACTCACTGTATGGAAGTTGGAAAGGGCCTTGGTGACTTCTGGGGATTGAAATCAGTGGGGGTTAATAAAGATGGTGTTGTCTTGGTAGAAGTATCTGATGGTAATGGAGGCTGGACAGTAAAAGAATTCAATACTAATCTGAATGTGAAAGAAAATCGTCAACGTCTTGGCAATGGTCTTCCGAAAGTATATGCTGGTTGGGGAAACAATTTCCGTTATAAAGGTTTTGACTTGAGCTTGCAGTTTACAGGGCAATTTGGTTATAAAATATTGAACGCTCAGCGTAGTTTCTACGAAAACAATTCTGTTGCTTACAATCGGTTGAAGTCTGCCGCCAATTATTATCCGGCTATCAATACTGATGGAACACCTTATATCGATGAAGCTACAGGTAAGCAAAAAATGGTACGCTTGTCTAATTCTATGGGACAGGGTTTCTGGAGTGATCATTTGGAAAAAGGGGACTTTGTGAAATTGACTAATGTGACACTGGGTTATGAACTTCCTCTGACAGGCAAAATAACGAAGTTTATTAATTATGCACGCATTTACCTGTCAGCAGAGAATGTGTTCTGTATTACTGGCTATTCGGGTATCGACCCTGAAGTATCTAACTATTTCATTTCACCGGGTATTGATGCTCAGGACAAGTATCCCACAACCCGCTCATTTACTGTTGGTGTAAATCTTAACTTTTAATAGAAACTGATTATGAAAAAATATATAAAGAATACCCTTATGGGATTGATGGCTGGCAGTATGCTAAGCCTCACTGCTTGTACTGACTTGACGGAAAATCTGTATAGTACTCTGAATGATACGAATATTGATTTCAACAGTGAAAAAGATGTGGCTTCGCTGATGGGGCAGGCTATAGCCCAATATCGCTATATGCACTGCTCTTGGTTTGGTTCTTGGGAACTGAATGAGCAATGTACAGACCAATATATGGTTCCGTTCCGTGTTGGTATTGGTTGGGGAGACTCTTATGTGAATCTTCATAAGCATGATTGGAATTACAATCTCGGACATGCTGAAAATATCTGGAATTTTGCTTTTGCCAGCATTGGCTATTGTAATAAAGTACTGGATGTGATGCCTGAAAAAAATGCGGCAGACCGTGCACAGATGCGCTTCTTCCGTGCTATGACTTATTATCAGTTATTGGATTATTTCCGCAATATACCAATAGAAACTACTTTGAATGTCCCCGATGGATACTTGCCGGAGCAGAATACAGCTCAAGAAGTTTATGATTTCTGTGTGAAAGAGTTTACTGAAATAAAAGAAGATATCGGTACAGATAAGTATTTTGGATATGGCAATCGTTGGTCTGTTTGTATGGCACTTGCCAAACTCTATTTGAATAAGAATGTTTATCTGGGAACAACGGATAGAGATGGTTATGAAGCAGCCTTGCTCGAAGTAAATGACATCATTGAAAATGGCGGTTACTCTTTGGCTCCCAACTATAGCGATTGTTTCCGTGAAAATATTGATGATAATCCGGAGATTATTTTTGCTATACCACAGGACAGAACTCATGCCAAGCACTTTTTGCTGCATACTTATTCTTTCCCGCAGGTAGGGTTGGAAGCATTTGGATGTACTGCAAATGCTACAAACGGTAGCTGTGCAGTCCCTCAATTCATCGATTCTTATGATGCAGCAGATAAACGTTTGACAGACACCTGGACTGGTGGCAAACAGAAAAAAGCAGTGAAGAATGCAGACGGGACTTATACTCCGCAAGCTGGTGACTATATAGAGTATGCTGAAGATGATTGGGCAGGCGAGGGTATTCTGAATTATAACAAGAATGTGCACTCTATCGATGTGCCGGGTGCTTACAAGCAGGAAGGATATCGGATGGTTAAGTATGAGGTAGTAGCAGGTGAGTATGGTACGATTGCTGATGATATACCTATTTTCCGTTTGGCAGACGCCATGTTTATTAAGGCTGAATGCCTGCTTCGTTTGGGGCGTGATGAGCAAACTGCTGCTGATTTGGTTACTGAAGTTCGTAAACGTTCATTTGATGCAGCAACAAAAGCTGTACGTACTGTAGCAGAACTAAAAGGTGGAAGCCGTTACGATTATGGTCATCGGGAATATACTTGTGAAGGTTATGCCAATTGGGATCCGGCTTCTTTCGTATCTACTACTGAAGGTGGTGCTGATATCGAACTCGGCGGTTTATTGGATGATTTGGGGTGGGAGTTTGTAGGTGAGCAACACCGTCGCCAAGATCTGATTCGTTTTAAAATGACTGATGGGCGTAGTGTATACAATGGTAAGTCGTGGTTCTGTAAAGATGCCACAACTGAATCTCATTGGAATTACTTCCCGATTCCGGAACAAGCGATGAGGTCTAATATGAATCTGAAGCAAAATTCTGGTTATACCGGAGCTGTAGAATAAGTGATAACTCTAAAAAAAGAAAAACATGAAAAATATATATTTTTACTTCGTATGCTTTGCCCTATTGCTATCAGGTTTGGCAAGTTGTGGCGATAACACGGATGTATGGGGAGAACATATCCTTACTGATGACGAAATTGCGGAACTGGCACGCCAGGATTCTATTAAAGAAGCACAGAAGAACTCTATCAATGCAAATCTTATTCTTGAATATAATGCTGATATAACAATTCTTGCCAATGGATATGACGGTGCGTTTGTATACATTGACACTGTTAAGATAGCTGAGCTTTTTGGAATAACAACTACCCAGTTGGCACAAGGCATTGCAAATATGGGGGCGGATAAACCTTACGAGAATGCTCCGGAAATAACAGGCTTCTGTATTGAAGGTACAACCCATGCTGATAACATGACGAGCTCCAATACCAATTCTTACTGGGGACACTGGTGGGATAAGGATGGTAACACTACTTCCTGGGGAGATAATGCCAGAGTGTTTGCTGAATATAATGCAGAAGAGGGTTACTTCAATGTTGGACAAATGCCTGGTAAATTGGAAGCAGGAAAGAATATTAAATTCATTGAGTGTTTGAAGTATCAGGATCAGCGTGTGGCAGTTGTAATCACTGCAATGCCTAAAGAAAAAGGGCAAATAACTGCTACGGTAGTCAGTACCCAGGATTTATCCATAGACATGAACCCAAGATCAAGTTATGATTCGGAACCTTTATCGTTTGACCGTGCAAAGGTGTTAAGTGACTTAGGAATAACCTCTTTGGAGGAAGCAGAAATCATTTCAGTTAATCCTGATGGCAGTTATGCACAGGAAACAAGTGCAGTTAACGGTTATTGGTATGATCTTGATGGGTTTGCCGGTTCGCATGGAGACAACGCAAGCGTTTTCGTTGAGTATCATGGTTTGGGTGATGATATTGAGGAAGGAGATTTAGACATTTTATATGTAGGGCAGATGCCCAATGCATTGGAAGGCGGATTTAGTACTACTGTAAAATATGGATTTTTGGCAAATAATAAAATTGTCATGTTGAATATTACAGTTAATATCGTTGCATACGAAGATCCGGAAACGCCACCGACAGGAGAACCAACAATGGATACCGTGCTGGATGTGACAATTGAGAAACCGTGGGATGACACTTTTAGCAATGTACAATTTGATGTTAAGGATGTACTTCGCGATGTATTTAAAATGACTACTTACCAGATACATAGAGCGAAAATTAGTGGTGATTTAAAGATATATTGTGGTGAAGTGAGTGAAGAAGAACCGACATATACCAGCGATACTCCCGGTTATTGGCTCAATGCGGCTGGTGAAGTATGTAGTTATGGTACGGAAAGTGTAGTATTCTGTTGCCTTGGCAGTTCTGAAACAGCATTGTGGCTTTATGCTGGTAATCACCCAACAAGTTGTGTGCCTAATACAACAGTGAAATCTAAATATATTATCTCTTGTAATGGAGGTGTTCTAACTGTAAATCTTACTGTTAAAGTAGGAGCGAAGGCTGAATAATGAAACATACATTGTAGAGAGTAGAGTATTTCTATTCTCTACATTGACTAAAATCATGAGAAATATGAAAAAAGAACTTTTGACAAAACTCATTATTCAGCCGTTATTGTGTCTAATAGTGTTCGTTTATCCCCTCCTCCTTACAGGATGTAGTGATGATAAAGAAGATAGTACAGGAGAAAGGCTGATAACTATAAGTGAAGACCAACTTGTTGTGTCGTTAGAAGCGGAAGATACATATGCTTCAATTAGTTTTACGGCTTTGACATCATGGACAGCGTCTGTGAAAGAGACTGATGCGGCAGCTTGGCTGAGTCTTTCAGTAGATAAAGGAATTGGTGGAATGATGAAAATTGGGTTGGTTTTAAAAAAGAATACCAATAAAGAATCACGCACTGCAACAGTTATTCTTACTTCCGGAACTACTAAACAAGAAGTTAGCATAACACAAACTGGCACTTCGTTGGAAATTATGGACGAAACAGATATAAAGGACTTTGATAAATACTATAAGCCGGCAGAGTTCAGCAATATGAATATGCTTCGTAGTGATGCTAAATGGTCTTGGTTTCGTAGTAAACAAAGTGAGCACTTCTTTGTATTTTGGGAAGCTGGTTTTGGGGATGATCCGAATGCGGCGACTGTAGATGCTGCTTTGCGTGTGGATATTGATGATTTACTGGAAAAAGCAGAGCAATTCTATAAGACAAATATCGAGGTGTTGAAATTTGCAGAATTAGGACAAGGAAAATCTTATCTGGATAAATATAAGATGGAAATCTATCTGTTGTATCAGACGGAATGGTTGGCAACAGGTTCTGGTTATGATGATACAATTGGTGCTCTGTGGGTGAACCCCAGTACATGCCAACCAGTAGGTTCTACTATTGCACATGAAATCGGGCATAGTTTCCAGTATCAGGTGTATTGTGATAAGATATTGCAAGGTGAGCCGAATGATTTTAAGCATGGTTTTCGTTATGGTTATGAAGGTAGCAATGGTGGTAATGGATTTTGGGAACAGTGTGCACAATGGCAATCTTATCAAGATTATCCGGAACAATTGTTTGCCAATTACCATTTTGATGTATGGTTGGCTAACTGCCATCGTCACTTTGAGCATGAATGGATGCGTTATGCCAGTTATTGGTTACAATACTACTGGACACAAAAACATGGTGTAGAAACCGTAGGTGAAATATGGAAACGTTCAGCTTCTCCGGAAGATGCTATCGGAACATATATGCGCTTGTATTGTGGTAACCAATGGGAGGCTATGAAAACAGAATTGTATGATTATGCCGCACGAATGGCTACTTTTGATATTGATGTAATTCGTGATTATGCTGATGGGTATATTGGAAAGTATTCTACTAAACTCTATCAGGTTGAAGATAATTATTATCAGGTAGCTTATGCAAACTGTCCGGGTACTACAGGTTTCAATGTTATAGCGCTGAATGTGCCGCAAGCAGGTGCTACTATCACCGCAAATTTTGAAGGATTGGCACCGGGTTCTGCTTTGGCTGCTGATGATCCGGGTGAGTATATGGAGTCGGAAGCTGTGAAAGGGAATGTAGGCAAATACAATGCAGGAACTGCAAGCAATGTCGGATGGCGTTATGGCTTTGTTGCTCTGAAAACTGATGGTACTCGTGTATATGGAGAAATGAATCAGAAAGCAACAAATGTTGTAAACTTTAACATTCCAGCCAATACTGATAAGTTGTATTTTGTTGTATTAGGAGCCCCAAATCAATATAAAGCGAATCCATGGGATGAAAAAGAGTTGACTGATGAACAATGGCCATATAAGGTGAAGTTTAACGGAACTGACCTTTTGGGCAGTTTTAATATTGATACAGATGTTGATCCTAAAGATATAGAGTTTACTTATAATTTTAATTGCAGTGCTGAAACAGAAGGTTATGATTTAGGTTCTATTGATTTACAGTCAAATGGAGATATTCAGAAACTGGCACAAGCTTTTGTTATGCAACCCGGTGTATTGAGTGGAAATATGTTGACTATTGCAAATGAACAAACCTCGAATCCTACGGAAGGAAAAATAGCCTTAGGTTTGTTGCAGGCAGATGGAACATATTCATATACCTATACTGCTAATGGCGGTTTCTATTGTACAGCTGAGGGAAATCAGGGTTCATGGGGTAACAATGATCCTATTTGGGTTGAATATGATAAAGATGCGTTTGTTTTTAAGTATGGTCATAAACCTGGAAGTAGTGTCGCAGGGAAGAAATATATTATTAAACCGACATTGGTGTATACTAAAAATGGCAAACAATATAAGGCTACTTTTGTGATCAATATGCAATTCTAAAAAAAGAAGTTATCTATAAGTGGCAGGTTTGTTGCTTATAGGTAACTTATGTGCATGCTGTACAAATATCTTTTCTACTGGAGAAGATAATAAATAGAATTAATAATCTAAATTCAATGGGGGAGAAAATCTTACTATTGACTCGGAAAAAGAAGAATGGGACTATACCGGAACAGGGCACATTAGCGGATGTGAGAATTTTACCTAGCTTTGGTATCCGAAAAAGCCTTATCGCATTAAGTTGGATAAAAAGTCGGAAATACTAGGACTGATTGCTGAAAAGGATTGGGTACTTCTTGCAAATTACTGTGATTCGACCCAAATGGTGAATACCTTCACATTTTATTTAGATACTGTTGTTAAAAATTATCCGTCAGGAACAAAATAAAGATTATGAAGAAGTATATCTTTTTATTAAGTCTTGCTATCGTTTGGGGATTAGCCTTGAAGGCGCAGAATGTGGCATCCGTTCCGATGCCTGTTGGCAAAGCCTTTTATATTCCCAAAGACCTTCAGGGAATGGATTTGCAAAATCCTGAAAGTAAATGGAGTTATCACCGTATGGCTTGTACAGAGAACTTTGTCATCTTCTGGGAGAAAGGGTTTGGGAATGATTTATCCAATCCGCCTCAGTTGGAAGGGCACGATATGCAGGTCGATTTACCGAATCTGATGGAAAAGTTGGAGACCTTTTACCGTTTCTTCCGTGATACATTGGAGTTCTCGCGTCCCGGTTCCAAGTGCGACAAGTATCGCATGATGGTGATGCTGAACTATTCCCTGGAAGGCACAGCCTATGGTGGAGATTATGACGGAGAAATCGGTGCATTATGGATTGCTCCCAACCGTGTGCAAGATAAGAAATTGAACTGCATCGCCCATGAATTGGGACATAGTTTTCAGGCACAGATCAGTTGCGATGGGCAGGGCGAAGCTTGGGGAGGATGCGGTTTCTTTGAAATGACTTCGCAATGGATGCTGTGGCAGGTGAATCCCGAATGGATTACTGATGAAAAATATCATTGGGATGCTTTCATGAAGTTGACTCACAAGGCTTATCTCCACATGGAGAATATTTATCATTCACCTTACGTTTTGGAATATTGGGGCATGAAACGGGGACTTCCCATCATAGCCGAACTTTACCGTCAGGGAAAGCGGGGAGAAGACCCGGTTATCACCTACAAACGTTTGGCTACCTTGAATCAGAAACAATTCTGTGATGAGATGTTTGACACTTACCGCCACTTTATCAACTGGGATTTTCCGCGCGTCTGGAAAGAAACACGCCCGTATGCCAATAAATATACTTCTCAGCTAATAGCTCAGCCGGATAGATGGTATAGGATAGCACCGGAGAATTGTCCTGAAAATTATGGATTCAATGCTATTCCTTTGGCTATTCCTCAGCCGGGAGAGAAAGTGAAAGTGGAATTCTGCGGAGAAGCAGGAAAGGAAGGATATACTGCAATCCATACAGATAAGGCAGGTTGGCGTTATGGTTTTGTTGCTGTAACGGCAGAAGGTAAATCTATTTATGGCGAAATGGGCGATAATAGCGGGAAAAGTATTATTTTTACAGCTCCAAAAAATCAAACTCTGACTCACTTGTGGTTGGTTGTGATGGGAGCGCCGACGGAGCATTGGATGAATCCCGCTCCGGGAGAGAAAGATGCCCAATGGCCATACCGCATCAGGGTTACGGGAAGCAATCCTTTATAAACATACAGATAAATACGATGTCTGCAAAAGAAACATATATGAACCGATGAAAAACAGTACGAGTGCCGTTGTTTATGCCTGCATTGCAGTGCTTAGTTGGTCTACTGTAGCCACTGCTTTTAAGATAGCCTTAACGCATCTTACTCATTTTGAGATGCTGCTGATAGCCAGTTGTACTTCATTAGTCATATTTGCTCTTTTGCTAACTTTCCAGAAGAAGTGGAGACTGGTGTCGGAACTTTCCGGTCGCCAATGGGGATATTTTGCATTGTTGGGATTACTGAATCCTGTCGCTTATTATCTGGTGTTGTTCAAGGCTTATGATCTGCTACCTGCACAGGTGGCACAGCCCATCAATTATGCATGGCCTATTGTGCTGCTTATTCTGTTGGCCTTGTTTGCCCATCAGCCCATACCCCCGAAAAAATATATTGGCATGTTCATTTCGTTGGGCGGAGTGGTACTTATTTCAGTTGGTACAGGGCAGTCGGGAGGTATGGATATACCTGTGCATGGTTTGCTGTTAGCGGCATTGAGTGCTTTGTTGTGGGCCATGTATTGGATGATAAACAATAAGTTCAAAGATAAAACGGATGGCAGCATTGCGCTGTTTATGAGCTTTCTGTTTGGCACGGTCTATTTGCTGATAGGAGCTGTGGGAGTAGGTGTGCATCTCAATACATTGCCCGGTATTTTATCGGGTATGTATGTCGGCGGGTTCGAAATGGGTATTCCTTTCATCTTTTTCAGTCTTGCCATGCGGAAAACATCCAATCCGGCACTGGTCAACCAGCTTTGTTACTTATCTCCCTTCTTGTCTTTATTCTTCATTGCAATCATATTGGGTGAACAGATTGTGTTTACAACTTACATCGGTCTTGCATTGATTGTAATGGGAATTATGTTCAATCAATATCTGGTGAAGAAATGAAAAAGATTGTCCTTGCTATAATAGCCGGTATTATTCCGTTGGTGCTTCCGGCAGCTTCTACTGATTTTTGGTTCCGCCATTTCTCCGTGGAAGATGGATTATCCTCCAACTCTGTGCGTGCTATTATGCAGGATAAATATGGGTTTATGTGGCTCGGTACGGATGACGGCTTGAACCGTTACGACGGCACCACTATAAAGGTTTATAATCTGAATCCGCAAGGGTCTAATGATTATATCTCTTCTCTTTACGATACTACAGACAATATCTGGGTAGGGACAGAAGACGGGGTTTATATTTTTGATTATGAAACGGAAAGCTTTGAACTATTCAAAGTATTGACAGCCCGGGGTGACAGCATTAAGAGCAATGTGAATCATATTGCAGAAGACAGAGACGGCAACTTGTGGTTTTCGACAGTAGGGCAAGGGATTTTCAAGTATAATATATCCAAGCACTATCTGGAACATTATGAATTTAAGGATGCCAATGGATTAATGGCAAGTGTGCTGGTTGATAGTGAAAATCAGATTTGGGCGGTCACTAATTGGGGAAGTCCCACTGTGTCCAAGCTGAATAAGGCGGAGAATAAATTCGAACTTTTCCCTATCACTTACGAAGCGGGGCAATATGACTCAAACTCTCTGGTCATGCTCGAAGACTCTGAACATGCACTGTGGCTGGGAACCTGGGAATGCGGTTTGCAAAAGATAGACAGATATACGGGTAAGGCAATCACTTATTTGCATCCGTCGGAAGGTAAGGGGGCTACACATATCCACTCTTTGATGGAATATGCTCCCCACCAACTATTGATAGGTTCGGATGACGGACTTTTGCTGTTTAATACCCTTACATGCGAACATCAACTGTTCACGGAAGATGAAACAAACCCTTATTCATTATCCAATCGTTTTGTCTATCCTATCGTAAAAGACCGTGAGGGTGGAATCTGGGTCGGGACTTATTACGGTGGGGTGAATTATCTTTCGCCTAATACCGGACAGTTTGAATGCTTTGCCCATTCGCGCTTTTACAATTCGGTGAACGGAACCGTTATCGGGCGTTTCTGTGAAGATTCTTACGGGCATATCTGGATAGCCTCTGACGATGGAGGTCTGAGCCGCTTTGCTCCCAAGGATAAACAATTCACTCATTATATGCCCGATGAGCACAGAAACAGTCTTTCTTACCATAATGTGCATGCTCTTTGTATGGATGATGACGATTTATGGATTGGCACCTATACGGGAGGAGTCAACGTGCTGAATACGAAAACAGGCGCGTTCAGGGTATATACCACCAGAGGAGGAGACTTGACCACACTTGACGGCACCAGTTCTTACGCCATCTTCCGTGACCGGGAGAAGCGGATATGGGTGACTTCTATGGCAGGAATAAACTTGTATAACCGTGAAGAAGACAATTTTATCCGCGTCAAAGACTTGGAATCGCTGACCATCGATATAGATCAGGATGCCGACGGTAATATCTGGTTTGCTACGCAGGGGAAGGGTTTGTTTAAGCATAATCCGGATAAAAAGACTTGGAAGAACTACCTGCACAGCAATGCTCCCGGTGCATTGGTTAACGATCAGGTGAATTGCGTGCTGATAGATGGCAACGGGAATATGTGGGTGGGAACGATGAACGGACTTTGCAAGTATAATGCTGAAGAAGACCGGTTTGAAGCGATACCTCTGGATATTCCTAGTCATAACATTTGCGGCATTGTTGAAGACCAGCGTGTGCTGTGGCTGACCACAACGAAGGGACTGGTTCGTTATGCTCCCGGCGAGAGTTGTCAGGTTTTTACGCGCAGCGATGGGTTGCAGAGCGAACAATTCCTGCCTAATGCTGCTTTGAAGGCTTCCGACGGTAAAATATATGTCGGCTCGGTCAATGGCTTCAATGCCTTTTATCCTTATCAGATAAAAACGAATAAAGTGCTTCCACCGGTTGTTATCACAGGATTGGAAATCTTCAACAAGGAAATCCGGATAGGAGATAAGAAGTTGCCGAAAGCCCTGAACCGGATGGCGGAACTGGATTTGTCTTATAAAGACCATGTATTCAGTCTGCTCTATGCTTCATTGAGCTATTGTACACCCGAAAAGAACCAGTACGCCTATAAACTGGAAGGTTTTGATAAAGACTGGAATTATGTAGGTTCGCAGAATAAAGCTACTTATACCAACCTGCCTGCCGGAACATATGTCTTTAAAGTGAAAGCCACGAATAATGACGGGATTTGGAGTAATCGGGAAGCGAGTTTGAAGATAACCATTCATCCTCCTTTTTATTGGAGCACGGCTTCCAAGATTCTTTATTTCATATGGGTATGCATAGCGCTGACTTTCTTTATCCGTTTCCTGTTGAAGCGGACGGAGAAGAAGCATACTGCGGAAATCAATCAGTTGAATGTGAGCAAGGAGAAGGAAGTGCATGAAGCTAAGATTAAGTTCTTCACGATGATAGCTCATGAAATCCGCACCCCGGTTTCGCTTATCATTGGTCCTTTGGAGAAAATTATGAAATCGTCCATACCAATGCCGGCAGTGCTGCGGGACGATCTGAATATTATCGACCGCAATAGTCAGCGACTGCTGTTCCTGGTCAATCAACTGCTGGATTTCCGTAAGGTGGAGCAGGAAGGCATAACCATGAAATATGCTTCACAGAATATCCGCCAGTTGCTACAGGCGGTTTGCGAGCGGTTCAAACCGTTTATCACCCAGCATGGTGCGCATCTGGAAGTGGAATATCCCGATACCGATTTTACGGCTATGGTGGATAGTGAGGCAATCACCAAACTGATAAGCAACCTGCTGACGAATGCGAGCAAATATACCAAGGATAAAGTAATCCTTTCTTGTGTTGTTCAGCCGGAACAACATACGTTTGTGGTGAAAGTAACTGATAACGGAATCGGCATTAGCGAAGAAGACCGGAAGAAAATCTTCAAGCCTTTCTATCAGGCAATGGATAATAAACCTGGTACGGGTATCGGACTCAGTATTGTGAAGAGCATTGTGGAGTCGCATAACGGTTGCATAGAGGTGGAATCCGAAATCAATAAAGGTTCCTCTTTCATAGTGACGTTGCCTATTGAACAAGTCGGGGTGACGGCTCAGGAAGGGGAGACAGGTGTTCTCAATCCGGCGATACCCGAAGATATCTTGTCGGAAACCTTGCCAGTGGTGTCTTCTAAGGACAAACCGTTGATGCTGATTGTGGATGACAACGAAGAGATGTTGAATTTCCTTTCAAGCAGTTTCTCCGCTCAATATTCCATTCTGACGGCAGAAGATGGGGTGGAAGCGTTGGAAAAACTGAAGGAGCATGAGGTCACCTTGATTGTGAGCGACTGGATGATGCCACGCCTGGACGGAGTGGAATTCTGCAAGGCTTTACGGGCGGACCAGGCTATCAGTCATATCCCGTTCATATTGCTGACAGCAAAAACTGATACGAACTCTAAGATAGAGGGTATGGACTGCGGTGCGGATGCTTATATTGAGAAACCTTTCTCTGTACAATATCTGGAGGCATGTATCAAGAATCTTCTTGACTTGCGTAATCTGTTACGCCAGAAGTTCTCCAAAATGCCAATGGTTCCTTTGAACAGCATAGCCAGCAACTCGGTGGACAATAAATTCCTGACCCGTATCAATGAGATTATCGAACAAAACTTCTCTGAACCGGAACTGACAATTGATTTCCTGGCTGAACAGCTTGGTATCAGCCGTTCCGGTCTGTTTTCCAAAATAAAGACACTGGCTAATGTCACTCCGAATGAATTGATACAGATAGTGCGGTTGAAGAAGGCGGCAGCCCTGCTTGCGGAAAATAAATACCGTATTAATGAAATATGCTATATGGTAGGATTTAATAGTCCGTCGTATTTTGCAAAGTGTTTCCAGAAACAATTTGGCATAAAGCCGGGGGAGTTTGTTAATAATGCAAGCATTGGTTGAATTTAATTCATAGCTGTGCAGAAATGAGGCAAATGATAAGCAATACTATCTTAATTCTCCTCCTCCTGGGAGGAGGAGTACCCGTAGGGGGAGGTGGTAGGTAAAACAATAAAGTACCTATTAATAAGAATATTAAGGACTTCTTTTCTCACCTACCACCCCGCCCTTTGGGCACCCCTCCTCCAACTGGAGGAGGGGAATGAAGATACTCAGTAAATCATCATTTGATTCATATCCACTACAATAATGAACCTAATTCTTTTGTAATAGTTTTCGGGCTATAATCCTAAAGAAAGAACTAAAATAGGAATCTTTTAGGGGTATAACCCTACAGATGAGAATTGGCAGAATTGATTTGATTTTTTACATACTTTTCGTGTAATTATTCTTATTCTTTTCTTACTTTTGTAAGTTGACTAAATTCAAATAACATGAATAAGAAATTACTTTTATCCTTATTCGTTCTGATCGGTGCATCTGCATGGCTTTCTGCTGCAGATGAAGCACGTTTGTTGCGTTTTCCGGCCACGAACGGTAGTGAGATTGTCTTCTCGTATGCAGGCGATCTTTACAAAGTACCTGTCACAGGAGGAGAGGCTCAACGCCTGACTTCGCATGTGGGATACGAAATGTTTCCCCGTTTCTCACCGGACGGTAAGACAATTGCCTTTACAGGCCAGTATGATGGAAATACGGAAGTGTATACCATTCCCTCCATAGGCGGCGAACCGCAACGCCTTACTTACACCGCAACCAATGCCCGTGATGACTTGGGCGACCGTATGGGCCCTAATAACATCGTAATGGCATGGAGCCCCGACGGCAAACAAATTGTATACCGTAACCGCATCAGCAGTGGTTTTTCCGGTAAACTCTACACTGTTAATAAGAAAGGTGGCTTGCCCGAAATCATCCCCCTGCCCGAAGGTGGCTTCTGTAGTTACTCTCCCGACGGAAAACAACTGGCCTATAATCGCACCATGCGCGAATTCCGCACCTGGAAGTACTACAAAGGCGGTATGGCGGATGACATCTGGATATACAATCCAGCCAGGAAGTCGGTGGAGAATATCACGAATAATGTAGCTCAGGACATCTTTCCCATGTGGATTGGCGACGATATCTTTTTTCTTTCCGACCGCGACCGCACCATGAACATCTTCGTCTACAACACAAAGACGAAACAAACGGAGAAGGTGACCGACTTTACCGAATATGACGTCAAGTTCCCGAGTGCTTCCGGCAATACCCTTGTCTTTGAGAATGGCGGATACATCTATAAGATGGATGCCTCTACCCGTAAACCCGAGAAGGTGAATATCAGCCTTGCTTCCGATAATATCTATGCTCGTGGCGATATAAAGAAGGGTGCTAAGTATATTACATCCATCAGCACCTCTCCAGATGGAGAACGGGTGGCGATTACGGCCCGTGGCGAAGTATTCAACCTTCCGGCAACCAAGGGAGTGACCAAGAATATCACTCGTACTCCCGGTGCTCATGAGCGCAGTGCCCAGTGGTCGCCCGATGGGAAGTCCATCGCTTATATCTCCGATGTTACGGGAGAAACAGAACTCTATCTGCAAGATGCCATCGAAGGCAATCCGGTGCAACTGACCAAAGGGAACGATACATATATCCGCACTTTCGAGTGGAGCCCGGATAGTAAAACAATAGTTTATACCGACCGTAAGAACCGCATCAATCTGCTGGATGTAGCTTCACGCCGGGTGACTATGTTGTTGCAAGACCCGGTGAGCGAACCGGATGATGTTACCTTCTCTCCGGACAGTAAGTGGCTGACCTACACCCGGGATGCGGATAATGAAATTACCATTGTGTACGTTTATAACATTGCCGATAAGAAAGAGTATCCGGTAACGGACAAATGGTATAACTCTTCTTCACCGGTGTTCAGCACAGATGGCAAGTATCTGATATTCTCGTCTGCCCGCGATTTCAATCCTACTTATGGCTGGTTGGAGTGGAACCATGTTTATAATAATATGTATGGAGTTTATATTGCCTTGTTGGCAGAAGATACCCCATCACCTTTCTTGCAGAAAGATGCGGGAGTAAGCAACAGCACAAAGGACGAAACCCCGAAAGACTCCCTCGTGAAGTTCAGTCCCGAAGGTATCACTGATCGTACCATCAAGCTGCCTGTGGCTGCTTCTTATTATGGCAATTTCTATTCCGATGGAAAGAAAATCTACTACTGGGGACGTGGCGGTACAAAAGTCTTCGACCTCGGAGAACAGAAAGAAGAAACGGTGGCCGATGGTGCCATGATGTTTGTCACTCCGGGCAGCAAGAAAGCTACGTTCTACAAAGACGAGCAAGTCTACGTGACGGATATTCCCGCAGGACAGGCTAATCTGAGCACTGCTGTTAATCTTGATAACATGTCCATCCCTGTGGACTATCCCAAAGAGTGGGCGCAGATATTCGATGAGGCTTGGCGTGCTTACCGTGACGGCTTCTATCTGGAAAATATGCATGGGGTGGACTGGAAGGCTATCAAACAGAAATATGCTGTCCTGTTGCCTTATGCAAAGACTCGTCTCGACCTGAACTATATCATTGGTGAAATGATTGGCGAGCTTAATTGCGGCCATGCATACGTCAATCCGGGTGAGACGGAAAAGCCGAAGCGCATAAAGACCGGCTTGCTGGGTGCTGAGGTATCTGCTGATAAGAGTGGTTTCTTCCGTTTGGAGAAGATACTGACCGGAGCTTCCTGGAGCAAAGAATTGCGTTCGCCGCTGACGGAGCCGGGCATTGAAGCCAAAGCGGGAGACTATATCGTAGCCATTGACGGTGTGCCGACGAATACCGTGAAGAACTTGTATGCCTTGCTGGTGGGCAAAGCCGGTGTGCCGACGGAGATTTCGCTGAACGGCAAACCCCAGTTGGCAGGTGCCAGAAAGATTGTCATCAGTCCGATTGAAGATGAATATCCTCTTTATCATTATAATTGGGTGCAGAATAATCTGAAGAAAGTGGATGAAGCTTCAAAAGGCCGTATCGGTTATATTTATATACCGGATATGGGACCGGAAGGACTGAATGAGTTTGCCCGTTATTTCTATCCCCAACTCGATAAGGAAGGTTTGATAATTGACGACCGTGCCAATGGTGGCGGAAATGTTTCGCCGATGATTCTGGAGCGTCTGTCCCGTGAGCCTTATCGTGTGACGATGCGTCGTGGTTCTACTAAAACAGGTACTGTGCCCGATGCCGTGCAGGTAGGTCCGAAGGTTTGCCTGATAAATAAATACTCCGCTTCCGATGGCGACCTTTTCCCGTGGGGCTTCCGCGCATTGGGACTTGGAAAGCTGATTGGAACACGTACCTGGGGAGGAATTGTCGGCATCAGTGGTCCGCTTCCTTATATGGATGGCACGGATATCCGTGTGCCCTTCTTCACCAGCTATGACCCGAAGACGGGGCAGTGGATTATCGAAAATCATGGCGTGGACCCGGATATCCTGATTGATAATGATCCGTTGAAGGAATGGAACGGAGAGGATGAACAGCTCAATAAGGCTATTGAGGAAGTGATGAAGGAATTGCAGAACCGCAAACCATTGCCTCCTGTTCCGGCTCCGAGGGATTTCAGTAAGTAATCAGAATTGCTTGCTGTACAAAGAAAAGTTTTATGTGTTTTTGCATACACTCCTACACCCGATGCATAAATTGCAGATATGTAGTTGATTAGCGGGGTGTAGGCACGGTGTAGGTAAGTGCTGATAAATCACTTGCCTACACCGTTTTTGTTCTATATATTTACAAATGTTGCGTTTAACTCACTTGTAGTCAGTGTATACGGACGTTTTATACAGATATGGCAGAATTGAGCGCGAAGACCCTGTATTTTTCTGTATTCTATAGCACTTCATTGTTTATATACCGTTTGCATTTTCTTTTTATTCCTATAGTGTGAAATTCATCCAATTATGCGAGTGTCAGTTTCTGTAGTGTACTGAATAAGTTGACACTTCTAAAATTAGAAATTCATATGGAAGC
>NZ_CAJLKP010000016.1 GCF_905207245.1 uncultured Bacteroides sp. | reverse complement strand
CCTAATGCAGAAGGCAGTAGCGAACGTCCACAACGTTCTTATGGTGATCGTCCGGCTTACAATCGTGAAGGTGGCGACCGTCCTTATCGTCCTCGCTATAACAGCGAAGGTGGTGATCGTCCTCAACGCCCATCCTATGGAAACAACGCCGGTGGCGACCGTCCTTATCGTCCTCGCTATAATAGCAGTGAAGGTGGCGACCGTCCTCAACGTCCTTCTTATGGCGGTGGTTCTTCCTATGGTGGAGGTTCTTCTTATGGCGACCGTCCTCAGCGCCCGCGTTTTAACAGTGGCGATGGCGGACAACGTTCTTATAACAACGATCGCCCTTATCGTCCCCGCTATAATGATGGCGACCGTCCTCAGCGTTCTTCCTATGGTGGTGGAGGCTCTTACGGTGGTGGCTCTTATGGCGACCGTCCTCAGCGTCCGCGTTTCAATTCCGATGGAGGAAGACCGAGTGGTGGATATGGACGTCCGCAACAGCGTCGCACAGCGGATTATGATCCGAATGCAAAGTACAGTCGTAAGAAACAAATAGAATATAAGGAGCAGTTTGTTGATCCTAACGAACCGATTCGTTTGAATAAATTCCTGGCAAATGCAGGTGTTTGCTCTCGTCGTGAGGCAGATGAATTTATCACAGCAGGTGTGGTTTTAGTAAATGGAGTAGTGGTTACGGAGCTTGGAACCAAGATTAAACGTGGTGACGAAGTGAAATTCCACGACCAGACGGTAAGCATCGAACGTAAAATCTATATTCTGTTGAATAAGCCGAAAGACACTGTGACTACCTCGGATGACCCGCAGGCACGCCGCACGGTTATGGATTTGGTGAAAGGTGCTTGTGACGAGCGTATTTATCCGGTAGGTCGTCTGGACCGCAACACTACAGGTGTTTTGCTGCTGACGAATGACGGTGACCTGGCTTCCAAGCTGACACATCCGAAGTTCCTGAAGAAGAAGATTTATCACGTACATACAGATAAGAATGTGACGAAGGCTGATATGGATCAGATTGCAGCCGGTATCCAGTTGGATGACGGTGAAATCCACGCAGATGCTATCAGTTATACGGACGATTTCAAACGTGATGAAGTGGGCATCGAAATCCACTCCGGTAAAAATCGTATCGTACGTCGTATATTTGAGTCATTGGGTTACAAGGTAGTGAAGCTCGACCGCGTGTTCTTTGCCGGATTGACAAAGAAAGGTTTGCGTCGTGGCGAATGGCGTTACCTTAGTGAACAAGAGGTGAACTACCTGCGCATGGGCTCATTTGAGTAATTATATAATAAGGTATTAAACACAAATTTATGGAAAAGATTAGTAGAACAAAGATTGTTGACGTGTTGAAGCGCGAAGATTTTGGCGCTATGGTCAACGTGAAAGGCTGGGTTCGCACCCGCAGAGGTAGTAAACAAGTTAATTTTATCGCCCTGAATGACGGTTCTACAATAAATAATGTGCAGATAGTAGTGGATTTGGCAAACTTCGATGAAGACATGCTGAAAGATATTACTACCGGTGCCTGTGTGAGTGTGAACGGTGAATTGACGGAATCTGTAGGTTCCGGTCAGAAAGCTGAAATTCAGGCTCGTGAGATTGAAGTTCTGGGAACTTGTGATAATACATATCCTTTGCAGAAAAAAGGTCATACGTTGGAATTCCTGCGTGAGATTGCTCACCTGCGTCCCCGTACGAATACTTTCGGTGCAGTGTTCCGCATCCGTCATAACATGGCGATGGCTATCCATACTTTCTTCCATCAGAAAGGTTTCGTCTATTTCCATACCCCCATCATTACAGCTTCTGACTGTGAAGGTGCCGGACAGATGTTTCAGGTGACGACAAAGAATCTGTATGACTTGAAAAAAGACGAAGCGGGTTCTATCATCTATGATGATGACTTCTTTGGCAAACAAGCCAGTCTGACGGTTTCCGGTCAGTTGGAAGGTGAACTTGCAGCTACAGCTCTGGGGGCTATCTATACGTTTGGCCCTACATTCCGTGCAGAAAACTCCAATACTCCGCGCCACTTGGCCGAGTTCTGGATGGTGGAGCCGGAAGTTGCGTTCAACGATATTACGGACAATATGGATCTGGCGGAAGAGTTCATTAAATTCTGTGTGAAATGGGCTTTGGATAACTGTGTTGATGATGTGAAATTCCTCAACGATATGTTCGACAAAGGGCTGATTGAGCGCCTGCAAGGTGTGTTGAAAGAGTCTTTCGTGCGCCTGTCTTATACGGATGGTATCAAGATACTGGAAGATGCAGTTGCAAAAGGCCATAAGTTTGAGTTCCCGGTATACTGGGGTGTGGACCTGGCTTCCGAACACGAACGTTATCTCGTGGAAGAGCACTTCAAACGTCCGGTCATCCTGACTGATTATCCGAAGGAAATCAAAGCCTTCTATATGAAACAGAACGAAGATGGCAAGACGGTACGCGCAATGGATGTGTTGTTCCCGAAGATTGGCGAAATTATCGGTGGCTCCGAGCGTGAAGCAGATTATGACAAACTGATGAAGCGCATCGATGAAATGCATATTCCGATGAAGGATATGTGGTGGTATCTCGATACCCGCAAGTTCGGTACGTGTCCTCACTCCGGCTTCGGCTTGGGCTTTGAACGCTTGCTTCTGTTCGTGACGGGTATGGCGAATATTCGTGATGTCATACCTTTTCCGCGTACACCGCGTAATGCAGAGTTCTAATTCGACAATAAAAGTTAAGAGCCCGCACAATCTTGGTTGTGCGGGCTCTTTTTTTATAGATAAATTGTTATAATATCAAAATAAATGCTTATATTTGGGTCAGTTGGATGCCGATACGTTAACCAAATATATACGAACATGAGAAAGCAATATTTCATTACCATGCTGGCGGCGGTGTTGCTGGCGGTAACAGGAACGATGGCGCAGGAGAAGACAAGTTTCAAACCTGCGGACCTGAAAGGCATCTGGCAATTATGTCACTATGTATCCGAAGTTCCGGGTGTTCCCGGTACGTTGAAGCCCAGCAATACGTTCAAGGTATTGAGCGATGACGGGCGTATCGTAAACTTCACTCTTATTCCCGGCAAAGATGCCATCATCACCGGCTATGGCACGTATATGCAGTTGACGGACAACAGCTATAAGGAAAGTATTGAGAAGAATATTCATCTGCCCATGCTGGATAATAAAGATAACACTCTGGAGTTTGAACTGGGTGATGGCGGACTTATGCATTTGAAGTATTTTATTTCTAAAGATTTGAACGGTAATGAACTGAACTGCTGGTATCACGAGACCTGGAAGCGAGTGTCGATGCCCGATAAGTTCCCGGAAGACATTGTTCGCTGAGACGAGCTTTCATAATGTAACAAGCAATGTCAGGTTGCAAAACAAACAATCTTTTGCAGCCTGACATTGCTTGTTTGGTATCCTGACATTGCTTGTAATTGATTGCTAGCCTTTTAAAAAAAAGAAGAAAACGTTTGCCAGTTTTGGGAAAATCCGTACCTTTGCAAGCCGATTATTATCTAATAAGGATAAGCAATTAATTCAGAGCGAGTTAATCTACCTTTGTCCGGGGTAGTTAATCCGTAATGAGATTTTTTTAGTAGTAACATTTAAAAAACAAATCAAGAGTGGATACTTTAAGTTACAAGACCATTTCTGCAAACAAAGCTACGGTAACCAAAGAATGGGTTATTGTTGATGCTACAGACCAAGTATTGGGACGTCTGGGCGCAAAAGTTGCGAAACTGTTGAGAGGGAAGTATAAACCAAACTTTACTCCTCACGTAGATTGCGGTGATAATGTAATCATTATTAATGCCGACAAAGTTAAAATGACAGGTAATAAGTGGACTGACAAAGTGTATTTGTCATACACAGGTTATCCCGGTGGTCAGAGAGAAATGACTCCTGCTCGTTTGCAGGCTAAACCGAATGGTGATGACAGACTGTTGAGAAAAGTAGTAAAGGGTATGCTGCCTAAGAATAAATTGGGCGCTAAATTGCTGAGCAATATGTATGTATATGCCGGTAGCGAGCACAAACATGAAGCTCAGAGCCCCAAGTCAATTGATATAAACTTACTTAAATAAGAAATATGGAAGTAGTAAATGCATTAGGCAGACGTAAAAGTGCAATTGCACGCATTTTCGTAACCGAAGGTACAGGAAAGATTACTATTAACAAGAGAGACCTTGCAGAGTACTTTCCATCAACTATTCTTCAGTATGTAGTAAAACAACCGCTGAGCAAGCTGGGTGTTGCTGAAAAATATGATATTAAAGTAAATCTTTGCGGTGGTGGTTTCACCGGTCAATCTCAGGCTTTGCGTCTGGCTATCGCCCGCGCACTGGTGAAGATGAATGCTGAAGACAAGGCTGCTCTCCGCGCCGAAGGCTTCATGACTCGTGACCCGCGTTCTGTTGAACGTAAGAAGCCGGGACAACCGAAAGCTCGTAGAAGATTCCAGTTCAGTAAACGTTAATCAGTTTAGAAAGTTAACAAGTGGACAAGTTAACAAGTGGACAAGGTATTTCCTAGTCAACTGTCAACTGATAACCTCGTCAACTGAACGGCGTTTAGTATCTAAACTACCGGGACTCTGGAATGATAGACTACCCGGCGGTTGGTTTAGAAAAAACAAAAAAGAAAGTAAACGATTTAAAGAAAAACAAGATGTCAAGAACAAATTTTGATACATTATTGGAAGCTGGTTGCCACTTTGGTCACCTCAAAAGAAAGTGGAATCCCGCAATGGCTCCCTATATTTTCATGGAACGCAATGGTATCCATATCATTGACCTCCACAAAACAGTTGCTAAAGTAGACGAAGCTGCTGAAGCTTTGAAGCAAATTGCTAAATCAGGAAAGAAAGTCCTGTTCGTTGCTACTAAAAAACAAGCTAAACAAGTGGTTGCTGACAAAGCTGCCTCTGTAAATATGCCTTATGTAATCGAGCGCTGGCCGGGCGGTATGTTGACTAACTTCCCCACTATCCGCAAGGCTGTTAAGAAGATGGCTACCATCGACAAATTGACGAACGACGGTACGTACTCTAATCTGTCTAAGAGAGAAGTTCTGCAGATTTCACGTCAACGTGCTAAGTTGGACAAGACTTTGGGTTCTATTGCTGACCTGACTCGTCTGCCGTCTGCACTGTTCGTTATTGATGTTATGAAAGAAAATATCGCTGTTCGCGAAGCTAACCGTTTGGGCATCCCCGTATTCGGTATCGTTGACACGAACTCTGACCCTACTAACATTGACTTCGTAATTCCGGCTAATGACGATGCTACTAAATCAGTAGAAGTAATTCTGGATGCTTGCTGCGCTGCTATGCAGGAAGGTTTGGAAGAAAGAAAAGCTGAAAAGGTAGATATGGAAGCTGCTGGTGAAGCTCCTGCTAACAAGGGTAAGAAGAAAGCTACAAAAGCAAGACTTGACAAATCCGACGAGGAAGCAATCAATGCAGCTAAAGCTGCTGCTTTCATGAAGGAAGAAGAGGCTTAATCATAGTTGAATGGTAAGATGGTAAAATGATAAGATGATAATGTCGTCTTACCATCCTATCATCTTACCATTTTATCATTTAGAATATTAATTTAACAAAGAAAATATATTATGGCTGTATCAATGGCTGATATTACCAAACTCCGCAAAATGACCGGAGCAGGTATGATGGATTGCAAGAATGCATTGACAGAAGCTGAAGGCGATTTCGACAAGGCAATGGAAATTATCCGTAAGAAGGGACAGGCTGTTGCCGCTAAGCGTTCAGATCGTGAAGCTTCTGAAGGTTGCGTTCTGGCTAAAACTACCGGTAACTTTGCTGTTATCGTTGCTTTGAAGTGTGAAACCGACTTTGTGGCTCAGAATGCTGACTTCGTGAAGTTGACTCAAGATATTCTTGATCTCGCTGTAGCTAACAATTGCAAGACTTTGGATGAAGTGAAAGCACTGCCGATGGGTAATGGCACTGTACAGGATGCAGTGACCGACCGTAGCGGTATCACGGGTGAGAAGATGGAACTTGATGGCTACATGACTGTAGAGGGTGTAAACACTGCTGTTTACAACCACATGAACAAAAATGGCCTCTGTACCATCGTTGCTTTCAACAAGGATGTAAACGAACAATTGGCTAAGCAAATTGCTATGCAAATTGCTGCCATGAACCCGATTGCAATTGACGAAGATGGTGTTTCTGAAGAAGTGAAACAGAAAGAAATCGAAGTTGCCATTGAGAAGACCAAAGCAGAACAAGTACAGAAAGCTGTGGAGAATGCTTTGAAGAAAGCTGGTATCAATCCTACTCATGTGGACAGCGAAGACCACATGGAGAGCAACATGGCTAAAGGCTGGATTACGGCTGAAGATGTAGCGAAAGCAAAAGAAATCATTGCTACTGTTTCTGCTGAAAAGGCTGCGCATTTGCCTGAACAAATGATTCAGAACATTGCTAAAGGACGTTTGGCTAAGTTCTTGAAGGAAGTTTGTCTGCTGAACCAGGAAGATATCATGGACGGTAAGAAGACTGTAAGAGAAGTGTTGGCTGAGGCTGATTCTGAACTGAAGATTGTAGACTTCAAGCGTTTCACTTTGAAAGCTGAATAATTCAAATCTATATATAGAAGCGACCGCACGTAGTTCCCGTAGCGGTCGTTTTTTTTATGCATATTCGTTGCTTTTGAAACAGGTGATATAACTTACTGAAAACAGATGGTCTGTTTACCCCAAACGGATGGTCTGTTTGACCTCAATAGACCATCTGTTTGCCCCTAATAGACCGTCTGTTTCGGCAGAGCGGATTACCCTACCGGTTTCGATTGCGTATATCCTTCTTTTTTTAGTAGTTCCAGTACTTTCTGTTTGAAATCTCCTTGCACAATGATTTCTCCGTCTTTGGCACTTCCACCTACACCACATTTAGACTTCAGCAATTTGCCTAATTCCTTCAAGTCATTCTCCGTACCTACAAATCCTGTGATAAGCGTAACCACTTTTCCACCCCGGTTCTTACGGTCCAGTTGAACACGTAACTTCTGCCGGGAAGGTTCTAAAGTGACTTGTTCTTCATCATCTTCCATTTCATAACTATAATCCGGGTTGGTAGAATAGACAACATTCAACCGTTCTTTCCAATCATTATTTTTCATATTTGTACTGTTTAGTAAGGTCAAAAGTAATATTTTGCATGGAACTTTGCAATCTTTTGAGAGTTTTGTCGTCTAATAGAAAAATGCTATTTAACTTCAAATGCCAAAGACATGAAGAAATATATCTGTTCCCTCTTATTGAGTCTTACCACTATACTTTCTTTTGCACAAAATTTCAAGGGTACTGTTACGGATGATAGCGGAAATCCGGTTCCTTATGCCGCTCTTTATCTGCGAGAGACTAAATCGGGTCTAACGACTGATGAACATGGACACTTTCAAACAAAACTGCCTGTGGGACAGTATACGTGTGAAGTCTCATCTTTGGGATACAAGTCCCAGAGTTTTTCTTTTCAGATGCCTGAGCGTGATTATGAAAAGAATATAGTCCTTGCCGAACGCACCTATACGTTGCCGGAAGTAAGCATTACCAAAGGAAATGAAGACCCGGCTTATGCTGTGATGCGCCGGGCGATAGCCCGTGCCCCTTATCACCGTACACAAGTGAAAGGTTACAGAGCAGGCACTTATCTGAAAGGAACAGGAAAGGGGACTTCCATTCCGGCAGTGTTGAAGCTATCCAAGGAAGTTCGCAAAGATGCAAAGGAGTGGCTTGGTAAACTCTTCGTGCTGGAAGAACAACAAGTCGTGAATTTTACAGCTCCCAATGTATGGAATAACCGGGTTATTGCTCATAAAAATTCTTTTCCGGAAGAGATACAGGTGGATATGGGGATAACTATGGTGAACCTTTATACCCCTGAACTTTTCGGCAAGATATCCCCCTTGAATAAAAGAGCTTTCTCATACTATCGTTTCAAACTCGACGGTTGTTTCGTGGAAGAAGGGCAGATGATTAATAAAATCCGTGTCATCCCCCGGAAAGAGGATAACCGTTTGCTGGAAGGGGATTTATTTATTGTGGAAGATTTGTGGTGTATATCTGCTGCCGATGTCAGAGTTCGCGGCGGAGGTTTGAAAGCACAAATCAAAGTTACCTGCAAGGAAGTACAACCTTCTGTTTTTCTACCGGTTTCCACTACGATGTCTTCTTCTATTGACATAATGGGCTTTAAGGCGGAAGCATCCTATCTGGCGGCAGTGCACTATACGGAAGTTAAAACAGACCACCAACCACAGGAAACAAAAAAAGAAGCTACAGTGGCGGTTGCAGTGAACAACGCAGCACAGCCGAAGAAACATAAATATGAACGGCCTGCCCGCATTGGCCGTAAGGATACTCAGGTTGATTCACTTGCCGATAAGCGGGATTCCCTTTACTGGACTGCTGTGCGTAGTGTACCGTTGAGATTGGAAGAGGTGCAGAGCTACCAATACAAGGAAAAGATTATTCTGAAAGATTCACTGTCCGGAGGAAATAAAGCGAATCAGAAAAAAGGTATCGGCCAGGTGTTGAATACCGTCATGTGGGGAAAGACGTTTAGAACTTCCAATAAAAAAGCCTGGTTGACTTTACCTCATCTTACCTCATATCTTCCCGAATATAATTTTGTCGATGGTTTCTGGTTGGGAGCCAAGCTAAAGACGGGCGTAAAACTGTCGCAAGCTTCCACCCTGCGTTTTGTACCTTCGTTCTACTATACTACAGCCCGGAAGAGTTGGGTAGGACAAGGGGAACTTACGTTAGATTATGCTCCACGAAACTGCGGTCGCTTTTCTCTTTCCGGTGGGGTACTCTCTGACGACTATAATTCAGAGAACGGAGAATCCCGTTTTATAAATGCAATGTCCAGTTCATTGTTCGGACACAACCATCTGAAACTCTACGAGAATACTTTCTTTACTGTGGACCACGCGATAGAACCTTTCAACGGATTACTTTTTTCGTCCTCACTTTCCTGGCAACGCCGAAAGATGCTGGATAATCACATCCGGCACAGTTGGTTCAAGAGAGATGTTGAGCCGAACCTGCCGGAGAACGATGCTTTCCGGCCGATGCCCGATAATGATATTCTGAAAGCTTCTTTCGAATTGGAATACACCCCGGCACACTACTATCACATGTCGAAGGGTAAGAAAGTATATGAAGATTCTCCTTATCCAACTTTTGCCTTGAAATATGACAGAGCCTTCCCGATGAACGGAAGCCGCTATCTGACCTCCTATCATCTGATGCAATTTTCTGCTAAGCAAGATATTGAGTTCGGCATGTTCAATCGTTTGCATTGGTCGGTAAACGCGGGTACATTTTGGGGAGCGAAAAACCTGCAATTCCCCGACTTCAAGCATTTCGCCTCCACCCGTATTTGGGTCACGGAACGTTTTTTCGATACCGGATTCAGCCTGCTGGATAATTACGCTTTATCCACCGATACCCGTTGGGCGCAGGCAAACGCCTCTTGGTACACCCCGTATCTTCTTCTGAAACATCTTCCTTTTCTGTCAAGAAAACCTATAGATGAAGCCCTGCATCTCCGTTCTATTGTGATATACGGGCAACGGCCTTACACAGAGTTGGGATATTCAATCGGGTTTTCAGATATGGCGCGGATAGGTGTGTTTGTTGGCTTCGATTGCCTGAAATACCATTCAACAGGAGTTTCCATCAGTCTGCCGTTATCTTTGATTGCGGGTGAGTGACACTTTTGTAGAAATTATGTTAACTTTCTTCTGTATGACTGTTCATTTTCGGAAAAAAGCGTATTTTTGTCAATCCGTAACCTATAAGAAATGAAGAAAATGACCACGAACCAGGCAATTCAATATAAGGATAGCATGAAAGTGCCGGAGCCTACTTTGCGCAGGTTGCCGTGGTACTTGTCGAATGTCAAGCTACTCAAACAGCGGGGCGAACGGTTTGTCTCTTCTACGCAAATATCCAAAGAAATCAATATAGATGCTTCCCAGATAGCTAAAGACTTGTCTTATGTGAATATCTCCGGACGCACGCGTGTGGGCTATGAAGTCGATACGCTGATTGCCGTATTGGAAGACTTCCTGGGATTTACCGATATGCACAAAGCATTCCTTTTTGGTGTAGGTAGCTTGGGGGGTGCCTTGTTGCGCGACTCCGGTTTGAAGCATTTCGGACTGGAAATAGTGGCGGCATTCGATGTTAATCCCGAATTGGTAGGTACTACACTGAACGGTATTCCTATTTTCCATTCTGACGATTTTGAGCAGAAGATGCACGAATATGATGTGAATATCGGCGTACTGACCGTACCCATCGAGATAGCCCAACGGATTACGGATACAATGATATCCGGCGGCATTAAAGCAGTGTGGAACTTTACCCCTTTCCGTATCCGCGTGCCGGAAAATATCGTTGTCCAGAATACTTCTCTATATGCTCATTTGGCGGTGATGTTCAACCGCCTGAATTTTAACGAAATCAAATAATGAAGATTATTGCTGTTGGAATGAACTATGCACTGCACAATAAAGAGCTGGGGCATACGTTAGTAAATAAAGAGCCGGTTATCTTCATGAAGCCCGACTCGGCGATATTGAAAGACGGAAAGCCTTTCTTTATTCCCGATTTTTCGGATGAGGTTCATTATGAAACAGAAGTGGTGGTACGCATCTGCCGTTTGGGAAAGAATATTGCGCCGCGCTTTGCAAGCCGTTATTACGACGCGGTGACGGTAGGTATCGACTTTACAGCGCGTGATCTGCAACGCAAGTTCCGCGAGGGGGGCAATCCCTGGGAACTCTGCAAAGCGTTCGACAATTCGGCGGCTATAGGTACATTTGTTCCTTTGGAACAGGCAGGAGGCGATGTGCAGCAACTCGATTTCCGTATGGAAATAGACGGACGGGAAGTGCAGCACGGAAACACCTCGGATATGCTTTTCAAGGTGGATGAGATTATAGCATACGTCAGCCGCTTTATGACGCTGAAAATTGGCGACCTGTTGTTTACGGGAACTCCCGCAGGCGTAGGTCCGGTACAGATAGGACAGCATTTACAAGGATACCTCGGAGAAGATAAGTTGCTCGACTTTTATATTCGTTGAGTCAATTTATTAATATATGTTCGTTAAACGTTGCTGGTTGCTTTGTTGCTTTATTGCTCTCTTTCTTCCGGTTTTGGCGCAGGAATTCGTTACGCTGAACTGGCAGGAGTTGCCGTCCGTGCAAACGCTTCCCGTAGTGACGCGAGAACTTCCGTTGAAGGATGATTTCCGTTCTTTTACTTATCAAGTTGAAATAGAGTTTCCGGAATATCAGAGATTAAACAAGAACGAAGTGGCGGCTTTAGAAATCCGGCTCGACAGTTTGCGCCGGTTTCCAGATGAAGACATGGCTTTCAGGGAAGGTCTGCCGGTATCTCCACAAATAACTTCGTTTATCAAAGTCTCCGCACATCGTGGTTTCCTCTCCATACACTTTGTCCCCGTGGTCTATCGGGAAGGCAGTTATCAACGACTGAACTCTTTTAAATTATCGGTGAAATCTTTCCCGAAGAAAGAAGAAATGGGAGAGGGGGCAGCCACCCGGAGCACTGCAACCTCCTCTATTAAAACTTCTCTGAAAGACTGTACTAATTCACTTCTTTCCTCCGGTCGTTGGACGAAGATACGTGTCCGGAACACCGGAGTCTTTAAGATTATGAATGCCGAATTGAAGAAAATGGGCTTTTCCAGACCGGAGAAAGTGCGGGTATTTGGGTATGGTGGCTATTTACTTTCCCAGCGTTTCAGTGAACATCCTTCGGCTGATTTGCCCGAAGTCCCCTTACTGCGTTTGTCGGACGGCGTGTTATTTTATGCGCGTGGCACTGTTTCCTGGAAGCCTGATACCAAAAACTCTTATTTTATCCGCGAACGTAATTTCTATTCCGATGAAGGATATTATTTTTTGACCGACCGGGATGATATTCCGGAAATGGAAACCGAAGTAGTACCCTCTGTGCAAGGCACTGCTGGCAACCGGCTGACTACATTCAACTCTTATGCCCTTTATGAGAAAGATGCATTTAGCTGGGCCAATACCGGCAGGGAGCTTTATGAAGACTATGATTATGTTGCAGGAAATGTGAAAAACTATACCTTACATTTGCCGGGCATTGTACCCGGAGAAGTCGGCTGGTTGACTACCACATTTGCCGCCCGTTCCATTGGAGTGCCCACTTCTTATGCTGTCTCGGTGGATGACGTAGCACAAGGTAGCGCCTCGTTAGCATCTATTTCATCCGATAATCAGTATTACACAAAAGCCACTTCTACAACCATAAATACTTTCTGGCGGGGAGCAAATTCGGAGACTGCCGTGGTAACCGTCACTCATACCCGTCCGTCAGGAACATCGGGCCGTCTGGATTATATCGCTTTGAACTATACTCGCGAACTTACTCTGAACGCTCCTTATCTAACTTTCCGTTCTCTGGCTTCTATTAATAAGGAAACCACATTCGTACTATCCGGTGCCACAGCCTCCACCGTTATCTGGGATGTAACCGACCCTGCAAGTATCAGTAGAATAGAGGGGCGTTTTGCCGATGGTACCTATACATTCACCATTCCTGCGGGGAAACTGCGTGAATTTGTTGCTGTTACTCCCGAAGCAACAGGCTTTGAAACTGTAGAATCTGCGGGCGGCATTGCAAATCAGAACCTGCATTCTCTGGAACCAACCGATATGATTATCATCTCTCCCGACCGGACTGACCTGATGACACAGGCAGAACGATTGGCACAGGCGCATCGTGAGAAGGACGGAATGTCTGTTGTAGTCATTCCTGCTCCGCAAGTCTACAATGAATTCTCTTCCGGGACGCCGGACGGAACAGCTTACCGCCGCTTGATGAAGATGCTCTACGACCGTTTCCCTAAAGCTGTCGAACGTCCTAAATACTTGTTATTCTTTGGAGATTGCAGTTATGACAACCGTATGCTGACCTCTTCTTGGAAGAACTACCATCCGGATAATTATCTGCTCTCTTATCAATCGGAGAACTCTATCGAAGAAACCGGTTCCTATGTAACCGATGACTACTTCGGCTTTCTGGATGATGAGGAAGGTGATAATCTGACGGCTGCCATGTTGGATATCGGCATCGGACGTTTTCCTGTCCGCACGGCTACTGAGGCAAAAGCAACTGTAGATAAGACCATTGCTTATATGGAAAACAAGCATGCAGGCCCTTGGAAACATACCGTCTGTTATGTATCCGATGATGGAGATAAGAACCTGCATATCTCCCAATCTGAGATACTGGCAAGTTATACTGAACGGAATTATCCTTCCCTGCTTGTCAACCGGATTTATGCTGATGCCTTCCGTCGTGAGGCTTCCGCTACGGGAGAAACGTATCCTGATGCTACGAAGTGCCTTTTGCAAATGTTCGATAAAGGGATGCTGGTAGTCAACTACACGGGACATGGAAGCGCCTCTGCCTGGGCAGCAGAAAGCCTGTTGACAACCAACGACATCACCAAAATGTCTTCTCCTCGTCTTCCTTTGTGGATAACAGCTACCTGCGACTTCACCCGTTTTGACGATATACAGACTTCGGCAGGCGAACAGGCGTTTCTGAATGCCAGAGGTGGCGCCATTGCCTTGCTCACTACCTCCCGTGTGGTATATGCTTCGCAGAACTCCGCCCTGAATCAGGCTTTCCTTCGTCACATCTTTTCCCGTCCCGAAGGCAAACGTCTCCGGTTGGGAGACATTATGCGCCTCTCCAAATGTGATGAGGCGTTGGCGAACGATAAGAATAAACTGAATTTCGCCCTTATCGGCGATCCTGCCCTGACTTTGGCATATCCCGATTATCAGGTACAAATAGATGAATTTGCAGGAGTGAATGTGGCAGAAGAAGGTGCCGTCTATCCGCAAGCGAAAGCCGGCAGCAAGATTACCGTCAAAGGACATATTCTGACTCCTGAGGGTAATCCGGCAGAGGACTTTACCGGTACGGTACACCCTACTGTGCTCGACAGTAAAGAGCAGGTTACCACGCTTGACAATCGGGGCGAGGGGGCTTACACTTATACCGAGCGCAGCAAAACACTTTTCTCCGGCAGTGACTCCGTTCGTCGGGGACGTTTTGAATTTACTTTCCCTGTGCCGTTGGATATCAATTATTCGGATGAAGAAGGTCTGTTGAGTCTTTATGCTCTGAGTGCAGACCGGACTAATGAAGCGGGAGGATATTTTGACCATTTTCTGGTAGGGGGCACAGCCGACGAGATTTCTTCGGATACTTTAGGTCCTAAGATGGCGATTTATCTGAATACCCCGGATTTCCAGTCCGGCGGACAAACCAATAATACACCTCTGTTTGTGGCAGAGTTGGAAGATGCTGACGGTATCAATACGGTAGGCAATGGCATTGGTCATGACCTTTCGCTCTGCATTGACGGCAGTGCGGTGCTGACCTATAATCTGAATGATTACTATACTTCCACAGCCGGAGATTATACCCGGGGGGGGGTGCACTTCTCCGTGCCCGACCTTGCCGAAGGGAAGCATACTCTTGCATTCCGTGCCTGGGATTTGCTGAATAACTCTTCTACAAAGACGTTGGATTTTGAAGTCGTTCGCGGATTGCGCCCCAATCTTTTCTCCGTGATTTGTACGCAGAGCCCTGCAAGGGAGAACACAACGTTTGTTCTTTCCCATAATCGTCCCGGTTCTACGCTTGCCGTGCGCATGTCGGTCTATGATTTTTCCGGGCGGGAATTGTGGACACATCTTGAAAAGGGTATATCCGAGGGACAAACTTATTATATAGAATGGGATTTATGCAGCAATGGGGGACAACGCCTGGCACCCGGTGTATATTTGTATCGTGCTTCCATTGTCTCCGATGGCAGTCGTGAAAGTACGAAAGCACAGAAAATCATTATCCTGTCACAATAAATGAGGTTGTTTATAGTTTTATTAAGACAGTTCCATAAAACATGCTGTATGAAGAAATTTATCTTAGTATCCATCATAGCTTTCTTATCCGTAAGTCTTTTTGCACAAGATAAGAACCAGTTTAACCCTGTCAATACCGGCGTTAACTCTTTGGGCATTGCTCCCGATTCCCGTGGTGGCGGTATGGGCGATGTTGGTGCGGCAACCGATCCGGACGTGAATTCCCAATACTGGAATCCTGCAAAGTATCCGTTCACCATCAGCCGTGCCGGAGTAGCTGTTTCATATACTCCCTGGTTGCGTAAATTGGTGAATGATATCGATCTGGCGTATGTGGCAGGCTATTATCGTATCGGAGATTATCAGGCCGTCAGTGGTTCGCTGCGTTACTTCTCTTTAGGTGAGGTTCCTGTTGGTTATCAGGATGCAAATTCCCCGGGCTATTCCATCAAACCTTATGAAATGGCAGTAGATGTTGCTTACTCCCGTATGCTTTCCGAACGCTTCTCTGCGGCTGTTGCTTTGCGGTATATCTACTCTGACTTGGCGTATAGGGAAGATGAAGAGGTTTCTGCCGGTTCAGCCTTTGCTGCTGATATTGCGTTCTATTATACCAATTATATTATTTTAGCGCAGCGTGAGTGCATGCTCTCTTTCGGACTGAATGCCTCTAATATCGGTACGAAGATTTCTTATGATAGCGGCAATACCAGCCAGTTTCTGCCTACCAACCTGCGTTTGGGAGCTTCTTTGCTGTTTCCGATAGATGATTACAATACGCTTGGAGTCAGCTTTGATGCTAATAAATACATGGTTCCCACCCGTCCAGTCCGGGGAAAAGATGAGTCACAGGAAGAATATGAAGAGCGTCTGGACAGTGACTACAATGATATCTCACCCATTAAAGGTATCTTTAAATCTTTCAGTGACGCCCCCGGTGGTTTCAAGGAAGAATTGCAGGAGATACAGTGGTCGTTGGGTTTGGAATATACCTATCACGAACAGTTTTCCGTTCGTGGCGGCTATCACTGGGAGCATGAAAATAAGGGAAACCGTAAGTACTTCTCGTTCGGTGCAGGCTTCAAGATGAGTGTGTTCTCGCTGGATGCTGCCTATCTGGTATCTACGGCACAGAGCAATCCGCTCGACCAGACACTTCGCTTTACGTTAGGCTTCGATCTTGACGGAATAAAAGACTTGTTCGGACGTCGCAGAAGATGAAGCAGCTACGAGTTACGGGTTACAAGTGCCTTTCGGCAGGAAGAGGAGCTGTGTGTGGAACATTCATTAATGCTGAGTTTTCCAGTAGTCCAGATATATATTTGCTACCCCCAATAATATATCTGTTATATTCAATTTATCTTCCGGTAGCTTTAAGTGCAGTTTTTTAGAGTCGTATATCATTGCATTTGCTCCTTGTGTCCGTGGCGTCGTCTTCACGAACATATCCTTCAGATTGATTGTAACCGTGCTAAAGCTCCGGAATATATCCATTCCTATGATTCCATCTCCGGCGAAGTGAAGGCCATTTTGTTCAGGTGTTGCCACTACACTGAGACTATCTGTGCATCCTATATACTCTCCTATCTGGAAACATGCACCCGGCAATTTGTAAATACAGACCCGTGCTGTGCCACCAAAACCGCCAAGCCCCATTGAGTCCCTTTCTGCTATTCGTTCAATGCGGCTTTTATGCCGTTCAAAGTAATCGTAATTCAACTGACTGAGACCGGAGCCGCTGTCGAAATTCATCCGTAGTAATTCATGGTCATATACCACTTGAAGATCAAGGATGTTTTTCCCTGTAAAACAGATATTCGGGGCAAATTTCGGTGCAGGAGTCAAGTCTTTGGGAATAGTCAGGCGGTTGGTGAGGAAATCCAGTTTTATTTCTTGGAACTGATTGAGGATAGGCAGTCCGATGATAGCTTCCAGATGTTCCATGTAGCGGTCGACTTTTTCTTCTCCGGTTTTCATATCCAGCACATAGAAAGGTACGTTTCTCATCACAAGCGGACCTACCTTTATTTCTTCGGCAATGGCAAATTGTCCGCTCCCTGTACCTACTCCGTTTGCTGTGATTTCTATATCCAGTATCTTCATTCCGCAGGTTTTTGCTATTTCAGGGGTGACTACATTGACACCTGCACCCGTATCCAGCGTAAAGTTCTGTTCTTTTCCATTTATATTGCCTTCCAGAGTTATGGTAGTGGCTCCCGAACCACTTTTGCCCACATTGTCTATGCGGATAGGCAGCACTAAATCCGTTTCTGGCTTTTCCCATTGGTATAAGGCGTAGCCGGACAAAACACGATATTCTTTTTCTTTCCTCCGATATCCGGCAAGAAAGACACTGTCCACCTGCCCCTCCAGTTGGTCGCAGAAACTTTTCAGGGTTTCGGCGGCCTGGTCGTTTGCTCCCTGCTTGCTCAGGTTTTCGGTGAGAAGGTAAATCATGGAAGCCGTGTTTTCAAATCCCATATTCTCCTGTTGTTCGGCAAGCAATTTGCCGATGGCTTTGCAGGCGGCTTCGGGACGGTTGAAGAAGTTGCATAGCAATGCTTGCCCAAAGTCACGCAGAAAAGGGTCCAGCGAGTCTTTGTTGGCAGCAAATTCCCAATGCAACTCAAACCAGTTTTCCTGATTCATGTAGTTTGCTGCCCGCTCGTTGGCGGTTTGGCCGAATGCACTGAGGCTTGTGCAGATAATTGCAACGAGAAATATCTTCTTCATGTCTGTGAGTATTAGTAGATTGTATAATCTCTCAAATATACGAAAAAAAAACGTTTTGTCTATTCTTTCGCCTGCTTTCTTTAAATTATATGCAGTTTTTCATTAATACTTCTTCTCACTAAAATACCCGGGGGCGGCAAGCTGATTTTACTGTAATAATGAGGAACTGTTTTCTTTGAATCCATACGAATTAAATTTGGAAGCAAAAATAAACATTTATATCTTTGTCTCTCGGAATTATCTAATACTCTAAGGAATCCATCTTTTTATGTAAGTTTGTTCTGTAAATTAGAATCGATGAAAGATGCAAAAGATATCCATAGTCTCTTGGGAATGATTTAAGAGGAAAACACACTCGCATTTAATATATTCTATGAAATGTATTATGACCAGGTGTTTCGTTACGCTTATTATTTCCTGAAAGATACTGAGTCTTGTCGGGAAGTAGTTGCAGATGTGTTCTTTGCTGTGTGGCAATCACGCAAAAGACTAAAGGATATAGAAAATCTGGAAACTTATTTATTTATCTCCGTAAGAAACGAAGTGACGCGCTACAACAAAAAAATAGGTAGACATAACCATGTTTCATTGGATGAATTATCGGTTCAATTAGAAATAACAGAAGAAGAATCGCCTCATGATAAAATCTCTTATAAAGAAATGGAGCAGTTGTTGGGGGAAATTATTGGCAAATTGCCGGAAAAATGCCGCCTAATATTCCTGATGGCCCGCCAAGAACGGCTGAAACCCAAAGAAATTGCAGAGAAACTCTGTATATCGGAAAGCACAGTACGCGTACAAATGAAAATTGCTATAGAAAAGATCATCAAACAAATCAAACCCTATTATCCCGACCTTACTCTCTCACTATTATGGTCACTCTTCTTTCCTGTCATTAGTTAAAGAAATAAAAAACTCGAGGTCTCTTTTAAATGAAATCTGATTGAGTGTACTCCTCTGTTTAGAAACAATAATTATGAGCGAGGAAAATAACCCAATTGACATTCTACGGAATGAATTGATTCATGATATCAGTGACCCTGAGAAAGCGACATTGGAAGAATGGAGCCGTTCGACTGATGATAATCGTAGCTTTTGGCAACTGATTAGTGAAATGAAGCTTTCTTCTGAGATTGAAAAAAAGAAGGAAGAAATGAAGACCGGCATCTTGCAAGAAGTTAATAAACGGATAAACAGGAGCCGATACATCCGTCGTATTTTAAAAATCAGTACAGTAGCTGCTTCTATCGCCATTCTGTTGGGAATAACCAGTTACTTCTCCTATAGAGAAGGGTTCAATCAGATAAATAGCCAGCAGATAGAAATGTCCAACCCATTCGGTATGCTGTCGACGATTACTTTACCTGATGGGAGTAAGGTTGTTCTGAATGCAGGAACCACCATTACTTATCCCAGTGCTTTTGTTGCGAAGAACCGGGAAGTTGAAATAAAAGGAGAAGCTTTTTTTGAGGTTGCCCATGATGCCAGACATCCTTTTATTGTGAAAGCTGACCGGATCAACATCGAAGTGTTGGGTACTCAATTCAATGTAAAAGCCTATGAAGAAGATGATTGGATTGAAGTCTCTTTATCAGAAGGAAAAGTGGAAGTGCAGAGCGAGGACAAAAGGAACAGGATTTTCCTCACCCCCGGAGAACAGGCATATTATGATAAACACAATCACTCCCTGAGCACGCGTAACGTGGATATTACTCATTATACATCGTGGAAGAACGGGGCATACTATTTTAGGGCACTTCCTCTGAAAGAAATAACCAAGCAGCTCGAACGTATTTTCAATGTCCATATCCATATAACTTCTCCTAATATTGAGAATATCGTTTTAACCGGTGACTTCCTACGAGGCGAGAATCTGGAACAAATATTACGAATGATAACTGCAGATAAACGCTTGAAATACAGGATAGAAGAGTATGTAATCTATATAGATGAAAATAAAAGTTCTAAGAAATAAATTATTAACCCTAAAAATGAGTGCCTATGATAAAATAGTGTAGTATATAGAAAAGCGAAAAATGCGCTAACATTTTTCGCTTGGATAAGACTTGAGTCTGTAATAATTCATGGATTTACAAACCTAAAATCAATACAAAAATATGGATTTAAAATTAAAAGTAAAACAACCTCACCACATTTATTATTTATTTCTTGTGATTGCTTCCTTTTTTGCATCCACGGAAGTAGCCTATTCGCAAGTAAAAAATATGTCTCTTCATTTAAAGAACGTGACGTTGGAAGAAGCCTTGGGGCAAATCAGACAGAAAGGAGAATATTCTTTATGGTATCGCAATGAAGAAGTTAATTTGAAAAAAAAAGTGTCTCTTGATATTCAAAATGGCAATATCAGCCAAATTTTAGACAGCCTTTTTGAGGGGGAAAACCTGAAATATATAATAGAAGATAATCACATCGTTATCTTCAAGACAAATGGAACGAGTAAATCTGCTCAACAAACAACCAAGCAAATCACCGGTGTAATTAAAGATAATCATGGAGAACCCATCATTGGATGTAATATTATGGAAAAAGGAACATCGAACGGTACAATTACCAGCGTGGATGGAGATTTTTCCCTGAATGTTGCAGAAAAAGCGGTTTTGTTGGTCTCTTATATCGGATACCTTACACAGGAAATCCCTGTGCAAAACAAACAAAATATAGCGGTTACTTTACAGGAAGATGCAAAAATGCTGGATGAAGTAGTTGTCGTTGGCTATGGTCTTGCGAAGAAAAGTGACCTGACCGGATCTATTTCCCAGGTTAAAGCGGAGAGTATGCAAAACTATACTCCGTCAAGTGTTAGCGACTTACTACGCAATAGTATTCCGGGTATGAGTGTAGGATATTCCGTATCCGCGAAAGGAAGTGGTGATATGATGATTCGTGGCGATAATACGCTGACCGCCGGCTCAAGTCCGCTGATTATTGTCGATGGAGTAATCTATAATGGTGACATTTCGGATATCAACCCGAATGACATTGAGAAGCTGGATATAATGAAAGATGCAAGTTCGGCTGCCGTTTATGGATCGAGGGCTACAAACGGGGTGGTTGCTATTACGACAAAAAAAGGAAATTCCCAGAAGCCTGTTATCAACTTTAGCGGAAGTATAGGGATATCTACCGCTGCGAACAGGGTGAAACCTTATGATAAAGAGGGCTTCATTAAATGGCGTTCCGATATGTTTAAATCAGTCTATAGTGCAACTGTGCCACAGAGCCCCTGGAGTCCTTTTGATGATCCGCGTACGATAGATCCTCAATATCTGGATCAATGGATGACTTACCATAGTACTACACAGGACAATCTTGTAGATGCCTGGTTATCTGGTTTACGACTGACCGGGTTGGAAATTGAGAATTACAAATCAGGAAGAAGCATTGACTGGGAGGACTATATTTTTCATAATGGTCCCAGGCAAGATTACAACCTGAGCCTTTCCGGAAAAAAAGAAGATTTCTCTTATTATTGGTCACTGGGATATATGACAAATGAGTCATTGGTAAAAGGGGATGAATTTTCTACCATACGTTCACGGGTGAATATAGAGGGAAAATCTGCCCGTTTCTTGAAAGTGGGATTGAATGCACAGTTCTCTTACCGTGACGAGAGTTCGGTCCCTGCGGATGTGAGCCAATACACCAAACTAACCCCTTACAGTTCATTTTATGAGGATGATGAGGAAACATTAAGGTTATATCCGAATGATGACAATCAGGCACTTCACCCATTGTTGAATCCCACATACAGGTCGCGGGAACAGGAATACTTTACACTCTTCCCTAAGATCTATGCAACTCTGGATTTACCATTCGGCATCACTTATACTGTAAACTATACAACCCGGTTTGTTTTTTACCACAACCATACACATGACTCCTCTGCACATCCACAGTGGAAGTTATTCGGAGGAAGTGCTTCCCGTGAAAATTCATTGAGAAGGGAATGGCAGGTTGATAATATTATAAACTGGAACAAAACCTTTGCACAGAAACACAAGGTGGATGTTACATTCCTGGTAAACGCCGAGCAGTTCCGTAATGATACGGAGAAAATGAATAATCAGAATTTCAGTCCAAACGACATCCTCGGGTATCACGATATGTCTATAGGAAACTTACCGGAAATTTCGAGTAATGATGAGATCCGGACATCGGATGCGTTGATGGCAAGGCTTAACTATGGCTTCATGAATAAATATTTGCTGACCTTGTCGGTGCGGAGAGATGGATCATCCCTGTTTGGCTACTCCAATCCGCGTGCCACCTTCCCTGCCGCAGCTCTGGGATGGGTACTCTCAGAAGAAAAGTTCTTTAAAGTGAAGTTTGTTGATTATCTTAAATTAAGAGCATCCTGGGGTATAAACGGTAACAGAGACATTGATAACTATGCTGCCTTGTCTAAGATGCTTGCCGAGAAATCGCTGAATACTGATGTAAGCGGAACCCCGATTATCATTCCTACCCTGGAAATAAATACGATGGGAAATAAAAAGCTTAAATGGGAAAAGACCGAAGCATATAACCTTGCTTTAGATTTCAGGCTGTTCAATGGCATTTTAAACGGAACAATAGAAACCTATTATATGTCGACCACAGATGTACTGGTCAACAGAGAACTTCCCACTATCACCGGATATAAAAGAGTGTATGCCAATTTGGGAGAGATAAGGAATAAAGGACTTGAACTTTCTCTGAGTAGCACCAATATGAAACAGCATAATTTTGAATGGACCTCCAATCTGCTCTTTGCCTTAAATAGGAATAAGATCATTTCGATAACCGGTGAAAAGTATGACGTTTTTGATAAAGATGGTAACTTTGTAGGACGGAAAGAGCCGGATGACAAAACCAATAACTGGTTTATCGGTCAGGCAAAAGATGTGATATGGGATTATAAAATTCTGGGAACCTGGAAGACCGGGCAAGAAGAAGAGGCTGCCAAATGGAATCAGGCACCCGGTGACTTCAGACTGGAAGATGTAAATGATGATGGACTGCTGACAGATGAAGACAAACAGTTTCTGGGATATAAGACCCCACGATTCTCGTGGACATTGAGTAACACTTTCAGACTGTTCAATGATTTTGAATTCTCCTTCGTCCTGTATTCTCTTTGGGGACACAAGGGAAGCTATGATTTGGCAAAGCATGATAACCATATCGAAGATCGCTGTAATTCCAGGGATATTCCTTATTGGACTCCTGAAAATCAATTGGATGATTATGCCCGGTTGAGGTCTGCTCCCGCTAAGGGAGTGAGCTATTCAGTATGGTTTGACAAGTCTTATATACGCTTGGAAAATGTAGCTTTAGCTTATAAGGTGCCTTCCAAATTTTTGAAGAAGACTCCTATATCCAACCTTAAATTTACATTGAATGTGAAGAATGCGGGGATATGGGCTAAAGACTGGAAGTTCGGCGACCCCGAAGACGGAATGCGTTCACAAAGAATATTCACTTTTGGATTGAATATGACACTTTAATTCTAAACTAAATTATATAGATATGAAAACCATTATGAAATATAAAGCAGCGATCCTGTCTTTTACCATTTGTCTTTTCTGCTCCTGCGGATCAGATTTCCTTAACCCTGACCCTTTGTCTTTTTATGCTCCCGAAAATGCATTGACCGATGAGGCGGGATTGCAAGCGGTATTGGACAAAGCAATGACCACCTTCCGGGGAGAATTCTGCACCGACCAGGCACCATTTTGCACCAATATGAAATATTCGGATATAGCCGTAGACGGTACAACCGATAAGGCAACCCCGTGGCAGGATTTAAATAATCAGATGCTGCCCGATGGAAAAAATGATGACTTGGCATACACCAGAATCGGATGGTACTGGGACAATTCTTTTATCAACATTAAAAACTGCAATACGATTGTAAACAGAATCGATCAAGCTACATTCAAATCGGAAGAGTCAAAGAATGCCTTGTTGGGCAGTGCCTATTTTGTGAGGGCCTATCGCTACTACATGAAAACCTTGCAGTATGGAGATGTACCTTTGGTTTTGGAAGAACTAACCGAACCTAAAGTGGACTACTATACCACCACCAAAGAATCTATTTGGCTGAAAATGATAAAAGACCTGGAGTTTGCAGCACAACATGTCCCCGAAGCTAATAAAGTAAATGGCGGACAGGTGACCAAAGCTGCCTGCAAGCATCTATTGGCCAAGTACTATTTGCTTGAAGGAAGATTCGATGATGCTATCCGGATAACGACCGAAGTTATTAGTGGAGGAGTTCATAAACTGTGCAATGAGCGGTTCGGAGCAGACAAGAGTGTTGCCAATAAAGACGTGGTATGGGACATGTTCCGTATTGAAAATAAGAGCTTGCCGGAAAATACGGAAGGATTATTATTGGCTATCAATAGATATGGCATGGAAGGAAATACGAATGGCACCTATGTGATGCGTAATGCACTTCCTTATTATGGATTGACGGGAATTATTAAAACCCCTAACGGCGCAAACGGCTTGTCGGATGCAGCCAAAAATGAAATTGGTCTTGTAGAAAAATACGGCAGAGGAATCAGTCGTATCCGCCCCACCTGGTATGCACAAAAAGGTGTATGGACCATTAACAAGGTAGAAGACTTTTCTGATTACAGGCACCGGACGGATAATGAAAACTGGATGACAATGGAAATGCTGGTTTATAACAGTCCCGCACTGAAGAAAAACGGAAATGAGTGGTATGGGAAAAATCTTCAATTGTATAATGATCAGGGGAACATTTTATGTAATGACACTATCAGATGCTGGTTTAGCTGGCCACACTATAAAACCTGGTATCCTGATCCTGACCGTGTGCAGCCCCAGGGAGGACCGGGGGATTTCTATATTTTCCGTTTAGCCGAAACTTATTTGCTCAGGGCAGAGGCATATGTATGGAAGGGTGAATGGCAGAAAGCAGCCGACGATATAAACGTCATAAGGAAAAGAGCCAATGCACAATACATGTATTCGGCTGCAGATATTGAAAAGCAAAAGACAGGTGCCGTATTAGATGAAAGGGCAAGGGAATTGTATTATGAAGAACCGCGTAAAGTGGAACTAACCCGAATGGCTATTATTTATGCTCGGACAGGAATCCCCTGCTATAATGGAAAGACGTACACTATGGACAGGCTGACAGAAGATAACTTCTGGTATGACAGGGTGGTGGAAATCAGCGACTTTTATAATAAAGGTGTCCGAACTCCCTACGGAAACTATTTCACCTGCTCACCTTTCCATATCTTCTGGCCTATTCCTTCGTATGCAATCAATACGAACTCCGGAGGAATAATCAATCAGAATAAGGGGTATCCCGGTACGGAAAAGAATGTTCCTCCTTTGGTATATGAGGGGAATTAAGTAATTTAGTGGAAGAATCAAATCAGAAAAATATGTTTTTAACTGATAACATTATGAGATCTGTCACTGGAGCAGTGTTGATTTCACTAAGTTCGGGAGTACTTGCTGGAACCAAAGAAAAGAAAGAACCGGATAAGCGGCCAAACATTTTGTTTGTGATAAACGATGACCAAAGCTATGCACATACAAGTTTTGCCGGCAGCCGGTTCGTAAGTACACCCGGGTTCGACAGGGTAGCTTCCAACGGAATCTACTTTACCAACTGTTATGCTGGTTCTCCGGGAAGTGCTCCTTCCAGAAGTAGTCTGGTGACGGGACGCCACCACTGGCAAAACAAACAGGCTGGGCAGCACGCCTCTTCCTGGATGAAAGAGCATGTTCCGTTTGTCGACCTACTGGAGGCAAGTGGATATTACACCGGATTTACCGGTAAAGGAGTCGATCCATTTCAATACGCACGTAATGATGAGGACTCCTTGTGGAGAAAGGGAAATGCTGCCGGACATCCCTTCAATAAACATAGGTATAAAAAAAATAGCCCTTCGGATTCACGTACGGCTAAAGGGATTGGATTGATTAATTATTATGAGAACTTTCGCTCGTTCTTGCAGCAACGTAAAGAGGGGCAACCTTTCTATTTCTGGTATGGAGCTACCGAACCTCATCGTGTTTATGAGAAAGGTTCGTGGAAACGTAATGGAAAGAAAATCGAACAAGTGGATGTTCCCGGTTTTCTTCCTGATACGGAAGAGGTCAGAGGGGATATGTTGGACTATGCGGTAGAAATAGAATGGGCTGATTCGCATTTGGCTAAAATGCTGGAATATCTGGATTCAATAGGTGAACTCAATAATACAATTGTTATAGTAACGGCAGATAATGGCATGCCTTTCCCTCGGGCAAAAGCCAACTGCTTTGAATATGGTGCACATGTCCCCTTTGCGGTCAGCTATCCGAAAGGCTTTCCGGGTAAACGCCGGGTAGATGATCCGATAGGCTTTACCGATATTGCTCCCACTATCCTGGAGATGGCGGGAGTGAAACCGGATGGAATGCTTCCTATTTCGGGGCGTAGCTTCATAAATATACTCCGATCGGAAAAAGAAGGAATAGTGGATAAAACGAAAAAGTATGTGTATATGGGGCGCGAAAGGCATTCCTCTTCCCGTTGGAGAAATCTGGGATATCCGCAACGTGCTGTCCGTAATCAGGATTATCTGTTAATCTGGAATGTCAAACCTGAACGTTGGCCTGCCGGAGCTCCTCAGATGGTGGATAAGGATACAGGCGAATTATATCCCATGTACGGGATAGGTGAAGATGGGACTTTTCATTCCGACCGGGCTTTTACCGATGTGGATGATGCACCTTCAAAAACTTTTTTGATAGAGCATTATAAAGATCCTGCCATCCAGCCTTACTTTGAACTGGCATTCGGTAAACGTCCTGAATTTGAATTGTACCATATTGGAAATGACCCGTTCTGTCTTGATAATCTGATAGGGAAAAAGGATTATGCTGCGATTGAAAAAGAACTGAGACAGGCTTTAGTAAATGAACTAAAGCGGTCGGAAGATCCCCGTACTGTGGGGCCTGATAAAGAGATATTCGACTCCTACATCCGATATAGTCCGGTGAGAGAATTTCCCAAACCTGACTGGACAGAATAACAGGATAGGAATCAGGTTATTCAGAAGCCTTAAAAGGATTCCTGAATTGAAGTGAAAATGAGTGTATCTGCTATTTTGACCTATACTGGATATAATTTTATAAGGTATAGGGAATAGGTCAAAACAGAACTGATACACTCATTTATAGTGTATCAGTAGTGTATTAATAGTGTATCAGTAGTGTATGAATAATATAGAAAAAAGAATCTGACAGTTTATCCTTTTACCGGGGATTTATAGTGTGAAGCGATTTCTTTTCCTTACTTTTGTGCGTATAGATAGAAAAATAATTAAGACATATAAGATTATGGGAAAAGTAAAAGATGGGGTTATCGGCGGTTTTTCCGGTAAGGTGGGACCGGTAGTGGGGTGCAAAGGCAAGAATGGGTATTACGTGCGTTCGTTACCCACAGGGGGCAATCCGTCGCGTTCGGATAAGCAGCGTTCGGCCCGTTCCAAATTTGGTGTGGCCATTGGGCTTGCGAAGATGTTGACGCCTTTTTTGCGTGTAGGTTATCGGGAGTTTGCCGCAGTCCGCTCGCCTTTCAATGTGGCTGTGTCGTGTATACTGGGCGCCGCCGTGGTAGCGGGGGAGGACGGACCCGTTATTGACTTTGACAGAGTGCTGGTGTCGCATGGTGGACTGACGTCGGCAGAGGGCGCTACGGCTGAAGTGGCTGATGATAAAGTATCCTTTTTCTGGGCTGATAATAGCAATAAGGGGAATGCTGCCGGGACAGATGTAGTCTTGTTGCTGGTTTACAACAAGGAGCTGGGACAACCGATGTATGACGTGAACACTGCCCATAGGCAGGACGGTAAAGCTACATTGATTCTGCCTGATGGTTGGAAAGCAGAGTCGTTGGCTGTCTATTTGGGGTTCAGTAGCGCAGATGGAAAAATGACGGCAAACAGTGTGTGCTTGTGGAATGGGTGATAGGCAACGTTTGAAGTGAAGATATTAGGGTGTGAATGCATGCCGGCATGTGAAACTAAAAAAGAGAAGGAACATGCCGGCATGTTGTGTTTGGAACTTTGAAATCATAACATAATAGTTTTTATATTTGTTAATATTATGTTAAAAGCAAGGCTTTTAATGTCTTGAATATATAATAATATTACTTTTACGAAAAGTTTGTATGCTTTTGCAGATTGATGGTGTTTTTATTGAATAACAGGTCTGCAAAGGAGAAGCTTTATGCCGTTTTGTGTTCTTTATATGCTTTAGAATGGTTTAATGGCATGTTTTGGAACAGGATATATATATTGCGGAATTACCGGATAATACAGCTGAATGTCGTTTTAGTATCGCTTTTTGTCCGTATAATCCAATTTTTATTGTATTTAATTTTCTGTAAAGGGTCGCATTTATAATAAATCTTAATAATAATAATTATGAAACTCAAATTTAGTTTGCCTTTAATTCTTCTCTTTTTAATTTCTTTGGGAGGATATGCGGCCGGACCTTTGGAATATGAGATCGTCGGTGCCGGTAGTGGAACGCAGGGTACATATCTGGTAAAAGTGTACGTTGTTTCCAAGAAAAATAAGCCGGACGCTGATTTACTGAAAAAATGTGCTGTTCATGGAGTGCTGTTCAAGGGTTTTTCCAGCCAGGAATCGCGGGTGACTCAGAAAGCACTGGCGGGTAGCACGCTTACCGAACAGGAACATTCCGATTTTTTTGAACCATTCTTTAAAGATGGAGGAGGCTATCAGAATTATGCCGATATGGTAACCGCCCAATATGATATTGTGAAGATGGACAAAAAGCAATATCGTATTGGTGCCACATTTTCCGTTTCGAAAGATCGTTTGCGTAAGGATCTTGAAAAGGCAGGGGTAATAAAAGGACTTGGAAGCGGCTTTTAACTATTAATTTAAACATAACATGCAATTTATGAAAGTGAGATTTAGTTTTATTCTTGCCGTGTCGGCAATATGCATGGCATTCAGTTCGTGCAAATCTCCTTCGACAGCGGCATTTTATACGTTTGAAACAGAATGTGTGGGAAATGCAATGGATGGGACGGTGGTACTTCGTGCATGGGGACAGGGCGCCTCCCGGGCGGATGCTGTGGAACAAGCCAAAAAGAAAGCCGTACGCGACATTATCTTCAGCGGAGTACAGAAGGGCCAATGCAAATTCAAACCGCTTCTTTTTGAGGTTAATGCGGAGGAGAGGCATCAAGCTTATTTTGACAACTTCTTCAGTAAAAACGGTGCATATGTCGATTTCGTGAAGATGGATGCCACCAAAATGGGGTCGGGCGTGAAGAAAAAGAGCCAGACACGCGATTCGTATGCGCTGGTGCTAAGAGTGCTGAGAGCTGATCTGGAGAAAAAGCTTATTTCTGACAATATCTTAAAAAAGTAGTATATGCGAAAACTCATTGGTACTTTGATTTTCTTGACCGTCATGGGGCAGGCGGCATTTGCCCAGGTGAAGAAACCCACCATTATGGTGATTCCGGCAGACGCGTGGTGTGCAAACAATAATTATATGCGCTCTTACGAGGCGCAGGGGGTTAAAACGGATGTACCCGATTATAAAAGTGCTTTGCAGAATGATATAGACTTACTGAATGTGATAACCAAAATCGGCGAGTTAATGGCTGAAAGAGGATTCCCTCTGAAAGATCTTTCTTCCACTATCAGGAGTATGGAACAGTCGTCGGCAGAAAACCAGATGTTGACAAGTTCTGCTTCGGGAGCTTCGCTGGCCGAGACGCCTTATGAACAATTGCTCAATAGAGCGAAAGCCGATATTCTGGTGGAGTTGGTTTGGAAGATTAATGTTACCGGCCCCAAACGCTCGGTCACCTATACATTGCGCGGGCTGGATGCGTATACAAACAAGCAGATTGCTGCTGCCACCGGGACGGGGGCAACTTCTTTGTCGGCCGAAACTCCGGTATTGCTTGAGGAGGCTGTACTGAATAATATGGATAATTTCGCTTCTCAGCTACAAGCACATTTCGATGATTTGCAGACAAACGGGCGCGAAGTAAATGTAGAAATATTAGTGTTCGACAATGGTTCCGGCAAGAATCTGGAGACTGAATTTGACGGCGAGATGTTGACGGATATCATTGACGGATGGATGTACAACAATACACAGGAACATCGGTATAATGTATCGGATGCTACGGAGAATCGTATGCTTCTGGAGCAGGTTCGCATCCCCCTTTACCGTGAAAACGGTATGCCGATGGATACCCGTAGCTTTGCCAACAATTTACGGCGTTATCTGAGGGCTGCGCCCTACAATGTGGAGTGCAAACTGCTCACCAAAGGATTGGGAAAGGCTATATTGGTAATCGGAGAAAAATAACATTTAATACATCTGTGGTATGAAAAAGATAATTTTTCTGTTTCTCCTGATGTGTATGGCAGGTATGAAGGCCTACTCGCAGGACTGTGAGATACGTTTGATGGCAATTGATGTCGGACAGGATGGAGAAACGCCGGCTTCGGCCAACGAATATTTATACAATCGCTTGTGTACGGTAGTGAGCAGCGACGGCATCAGTGCATCGGGAGATTATGCACAATTTTTTGTGGCAGCCAAGGCATTGCCGCTTTACGAACAGGTGGTGGCGGGAGCTCCTGCTAAGACGGCACTGACTTTATCGCTCAACCTTTATATCGGTGACTATTTGGGTGAAAAGGTGTTCGACCGCATTGCTTTTGAGATACGCGGAGTAGGCGAGAGCCGCGAACGCGCTTTTTTGAATGCCTACCGTTCGCTGAATGCCAGCAACGAGAAAATTGCAAGTTTCCTTGAGAAAGGCAAGAAACGCATTATCAGTTATTATGATGCAGAGTACAGCAATATAATCAAGGAGGCGCAACGTTTGTCGCAGTTGCGTAATTATGAACGGGCACTGTTTCTGCTGACAGCCGTTCCTGTGTGTTGTAAGGGTTACGAGCTTGTTTCCGAAGAACTGGTGAAGACCTATCATGCTTATATTGATTATAGCTGTGACCGTCTGTTGATGCTTGCCCGCAATGCCTGGGCCGTAAATCCTGACCAGACCGGTGCCGCCAGAGTAGCGGAGATTCTGAATCAACTGGAACCGGATGCGGCATGCTATGGTGAGGCGATGGAGTTGTACAAGGAGGTGAAAGCAAAAGTCAAGGACGACTGGAACTTTGAGATGCGCCAAAAGTATAATGACGAGATTGCCATACGGAAACAAGTCATTGATGCGGCTCGTGCTGTAGGTGTAGCTTTTGGAAAGGGGCAGCAGCCTAAGACAACAAATCTTATGTGGTTGAAATAACAAAATAATATCTTATGGAAACAATTCGTCGTTTTTTATTGCTATTGGGAGGCCTTCTGGCTTTTGCAGGCTTGCAGGCTCAGAATTTGCGTCCCGAAGCAAATGAGAAGGGAAAGTTCGGTTATGTCGATAACCAGGGAAAAAAAGTGATTTCGTATAAGTATACCGAAGCATATCCGTTTGAAGAAGGATTAGCAAAGGTAAAGAAGGGAGATAAATATGGATTCATCAATCCCAAAGGTGATGCAGTGGGAAAGATTAAATATACGCTGATTCTGCCTTTTACAGGGAATTTCTGCCGTGTGGCGGTAGGAGGTAGTTATAAGGACGGCATCCTGAAAGGTGCAAAGTGGGGATTCCTCAACAAGCGGGGGGAAGAGATTTTGCCACCGAAATATGATGAAATCGGAGAATTTGAAGATGGAGTGGCTTATGTTATCAATGGCAAGAAGTATGGTCTGATTGATGACCATGCACAATTTTTGTTAGAACCTAAATATGTGGCAGTCGGGTTGTTTGACAAGTTCGGGCATTGCTGGTTTGCTTCTTCGGGCAAGGTAAACAAGAAAACCGGAAAGTTGAGTGGTGCCAAATACGGTTTGATAAACAGGGAAGGAAAGGTAGTGGTTCCGGCTAAATATCTGACTCTCGGTTACTTCTTTAAATATAAGAGGAAGGATACGCAAGAGATTGTGGATTATAATGCAACTGTATCCAGTGGCTATGGATTGTATGCTCTACAAAGGCCTTTGAGTCGTTTGTTCAGTCCTGAGAACTATTATAATCTGACCTTGGCTACTGCAAAAACAAAGGAGGCAGCCGATAGCTTGAACTTCTTCTTTGATAATATAGAAATTTCCACGGAGGGTGATTTCTTGTTTTATGGGAAAGGGCTGAATAGATATGGAATTATGAATGACCGTGGCGACATTGTAGTCCCTGAAAAGAAATTTCATGAGGTGCATTGTCCTTCCAATGGTATTGCTTTGGTGGGAAAACTCCACAAAAAGAAAATGGAGTACGGCTATTATAACGTTGAATCCGGATATTTGAAAGAGTTTGCAGAGAATGAGATTTTGCAGTCCTATATTGATGGCGTCGGCAAGATTCAAAATAAGAATGACAAGACTGCCTATTTTGTCGATAAGTCCGGAAACCGGGTTACTGACGTGTTCCGCATGGCCATGAATTTTGATAAAGGCATGTGTATTGTGCAAGATAATGCGAGTGGTAGATTCGGAGTGATTGATAATAAAGGAAAGAATGTTCTTCCATTTGAGTATGATGATGTAAAAGCTAATTTCAGTGAAGATATGTTGGGCGTTTGCAAGGCCGGGAAGTGGGGGATAGCCGACCGTTCTGGCAGTATTGTCATTCCGTTGACATATAAGAATGTATCTGACTTTAGACATGGCTGGGCTGCTGCACAGATAGAAAACGGCAGATGGGGAATGATTGATAAGGAAAGTCGTCAGATAGTGCCCTTTGAATGGGGGGATCTTAAACTGGTGAATGAACCTGCTCCCCGATATATTTGGGGGAAAGATGGGGCGTTGTGGTATTGCTATGATCTTAAGAAAAAGGCCATGGCATTTAGCCAGGGTTTTGAAGATGCAAGCAACTTTAAGGAGAACTACGCTTATGTGGCCATGGAGGGTAAATATGGCATGATTGACATCAATGGAAATCTCATCGTACCTTGCAAAATGGATAACTTCTCCCGTTTAAAGAATGCTTTGGCTTATATGGAGAAGCTGGGCAAGACATCTTTGAATGATACGGATGCTTTCCGTTTGAATATTTATGAGGATGTTTCGGTCAATGCATTCAAGATAACCGACCGCATACCGGATGATAAATGGGATTATTAATCAATGTAAATTAGCTTATACTTTATGAAAAAGATAGCTTTAGTTTTGATGCTGGCAGTTTTGTCTGTCATGCAGTCATATGCACAGAAGGATTCTACGGCAATGAATTATCGCCGGAGTTCATTATATAGTCTTCTGATAAATCACGATGACCAGAAGTTTGCCCGGGAAATAAGTGATGTTTTTCTCCAGATTCCTACCCCGGATAAGTATAATAATCATGATTTATCGGTGAAGGTGGTTTCTATGGGACAGAAACTGAAGGATACGCAGGTGGTGGATGAGTTCGTAAAGAACAATGGCATAGCTTCGCGCATGGTTTCCCGCTGGTTCAACCGTGACCCTTTGACCGGAGTATGTGATGTGGAACTGGTGAAGGAGCGTGGTCTTTATGATGCAAGTGAGTTCGATAAAGAATTGGCTGCCCGTTCCCAAAGGGGGATGGCTATGCTGGAGGATGCCGGTGAAGATTTAATTGGAAATTCTTTCCTGGTGGTAAATGATATCAGGTATATAGACCGTGAGAAAACCGGTAAGGCATTTGGAACTGCATTCAGAATCCTGGGGGCAGTAGCGGATGTGGCTTTGGGTACAAATTCTTTTTCAGATTTAGGTGATTCGATGGGCGACATGATGGAAACTCTGAAAGGTTTCAAGGTAAATGTCATCACTCATCTCTATCAGTTGGTTTGGGATGAAGAAACGGCTATGACTTTTTATAGAGACTATTACTCTACTGATTCTGACCAAGCTAAAAAGCAGGCATTTGATAACCATCGTAGCAAGTTCAGCATGCGATATATCGGTATGCAGAAGAGTAGCGGCAAAGATGTTTCATTTCTTGGGGTGAACCTTGATGAACCGAAACAGATGATTCGCAAGGCATGTCAACGTGCCATTGATGAAAATATCGCTTCTTTGCAGCAGAACTTTGAAGCGTTTAAGGTAAAGACTCCTCTTACGGAAGTGGAACCAATCTGTGCTCAAATAGGGATGAAGGAGGGCATTACGGAAAAATCCCGTTTTGAAGTGCTGGAAGCTGTGATGAAGGACAATAAGGTGGAGTATAAAAAGGTTGGAGAGATTAAACCGGTGTCCGGAATGATTTGGGATAACCGGTATATGGCGAAGGAAGAAGGAGCAGCCGGTGCGGAATTGGGCCAGACGACTTTCAAGAAAGTGAGTGGCCGTGATTTTTATCCGGGAATGTTAATCCGTGAAATTAAATAGGAGGGAGGACAACTATATGAAACAATTTGTGGTATCGTTGTTTTTGATGTTTTTCTTTGTGGCTACGGTGTCTGCCCAGAGGTGGTTTGGCGATGATGGTGGAGCTGACATGAAGAGAAGCCAGTGGGGCATTGATTTAGGGGTTGGAAAAATGGCTGATGTTGATGGGAGTGTTGGTTTTTCAGGTGGCATCCGTTATCAATATAATGTTCATCGTTTTTTGGGCGTGGATGTCTTTGGAGTCAATTATGTAGGTCAGACAGTGAGGGGTGAAGGCTTGGGCCCAAGTGTTTTGCAGGCTATGATGGGACTTCGTGGAAAAACGCCCACTCTATATCAGGATGTTTCTGCTTATTTAGGTTTGCGCTTAGGGTATGGACACGATTTCTATGTTGAAGAAGGCGGACTGGCTTTGGAACTTAATTTAGGAATAAATATTACTCCGCATTTAAGTCTGGGATATGTATTCAATATGCAGAAGCTTAAGTTTGAAAATGCTTCTGCAAAATATAAATTTAATGGCTTGAGATTAGGGTTTGTATTTTGACATATTTAGGAATAAAAGAAAAGGGACTGATGGAAATGTAGTTCCTTTTCTTTATATTGTGCACAAAGCAAGTCAAACGTTATCGGTAAAATTCTGCTGAAAGAACAGGGAAACTTTCCTTTTTCAAATATTTATTCCGTACTTTTGTCCGTGAAGATTTATTGTTAAACCGTGAAAGAAATCCATATGAGGCAACTGAAAGTAATTTTAGCAGTCTTTTTTGTATCCCTGTCCCTGTATTCTTATGCCAATGAAACAGACTCTTTGCTTCGGGTACTTGATATGTCTATCAGGAACCGCCCCCAATATACATTAGAACGCCAGGAACAGATAGATGCTTTGCAACGGAAACTCCATTTGCCTCATTCGGACCAGGAACGCTTTGATGTCTATCGCGAATTGTTCGGCAAATACCGTTCTTATCGCATGGACTCCGCCCTGTGGGTTGCCAACCAGCGTGTGGAGCTCGCCAAGCGCATGAAGAATCCCCTTCATATTTATTCCGCCGAACTGAATGTGGCCGAGGTCATGATAGGAGTGGCCATGTATAAGGAAGGGTTGGAGATACTGGACGGCATTAAATCCGGCGACTTGGATGCTTCCGGTATTTCTTACTATTATTATCAGTATCACCAGGTTTACACGTTAATGGAGGATTATGCTTTTTCCGATAAGATGAAAGATCACTACCGGAGCCTTGCTTATCAATATAAAGATTCTATTCTCAATATCCGGAAGCCAGGTTCGCAGGGCTATCTGCTGATGAAAAGCGAGAAACTTCTGTATGAGGAAAAATACGACGAAGCCATCGAGATACTGAACAGTTGCTATGAGACGCATAAACGAAAAGGGTATAGTGTTGCTATTCCTTCCATAGGGCTGGCAAATGCCTATGGCGTGATGGGGAAGACAGAGCTTCAGAAGAAATATCTGATTATTTCCGCTATCGCCGACATCCAGGCAGCGACGAAGGAATATATTTCTCTTTGGAAACTGGCAAACCTCTTGTTTCAGGAAGGCGATATTAACCGTGCTTATACCTATATAGAATGTTCCATGCAGGATGCCACATTCTGCAATGCCCGCTACCGTACACAGGAGATTTCGGAAATGCTGCCCATTATTAGCCGGACTTATGAGAACAAGTTGCGGCAGGAGAAGACACAGATGGTTGCTTTGTTCGTCCTGACTTCTGCTCTGCTGATAATCCTGCTGATTGCCCTGATGTTCATTTTCTACCAGATGAAGCGGCTGAATGTTGCCCGGAAGGCAGTGAGCGATATGAACGAGGAGCTCAAGCATATCAATGCAAACCTGCATACATTGAATGATAAGTTGCAGGAGTCCAACCAGGTGAAGGAAGAATACATCGGTTACGTTTTCAATATGTGTTCGCTCTACATCAACAAACAGGAGGAACAACGGAAAATGCTTGCCCGGAAAATTAAAACCGGACAATTGGATGACCTTTATAAGACTGTTAATTCTTCTTCTTTTGTAGCCAATGAACTGAAAGAGTTCTTCTATACGTTCGACAGTGTGTTCCTGAAACTCTATCCTAAGTTCATAGAGCAGTTCAATACTTTGCTTCAGGAAGATGAGCGCATTTGTCCGAAGGAAGGTGAGTTGCTGACGCCGGAGTTGCGTGTCTTTGCTCTCATCCGGTTGGGAATCACTGATAGCGGGAAGATTGCTAACTTCCTTCATTATTCAGCCCAGACGGTATATAACTATCGCTTGAAAGTACGGAACAAATCTCAGCTTTCTAAGGATGAATTTATGGAAGCGGTGCAGCAAATAAGATAAAAGATCGTGAATACTCGGTGAATTATAGTAAAATAACGAATAATTTGTTTGGCACTATTCATATTATTACTATATTTGTATGGTAATTAAGTCCAAAGCGTTATGAGTTACAAATCAGTGAAAGACGTTGTAACTATGTTGCAAGAGAACGGTTTTGTTCTAAGGAGTCAGAAGGGTAGTCACATGAAGTTTGAGAAAGACGGCAAAGTGGTTATTGTACCGAATCATAATAGCAAAGGCGTTGAGAAAGGCACTTATTACAGCATTTTGAGGCAAGCGGGGCTGAAATAAGCCCCCTTGTTCTCATGATTTAAAAACAGGAGGTAATATGAAAACAGTAGAAGTTATTGTCGAACATGCAGGAAAGAATCTTAGTGCTTATATCGAAGGTGCCCCGGTTATCACTGTGGGCAATGATATGCGGGAGATTGAGGACAATATGAAGGAGGCTATTGAACTGTATCTGGAGGATAATCCTGATCCTTGCGAATTGTTATCCGGGGAGTTTGATTTGAAGTTCAAGATTGATGCTGCTACCTTTATCAACTATTATAGCAATATCTTTACCAAAGCTGCGCTAAGTCGTATCACGGGAATCAATGAACGTCAGTTATGGCACTATGCGGCTGGAGGTCACAAAACTCGCAGGCAGCAATTGGAAAAAATACAGAAAGGTATTCAAGCGTTGACGAAGGAGTTATCTGCTATTAATTTGCTTTAGAATACGAACTACCTGAAATATCAAGAAACACTATATTGCATTGATGAAATCTTGCAGAATGGTGTATTATCGAAGTGGGGAGGCTATTTTTAGCCTCTTTTTATTTTCCTCAAATGTCTCCTCTTATCTACTTTTCTTGTCTATAAGAAAAAAAAGTATATCTTATGTATATCAGTTACTTATCTCTTTTTTTGTTTCTACTTCCGTCTACTTTACCCATCTACTCAGATCACTTACCCTGAAAGTAATGCTTTAACTTTGCCGTAGAAAATAAAGTTAACAATAGGTCTTCTTTTAGGTATTAGTTTTTATTGGGTAAAATGTAGAATGAATTATCTTTTTTATTAATTATAATAATAACCTTATGAAAAACATTTTTAGACTTGTCAAGGGACTTCTCCCTTTGTTGGGATTACTACTATCCCTGTCGCTTTCAGCACAAGACATCGTGGTGAAAGGACATGTAAAAGACGCTACCGGTGAAGCGGTTATCGGGGCTAACATTCTGATTAAAGGCACATCCGTAGGTACTATTTCTGATGTAGACGGTAACTTCACGCTAAAGGCGGCTACCGGAAATGTACTCTCCATCACAAGTATCGGTTATAAAGGGCAGGAAATTGCCGTAACAAATAAACCTCTCATTGTGGTTACTTTGCTCGAAGACAGCGAGATGCTGGACGAAGTCGTAGTCATCGGTTATGGTCAGGTGAAGAAAGGCGACGTGACCGGCTCCTTGCTGACTGTGAAGCCGGACGAACTGAACAAGGGTAAACAACTGACTGCCGAAGATGCCCTGGTAGGTAAAGTTGCCGGTGTGAACATTGTTCCGGGCAACGGTGCTCCGGGTAGCGGAGGTACCATCCGCATACGTATGGGCGCCTCTTTGTCGGCAGATAACGACCCGTTGATTGTTATCGACGGTGTGCCTGTGAGCAATACCTCTATCAGTGCCATCAATCCGAATGACATCGCCTCGTTTACGGTGCTGAAAGATGCTTCGGCTACAGCTATCTACGGTTCGCGCGCCTCTAATGGTGTCATCATCATCACTACTAAGAAAGGTACAGGCGACGGCACTACACGTCCGTCTTTCAACTATAACGGGAATATGACGGTGAGCAATGTATATCAGTATATGGATGTACTTTCCACCGAAGAATTCCGCAAAGCTTTTGCAGAACATGGCAATGCGCCCGAAACTTTCCGGTTGGGCAATGCCGATGTAGACTGGCAGAAAGAAATCTATCGCGTGGCACTCGGCACGGACCATAACCTCTCCATGACCGGGGCTTTGAAAGGCATGCCATACCGTGTATCCGTAGGCTATACTAACCAGAACGGTACGTTGAAGAATAATAACTACGAGCGTATCAATGCCAGTGTAGGTTTGTCTCCGAAGTTCTTCAACAAGCATCTTTCTGTAGATATCAACGTAAAAGGGAGTATAGAGAACGATAAACCGGTTTCAACGGGTGTCATCGGCAGTGCTATCTCTTTTGATCCTACCCGTCCGGTTTATGAGGATTATGAAGGAAATGTAGGTCTGGGATATTATACGTGGATGAATGGCGGCAAACCTATCACACTGGCTTCTTCAAATCCTGTAGCCGACCTTGAACTGGCCGACAAACTGAACAAGACGAAGCGGTCTATTGGTAACATCGCTCTGGACTATAAAGTACATGGTTTCGAAGACTTGCGTTTCAACCTCAATATGGGTTACGATATTCAGACGAATGACAATCATGACAATGTTCCCGACCTTGCCCCCTCCATGTATACGGGTAATCAGAATGACGGTACGGGTAAGCGTTATACCTATCATCAGGATAAGCGGAACACCTTGCTCGATTTCTATGCCAACTATGACAAGGAACTGAAAGACCATCACATCAATGCCATGGCAGGTTACGGTTGGCAACGTTTCTGGTATAAGAACAACAGTGTAACCACTGATACCGAAGGCAAAGAACTGGCTACTCCTCAACATGCTGAGGCGGAACTTTACTTGCTCTCTTTCTATGGCCGTGTAAATTACTCCTGGAAACAACGTTATATGTTGACTGCTACCCTGCGTGCCGATGCGTCTTCACGCTTCTCTCCCGATAACCGTTGGGGATATTTCCCCTCAGTTGCTGCTGCATGGCGTGTGAATGAAGAGGCTTTCCTGTCGGACTTTAAAGCTCTGTCCGACCTGAAACTTCGTTTGAGCTACGGTCAGACCGGCCAGCAATCCATCGGTTCTTACTACCAGCATTTGCCGACTTATACGGCATCTTATGACGAATCACGCTATTACTTCGGGAATCAATGGTACACTACTTACCGACCTAACGGCTACGATGCCAACATCAAGTGGGAAACTACGGAAACTTATAACATAGGTATCGACTACGGTTTCCTGAATAACCGTATCTCCGGTACGATTGACTACTACTGGCGTACTACCAAAGACCTGCTGAATAAGATTTTTGTTCCTGCCGGAAGCAACTTTACCAACATGATTGAAACCAATATCGGTAATATGAAAAGCAAAGGTCTGGAAATAGGCATCAATGTGATTCCCGTAAAGAATAAGGATTGGGAGTGGTCTATTAGCGGTAACTTCACTTGGAATGCTTCTGAAATAACGAAACTGAATACCATCGACCGTGAGGACAACTACGTGAAGACAGGTAATGCCGGCGGTACGGGTAAATATTTGCAGGTTCACATGGTAGGTGAAACCCCGAATACTTTCTACCTGTTGCAACAGGCTTACGACGACAACGGCAAACCGTTGGACGGAAAATATATAGCCAAAGACGGTTCTATCACCAGTAGCGAAGAAGATGCTAACAAGTATGTGACAGGCAAGAGTTCCAAAGCTCCTTACTATTGCGGTCTTTCCACTCGCCTGACTTATAAAAATTGGGATTTGGGTATCAATGGTCACGGAAGCTTCGGTGCTTATGTTTACAACTATGTGAAAGCTTCCGATGCCCTGGACGGTCTTTATGGTGGAACAGGCGTTTCCAGCAATATTCTGCGTTCTACACTCGAAACAGGATTCACGCAGGAACGCATCTATACCGACCACTTCCTGGAAAAAGGTGATTTCTTCCGTATCGACAATATCACGCTGGGACACACCTTCGACAGATTGTGGAACGACAAGACTTCCCTTCGCCTCTCTTTCACAGTACAGAACGTATGTACGTTGACAGGTTACAGTGGCCTCGATCCGGAAATCTACAGTGGCATCGATAAGAACATCTATCAGCGTCCGCGTATGTTCATGCTGGGAGTAAATCTTAATTTTTAATTCATGATAAAACAGAAAACAATGAAAACGAAATATTTCAAGTTAGCAAGTATATGTCTGGTATCCCTGTTTCTACTCTCTTCTTGTCTGGGAGATTTGGATACATTGCCTTTGGACGACAATGAGTTGGTGGGCGAAAAGGTTTATTCTACCCCTGAGGGTTACATCGGAGTGTTGGCAAAATGCTATGCCAGCCTCATCCAGACCGGACAAAAGGGCGGTGATGGAGGTAACGGTGATGTGCCGGGCATTGATGAAGGATATAGTGGCTACACGCGTGCCCTGTTCTATCTGCAAGAGGCTTGTACGGATGAAATCGCTTTCCATTCCGGTGGTAGCCACGGGAGTTTGTCTTTGCTGTATATGAACTGGGACCCTTCGACAAAGATTATTTGTTACTCATACTATCGTCTTTATATGGCCATCAACTACTGCAATGAGTTTCTGCGCGAAAGTGCGGAAGGGAAGCTGAAAGCCCGTGGCGTATATGATGCTTTGCAGGCTGAAATGCCTTATTACCGTGCTGAGGCACGCTTTATCCGTGCTTATTGCTACAGTATGATTTGCGATTTGTACGGTTCGGGTCCCTTCATTGATGAAACAATGGATGTAGGTACGATTCCTCATCAGAAGACACGTCAGGAAATCTACGACTATGTGGTTTCCGAAACGGAAGAGCTGACAACCTTACTGAAAGAACCGAAACGGAATGAATATGGTCGTGTGGACCGCGTATCAGCTTGGTTTCTCCTGGCACGTGTATATCTGAATGCAGAAACATGGGTAGGCAAGAATGAATATACCAATTCCTATAAATATGCCAAAAAGGTGATTACGGAAGGTAATTATCCGTTAGCTTCGGACTATCGCCACATCTTCCTGGCGGATAACAATACTTGTTCCGAAATCATCTGGCCGTTGGTACAGGATGCTGACTATGCACAGAGCAGTGCCGGAACGAACTTCCTGATTAAAGCGCTGATGAATGGCCCGATGGATAAATATGTAAAGACAGGAGTAGGTAGCCGTGGTTGGGGAAATGCCCGTGTAAAGGTGGCACTTGTGGATAAATTTGATGAGGCTGACCAGGTTTTCTATGAAAACGATCCTTGGGGAGATAATAAGAAGGATAAGCGTGCACAGTTCTTTACTATCGACCATACAAAGGAAACCTGGGTAGAAGGTAAAGCTTTTCAAAAGACATTTGAGAATGGTTATGCTTGCATCAAATGGAGAAATGTAACGAAGAACCGTAAAGAATTGGTGGATGGCGGCACTAAGTACTCGTCTGTAGACCTCCCGATGTTCCGTACGGCAGATGCTTACCTGATGGCTGCCGAGGCTATTCTTCGTGGAGCCGCAGAAGGTACGCGCGCTGAGGCGTTGGGCTATGTCAACGAAATCAGAGACCGTGCTTATATGTCCGGCAATTATGGTGACGGGGTATCCGGCCATATTACTGACAGTCAGTTGAATCTGGACTTCATTTTAGATGAAAGAGCCCGTGAAATGAATATGGAGTTGGTTCGTCGCACAGACCTGATCCGCTTCGGCAAATTCACAAAGGGATATAACTGGGACTGGAAAGGCAGCAGCAATGGCGAGGCAGGTACATATATGGGTAAGGATGTAGACGATAAGTATAAATTGTACCCTATTCCGCAGGATGAGTTTACAACGAATCCGTATCTGACGCAGAATCCGGATTATCAGAAATAAATATAAACTATAAAAAACAAAGTGCCCATGAAATCAGGAATGAAGAGAGTTTTTCTCTCATTGACTTTTTTAGGTGCGCTGGCAGTGCATACCTCGTATGCACAAGCCACGCGCGAAGAAATCTTCGATGATATTGCAACAACGGGTGGTGTATATTATGCTTATCCCGGTCCGTCGGGAGTTCAGACTAAGGCTCCGAAAGGTTATGAACCGTTTTATATCAGTCATTATGGCCGTCATGGTTCCCGCTGGCTGATTGCGGATGAAGATTACGTTCGCGTAATGGAAGTTTTTGAGAAAGCTCATAAAGCGGGAGCGTTAACCGATTTGGGAGAAGATGTCCGCAAGCGTTTGGATATTGTTTGGGAAGACGCGAAAGGACATGGAGGCGATTTAAGTCCGGTAGGGGTGAAACAACAACGCGGCATTGCCGAGCGTATGTATCAGGCATTCCCCGAAGTCTTTAAGGGCGAACCGCAGATGTCGGCGCGTTCCACGGTTGTTATACGTTGCGTGCTCAGTATGGATGCTTTCTGCGAACGCCTGAAAGAGTTTAATCCGAAAATGCAGATTGAACGTGAGTCGAGCAATAAATATATGGATTATCTGAATTTCCATACACAGGAAGCCATGAAGTTTACTTCCCGCAAAGGTCCCTGGTATGAGGAATACCGTAAGTTCGAGCAGGAACATGTGCGTCCGGAACGTCTGATGAATACTTTGTTTAATAGTAAAGAGTATATCCGCAAGAATGTGAATCCCGAGGAACTGATGCGCGGCCTGTACTGGGTGGCTTCGGATATGCAGAACGTAGAGCCGGATGTGTGTTTCTATGATATCTTTGAGAAACAGGAATTGTTTGACATCTGGCAGATACACAATTACAAGAACTACGTTTGTGACGGTCCTTCACCCATGACCAACGGGCTGATGCTGGCTAATGCAAAATCTCTCGTCGAAAATATCCTTGACTCGGCAGACAAAGCGGTAGCCTCCGGTAAAAACTCGGCTACTTTCCGCTTCGGGCATGATGGTAACGTCATTCCTCTGGTGGGATTGCTGAGGCTGGAGAATTGTTACAACGAAGAATCAGACCCGGATAAATTTTATCAGGCATGGTGTAACTTCAAGATGGTCCCGATGGCGGCCAATGTACAGATTGTTTTCTTCCGCAAGAAAGGCGCTGCGGATGATATTATTGTGAAGTTTATGCTGAATGAAAAAGAAGTGAGCATTCCGGTGAAGACTGATATCGCTCCTTTCTATCACTGGAAAGATGTCAGGGCTTTCTACAAAGACTTACTTTCGCAGTTGCCGGATAGACCGTAAATCGTAGAAAATACGGAATAGAACGCAAATTACACAGGTTACGCAAATTCTTTTCAGGCTTCCTGGCGGTTGCCTTATATAAGACGAAAATTTGCGTAATTTGTGTAATTTGCGTTCTGTCTTTATTCCCCACTTGCTTTTTTTCCGTATTTTCGTGCATTCATCCAACAAAATTAAAGAAGAACGATATGAAAATACGTGTAGGCTTTGGCTTCGATGTACACCAGCTGGTGGCAGGACGTGAACTTTGGTTAGGCGGTATCCGCCTGGAACATGAGAAAGGATTACTCGGACATTCGGATGCCGACGTGCTGATTCATACCATTTGCGACGCTTTACTGGGGGCTGCCAATATGCGTGATATCGGTTACCATTTTCCCGATACCGCAGGAGAGTTCAAGGATATAGACAGCAAAATATTACTGAAGAAAACCGTAGAACTGATTGCAACCAAAGGCTATTCCGTGGGCAACATTGATGCAACCATCTGTGCGGAACGCCCCAAACTGAAATCCCATATTCCCGCCATGCAGCAAACGCTTGCCAAAGTAATGGGAATAGATGAAGACGACATTTCTATCAAAGCCACCACTACAGAAAAACTTGGTTTTACCGGTCGCGAAGAAGGTATTTCTGCTTATGCAACAGTTTTGATAACCAAAGAATAATACTGATTTCAACCTGATAAACTACCTAAAAACTAATTACTGACAACATGAAGAGAATTTCTTTAACCCTTTGTCTGGCTTTTCTGACAGTTCTGTTCTGCCAGGCACAGGTTGCCCCCTTAAAGTTTAACAAGAACGGAGAGTTTAAAATCGTCCAGTTTACCGACATCCATTTTCAGTATCACAATCCTGCTTCAGCTATTGCCTTGAAGCGTATCAATGAAGTTCTGGATGCCGAACGTCCCGATTTGATTGTTTTTACCGGAGACATAGTTTATGCCCCACCTGCTGATACAGCTATGCGGGCCGTGCTTGATTGTGCTTCCTCCCGTAAGATACCTTTTGTCGTGACTTTCGGTAACCATGATAACGAACAAGGTAAAACGCGTGCCGAATTATACGATATTATCCGTTCCATGCCTTACAACATCCAGCCTGACCGCGGGAGTGTTGAGTCTCCCGACTACGTTCTCACCGTGAAATCTTCGGATGGTAAGAAAGATGCTTCAGTACTCTATTGCCTTGACTCTCACTCGTACTCCAAATTGCCGGATGTGAAAGGGTATGACTGGCTTACATTCGATCAGGTGAACTGGTATCGTCAACAAAGTGCAGCTTTTACTGCTAAGAATAACGGAAAGCCATTGCCTGCTTTGGCATTCTTCCATATTCCTCTGCCCGAATACAACGAGGCTGCTTCTGATGAGAGCGCCATCCTTTATGGTACGCGTATGGAAAAAGCCTGTTCGGCTGCCATTAATACCGGTATGTTTGCAGCTATGAAGGAAGCAGGTGATGTAATGGGAACTTTTGTCGGACACGACCATGATAATGATTATTCAGTTATGTGGAAAGGCATCGTACTGGCTTATGGACGTTTCACAGGTGGCAATACGGAATATAACCATCTATCTAACGGTGCACGTGTAATTGTGTTGAAGGAAGGAGAACGTACCTTTACTTCCTGGATACGTCTGAAAGGTGGTGAGTTGAAAGATAAAACAGTCTATCCCGACAGCTATGTGAAGGATGACTGGCGTAAACGTCCCTGATATTATCGTCGCTTAATGAAGCAAATAATGATAAATTCATTAGTTTTGTCGAAAGAAAAAATGAAAGATATGGATAAGATAAGAACCGGATTGGCTGCTTTTGGAATGTCGGGACAAGTGTTTCATGCTCCTTTTATTTCCACAAATTCTCATTTTGAGTTGACTGCTGTCACTGAACGTAGTAAAGAATTGTCACGGGCGAAGTATCCGCAATCTCGTATTGTGCGTAGCTTTGATGAATTGATAGGGATGGAAGAACTGGAGTTAGTGGTAGTCAACACCCCTGACAGTTCCCATTACGAATATGCCCGTCGTGCTCTCGAAGCCGGAAAACATGTTATCGTAGAAAAACCTTTCACCACTACTGTAGAGGAAGGGGAGGAACTTGTAGCCCTTGCTGCGGAAAAAGGACTGGCCTTAAGCGTTTACCAAAATCGTCGTTGGGATTGTGATTTCCTGACTGTGAAAGAAATATTGGCTCAGGGATTGTTAGGCCGTCTGGTAGAATTTGAATCAACCTTTCCCCGCTACCGGAATTTTATCAAGCCGAACACTTGGAAAGAAACCGGCGAGAATGGTGGTGGTCTGACTTATAATCTGGGTGCCCATGTCATCGACCAGGCTGTTCAACTGTTTGGCATGCCCGAAGCTGTATTTGCTGATATTGCAACTTTGCGTACCGGCGGTAAAGTAGATGATTATTTTATCATCCATCTGATGAAACCTGCCCGGATGCCGGAAGTGAAAATTACCCTGAAAGCCAGCTATCTGATGTGTGAGAATGAGCCTCGCTTTGTTCTTCATGGAACGGAAGGCTCTTATGTGAAGTACGGTCTTGATCCTCAAGAGGCGGATCTGACTAAAGGTATGTTGCCGGATACCCCGCATTGGGGAGAAGAGGATGAATCCCAATGGGGAATACTCCATACGGAAAAAGATGGTAATGTGGTGCGGAAACCTTATCCGACCCTTCCCGGACACTACGCTGCTTTCTATGAGAATATTTATCAGCATATCCGGAATGGCAAAGTGCTGCAAAGTGATGCGTGCGGAGTGCTTGGCGTTATCCGCCTGATCGAGGCGGCATGGGAGAGTAGCCGTACAGGGAATGTTATAAAGTTGTAACCTGACTTATGGATAAGAAAGTAATCATCCTTTCCGTTGCCGGTTCCGACAGTTCCGGTGGCGCGGGTATACAGGCAGATATAAAAGCTGTCTCGGCACTTGGAGGTTACGCAGCTACCGCTATCACAGCCATCACAGTGCAGAATACATTGGGTGTGCAAGCCGTTCATCCTGTTGCGGCAGAGTTGGTAGGCCAACAGATGCAGGCGGTGATGGAAGACTTGCAGCCGGATGCCATTAAAATAGGTATGACCGGGAATGTAGAGATTATCCATGAGATAGTACAGATACTGCGTCGGTATTCTCCCCGTAAAGTGGTTTTTGACCCGGTGATGGTTTCTACCAGTGGGCATAGCCTGATGACGGATGAGGCAGTGGAAGCCATTCGTACTAAGTTGATTCCGAAAGTAACTCTCGTAACTCCTAATCTGCACGAAACAGAAGTCTTGTTGCAACAACCGGTTCAGACGATTGATGAAATGGAGGATGCCGCATGCCGGTTATTCGAAAAATATCACTGTGCTTTTCTTATTAAAGGAGGTCATCTGACCGGTCATGAAATGTGCGATGTACTTTATGACGGAAAAGAACTGAATATCTTTGGCGGCAGGCGCATTCATTCCGCCAACCTGCACGGTACGGGATGCACGCTTTCATCCGCCATTGCCACTTTTCTGGCGCAAGGATCATCCTTGTATGAAGCCGTGGAACAGGCCAAAGAATACATTTCCCGTACCATCGAAGCCGGGAAAAATTTACGTATAGGGCAGGGGAATGGTCCTTTGTGGCATTTCCCGTTTCCAACGCATCCGGTAAATGAAGAATAGAAAAATGAAACTGATTATTATCACCTCTCCGGATTTTATTCCGGATGAAGCACGCGTCGTCACTGAGTTATTTAAAGCCGGACTGGACTTGCTGCATGTACGCAAACCGGATGCGGATGTTCGTGCGGTAGAAAATCTGCTGCAAGGTATTGCTCCGGAATATAGAACCCGGATTGTCATTCATGATTTCTTTTCTTTGAAAGATAAGTATCTTCTAGGCGGAATTCACTTGAATTCCCGTCATCCGGAGGCGCCTGCGAATTATGAGGGAATACTGAGTCGTGCCTGCCATAGCTTGGAAGAAGTGGAAACTACAGTTTCCCTGTTCAATTATGTGCTTATGAGTCCTGTTTACGATAGCATTTCCAAGCAGGGATATCGCTCGGGATATTCTAAGGATGAGTTGAAACAAGCACAGGAAAGTGGAGTCATCCATGAAAAAGTAGTAGCTTTAGGCGGAATAAGTGAGGCGAACCTTGCAGAAATAAAGTCTCTTGGCTTTGGCGGTGCAGCTTTATTAGGAGATATCTGGAACCGTTACCATACATGGAAAGATGCCGAAGCGTTGCTTGCTCATTTCAGGAGGCTGAAAAAGATTGCAGGATAAGTCTATACAAGAGTATGCCGAAAATCACCACATATTACACTGATTTTTTGCAGATTACAAATATAGAGAATCAATCGTTTCCTCTTTTATCTGTGCAAATTCGTGTAATATGTGGTGAACAAATTGCCTACCTTGGTAAATAGTGGCTTCTGAGAAATTACTTCTTCAGTTTCGCGATAATTTCCTCAGCTACCTTTTTACCGGACATCAACATTCCTCCAAAGATCGGTCCCATACGGGGAGTGCCCGAAACGGCGGAGGCAGCCATAACGCAAACATAGAGTCCCGGATAGATTTCTTTCGTTCCGTTTACTACTTCATCTTCTCCTGCCACTACGTCCAGAGAACGCTCGCCAATCACACCACCTGTTTCTGTTGCCAGACGGATACCATTTTTGCGTGCTACGGTGGCAGCTATTTCGCTGTCATGTCCTGTTCCGTCCACTACTATCTTGGCGAGAATGTTCAACGGGTCTACGTGCATGCCTTCACGCAATACGGGAGTCCAGTTTACTACAACTCCGTTCACTGTGTTGTTTTTGAAGATGACATCTTCTACAGAGTAGCAGTTGAAGATGGTGGCACCTGCATGAACAGCCTGATAGAGCAGGGCAGAAGTGCTTTCTACCGAGTCCATTACATACAGTCCGTCTTCATACTTCTCATGGTTGATATTGAATTCCTTTACAATGTCAATCGCTTCTTCCTGAATCACAATCTGGTTGAACATCATGGCACCGCCCCACATACCGCCGCCGGGAGCAAGTTTACGGTCGAACTGTGCCACCTTTAATCCGGCCTTTGCCAGATAATAAGCGGCTACTATCCCTGAGGGACCACCACCGACAATAGCAACGTCCAAGTCAAGATTCCTCTCTAATTTTTCAAAATAGGTACTGATGATACCTTTGGATACTTTTGTTTCAATCATAATATAATAAGTTTAAAAAGTAATATGTTATAAGCTACGAGCTACAAGCTACAAGCTACAAGTGGCTGCGCTATGAAACGGCAAAGCACTTGTAGCTTGTAGCTAGTAGCTAGTAGCTCATTCATTGCAATCCTTCAACTGCTGACTAATGCGCATAGCACAGAAATTAGGTCCGCACATGGTGCAGTACTTCCCGTTCAGGTGATTGGCTTCCTTATAATATTGGAGTGCCCTTTCCGGATCAAGGCTCAGGTTGAACTGATCTTTCCAGCGGAATTCATAACGTGCCTTACTCAAAGCATCGTCCCGGACTTCCGCCCCCGGATGTCCTTTGGCAAGGTCGGCGGCATGTGCGGCAATCTTATAAGTGACTACGCCTACACGCACATCCTCTTTTTGTGGCAGAGCAAGGTGTTCCTTCGGAGTCACATAACAAAGCATCGCTGTTCCGTACCAACCGATTTGTGCAGCTCCGATGGCGCTTGTAATGTGGTCATATCCCGGTGCAACGTCTGTCACCAACGGGCCGAGGGTATAGAATGGTGCTCCGTGGCACTTCTCTATCTGGCGGTCCATGTTCTCTTTGATTTTATGCATCGGCACGTGTCCCGGACCTTCGATGAATGCCTGTACATTCTTTGCCCAGGCACGTTCTACGAGTTCCCCCATTGTGTCCAGTTCAGCAAACTGTGCCTGGTCATTGGCATCCCGTATGGCTCCCGGACGCAAACCATCACCCAATGAAAGAGCGACATCATATTGCGCACATATATCGCATATATCATCAAAATGCTCATAGAGGAAGCTCTCCTTCTGATGCGTTTTGCACCATTGCGAAATGATGCTTCCGCCCCGGCTCACCATTCCGCAAAGTCGTTCGTTAGCGAAATGTATATTCTTCAGGCGAATACCGCAGTGGATAGTGAAGTAATCCACTCCCTGTTCGCACTGTTCGATGAGGGTATCCCGGAATAATTCCCAAGTCAGGTCTTCGGCTTTTCCGCGCACCTTCTCCATGGCCTGATACATGGGAACTGTGCCCACCGGAACAGGACAGTTGCGAATAATCCATTCCCGTGTTTCGTGGATGTTCTCCCCTGTGGACAAGTCCATCAGTGTATCGCCTCCCCATTTGCAGCTCCATACAGCCTTTTCCACTTCCTCTTCGATAGTGGAAGAAGTGGCGGAGTTTCCGATATTCGTATTTATCTTGACGAGGAATTTGGAACCGATAATCATGGGTTCGGCCTCAGGATGGTTGATGTTGGCAGGCAGTGCGGCACGTCCTGCTGCAATTTCATCCCGCACAAACTCCGGTGTGATGTAAGTTTCTATGCCCAATTCCTTGCAGTTCATGTTTTCGCGAATGGCAACGTACTCCATTTCCGGTGTGACAATTCCTTTTTTGGCATAGTACATTTGCGTAACTTGCTTGCCCGCTTTGGCACGGTAGGGCAGGGTGATATGTTCAAAACGGAGAGAGTCGAGGCTCTTGTCTGCCAGGCGCATCTTGCCGTATTCGGAGCTGATTTCCGTCAGCCGTTCCACTTCCCGCTCCTGTATCCACGGTTCGCGGAGGCGGGGCAGGCCTTTCTTTAAGTCGACTTTCTGGTTCGGGTCACTGTATGCTCCACTTGTGTCGTAGATGTACACGGGCGCATTTTCCGTGATGATTTTCTTCCCGTTTTCCACTACTACGGTAGGCGTCAGATTCACTTTTCTCATGCCCACTTTCAGGTAAGGAAAAAGCTCACCCTGCATGTAGACTTTCTCGGAATCGGGATAGGTGATTTTTGTTTTATCTTCCATGGTTCAATTATTGATTGTTATTCGGTCAGTTGTATGATTGTCTCCATCTCACGCACCGGATTTCCGGCTTTCAGGATTCCACCGCTCAGTGCTATCCCGTTTAGTCCTACGGCTTTCAATGCCGGAATATCCTCACGCGTAATTCCACCAATGCCGACGATAGGAATTGAAAGACCTTCTTCTTTCATTCGCGTCAGGATGGAGCGATAGCCGTCCAGTCCTAGGATGGGTGATAATTTTTGTTTGGTGGTGGTGAAACGGAAGGGACCGCAACCAATGTAGTCTGCGCCATCGGCAACATGCTGCCTGATGTCCTCAAAAGTGTTGGCGGTTCCACCGATAATGAAACCTTTACCAAGTCTCTCCCTTGCTTCTTTTATCGGCATATCCAATTTTCCTAAATGGACACCGTCCGCACCAATTTGTTTCACCAGGTCTACGTGGTCATCAATGATGAAGGTAGCCCCGTATTGGCGGCAGAGGTCCTGCACGCGTATGGCTGTGGCTTTCAGTTCATCTTCGGAAGCGTCTTTCATCCGAAGCTGTACCCAGCGACATCCTCCTTCGAGGGCTATACGTGCGGAGTCCAAGTATGAAATAGATGCCGTAAAATGCGTAATGAATTGTACGTCAAACATTCAAACTCTGAATTTTTAGAGGTTCTACTTACAGAAAGGGATAGTAGTATAAACGAATAGTAGAATATAGAAAGAAAATTCCCTTCGACGGTACTAACCGTATCAGGTTCATTGGGTATAATCTCAGCTATTTTTATAGCACCCCCTTTTCTGCCGGTAAAGTAAGGACGAATGTTTTTAACAGGAAAGATAACGGCTTATATTTTAAGCTTATTTAAACTTAACATAATTGAGGCGGGTGTACTGCTTATTTCCCGAAGTGTAGGTGCGTGCGATGCGTGCCGAAACAATGTATACCGTTTCTCCCGGCTGGAAAGCATGTTCCGTGCCCGGCAGTTGGCACGACTCTCGGCTTGCTGTGCGGGCACTTGTCCGGAAAGTGACGAGGTTACCGATAGAATCTTCCAGCGTAAGTATCTGCCGGACGTAGAAATAAGGGGTATTTCCTTTTACGATGGTCTTGTAAGGATCGTCTTCCAGTCGCACGCGGAGCACTTTCAAGGTAAGGTCTGCCACTTTCTCCCCTTCCTTCCCCAGAAAACGGCTGGTGGAATATTTCTGCCGTGCCTGTTGTTTCTGGATATCGAGATGGACGGAGTGATATATCTGCGCAATCTGTACAAAACGTTCCTGCTTGGGGATGCGTGGGGTGAACTTATAAGCAACCCAACTGATATATCCCGGGTCGATGCGAAAGATTTCGTGAAGGAAATGCCCGTGATATTTACCGATGGAAATAATGTCGTCTCCTCTGCTTTGCATGCGTTTGGCATTGTATTCCACCAGTAGTATGCAGCGTGGAGAATAATAAAACAAACTACTTGCCACCCGCAAACTCTCATTGATATCTTCGGAAAGGTCCTGAATGTAAAAGATGGACTGCCGTTCGGGCAGGGGCGAATAAATCCATAATGAATAGCGGGGATATTCGGGACGAGGCAACACAACAAGATAGGCACCAGCCTCTTTGTAAGAGGCTCTTCCCAGATTGTATTCGTTTAGTTTTTTATACAACAGGTCTTGTTCAGCTTCGGATATGCCCGGAATAATCGGATTTGACATAATCTGACTTGTTTAAGTCAAATATACGATTTTTCGGGCAAATAAGCAAATTTTGTATAGAAAAGTTCGGGAAGAGCTCGCAGATACTTTTGAAGGCACATTCGGAATTGTGCCGATAAGAGTTATAGAAAGAAATATTCGCTACTCTAACAATAATCTTATAATTTTGTCGCATATTTGTATGCAGAGATTAAAAATTAAGACTATGGGTAATCTTCGAGTTTTATTGTATGTATTTGTCCTTTCTTTGGTTGCATGTCACCCGGAGGGGGCTAATGTGAAACAAGGATTGGACAAAGCCGCCCAATTAATAGAGCAAGATCCGGATACGGCATCCATTATTCTTGAAACTATTCGGATGGACCAAATGAATGAGGCGCAACTTGCAGAATATAATTTGCTTTGTACTCAATTCAACGAAGATAAGAATATACCTCATTCTTCTGATAATCAGATTCGTCAGGCCGTATCTTATTATGAACAATACGGAAATGAACTTCAAAAGTCGAGAGCCTATTATTATCTGGCATGTGTAGAAAGTGATTTGAATCGGGAAAAAGATGCCGAAGCTCATTTCAAAGAAGCAATAAAATTAGCTGCACAAGCAGAAGAATATGAGCAAATGACTAAGATTTGCAAGAGATGTAGCCTGTATTATCAGAAATATAAAAACTTTGACGAAGCGCTGGAAATGGAAAGAAAAGCATACGCCAGCCAGTTGATGCTGATTGATAGTAAAGATAACTCTACTGTCATTTTATCTTCTGCCTTAGGTCTGTTAGGTGTTATGTCTCTCTTGCTCGGGTTACTTTGGAAGAAACATTTGTCTGTACATTCACAACTGGATATCTTTAAGGAAGAAATGCAGATGAAAGAGGTCGAATCTGACAAACTGGTGATGCAATGTAATTATCTTGAAGAAAAATATCAATCCCTCCAACAACATATTTATGAAAGTTCTCCGGTTGTCTCAAAAGTACGTCAGTTGAAGGAACGAACGGCTTTATCTTCCAAAATATCTTTTTTCTCTGAGAAAGACTGGACAGAACTTTTGCGACTTCAGGAAAGTGTTTACGGACTTGTATCTAAATTGAGAGGGATAAGTCCGAAACTTACGGAAGAGGATTTAAGGGTATGTGCCTTTTTACGCGAAGGCGTTCAGCCTGCTTGTTTTGCTGATTTAATGAAACTGACTGTTGAGACTCTGACCCGGAGAATCTCCAGAATAAAAACGGAGAAACTGATGTTGGCAAACTCTAAAGAATCGTTGGAAGATATTGTAAAATCATTGTAGGTCTGGATTTGTCTGTAATTGGTAATGTGATATTGCTGGTTATCAGTTGACTATGTTTCCGGGATGTCCGTGCTCGTCCGGTAAATTTCTTCTCTTTTATAGGTCTGTTCTATAACTTTGCAAACAAAAAAGTTACAGAACAATGAGCAACTTATTATTTAAAAAGTGGAATGATTTTAGTGGGTGGATTGTCTTTGTGATAGCAGCTTTTGTATATGGAATGACGATTGAACCTACTGCCAGTTTTTGGGATTGTCCCGAATTTATCTCGTGTGCCGAAAAGTTACAAGTGGGGCATCCGCCGGGTGCACCTTTCTATATGCTTGTTGGAAACTTGTTTACCCAGTTTGCTTCCGACCCGTCACAAGTGTCCTGGATGGTTAATTTTCTGAATGCGTTGCTGAGTGCCGGTTGTATCTTATTTCTTTTCTGGAGTATCACCCGGTTAGTAAGGTACCTGATAATAAATGATGGGCAGAATTTATCAACGGCGGATGTTATCATCATTTGGGGTTCAGGATTTGTTGGAGCCTTGGCGTATACATTCAGTGACACATTCTGGTTCAGTGCGGTAGAAGGTGAAGTCTATGCCTTTTCTTCTTTCCTTACGGCACTGGTATTTTGGATGATTCTTCGCTGGCAAGATGAATCGGATTCGATATATGGTGACCGTTGGCTTATCCTGATAGCTTATATCATCGGGCTGTCAATCGGAGTGCATTTGCTTAATTTGCTCTGTATCCCGGCCATTGTGTTGGTTTTCTATTATCAGAAATATCGGACGATATCGCTTAAAGGAGTAGCTGCGGCAATTGCCATATCAGGTCTTCTCATTCTATTTATTCTTTTTGTTTATATTCCGGGCATGGCTGATATGGGAGGCTGGTTCGAGCTGCTTTTTGTCAATGTATTCGGGCTTCCTTTCCACACAGGGCTGATAAGCTTTTTAGCTTTAACATTTTTCGTACTGGCCGGAGCCATTTATCGTTTCCGAAAACGTGTGTTGCATACTTCTTTATGGTGCTTGCTTATGCTCACCGTAGGCTATACCACTTATGCGGTGATACTGATTCGTGCCAACGCCAATACTCCGCTTAATGAGAATGCGCCGGACAATATTTTTACGCTCAAAAGTTATCTGAACCGGGAGCAGTATGAAAGTGCTCCTCTGCTTTATGGAAAAACCTACGCTTCCGAGCCGGAATATGTGCCCGAGGGTGATTATTACAGAGTAAAAACCACAAAGGGGAGTGCTGTATATCGCCCGGATAAAGAAGAAGGCAAATATAAAATAATCCGGCATAAAGAAGAGGTGTGCTATACTCAGAATATGTTGTTTCCCCGGATGTGGAGTGAGCGCATGGCCTCTTCTTACAAAAATTGGACAGGAGGAAACGAGGCCGCTCCCACACAAAAAGAAAACCTGACTTATTTCATTACCTATCAACTCAATTATATGTATTGGCGCTATTTCTTGTGGAACTTTGTAGGACGGCAGAATGATGTGCAAGGAAGTGGCGAACCGGAACATGGGAACTGGATAACAGGAATTTCCTGGTTGGATAATTTAAGATTGGGAGACCAGAGCTTGTTGCCGGAATCCCTGCGCCAGAACAAAGGGCACAATGTGTTTTACGGATTGCCGCTATTATTAGGACTGTTCGGCATCTATTGGCAATGGAATCGCAGCAAGAAAGGCAAACAGCAGTTCAGTGTACTGTTTTTCCTTTTCTTTATGACAGGGCTGGCTATTGTGCTTTATCTGAATCAAACACCTGGTCAGCCGCGCGAACGGGACTATGCATACGCCGGTTCGTTCTATGCTTTTGCTATCTGGATAGGGATAGGGGCTGCCGGATTGTGTGATGCGCTTCGCCGGAAAACGACTTCTACGGTGCAAGTCGGTGTATTAATGACAATCTGTTTATTGATTCCGGTGCAAATGGCCACTCAGACGTGGGATGACCATGACCGGAGCGCCCGTTTCACTTGTCGCGACTTTGGGGCTAACTATCTGATGAGTCTTCCCGATACGGGAAATCCGATTATCTTTTGTAACGGGGATAATGATACTTTCCCATTGTGGTATAATCAGGATACGGAGGAAGTGCGCAGGGATACACGTGTTTGCAACCTAAGCTACGCACAGACCGATTGGTATATTTATCAACAGCAATGTCCGTTGTACGATGCTCCCGGACTACCTATAAGTTGGAATAAGAATCAGTATCAGGAAGGTAAAAACGAATATGTGCCCGTACGCCCGGAACTGAAAAAGCAAATAGAGGAATTGTACCGGAAACATCCAGAGGAAGCACGCGACAGCTTTGGAGAAGACCCGTTTGAAGTAAAAAATATCTTGAAATATTGGATATTCTCAGAGAGACAGGAATTTAATGTGATTCCTACGGATACGATAAATATCCACATTGATAAGGACGCGCTGCTCCGTTCGGGAATCATGCTTCCTGAAGCAATCCGACATTTGAAAGGGGAAGAACTGAAAGATGCGATACCGGACAAACTTTATATTCCTTTAAAAGATATACGTATGCTGAACAAAGTAGATTTACTGATGCTGGAGATACTGGCTAACTGTAATTGGGAACGTCCGCTTTACCTTGCAATCTCCGTAGGGAGTGTCAGTAAACTGAAGTTTGACAATTACTTTGTGCAGGAAGGATTAGCATTCCGCTTTACACCTTTTGACTATAAGAAGTGGGGGGATGCCGACGAAAACAGGCCTTATGCAGTAGATGTGGAAAGGCTTTATGACAATGTAATGAACAGATATAAATATGGCGGGCTGAATACTCCGGGGCTCTATCTGGATGAAACAACCCTGCGTACGTGTTGGTATCATCGCAGGCTTTTCGCGCAACTGGCTAAAGAACTGATAATACAAGGAGACCCTGCGCGTGCAAAGAAAGTACTTGCTTATGCGGAACAGGCTGTTCCGGGATATAATGTTCCCGAAACGTATGAAAGCGGTTCTTATAGCATAGCAACAGCCTATGCCGCATTGGGCGAAAAGATGAAAGCGATAACCCTGACAGAGCATTTGATAGCCGAAGCGGAAGATTATATCAACTGGGCTTTTTCATTAAAGGGGAACCGTATGGAAATGGTCCGCAATGATTGTATCTATAAATTCTGGCAATGGAACCAATGTAATGAACTCCTGAAGCAGGTCGATGAAGAGAGATATAAAGAGAGCAACAGATGGTTTGAAGATAAATATGCACTATTTGCTCCAAACATGGGTTACAAGAACTAAAATTAAAGAAGAATATGGGATCAAAAATAATGAAGCAGAACGAGACAGAAACGGTATTTGGCAGGAGAAATTATGTGATTCTGCTAATTGGTTCGGTCATAATCATAGTGGGATATCTGTTCATGAGCGGCGAGGGGAGTACCTCCGCCGCCTACAACCCTGATATATTCAGCGGATTGCGTATAAAGGTAGCTCCCATCGTGTGCTTGACAGGGTATTTGATTAATATATTCGGTATCCTGTATCGGCCTGAGCGGAGCTGATTGTCTGAAAGATTTGCGTGCATTAGAACCGAACCATCAGTTCTAATACAATCTTATCCTGCTCTGATTCTTTGGCAATGCTGTTTTTGGCATAAAAGTATTTTTCAAAGTTCAGGCGAAGGTCCGTACGGAATGCTTTGCTGAGGCTGAAAGTGACACCACCCGTCACGCGGTGCCGTTTATAGTCAGTAGTGACTAAAGCGCCTGTTTCCTCATCGACAGCTTTGCCGTCGCTTTGGCTGGTCATCATATCATAGCGTACCAGGAAAGACATTTTGTTGAAAACCTTTCGTAGAGGTAAATCGTAGTTGATGAAGCTGTTCACGGCATGCACATTGTCGTAAGCATTGTCAGCATACGTTTTGTACAGGTATTCCCCTTCAATATGGAAACGGCCGGATTCGTAGAAAGCTCCGATGTCATAAGAGTTAATCCGTACATCCTGCGGCTGGATGCTCTGTATGCTTAAAGCCAGATTCAGTTTTTGGGCAAACAGGAATTGCGCTTTGGCGGAGTAATTCACTTCTTTGTGCCACTCCTTCTGGTTGGTCAGTCCCGAACCATTATAAAGCCCGCCCTCTAATGTAACAGGTATTTCAGTTCCGAGTTTATATCCCAATGTAACGCCAACGTCACGTACATTACCGACTTGTTTCGCAATGAATGAACGGTTGGCAAAATATTGCTGGTGCGGAGAACGGTGGGCGTCAATGGTGAACGGCACGCGCATTTGTCCTGCGGTTACTGTCAGGTCTTTTACCGGGAAGAGGCGGGCGTAGGCATCCAGCATCTTGATTTGTCCTTCATCGGAAAGGTCGATTTCTGCTTTATAAGCTACTATCGGTAATACGTTACCGGTAATACTAATACGCGCATTGCGCACTTCGAAACGGCTGGCAGCCATTTCTGTCTGATATTCGAACTTGGTGCGGATAGTACCATGTATTTCCGGAAGATAATCTTTTGTTTCCAGCTCTTCTTTATCAATCTTCTTTCCGTCTTCGTTGCGGTATGGAGTTTGGGCTTTCACTGCCAGTGGCAACAAAATGATGAGCAATATCAATGCGCTTTTCTTCATAATTCTTAGTTGTAGTCGATTAATTTATGGCGGCAAAGTTCAGACATATGTGTTATGCTTTTATGTCATGCGTGTTTCGTTTTGGTTACAATTATCTTTTCCCTTTTTCATTTTAATGGTGGCATCAACCATAAAAAGACGTTTTCCTTCACTTTTTATTAAATGAGGTAACATAAGTGAAAAAACTTGTAACACAGATATGGGGATTCTCTCTAAAAAAAGCATTCTTTTGCAACCGTTTCCAATAGCAAACATTAAGTAATGAATATACGATATCATAGTAAACGGATATACAATGAAAAACCTTTTAAATAATTATCAGATGAAACATTTATTCAAATTTTCCCTTTGTGCATTGGCGTTTGCCATGGGCGCAAATACCGGGTTCGCACAAAGTGACGAAACGGGACTGAAGGATGCTTATAAAGATTACTTCTCTATTGGCGTGGCTGTTAATATGCGTAATATCGCAAATCCCGAACAGATTGCCATCATCAAAAAAGACTTCAACAGTATTACGGCAGAAAACGATATGAAGCCGCAACCCACTGAGCCTGCCTACGGACAGTTCAACTGGGAGAATGCTGACAAGATTGCCAACTTTTGCCGTAGCAACGGAATCAAACTTCGCGGGCACTGCTTGATGTGGCATGCCCAGATAGGAGAATGGATGTATAAGGATGAAAAAGGCAATCTTGTGTCGAAAGAGAAATTGTTCCAGAATATGAAACATCACATTACAGCTATCGTGGAACGTTATAAAGACGTGATATATGCGTGGGACGTGGTGAACGAAGCTATCTCCGATGGTGGCTGGCAGGGGGGCCGGCGGGGCATGGGAGAGCAACCAAGTCCATACCGCAATTCCCCCCTTTATCAGATTGCCGGTGACGAGTTTATTAAGAAAGCCTTTATTTATGCCCGTGAGGCCGACCCTGATGTACTCCTTTTCTACAATGACTATAATGCTGCCGATCCCGGAAAGCGTGACCGCATCTATAATATGGTGAAATCCATGAAGGAAGAAGGTGTGCCCATTGATGGTATCGGTATGCAGGGGCATTACAATGTCTACGGTCCGAGCATGGAAGATGTAGATGCTGCCTTGACAAAATACTCTACGATAGTGAAACATATCCATATTACTGAGTTGGACATCCGTGCCAATCAGGAAATGGGAGGACACCTCAACTTCAGCCGTGATGGCGGCAACATCAGTCAGGTAGTGAAAACGCTTCAGGAAGATCAGTATGCTCGCCTGTTTAAAGTGCTTCGCAAGCATAAGGATGTGGTAGACAATGTTACTTTCTGGAATCTTTCCGACCGCGACTCATGGCTCGGCGCACGCAACTATCCGTTGCCTTATGATGAAAATTATAAGCCGAAACGTGTCTATAATATCATTAAGGATTTTGATCCGGCGCGCGATAATGCTGTGGTGAAAGAAGATTTCCGTCCTTCTGTGCTTAATCAGCCTGGACAGCAGTATCCTATGGTTAATTCGCAAGGATATGCCCGCTTCCGTGTAGTTGCTCCTGATGCCAAATCAGTCATTGTCAGCCTTGGACTGGGCGGTCGTGGCGGTACAGTTCTCCGCAAGGATAAAGAAGGTGTATGGGTGGGTACTACAGATGGCCCTATGGACGAGGGATTCCATTATTACCACCTCACTATCGACGGTGGTGTGTTTAATGACCCGGGTGCCAAGAATTATTACGGTTCTTGCCGATGGGAAAGCGGCATTGAAATTCCGGCTCATGACGAAGATTTCTATGCCATGAAACAAGTGCCTCACGGCAATGTTCAGCAGGTTTATTTCTATTCCAAGAGTACGGATACTCACCGTCGTGCATTTGTTTATACACCACCCACTTATGGCAAGGATAAAAAGAAGTATCCGGTTCTCTATTTACAGCACGGATGGGGAGAAGATGAAACGGCATGGTCCAATCAGGGACATGCGAATCTGATTATGGACAACCTGATCGCTGAAGGCAAGATTGAACCGTTCATCATTGTAATGACGTATGGCATGACGAATGAGGTGAAATTTGGACACATCAAAGAGTTCACGGCTAAGGAGTTTGAAACAGTGCTGGTGGACGAACTAATCCCTTATATTGATAGTAACTTCCGTACACAGGCCGACAAGAAGCACCGTGCAATGGCAGGACTTTCTATGGGTGGTTTTGAGACGAAGCTGATTACTTTGCGCCGTCCGGAAGTATTCAATTATTACGGGCTGTTGAGCGGTGGTACTTATGCACCGGACGACATCAAGGATAAAAAGCAGGTGGAATCCATCTTCATCAGTTGTGGAAGTAAGGAGAATCCGGACGGTGTGACTAAGGCTGTGAACGACCTTAAGGCTGCTGGTTTCAAGGCTACGTCGTTCGTTTCTCCCGATACAGCGCATGAATTCCTGACTTGGCGTAGAAGTTTGTATCACATGGCACAGTTACTTTTCAAATAAAGAATAAACCCACTGAAACTGTTTTCGCCGCGTTGTTCATCCCTTGTCTTTTATCCACCGTGATAAAAAACAGTTCCGGCAGGCGGCTGGAAAACAGCCGGGGCGTTGATACTCAGACGCGGAATTTCACGGATTTTTTTGCTTATTCCGTGAAATTCCGCGTAATCTGTGCGAAGCTTTCCTGTTTGAGGATGCGTAGGAGAGTTTGCAGGCCCTCCAACTGATATTTGTACTTAATAAATGGCGCATTTTTTTTGTATTAATCGTAATTCCCGGTCATTCAAGTACTCCCCAGACTTGTGATGCGCTTGCGGGGGGAATTCTGTTATATTTGCCCTTCCTCTTTCAATCCTTTTTCTTCTTCCAGAATTTCAGGTGTCAGTAGTTCTTTGGGGAGGTAATAGCTTAAGGGTATGCGATAGCAGGCTACCTTCTTGAGACGTCTGAGCAGATTGCGGTCTGCCATGAAATAGACTTTAGATACGCTGACTTCTCCGGGAGTAACCTGGCCCGGATGCTCGAATCCCTTGCTGGTCAAGGCAGTCTGAAAGGTACCGAATCCCCGTATGGTGACTGATTGTCCTTTGCTGAGTTCCGTTTCTATTACTTCGCTGACGGCGGTCAGCACTCCCTCTACCACTCCGCGGTTAAAACCTCCGCGCATGGCCACCAGTTCTCCCAGTTCTTTTTCATTTACTCCGCCACGGCGTTGGAATTTACGGATGACGGCGTACCATAGTCCGCTTTTTGCTTTATTCAGCAAGTTTGTTTTTTGTCTTACTAAGTATGGAATTGACATATTACTACTATTAAGTTGTGAACTTACTACTATTCTTGTTTTTGGTTACTACGGGGAACTTACGAGTTGTACAACTCGTACAGCTCCAGTCGTACAACTTAGGCTGCTCCAGTTGTACAACTCGTAAGTTTTTAGTAACTGCAAAGATAAGGAATGATAGGGAGAAACAAAGAGAATGATGTGAAGTCATGTGAAAAAGGTATGTCTTTTCTATTTCTTCTCCCCGAAATCATTTATTTTTGTAAGCTAATTGAATGAATATTCTAAAATGAACAGACCTGAGAAGCGAGTATTAGTGGGCATGAGCGGCGGTATAGACAGTACCGCCACTTGTCTGATGTTGAAAGAACAGGGGTATGAGATAGTCGGACTAACCATGTGGGTGTGGGGAGATGAACCGGTGGAGGCGCGGCAACTTGCCGACAGCATGGGCATCGAACACCATGTGGCTGATGAGCGTGAGGCTTTTCGCAAAGTAATTGTGCAGAACTTTATTGATGAATATTGTCAGGGGCGGACACCTAATCCGTGCGTGATGTGTAATCCTACGTTTAAATTCCGCATACTCACTGAATGGGCGGATAAGCTTGGCTGCGCATTTATTTCTACCGGGCATTATAGCCGTCTGGAAGAAAAGAATGGGAATATATATATAGTGGCCGGAGATGACGATAAGAAAGACCAGTCTTATTTCCTTTGGCGACTGAGGCAGGATGTGCTGAGACGTTGCCTTTTTCCGCTGGGCACTTATACTAAGTTGCAAGTACGGGAGTATTTGCGCGAGAAAGGTTATCAGTTGAAGGCGGAAGAAGGAGAGAGCATGGAGGTATGTTTCATCAAGGGTGATTACCGGGACTTCCTGCGCGAACATTCTCCTGAAATAGACCGTGAAATTGGTCCCGGATGGTTTGTCAATTCCGAAGGGGTGAAGTTGGGCGAACATAAAGGTTTTCCTTATTATACCATCGGACAGCGGAAAGGCCTGGAAATAGCTTTGGGCAAACCGGCTTATGTGTTGAAGATAAATCCGCAGAAAAATACAGTGATGCTGGGTGATGCCGAACAACTACAGACCGAATATATGCTGGCCGAACAGGATAACATCATCGATGAACAGGAATTCTTCTCGGCTCCTGACTTGGCGGTGCGTATCCGTTATCGTAGCAAGCCGATTCCCTGCACGGTGAAAAGGTTGGAAGACGGATGGCTGTTTGTACATTTCTTGTCCGAAGCATCAGCGATAGCACCCGGTCAGTCAGCCGTATTCTATATTGGAAGGCGAGTAGTAGGGGGCTCTTTCATTGCTTCACAACGCGGCATCGGGCTGGTTATTTTAGAAAATAAATAAGTAATTAAATAATAGCATGAGAAAATTGTTTTCCCTTTTAGCCATTGCCGTGTTTGCAACAGGGGTATCGGCACAGCAAGATACATTGAAGTATCGCATCAGCCTGAAAGACAAGGCTGCCACAGAGTATTCGCTGAAACGGCCGGAAAAGTTCCTGTCTGAAAAAGCAATTGAACGCCGCAAGAAACAGAATCTTCCCATTGACTCTACCGACCTTCCGGTTTGTCGTAAATATATTGATGAGATCCGCCAGCAAGGAGTTACTATCGTAGTGACCGGGAAATGGAATAATTTCGTAACGGTATCTTGCAACGATACTACTCTGATTGACCGAATCGCAGCATTGCCTTTTGTCCTTTCCAGGGAAAAGGTCTGGATTTCTCCCGGTGCCGACAAACCGTCGATGGCGACGGAACGGGATTCTGTAATCAATCAACCGACAATGCACCCGGATAGTATTTACGGGCGTGCCATTACTCAAATTCAGTTGAGCAACGGCGATAAGCTCCACGAAGCCGGATTCAAAGGGCAGGGTATGACGATTGCGGTTATCGATGCCGGCTTCCATAACGTGGATAAGATTACTGCTATGCAGAATATCCGTATTCTCGGTACGAAAGATTTTGTGAATCCTCAAGCTGATATCTTTGCCGAGAGCAGTCATGGCTTGTCAGTGCTTTCCTGCATGGGTATGAACCAACCTGGTATTATGACAGGTACGGCTCCCGAAGCTTCCTTCTGGTTGCTCCGCAGTGAAGATGAATATTCCGAGCATCTGGTAGAACAGGACTATTGGGCCGCTGCCGTTGAATTTGCTGATAGCGTGGGAGTGGATGTGCTGAACACCTCTTTAGGATACTATGCGTTTGACGATAAATCGAAGAATTATAAATACCGTGACTTGGACGGGCATCATGCGTTGATGTCGCGTCAGGCTTCGCTTATTGCAGATAAGGGAATGGTATTGGTGTGCAGTGCCGGAAATTCGGGTATGGGTTCCTGGAAGAAGATAACCCCTCCGGGAGATGCTGACAATGTACTGACAGTGGGTGCTGTTGATAAGAAGGCTGTGCTGGCTCCCTTCTCTTCTATCGGTAATACGGCTGATGGCCGTGTGAAGCCGGATGTTGTGGCTGTTGGCGCCGGTTCTGATGTGATCCGTACGGATGGAAATCAGGGACGGGCAAATGGAACTTCTTTCTCTTCTCCCATCATGTGTGGCATGGTGGCTTGCTTGTGGCAGGCTTGCCCGAAGCTGACGGCTAAAGAACTGGTGGAACTTGTACGCCAGGCTGGTGATCGTGCGGCTTTCCCGGATAATATTTACGGATATGGAGTGCCTGATATGTGGAAGGCATATAATGATTATAAGTCAAAGAATTAAGACGAATCAGTGGTGAGATTCATAACTGCTCAGAAACGAATAAAGTTACGAGCTACAGGCTACAAGCTACAAGTAGCTGCGCTATGCTCCGAAAGGCACTTGTAGCTTGTAGCCTGTAGCTCGTAACTGATTCATAACCCTATATAATGGAAACTTTATCTCTCTTAGAACTTAATGCCTTGGTGCGTCGTAGCCTCGAACAATGCCTGCCTGATGAATATTGGGTACAGGCAGAGTTGAGTGATGTACGAACGAATAGTACTGGGCATTGCTACCTGGAATTTATTCAGAAAGATCCCCGTAGCAATGGTTTGGTTGCGAAGGCGCGGGGTACGATCTGGTCGAATGTTTATCGGCTGTTGAAACCTTATTTTGAAGAGGCTACAGGACAAGCATTTGTTTCCGGTATCAAGGTGCTGGTGCAAGTTTCTGTCAGTTTCCATGAACTTTACGGCTATAGCCTCACGGTGCAGGATATTGACCCTACCTATACCCTGGGCGATATGGCACGCCGTCGTCGGGAGATTTTGAAACAGTTGGAAGAAGAAGGTGTGCTTACTCTGAATAAAGAGTTGGAGATGCCCGATTTACCGCAACGTATTGCTGTCATTTCTTCCCCTACGGCCGCCGGTTATGGCGATTTCTGCCATCAGTTGCAGAATAATCCCCGTGGCTTTTTCTTCTATACGGAGCTATTCCCTGCTTTGATGCAAGGCGACCGTGTGGAAGAGTCCGTATTGGCAGCCTTGGATTTGATTCTTAACCGTCAGGATGAATTTGATGCCGTGGTTATCATCCGTGGGGGTGGGGCTGCTTCCGATCTTTCCGGTTTCGATACTTATCTGCTTGCCGCCGCTTGTGCACAATTTCCGTTGCCTGTTATCACCGGAATAGGGCATGAAAGAGATGATACGGTGCTCGACTCCGTGGCACATACCCGTGTGAAAACCCCGACAGCCGCTGCCGAATACTTCATTGACTGTATGGACCTTGCTGCCGATGGACTGGAAACTCTTGCCAGCCGTTTGCACGAGAGTGTTCTTTCCCGTCTGACGGAAGAGCATCGTAAATTGAATTTATACAGGAATCGTATTCCTTCTGCCGTTGTACGCCGCATCTCTGATGCTAAGTTGACTCTGCTGACTGCCCGGAGAGATATTTCTCAGGCAGTTACGTCTTCCCTTTCGCGTCAACGTCATCGTCTGGAACTGTTGCAGCAACGCCTGATTGATGCTTCGCCCGAAAAGATGCTTGCCCGTGGCTATAGCATCACTCTGAAAGATGGAAAAGCAGTGAAAGATGCCGCTTCTCTGAATGAGAATGATGAAATACTCACCCGCTTTTACCGGGGCGAAGCAACCTCAATCATAAATCATAAATCGTAAATCAAAAATATTCTTATGCCTACTCCGAAGAAAAAAGAAACTTATTCCCAAGCCATGGAGCGCTTGGAGAAGATTGTCCGCCAAATAGACAATAATGAGTTGGAAATTGATGCGCTTGCCGAAAAAATAAAGGAAGCGAATGAGATTATTGCATTTTGCAGCGATAAATTGACCAAAGCTGACAAGGAAATCGAAAAATTACTGTCGGAGAAGCGGGAAAGTGAAGAATAAAGACTAAATTTGTTGCAGAATGTACGTAATGAGATTACTAATACTTTGAGATATGAAAGAAATAGATTGGTCTAATCTGTCATTCGGATACATGAAGACAGATTACAATGTGAGAATTAATTTCCGCGAAGGTGAGTGGGGAAAACTTGAAATCAGCAGTAGCGAACTTATCAATCTGCACATGGCAGCTACCTGTCTGCATTATGGACAGGAAGCGTTTGAAGGCTTAAAGGCATTCCGTGGCAAAGATGGTAAGGTACGTATCTTCCGTTTGGAAGAGAATGCTGCCCGCTTGCAGTCTACGTGTCGTGGTATCATGATGGCAGAACTGCCGACAGAACGTTTTAAAGAGGCTGTGCTGACAGCGGTGAAAATGAACGAACGCTTTATCCCGCCTTACGAGAGCGGTGCTTCCCTTTATATCCGTCCGTTGCTGATTGGAACCGGAGCACAGGTAGGTGTACGTCCCTCCAATGAATATATGTTCCTGATATTCGTAACTCCGGTAGGCCCATACTTTAAAGGTGGCTTTGCTGCTACTCCTTATGTTATCACACGTAAGTACGACCGTGCTGCTCCGCTTGGAACTGGTATTTATAAGGTTGGCGGTAATTATGCAGCCAGTTTGCGTGCCAGTCAGGAAGCTCATGCTGCCGGTTATTCCGCAGAATTTTATCTGGATGCTAAGGAGAAGAAATATATCGACGAATGTGGTGCTGCCAACTTCTTCGGAATCAAGGATAATACATATATCACTCCTCTGTCCACTTCCATCCTGCCTTCTATCACAAACAAGAGCTTGATGCAGTTGGCCGAAGATATGGGAATGAAGGTGGAACGTCGTCCGATTGCAGAAGAGGAACTTACTACGTTCGAGGAAGCTGGTGCATGTGGTACGGCTGCGGTGATTAGTCCGATTGAGCGCATAGATGATCCTGAAAACGAACATTCTTATGTGATAGCCAAGGACGGTAAACCGGGACCTATCTGCACTAAGTTGTACAACAAGCTGCGTGGAATCCAATATGGTGACGAGCCTGATACGCACGGCTGGGTAACCATTGTGGAATAACGCATGAGTAAAGGTAAGTTAGCGAAGTTTGCCGACATGGCAAGTTATCCGCATGTGTTCGAATACCCCTATTCGGCAGTAGATGACGTGCCTTTTGAGATGAAAGGAAAATGGAACGGGTCATTCTTCGGGAATGACCGTCCCATTGTTTTGGAATTAGGTTGCGGACGTGGTGAATACACCGTAGGCTTGGGAAAGCTATTTCCCGAAAAGAATTTTATCGGTGTAGACATCAAGGGGGCCCGTATGTGGTCGGGTGCTACGGAGTCGATGCAGGCGGGCATGAAGAATGTCGCTTTCCTGCGTACGAACATCGAAATTATCGACCGTTTCTTTGCAGAGAATGAGGTAAGCGAAATATGGCTGACCTTCTCCGACCCGCAGATGAAGAAAGCAACCAAGCGTCTGACCTCCACCTATTTCATGGAGCGTTATCGCAAATTTCTGAAACCGGATGGCATCATCCATCTCAAGACAGATAGTAATTTCATGTTCACTTATACCCGCTACATGATTGAGGAGAATCACCTTCCGGTGGATGTGATGACAGAAGACCTGTATCACTCCGGCATGGCCGATGATATTCTCAGTATCAAGACTTATTATGAACAACAGTGGTTGGAGCGCGGACTGAACATCAAGTATATCAAGTTTCATCTGCCCGAAGAAGGCGAACTGCATGAACCCGATGTGGAAATAGAGTTAGATGAGTATCGCAGTTACAACCGCAGCAAGCGGAGCGGACTGCAAACTTCAAAATAACCATTTTAGATTATGACACTTTATCCTAAACTGATTTTAGATGCACTGGCAACAGTGCGATACCCCGGTACCGGAAAGAACCTCGTAGAGGCGGAGATGGTTGCCGATAATTTACGTATTGATGGAATGAAGGTTAGTTTCTCACTGATATTCGAGAAGCCGACCGACCCTTTTATGAAATCTGTGGTAAAGGCGGCAGAAGCGGCTATTCACACGTATGTATCTAAGGAGATTGAAGTTTCCATCGCTACGGAGAGCAAGCAGGCTGCACGCTCCGAACCGGGCAAGTTGCTGCCGCAAGTGAAGAATATTATTGGAATTTCTTCCGGTAAAGGAGGTGTGGGTAAATCGACGGTATCTGCCAATCTTGCGGTGTCTTTGGCAAAGCTGGGTTATAAGGTTGGTCTGCTCGATGCTGATATTTTCGGTCCTTCTATGCCGAAGATGTTCCAGGTGGAAGATGCACGCCCTTATGCAGAGAATATAGGTGGTCGTGATTTGATTATACCTGTTGAGAAATATGGTATCAAACTGCTCTCTATCGGCTTTTTTGTAGACCCTGACCAGGCTACCCTGTGGCGTGGCGGCATGGCAAGTAATGCCTTGAAGCAACTGATAGCGGATGCGAATTGGGGCGACCTTGATTATTTCCTTATCGACCTGCCTCCCGGTACAAGCGATATTCACCTGACAGTGGTTCAGACGCTCGCTTTGACAGGGGCCATCGTAGTCAGTACTCCGCAAGCCGTAGCATTGGCCGATGCCCGCAAAGGTATCAATATGTTTGTCAATGAAAAGGTAAATGTACCTATTCTCGGTTTGGTAGAGAATATGGCTTGGTTTACGCCTGCCGAACTACCGGAAAATAAATACTATATTTTCGGTAAGGAAGGCGCCAAGAAGCTGGCAGAGGAAATGAATGTACCTTTATTGGGGCAAATTCCTATTGTACAAAGCATCTGCGAAAGTGGAGACAAAGGGACACCGGTAGCGCTTGACGAGAATACTGTGACAGGACGTGCTTTCCTGCAATTAGCAGCAAGTGTAGTTCGCCAGGTAGATAAGCGGAATGTGGAAATGGCACCGACGGAAGTGGTGAAGATGCAAAAATAAGAAGTATCTCTTATGATTTATAAAAGAAACAGTAGACTGAGTATGGATAGCTCAATCTACTGTTTTTTTATTGGGGTATGTTTCTATAATAATTCCGTTATAGCATCCATAATTTCTTTGTCTGTTCTTTCATTGCCATAACCCCTGATAACTTTTCTGATAATGTGATGTTCGTCCAGTATGAAGAAGAAGGGGGCTGCATTCCCTGTTTGATAGTCTTTGATTACTTGGTCGTTTGCATTCAGAATAGTGTAATTGAGTTTTTTATTATTTGCATAAACTTGAATGGAATGTTCCTTCCGGCTCCAGCCTTCTATTGCTATAAGGTCGAAATCTTCATTACTGAATTTGCCTTTCAATTCTTTCAGAAAAGGAACGGCAGCCTGACAGGCACCACAACCTATCCCGGTAAAGTTGATTAGCAACACTTTACTTTTTAAGTTGGCAAGTGATACCAGATTGCCATTGGAGTCGTTTAAAGTCCATTCCGGAGCTTGCTTGCCTGTAAGTTCGGGGGCTGAGGCGGCTTTTTTGTTGCCATAGCTGTATGGTTCAACAGTATACCCCTTTGGGTAATAATCAGATACATTGAAATCATTAATGGACAACTTGTTGAATTCTACAGATGTAATAGTCGTAACTGATATATCATGCGACATTTCTCTCCGTGCTTTATAAGGTAAATTGTCCGACTTACGTATCCATAGCTCATAGATTGAGGTCGGTTCTACATAAAATGGTGGTTTCGGCATGTGGCAGGCTTTTCCGAAAAATTCCACTTGCGTATCTTCTTCAATAACTAATCTGAAAAAATAATCATTACCTTTATCTTGTAAATCAACGGTTATATTATCCTTTGTTTGCAGGGCATATTTTATTATGTTTTTTGTATAGTTATAAAAAGGACCACTCAATGGTCTGAAAGGAAGCGGTCGGGCGGTGAAGTTGTCTTCCACGATTGCTTTGTGCTCATCATACACCAGCACTCTTTTATGACCGTCATAGCAAAAGGTCATTTTTTCCATGTCTTTCGTTTCGAAAGAAGCATAACTTGCTCCAATGGTGCTATCACTCGGATTATTGTATTCATTGGTATAATCAGAATTAGTGAATATTGGAACTGTATCACCAGGCTGCCAGGATTCATTAAAACTCGTGTAGCTTGCCGACTCTATTTTCTCAAGATTAGCGAGTACCTTTTGTAGATATTCTCTTTTGCCTTCTTGCGCATGGATTGTATTGATTATGAGTAAGAAAGGAAATATGCAGATTAGTTTGTTCATGGCATGGATTGTTAATGGTTATCCGCATCCTACTCCTGATTGAGCTGTTAAAAATCAGGAGTAGGACATTGCAGATAATCTTTAATGTGAGAGAGAATTAATGTTAAAATAAGATTGTTTTATTGCAATCTGAATACGATAGGGAATGTATATTTTACATTGACCGGCATTCCTCTTTGTGTACCGGGTTTCCATTTAGGCATACTTGTGGTGACGCGAATCGCTTCTGTATCCAATAAGGGGTCTACGGGTTGGGTAACTTTAGGATTGGTTACATTACCGTTTTTATCAATAATGACTTGCATTATAACTCGTCCTTGGATTCCTGCTTTTTGTGCCTCTACCGGATATTTGATATTCTTAGACAGATATTGCATCAGCCCTCCCATACCACCGGGAAATTCAGGCATATTTTCAACCACCTCAAAAATCGGATCTTCCTCTGCAGGGGTTTGTTTGGGAACATATCCCACGACAACGGTTTCATCAATTTTAGGTACAGGCTTATACTCCTCTTTTTGACCATCATCCGATAAGCGGAACATAACAGGAACTGTATATTTCACCCGTACAGCTTTTCCTTTTTGCATACCCGGTTTCCAATTTGGCATTGTGCTGATAACGCGTACCGCTTCACCATCCAATTCCGGGTCTACTCCACGGATAATCCCTATGTTGGAGACGCTTCCGTCTGCATTTACAATAAATTGTACCGTAACGCGTCCTTGCGTATTATTCTTCTGTGCATTTACCGGATATCTGATGTTTTTCGATAAAAATTGCATCAGGCCGGACATTCCACCATCCGGAAATTCAGGCATTTGTTCCACTACTTCAAATACTGGATTATCAGGATCATCGACAGGCGGATTTTGCCATTCCCTATTCATGACGATCTTCATGTTGGAGTTGTCTTCTTTGTTGACAGTGACGGGTACTCCCATCATTTTCCCATCTTTTTTCCAAATTACTATCATTTTAGCATTCTCGAATGCTTTGAAAGAAAAATTACCGTTCTTTCCCGTGACATACGATTGGCCTTGTGGTAGTTTGTGGTCTCCATCAACGAAAAACTCAGCGCCTTCCACTGCTTTTCCGTCTTTATCCACTACTACTCCTTTGTAGCTCACAAGTTTGTCTTTATCCTGTTGCGGTGCCGGTGTTTCCAGCGGTGCCGTTTCAGTAGCAACTTCCATATCCGGCGCCGTTGTATCCGTCGTCAGATTATCTTCCACAGCCTCTATGACATCTCTGGCAACTTCTTTCGTGGTGCGTGCCACAGCTTCGATGTTGCTGATAATCATTAGTAAGGCTGCCAAGGGGAGGAACATAAGATACTTAGTTCTCCCTATTTCTCGGGTTCTCTTTTTGTTCATCATTTTGATGCGTTTTTTTAAGGGTAATACATTAAAACTGTTATAGATAGTTGCTGCAGCCTTATGATGGGATAATCCTAACAGATGATACTGATAGGCTTTGGAATCATGCCCGGTTTCCAATACACGGTTGTCCGCCAGATATTCCAGATTGGTGCGGATTTCCCGTTTCATGAGCCAGGCAAAAGGATTGAACCAGCAGAATACGCATACGCTTTCACTGACAAGTACATCGATGGAATGCCATTGATTGGCATGGGTTTGTTCGTGAATTAATATTTCGCTTAGTTCATCTTTGGTGTGCGAATCCGGATGAATGAATATCCAGTGAAAGAAAGAGAAAGGTCCGCCCGCTTGTTTGAGCAGATGTACATTGGCATTTTCAATTCGTGTTTTTCGACAACGGAAAGTCAGTCGGATAATGCCTGCAAGTTGTATGAGGAGACGGATAGCCAATATGATTACTACTCCCCAATAGATGAAACCTGCCGTTTGGAGCAAAAGCGTTTTCCAGTCGAAAGTGGCTTGTTCCGGTGTAAAGGTGAGTTCCGGCAAAACGATGTCGGCATACAAATCTGCCATTGCTACCATAGGTTCCTGCTCCGTAATCCATGCTTGTATATTCAGCAGTGGATAGACGGCGGATACGGCAAAGAAACAGAGTAATGCTACCCTGCGCCACGTGAAGAACGTGTCTTTATAGAAAAACAGCCGGTAGAACGCATAAAACAGCGCAATGGCTACGTTGATTTTTAGAAAATAGGCCAACATATAAATTTGTGATTTATAATTTATGAATTATGTATTTCTTGATTTATGAAAAGTTCTTCCTTATTCCGGATGATATAAATCATAAATCAAAAATCATAAATCTTCACTCTTTCCCTTTTTCAATCATTTCAATAATATCTTTCAGGTCATTGGTCGAAATCTTTTGCTCTTTGGCGAAGAACGAAACCATTTCCTTGTATGAATTCTCAAAATAGTTATGCACAAAGCCGCTCATGAAAGTGCGTTTGTATTCGCTTTCCCGAATGGCGGGTGTGTATTGATACGTATTGCCCACACGGGCGGCTGTGACATACTTTTTGCGTTCCAGGTTTTTAACGATGGACGCTACGGTTGTGTAAGGAGGTGCCGGTTTGGGATATTTGGCAACAATGTCTTTTACGAAGCAACTACCCAGTTCCCAGATGTAGATCATTACTTCTTCTTCTTGTATTGTTAATTTTTCCATGGAAATAAAGTATTAAAATGAATTCAATGCAAAGCTACGAAAAGTTCGTAATAAAGCAACGGGCAGTGAGTTAATTAATCTAAACTATTGTAGCGTATGTGGCATTTATTCCCACAGTGATGTATTTTTGTAGTCTTATATATTAGAATACAATACAAACTTAATTACTTTAAATTTAATAGTTATGAGAATTTTGAAATCATTGTTATTGGGTATGTGTGTCGCTTTGTGTGCATGCACTTCTCAGAATTCTACTGTGCAGACTAATGATAAGGGAACTCAGTGGGAGTGGAAGAATGGAACCATTGTAGTGAAAACTCCTGAGCGTCCGGCAGGGCAGCAAAGTGTAATCGGGCTGACTACTCCGAAGATAGAAGTAGTTCGTGTAGGGTTCGTTGGTTTGGGTATGCGTGGTCCCGGAGCTGTGGAACGCTTCACTCACATTCCCGGTACGCAGATTGTGGCTCTTTGCGATTATGAGCAATCGCGCGCAGAGAATTGCCAGAAGTATCTGGAGAAAGCATCCTTGCCTAAGGCTGCCGTTTATTCCGGAGAAAAAGGATATGAAGAACTTTGCAAACGTGATGATATAGATCTTGTTTATGTTGCTACCGATTGGCTGCATCACTTCCCCGTAGCTATGTGTGCCATGGAAAATGGAAAGCACGTGGCGATAGAGGTGCCTTCTGCTATGAATCTTCAGGAGTGCTGGGACCTGATTAATATGAGTGAAAAGACCCGCAAGCACTGCATGATACTGGAAAATTGCTGCTATGACTGGTTTGAAATGAATACGCTGAATATGGCCCAGCAAGGCGTATTTGGTGAAATCATTCGCGGACAGGGGGCTTATATCCACGAACTGAGCCCATTCTGGGATCATTACTGGAAAGATGGTGAGAATGATAAGTTGGGCTGGCGTCTGGATTACAATAAAAAGCATCGTGGAGATGTATATGCTACGCATGGTCTTGGCCCTGTAGCACAAGCGTTTGATATTCATCGTGGCGACCGTATGGTGACACTGGTGGCTATGGATACGAAGTCCGTTGTAGGTAAAGACCTGGTAGAAAAGAGAACCGGAGAGGCATGTGATGATTTCCGTAATGGTGATCATACTACCACTTTGATTCGTACTGCTAACGGAAAGGTTATTGAAATACAACATAATGTGATGACACCGCAGCCCTATAACCGTTTATATCAGCTTACCGGTACCAAAGGATTTGCAAATAAGTACCCGATTGAGGGCTACGCGCTCGACTCCAAGCAACTGGCTGCTTCGGGTGTAGAACCGCAAGTTGATAATCTGAATACGCATAGTTTCCTGCCGAAGGAAGAAATGCAGGCGCTTGTAGATAAATTCCAACATCCGATATTGAAGAAATATGGTGAGTTGGCTAAGGAAGTAGGAGGTCATGGAGGTATGGACTTCATTATGGATAGCCGGTTGGTGTATTGTCTGCAGAATGGCTTGCCTTTAGATTTGGATGTGTATGACTTGGCTGAATGGTGCTGCCTGGCCGAACTGGGTGAGCTTTCTATGGATAACAATTGTGCTGCTGTAGAGTTTCCCGATTTTACCCGTGGCGAGTGGAATGTTGTGAAAGGCTATAAGTTTGCCTATGCAAGTCCCGAAGAAGAAAAAGAGGCTATGGATAAAGCTAAGGCAATTACAAGTAAATTGAAGGAACAGGGAGCCAAAGAGTGGCAAGTGGAACCGGATAAGAAATAAACTAAATGCAACTGCCCATCATTTCCACGAAAATGATGGGCAGTGTCTTTATCAACTTCACCTTGTGCAGGTTTGCTATCTTTTCTTATTTACCGGCAACCTTTAGAAGTTCCTCTTTCATGGTGTTCACACCTGGGAAACCTACTTGCCTGTATTTTATATTTCCTTCGCGGTCTATAATAAGATAGGTGGGAACACCTGAAATATTGAAACTCTTACCCAGATAGTTCCATTGAGCGGCCGTTACGCGGTAGTGTTCACCATGAATATCAGGAATCATATTCTCCCAGGTCTTCAACGGAGAAGTTTCACCGGTGATGTACAGATACACGATATCTTTGTCTTTCAGCTCTTCTTTCATAGGTATCATTTCTTTGTTGGCCATGCGGCACGGACCGCACCAGGTAGCCCAGAAATCAACCAATAGCACTTTGCCACTGAATTTGCTGATGATGGAGGCGAAAAGATCCTCGTCGCTGACCTCTCCGGCTTCATTAACGGTGAAGCCCGTCTTTTTCTTATTGGCTTCAATTCTTGCCAGTAATTCATTGTTGGCAGCAATCACCATATCACGGTAGGCGGTGGGCAGGGTAGCAAGAGATGCCTTTTGCTCTTCGGTTATCGGCGTGAAGTCCTTGATACCCCGGTAGATAGGAATGGTTCGGGCAATATCAAAGAAGATGCCGCTGTCGGTTCCCCATGCTTTGGCAAAGTCTTCACTTCGGCTGTAATAGGCTGCAATGACGTTTACGTATTGGCTGGACAAGGTTGTTTGCGGAATATTCAGTAGTGCAAAATCAGCATTGGGAATATAGTTGTCGGGTACTTGTCTGGCAAGTTCCAGATAGTACTTTTGTGCTTCTTCCCGTTTCAACTGATTGGCTTCAATGGCAGCCGATGTCAGTGAATTAGCTGCTGAACGTAATAATCCGATGGTAGACAGTTTGTTGTTGCTCGTGAGCAACTGGCGTGTTGCCGGACTACAGGAGAGTTTGTCTATTTCTGTTTGCACTTCCTCAGAAATTTTAAGTATACGTTCTTTATATGCATCTATACCTATTCCGGCAAGCTCCTTTATATTCTTATACACTTTCTGTTGTATGTTCGTATCGGGCATATCCCGGTTTAATTCTTGCGCTATGGCAGCCAACGGACCATTTATATATATGATTTCTCCGTAAGGTTTTCCCTCTTTGTGGAATTTGGAACTGCGTCGAGAGATTTCACGCATATTAATGTATACTTCTGTAGTTTGTCCCGGCTCCATGAAAATCTGGAGCGGACTGCTACCGGACATATATATCGTACATGGCGTGCTGCTTGTCAATGGCACTTCTTTGCTGAAACTTCCATCCGACTGAATATCTATCAGGATTTCCGACAGGTCACCTTTGGCACTTTCCCATGCAACTAGTGTGATTGGCGACGACATGCCCGGGTAAAAGTCCAGCAACTTACCTTTCAGAATGGCTTTATCGTATCCGACGACCGGTTCAGGTAATTCAGCTTTCATATCCACCTTATGTACAACGGCTTCTTTGGGCAGTATAAGTTTCGGCAGGTTCTTGCCTTTCAGTTGTATCCCCCAAATGCTGAAACCGTTTTCTATGTCGGCTCCTTCGGTAAAGTCTACGGAGGTAACCGAGGCGGGGAGGGGAGGAAATACTAATTGAAATTCCGCTTCGCCCGATTCCGGCATCCAGAATTCTTTGTCCGGTGTGATGCCTATGCCCGAACGTAATGGATAAGTTTCCCCGTTATTGTCTTTCAGATAACTCCCTGCGGCAATCTTTATCCAGTTCTTAGGCCGGTATTTGGCGTAGATGTGCAGGATGGTAGCTGTATCGCTAATCTCTACTTTGCTGACTTCGATAGAAGTGGTGCTGCTTACGATGAACGGAGGCTGTTCTATCACTTTGTTTTTAGCTTGAATAGTGCAGCATATGCATAGTAGCAAACTGCTGAGTAAGAAATTGAGTCGTTTCATAATATATAGTTTTTTGCTCAAAGTTACGAATCTTTCGTAAAGGAGCAGTCTTTGGTTGGTTAATTGATGTAAAACCGGTAAAATTTATTATTTTTCAGTGTACCTTTGGCTTATCTTAATATCTACTAATCATGAGAATCAGACTTTTTATCGCAGGCCTGTTGCTGACCATGTCAGCCAATGCCCAAATCCTCTATCACGATGCTTCTGCTTTTCCTCTTTTAGGCAAAGCTACAGATGCCACACTTACCCGTTATGAACGCCTCCCGGATTCTTTAGAACACATTTCCCGTAAACCTCTCTGGAATTTAGGGCGGAACAGTGCCGGACTTGCCTTGCGTTTCCGCTCCAACTCCACTTGCATTGCGGCAAAGTGGGAAGTCCGGAATAATACGAGTATGAACCACATGACTCCTACAGGTATCAAGGGACTCGATCTTTACTGCCTGCAAGATGGTAAGTGGGCATTTGCCGGCAGTGGACGTCCGCAAGGAAAAATCAACGAAGCTACGATTGTAAAGAACATGACCCCCGAAGAACGTGAATATCTTCTGTATCTCTCTTTGTATGACGGAGTCACTTCACTGGCTATCGGAGTAGATAGTCTTTCAATGATTGAACAGCCGGCTGTTGACTTGCCGATACGTAAGAAACCGGTAGTTTTCTATGGAACCAGTATTTTGCAAGGCGGCTGTGCATCCCGCCCCGGTATGGCTCATACCAATATTCTGGAACGCTGGCTTAATCGTGAATGTATCAATTTAGGTTTTAGTGGCAATGCTTTGCTCGATTTGGAAATTGCTGAAGTGATAGCTTCCGTTGATGCTGCTATGTTCATCCTGGACTTTTTGCCTAACGCTACGGTGGAACAGATGAAAGAGCGTGCGGAGAAATTCTATTCTATTGTTCGTGCCAAGCACCCCGATACTCCCATCCTTTTTGTGGAAGATCCTATTTTTCCTCACTCCCGTTTCAATAAAGGAGTTGCGCAGGAAGTGAAGCGCAAGAATGAAACAATTGCAGCAATTTTTCAGTCACTGAAGAAGCAAGGTGATAAGAATATCTACTTTCTTCCTTCTAAAGATATCATCGGCCATGATGGCGAAGCAACCGTCGATGGCGTCCACTTCACAGATTTGGGCTTTATGCGCTATGCCGAAATTCTGTATCCATTAATTAAGAAACATATTCGATAATTGGGTTTGGGTGGCTATGCCCATAATCGTACAGAAAGGAAGGAAATTCAGTTGACAAGGGAACGAGTTGACAAGGAGACAAGGGGCTGCGCAATGCTTCTACGCCGCATGGAACCTTGTCTCCTTGTCAACTCGTTCCTTCGTCAACTGATTCAAATCCGCTCAGGAAAGAATCAAATCGCCATCGTCCCTAGTCTTTCCTTTTGTATTCCTTATATTTCTCAATCACATGCTTGCGGCTCTGAATGATTTGCCAGCGATATACCCAGCAGGTTGTCAGGAAATAAACACCTGTCAGTATCCATAAGGCCCTGTATTCAAAAGCCACCTCGTTGAGACTGGCCCCCATGCTGTTGATGCGTACAAAGCCATTGATACCGAAAGTTGACGGAAAGATATACGAAAAATATCTCCAGAAATCCGGCATGGCCGCCCCCGGCCAGGAAATACCTGAGAGGAACAATAAAGGTACGGATGTGAATACGAATATCAGCATACACGTCTCCCGGTTGCGTATGGCAATCGAGGCTGTCATGGCAAAGAAGATGCAGGCGGCCAGGTAGGGGAGCAGGAAAAGAGTCAGTACTCCGGGTTGTCCTATCTGAATGAGGTTGAACAAACGTGGCACTACACAAAGCACATAGACTGACACAAGAGCATATACCATAAAGTAGCTCAAACCTTTGCCGAAGACAATACGTAGCGTACCGTTGTAATGTCGGTTGATGGGCACCAGATCCTTGAAACGGTTATTTTCGCGTGCTGTCCCGGCGGAGAGTCCGATACCGAGCAATAAAGTTTGCTGAATAATCAATATCAATACAGCAGGTATAAGGAAGGCGGCAAAGCCGTTTGTCGGGTTGAAAAGAGTAACATCTTCATATCTTATCGGATATGCGGTGATTTCATCTTGACGGTCGGTGCTATTGCCTGCACGTTGTATTTTTATGTCGGCATTCATATCCAGGGATACGCTGGTATTGGTGTTCAGCAGCGATTTATAATAGAGCAGCCCGCTCATATCACAGAACAGGCTGACCTGTGTCTGCTTCCCCTGGGCAATGTCATTACTGAACTCAGCAGGTATATAGATGATGCCATAAGCCAGACGGTCTTTCAGCATTAGCTTGGCTTCTTCCATGTCCGCGCAATAGGCCACAATCTTTACCTCCGGGCTGGCGTCCACTTTGCGCAGATATTCTCGGCTTAATGCACTGCGGGAGTTGTCCACTACCACGGCAGGTACTTCACGTATTGTCTCGTTTGTATAAATGAAGGCATAAATAAGCGGATATACCAACGGAACAAGCACAAAGAAGATGAGCACACCCTGGTCGCGGAAGGTTGTGCGGAATTCCCGTATCCAGATATAGAATAAATCGTGGATACCTTGTACTACTCTCTGTTTGAACGTCAGATGTTTCATTAGGGCACGTATTTATAATAAATCAGCGCTTCCTTGAGTCGGTGAACGATGAAGAAAGGAAGCATCATGAAAATAAGTAATGCCACATAGTTCATCCATGAATAAATCATCGGATAACCATTCAATGCCTGGTCTACATAAATCAGGAAATAGTGGCGCAGTGGGAACAGATTGGCCAATCCTTGCAATACGGGATGCATGGCCATGGCAGGGAATGACAGTCCGCACATGGAGAACGAAAGTACTCCCCAAAGAGATGCAAAACTCAATCCCAGGCGTAGAGTAGGCAACGTACCTATCATGAGTACGCCCATACCTTGCGAAGCCAGCACCAGGCAGAGGGTGGCAAGCAACATCGGTATGATTCCACTGTTGCAGGGGAAATGCAGGAAACCGTATAGGTATACGTTATACAGTATGCCCATCAGGAAAAAGATAGCTGTATGCGGCAGCAGTTTTCCGGCAAGGGAGATATAGATGGAATTATTCCCCATGCGCAGCCACTCGCGAGCTGTACGGTCTTTTATTTCTACGCCGATGGAATAAACGGTTACCATAAAAATCAGTAGCATCAGTACGCCCGGCGCAAAAGTATTGCACAGATATACGGAATAGTTCAGCCACGGATTATTCAGTGGATGCGTATCAATGACGATAGGTTGCAGAAATGCCATAGCTTGGTCCTCGGTAGCACCTTTGGCATACAGGCTCGTGCGTGCAGCAGCTCCCGACGCCAACTCACTCATCATCTTCATGTCCTTATAGAGCAGGGAACCGGCAATGAGCAGCGTATTGTTGGTATAGAATGATACGGTTGGCTGTCGTTGGGATTGCGCCTTAGAAGTGGTGCCTTGCGGAATATAATAGAAGCCGTAAATTTCCCCCTTTTGCATGGCGGTGCGTGCTTCGTTAATGGTGGGATAATGTGCCACCACCGCAGTCTGTTCAAAAGCATCCAGGTTGCGCACCAACTGGCGTGAAGTGGACGTCATGTCTTGGTCCACCACCCCTACGGGCATATTAACAGGAAGCCCCGAGTCCATCAGCGTAGTGAAGAACACATAGCAGAACAATGGCGCTATCACCATGCAAAACAAGTATAGCGGTCGTGAAACGAGTCGACGCCCTTCCCGTTTCATGACGTTCCACAAAGCTATGTATTTCTTATCTCGTCCCATTCCTTTAATCACTAATAACTAATCACTTTTTAAGTATCACCGACATTCCCGGTCGCAGCCCTTCCACCTTCTCCTGTGGCAGTGCTTTCACCTCGAACGTCTTCAGATCGAATTGTCCGGTTGTTTTCGTTGCTTTCCATGCAGCATACGTACCGAGGTCCTTCATATAGTTCACTTTCAACCGGATATTCTTATCCAATGCTGGAACGAAAGCTTCAAATTCCGTACCCATTGTCAAACCTTGCAATAAATCCTCGCGGACATTGAACGTCACCCACATGTCGTCCAGGATGGCGATATTCATGATAGGTGCGCCCGTTCCCACCAGTTCACCTACTTTGGGGAAGATTTCTGAAACTTCTCCCGCAGTTTGTGCTATCAGGTAAGTTTCCTTGATGTAGGACTCCACTTCGGCAACAGCCCCTTTTGCGCGGTCCACCATAGCGGCGGCAGCGGCCTTGTCTTCGCGCTCGGCACCGTTCTTAGCCATATCATACTGGGCTTTGGCCGCCTTTTCGGTAGCCACGGCAGCATCCCGTTGCGCTGTAACTTCGTCCAGCTTTTGTGCAGTCATTACTCCCTGGTCGGCAAGATTCTTCACACGCTTGTACGATTTTTCGGCTATGGCAAGTCCCGCCTTGGCCTTTTGCCACATTTCAAACGCAGCCTGCACTTGTTCGTGACGGGCACCTTTCAGTGCTTTGGCATTCTGTGCCTGTGCGGCAGCTTCTGCAGCACGTGCCTGTTCCAGCTTCGCCAATACATCCGGAGCTTCCAGTATGGCAAGTGTATCTCCGGCCTGCACACTTTGTCCCTCCTTCACACGAAATTCCAGAATACGTCCCGGCACTTTGCTCGATACCCGGTATTCCGTGACTTCAGCCTGACCCTGTACGATTTCCGGTCCTTTGCGCAACATGAAGAAACCGACTATGGCTACGATGGCAATGACGCCAGTCAGCGTTAAGAATGCCAGTAGCATGTTACTGTTTTGTGATTTGGTATCCATCTTATGATTTCAGATTTATGATTTATGAGCTCTCACCCTTTAATTTTTAATTTTCAATTTTTAATTCTCCCAATGCCCTCTTCAAATAAATATCGGTCAACTTCACGTCAATCTGTGCATCTATCTTTTCCGATTGGGCGGAAAGCCAGGCTGTGTGCGCCTCAAGCACGTTGCTGGCAGCTATGACGCCTTCTTCAAATCCGAGGGTGGCATAACGCAGGTTCTCGTCCGCTTTTTCCAGATTCTTTTCCGCCATAGCCAGTTTCTTGGCAGCTTCGTTCACTTTGAAAACCGACTGGTTGACTTGGAGTTCTATCTTTTCTTTGGCATTGTCCAACTGGTATTGAGCGATACGGGCTTCCGATTTGGCAGCCTTTACCTTATACATACCTTCACCCCAATGCCAGATGGGCACTTGCAACACGACCCCCACGTTCCACATTCCTTTGAACTTCTTCTCAAAACCGTTGAAGACGGAAGGGTTCGTCATCATATAACTACCCATCAAAGCTAGTGACGGCATATATTCGGAGCGGGTGACGTTTATCTTTTGCTTATAGATTTCGGTTGCGAGTTCCAGACTGCGCACTTCCGGGCGCGTGGCATACACCGTATTTAAATCGATTCCGTCAGCCGCTTCCGGACCGGGACCAAGGTCGTCTTCCTGTTCATCCTTTAGCGTGATGGGAGAGGAGAGATCCAGACCACATAACTGGCATAGCAACATTCTGGATAGGCTCAATCCGTCTTCCACCTTGGTCAATGTCATCTCCGCTTCATTCACTTTTACTTTCACCGAAAGACCGTCTGCTTTGGTGGCAACGCCTTCGGCAATCATCTTGTCTACATCACTTTCCAGTTTCTGCAATAGTTTGAGGTAGCCATCTGCCAACTTCTTTTTGCTGGCAAGAGATACCACCTGCCAGTAAGCCTGGTCGGTGCTGAGGATTACATCCTGCAAGCCGCTTCCGTGCTGCTGGCGTGCCAGTTCTTCGGCATATTTGGTGATTTTGTTGTAAGCACGTATCTTGCCACCCATATACAGAGGTTGGGTCAGTGTGAGTGCGCCGGCGTACATGTTACGGGTATCTGTGCGAAATGCGTCAACGAGGGAGTTTCCCAAGCCGTTCAGTGGAGTAGCGACATCAACGTTGCCCAATGCCTGAATCAACGCCATGAACTGCGGATTCTGTGTTAGCTCGGGGTGCTGCGTCAGTATACCTTGTATACCATTTTGCATTACACCGCTCACTTGGGTTCCCATAGAGCCTAAAGCACCTTTCTGGGCATCGCTCAGCAATGAGATTTCTTTTTGGGTACGCATATATCCACCGGTGGCGGAAATGTCGGGGAGGTAATTGGTAAATGCTGCTTTTCTCTGATAATGCGCAGAGTTTATTTTCTCCTGGCTTATCAGTAGTTCTTTGTTATTGGCAATTGCCAATGCACGGCAACTATCGAGGCTTAAAACCTCTTGTGCACCGACTGAGAAGGTCAGACATACCAACCAAATGAAACAGAAGAACTTTCTCATCGTGTCTATACATTAATTAAGGTGATTAAAAAGTTGTTTGTGATGCAACAATAATTGCATAAACAACGATGCAAATGTATAGGCTTTCGATGAAACCTCAAAATATTTTAAAGTTTTTTTTAGTCCAATGCAAATGATTGTGAGCCGATGAGTGTTCCATCTGCAAAAAGATCCACCCGGTAGGTGCCTGCATACAGGTATTCTTCCACGTTCCAGTACACGGTTATGTTTTGTTCCTCACCGTTGTATTCAATATACTTTTTAATGGAGTATCCCAATTCGCGGTTTTCATAAGGGAATGTATTGGCAGGATTTTTAGTCAGTACGTCATTGTCCGGTTTAGTGATACGGACATAAATAGTGCGCTCGCCTGTTTCGGCAGTGATATTCTTGACGATGGTGAATCCTATCTTGAACTTCACTACGTCTTTCACCTTCTTGGCTATCTTATCCCGTTTGTTCACGGCTTGTATGTTGATATTGGTAGCGTCCAATTGTGCGGCAAGAGTCACTTTTTTGTTCAGGTTCTTTTTTTCTTCCGACAGATTGCTGATTTGGCGGGAAGCATCGTTATACTTCTGTGTAACTTGGGCAATGACTTCTTTCTGATGGGCGGTGAGCCGGTTCAGTGAGTCTATCTGGTTGATATACCCTATCATGACTTTACGCAGGGTGGCAAGTTCATTTTTCAAGCGGCGTATTTCGCTGGCGTTGCTGCTTTTTACGGTACGCAATTCTTCCAACAAACGTTGGGTCTTTGTCTGTTCCTGTTCCAGTAAGATAGACAGGGAGTCGTTGGAAACAGTCAGTTTCAACTCATCGTATTGTTGTGCAAAGTTGGTATACTCGTTCTCCAAGTCTTCTTTTTCCAGTTGAAACTCTTGTACCAGTTCTTTGTTGGTTTGCTTTTCCGAGATTAATAAAACGGTGAGTCCTACCAATAGTAGAACGAATAGGCTTCCTATGACGATTAATGACTTATTATTTTTCATATTTCCTGATTAAATTCTGTTCAACAATTTGTTCCATTGCACCTGAGCGGAGTGAGCGGCAAGCATAAGGGGATACCAACGTGCTTCGGCTGGTGCCAAAGCTCCAAATTCCCGGCATCGCTGACCGGCCCGGGTGAAAGTATACCATTTCCCACGCCAATATCCTTTGGGACGTTGTTTGCGCTTTTGGTCAAACTTCCCGAAATTGCCTCCCTGCCAGATATCACTAAGTAGCCATTCACCGGTTTTGATATCTTTCTCGGTGTAAGGTATGGGCAGTTCTTCTATGGGAAGTCCCAGATAGTTGACAGCTACCACTCCGAAGATTTTGGCTGCTTTGCTTAATCCCCATTCCTGCAAGAGCCTGGCAGTTTCTTTGAGGTCAATCTCTTTTCGCTGTGCATGAAGTATATTGGCCCAGTCGCATACTTGGCGAAGTCCGATTCCTTCATTGAGGAAATGCAATGCAGAGTGCATTAGCACGTAGGCTGCATCGAATGATAGGGGAGGGAGGGTTACCGGATAACCTTCAATTTCCAGATTCCGGCAAGCAGAGGTGCCGTGCCATCGGGCTATCTCTCGCTGGAAGCTCCGGTCGGAGGAAGGAGAACTGAGCCGTGAGAGCACGCGGTGGTTCTCTATATCCACGTCGTGCCAGTGTATGCACGTGTGTTTATGATTCTCTTCGTGTTCACTGGTCGATTCTTGTCTTAACAGTTTATTGGCCTTTTCATAGTTTTTGGGGCCTATATATAAATCAATATCCCCGCATTGGCGATGCAGGGGATTCCGGTAATTCAGTGCTACTCCTTGTCCTTTCAGCAGAACCGGTTCTATCTGGTTGGCACGATAGAGTGTAAATACTTTGGCGATTTCCTGATTCAGTATATGGTTATTCTCTTCTATTTGCAGCAACGTGTTGCACCACTTTAAGTAAAGTTCACGTTTAGGGCGCAATTCTTGTGGCAGGGTTTGCATGCCATCGAAGGCAATCCCCAGTAGGGCTTGCGCTTTGGCAGATTGGTACAATTGTTGCCAATCAGTTTGTATATCAAATAAGGTAACATCTGCAGTAGTGCCCCATAGACCTGATTGCACAAGTGCGAAAAACTGTTTTTGTATAAGAGTCATATTTTCTGCTGAATTCACTGTTTTCTTTTCCGAGGCAAAGATAATGCAAATTAAGCGCAGAACTTTCATGCTTGCATGAAAAAGTTATGCTGAGATGCACGGATACCGCTATTTTTTGCATGTGCCAAAGATTGTTTCACAGGAAAGGCGTGCTGCCTCTGTATTAGGCAAACAAGCCAG
>NZ_CAJLKP010000015.1 GCF_905207245.1 uncultured Bacteroides sp. | reverse complement strand
CAGCGGTCTGCAAAACCGTGTACGGCGGTTCGAATCCGCCAGGAACCTCCAAAAGCAAGAAAGGATTAGAATGAAAATTTCTAATCCTTTTGTTTTTCAACTACTTACGTCCTCTGTGGTGGAAGGACTGGAAGAAGAAATTTCATAGTTTTCAGCTTTTGTTTTACAATTGTTTTACAGTAAAACAGCCAAGAATTGTAATGAAAGCTACGATTAAGATTGAGTTGCGCAAAGATTACGCAACCAAAGAAGGCAAACAAATGGTTTGTCTGCGCTACACTGCTTACCGCCGTTCTACTTTAATAAGTATGAATATAGCGGTTCTACCCAAACATTGGAATAAAGTATCTAATACGGTACGTAGTTCTGAACCTCGTTGTTATTACTACAACAAAGCTATCAGTGAAGTTTATCAAAAGGCTGATTCCATTGTAATGGAGAATTTTTTCACTCCATTACCTATCCCTCAATTCTTGGAACGCCTGAAAGATAAACATCACGGCAATACGGATTTCTATGTTTTCATAGAGAATGAGATAGAGCAGCTAAAACAATCTCGTGCAGCCGGAACGATTTCCAACTATTACAAGCTAATCAATACCATGAAGGAGTGGAAACCTACTCTTTCTTTTGGCGAGATTACTTTGGACTTTATTCAGCAGTTCCACAATCACGAACTGGAAGTTGGCAATATCCTTTCTACCGTCTACAAGAAGCACTCTAACCTGAAATTCCTGATTGGTATCGCTGTCGATAAGGAGAAACTGGCAAAGAACCCCTATGAGAAGTTTGAAATCAAAAAGAATATCAAGGCTCAAAACAATGATGTGCTTACAGAGGAAGAACTCAAAAAACTACAAGCTGTGTACGATAAGAAAAAATACAGTAAAGGAAAACAGGAAGTATTGAGAGAATTTCTGTTTAGCTGCTATACCAGCTTATCTTTTGCAGAGTTCTCTGTACTAACTTACTCGGACATCAAACCGATAACGGTTGATACAGGCGAAACGTACCTTATATTATGTAATGAGCGCACCAAAACCAGCGTGACTTACAAAATCCCCATCGTATCGCCTATAGTGGTGGCTCTGCTTGGGAACGGTGAACCGTGCCAAAAAATTTTCTTGCCTATCTCCAATCAGCTGACAAACCGTTATCTGAAAGATATAATGGCAGATTTGAAGATTGATAAGACAATGACCTTTCACCGGGCACGGCATAGTTTCCGAACTATTGCTGCAAAGAAAGGTATTCGTGACGGGATAGCAGAACGAATAATGGGGCACGCAGAAGGTAACGACATCAAGGATATTTATACGCACTTGCATGATGAGGATATTGTAAAGGAGATGCGAGATAAGTGGGTGGTGTAATATGAGTGCATTTTCCACACTTTCCGCATTTTTAATAAATAATATGCTGTAAATCTGTTACTTGATAATGCAAATGAAGTGCGGATAAAATAAAACTGACGAAAAAAAAGTAATAGTTAGTCTTTTTCTTTTCGTCAGTTTTTCATCTCAAAGTAACAATCTAACATATTGATTGAGATAAGAAATACAAGATTTTTTGTATTTTTCCAAGTTATTTCAAATATAATTCTTACCTTTGCAACCGATAATTTAAAATGTTCACGATTTATGTGTTGTGCTTCCGTGTAAATACCATATTGCGAGTTCGCATCTCTAACCTTTGAGATGTCAATGGTACTAAATAGGCATCCCTTGTCTATCAGAAGTTTAGTGCCTTGTCGGAATATGGGCAATCTCAGTTTTATTTAATTTATTTTTTATCAACTGTATATTGGTCTATCAGTTTACTGATGGCTGGTAGCTGATATAGTAATAATATTTGAGATTATGATTTACCCGAATAATTTTGAACAGAGAATTGGAATTGATACAGTTCGTCAATATATTATAGAAAAGTGTTTATGCCCTCTTGGAGAAGAGAAAGTAACAAATATGAGTTTCTCAACAGACTTTGCCACTCTTGAAAAATGGTTAGAGCAAACAGGAGAGTTTGCGCAGATTATACGAAATAAAGAGGATTTCCCTACAGATAATTTTTTGGATGTCCGTGATTCTTTACACAAGATAAAGAATGATGTTACCGCTTGGCTCTCAGAAGAAGAAATTTCAAACTTAATGAATTCATTGCAAGCAATCAATAATATAGTAAACTATTTGCATGCGGCAAAGACAGACAAAGGGGAGTTTAAATACCCTGCTTTAACTATAATGGCAGACAATATCAAAATTTTTCCTGTAATTATAGATAAGGCAAACTCTATATTAGATAAATCATCACACCAAGTTAAAGATAATGCCTCACGTCAGCTTGCAGATATCCGCAGAAATAAGATAGAAGCAACAAAAGCTGTATCACGTAATATGCAAAATGCTATACGTGATGCCCAGAAAGCTGGTTTGTTAGGAAAAGATGCAAGTATCAGTTTGCGTGGCGGACATATGGTAATCCCTGTTGATGCCGCTAATAAACGAAAAATCAAAGGACGTGTACATGACGGCTCAGGGAGTGGAAAAACTGTATTTATTGAGCCCGAAGCTGTTGCAGAAGCCAACAACCGACTTCGAGAATTAGAAGCCGATGAACGTCGTGAGGTTGTGAAAATTCTTATAGAATTTACAGACCTTATCCGCCCGCATTTATCAGACCTTTCCCATTCATACAACTTTATGGGAGATATTGATTTTATTCGTGCAAAAGCATTATTTGGAGTACGTATAAATGGCATTAAACCGATTTTTGAGAACAAACAGCAAGTAGAATGGGCACAAGCTATACATCCCTTATTGAACATACAGCTATTTCAACAGGGAAAGCAAGCGCATCCTTTAGATATTGTTCTAAACGAAAAAAATAGATTACTAATCGTTTCAGGAGCAAATGCCGGAGGAAAGTCTCTTTGTCTGAAAACAGTTGCACTCCTACAGTATATGTTACAATGTGGATTACTTATTCCTGTACATGAAAATTCACGAACCGGAATATTTGACCATATATTTGTGGATATAGGTGACGGACAAAGCATAGAGAACAGTCTTAGTACATATACTTCACACCTTACAAATATGAAGTATTTTGTGGAGCAATGCAATAATAAGACGTTAATCTTAATCGATGAATTCGGAAGCGGAACAGAGCCACAAATAGGTGGCGTCATTGCCGAAACTTTGCTTGACAGATTTAATCGAAAAGGCAGCTTTGGAGTTATCACTACACATTTTCAAAACTTAAAACATTTCGCCTATGAGACTGATGGTATTATTAATGGCGCAATGCTTTACGATGCTGAACGTATGCAACCCCTTTATAGACTTTCTATTGGTAATCCGGGTAGCTCTTTTGCCGTTGAGGTCGCAACACGGATTGGTTTACCGAAAGATATTATTATCGAATCCTCCGCAAAGTTAGGAGAAGATTTTATTAATATGGATAGTTTTTTACAGTCTATAGCCCGTGATAAGATTTTTTGGGAAGATAGAAGAAAAGAGATTTTAGGGAATAGTAATTCAGAACTTGGGAAAGAAGCAACTTTATCTGCTACAATGAAGGTCGGTAAACTGACTAAAGAACAATCCTTGAAAAATACCATAATCGAAAAAGGAGATATTGTTAGATTGAAGGGACAAACCGCCACCGGAAATGTCTTAGAGATACAAGGTAAGCAAGTGATAGTTGCCTTTGGATTACTTAAAAGCACTGTTGCTTTAGACAGATTAGAATTAATAAGCAAAAGAAAATCTTAAAAAAGAAAAGATAATAGCGACAAGGGGGTATATTCAGTTTTGAAATTTAGCCCCTTACTATTATATCTCAAAAGAAACATTTAGCTATGTGGGATATTCTTGACACCAAACTATATGCAATATTATCAAATCCTTTGTATAAAAGTAGCTCGGATTCTGAAGGGGAATTAAAAGATGTATATAAAGAATTTATGGAAACATTAATTTTATATTTAGATACAGAAAACGATAATAGAAAACGTATTCGTACGCTCAATATAACACAAGTAGAATTTGAAATGATAAAATCTTTGGAACTATCATATGGAAATAAAGGAGATATTTTAAAAATAGTTTATTCAGATAAAGTATTGTTGTTGATTAACAAAGAATTAGAACTAATATATCGCCAAATGCAATATCCAAAATATTTCATTAATATAGAAACAAAATGGCAATCTCCTTTATATCTGAATCCGAGTGTTATTAATTACACCGATGTTATGGAAAATATTTGTGGGCTTTATTATTCAAACAGCATTAATGGTATTGATGGAAAAAATATTCCTTTTAGTATGTTAGCTAATGGTTTTGAACTTTTATTTAATTTCAAATTTGCGGATATATACAAAAAAAGAGATGAAGTACTTAAGCGGAAACCCGATAAACGTACTGGCTTTTTAAGCCGTATAAGTATGGCTATTAGTCAGAAGAGCAAAGAAAACGGTTTTTTATGAGATATGATTACCTGTTGGTTTTCAATTATATATAAAATATTTATCAGGGAGTAGATGGTCTATTCCCCGTCTTTTTTCAACCCTATTTTCTGAACTTTGCTTCATCAATCGATTGACAAACAAGTATGTATAATCAGAAAAATGAAGCAAATGTATATAGAAAACTACGATTTCAAGGAGTGGATGCAGAAGCTGTTCGATAAGCTGGATGAACTTTGCAAGGATGTGCGTGCATTGCATACTGCCGATAAGGTACTGCCCGAAGATGACAACCTGTTGGATAATCAGGACTTGTGCCTGCTTTTCAAAGTGAGTATCAAGACCTTGCAGCGATACCGTGCCATTGGTGTACTGCCTTACTTTACCCTTAGTGGAAAAGTGTATTACCGTGCTTCGGATGTACGGGCATTCATTAAGGAATGGTTCAATGCTGTTACGCTGCGCAAGTTCGAGAAAGAACACTGCGCCAAAAAGAAGAAGTGAAATAGACAAGCCGAAGTGGTGGGTATCAACCGCTCCGGCTTTCTGCTTCTTATGGCTTCCCTAACTTGTTCGCCTGTTCCTTTAGATGTTTGGCTTGCTCGTCCAGTAGCCTTGCCCTTTCCAGTGCTTCCGCTTGCTTTCGACTTCGGTATTCAAAATCAATCACCGTATCAGTCAGGCTTTGGATAAAAGCGTTATCTCGTTCCCGGCTGAAATTCATTTCCAGCAAATTGATGTCGCTTCCTTCTGCTTTTCCTTTCATCAGGAGATAACGGTATTTTATATCATTGTCCTGTAACTGCTGCATACGTTCTACAAAACGAATGTTCAACGCCAGCGATACAAGGCAAACGATACATCCTGCTGAAAAAAGAAAGAATTTCGGTTGCAGGAACGGAGTTATCCGGCTTAGAATTCTATCGTAGCGTGAAACGGGTTCCGCCTTTTCAGGCTGCTGCGCATCTGCCGGAAATAATACCTTTAACCGTTCCTTAAAATACCTGTGCGAAGTCACAATCATTCCCTTTATATCTTCAAGGTCTTGTTTCTGATTTTCAGACTGCCCTTTCCTGATACTGCCGATTTGGTTTAGAATCTCCTGCACTGCGTTTTCAGGAATAGTGGGCTTGTTTCGTATCTCCAAAATGCGCTGCTCGATAACATCCAACCGGTTTATCGTTTCCTCCCGGCTGGCAGGTGTAACCTGCTGTTCCTGCTTCTCTTTCAGTTCCGTAACCATAGAGAGAAGCCCCTCTAAAATCAAATTCTCTTCCATACGTCTATAACTTAAATTGTCGTTTCTTTTTCTTCTTCTTTTTTCTTAAATCAGGGTTGTCGGGTATTTCATCAGCCGGAGAGGATGAAGCGGAAAACAGACCGCCCAAACCTGTGACAAATGAATTATCTGCTTTGCCGGGCATGGCTACTGGCTCCCGAATGGATTCGCCAACCGACTGCCTGTTGCTTCCGGCAGTAGTCAGTCCTGCATCACCGAAATATTTATCTAATTTGTAATAGCTGAAATTCCGGTCTATCTCCGACCCCTTGAACGTATATTCACCTTTGGAAAAGGAAATGCCTTGTACTTCATCCGTCTGCCCTTTGTACTTGAACTGAATGCCAATACCTTTTTCAGCTAACTGCCGTTGTAGCTGTTGCCAGTTCCGGGATTTGCCGATTTCATTCTTTACTGCCGTGTAAATCTCGTATTTTGATTTGTCCGGTTCTTTCAAACGGTGCTGCTTTACCTGTTCCTTTCTACCTGCAAAGTAAAGCCCGTGTTTGGTTTTCAGCTTCTTGCAAACCTGCTCGTTCCGGTACATATCGTTTTTATCCGAAATTGTTTTTCCGTTGTTGTCTATCCGGTTGAATATGATATGCACGTGCGGATGCTCCCTGTCTTGGTGGCGCACGATGATGTACTGCGTATCGGTGATTTTCATTTCACGCATATATTCCTGCGCCAATTGTATCATCTTTTCGTCCGTCAGCTTTGGCACATCCACTGCCGAATAACTTAGCGCAATGTGTCCGACTGGCTTCTTTAAGCCGGGGTTCATTTCGGTTTGCATACAGAAACTGCGTATGATGTGCCGACTACTTTCCGCTAACACTCCCTCGGCATGAAGTAAGGCTGCCTGTTCCTTACCCAGCACATAGTTTACACAACCCTTAAATCTGCTTCCCTTTTTTATTTTTCCAATCATCCGAAAGTTGGTTTATGATTTCAACGATTCTATTTTTCAGTTTCACCAGTTCCACCGCCACCAGTGCGAACCCTCCAGCATTGGCACGGTGTGCCAGTTGGTTGATGTTGTTGGCTTCCCCTGCCAGCTTACGGATAGTGTCGGCATCCTGCCTGTTCAACCGGGGTGTTATCTCTGCCGAAACAACCGCTTGCCGGACGTACTCGCTGACAGGTAGACCGGATTCTCCGGCTCGCTTCTTGATGGCGTAATATTGAAGTTCAGTCAGCTTCGTGCTGACTACTCTCTTTTGTTTGTCTATCCGGCTCTTTGCCGGGCGACCTCCTAACTTGTTCCTTATCTCTGTCATACGTTTTGCTTATTGAATGGTATCTTTAAAATTGCGACCAACGGGAGAAATTTTCTTTGCTGTCAGGCAAAGCAAGGGGTTTCGGTCTACCGAAACATAACCTTGCTCTCCTAAATCACACCGCTTGCCGTTGGTACGCCTTGCCTATTCTCCTGCCTACAGCCGTCTGCTCCTTTTTCTTTTTTCACTGGGAGATTGTTCGTTTTTCTCTTCCTGCTTCGGTTGCTTGGCAGACTGCGTTTGCTTCTCCGGCTGCGCTGGTTTGTTCGGCTGCTGCATCCTCTCTGTCGGTTGGCTGGACTTTTGGCATAGGTAGTCGTTCAAGTCCTTGTGTCCGCTGTACAGGTGTGAGGCATCACGCACACGCCAGCCGTATTCCTTTTGTATGGCTTGGGTGGCTTTTCGTCCGGCTTCGTCATTATCCAAAAGGCAGTGGATTTTCTCGTACTCGCCTAACGGGTACAAAGCCTTGTCCACATTGGCGGTCGAGTTCAGGATGATGTAATCCTGCCAGTCGATACAGGGATAATCCGGGCTGTTCTTGTGCCGGATAGTCAGGAAAGAAAGGTAGTCCATAGACCCCTCGAACACGAAACAGGCATCGTTCTTCTTTCCTGCGAACCGTATGCGTGTAATGTCTTTGGGAGAGGTGCAGCCTTTGTAGCCGGGATTGCGTAGTTCATACCCTCCTGCATCGTTCTTGAAAGCGAGTGCAAAAAGCGGCTTCCCGTTTACACGGTAATACATTTCCTGCACATAGTCTGACACTACTTCGGGCGCAATGTTCCGGCTTTTCAGATAGTTAATGAGTGCCGGATTCTGTAACGACTGGATTTTACGGATTTCTATCGGGCTGGTAGCCTTTTTCTTTTCTTCCCTTGAAGCATTCCTTTCTGAAATACTTTTCCCTTGAAAAGAGAAAGTATTGGCAGAGTAATAGCCCTGTTCCAGTCGGCTGATAGCCCCGTAAGCATTGCAGCCGTGTTGTTTCATCACAAGGTCAATAAGCGAGCCGCCTTTACCCGTTCCAAAGTCACACCAAAGGTTTACACCGTAATCCACCTTAAAACTGGGTGTATCGTCCTGCCTAAACGGGCTGTGGTACATACTGTAATAAAGTTTATCCACTACGGGCAAGATACCCAATGATTCTAAATAGTCTTTGATACTTATACTGTTAGCTTCCTGATAAGTCATAATCATTATATTCGCCATTTTTTACAGTGGCATAAAGTGTGGCGATTTCTACTTTTATGCGCACATATACATTATTGATAATCAATTAATAATAAGTCAAAATGTGGAAAGTGTGAGAAATGCGGACTCTATTAAATCAGCTTCTTATATCTTCCATGCTTGACATTTTCAAATAGTTTTCCTTTTTTGTCCGCTAAAAAACGTTTGAATGAATCTGCTGAGATATTTTGCTTTTGAGCAACTGCAATGCCTTCGCTTGTAGTGAACTCCACAGGTAAAGCATTATATAACGAAAGTTTATCTGTCGGTAACTGTTCTAACATAGCCGATGAGTTTGTTATACCTTGTACCCTTTTGGCTGTAATGCGGAAATATTCAACGATTGATATTGCACCTTCAACACTTGTACTGTCTATTTCCTTTTTATCGCTTTCATCACAAGCCCATCGTGAGAGCTGTAATATCAAACTAAAGTGGATAACATATATATCCAGCTTGCTATATACGCCAACTAACACTTCATCCATTTCGCTATTGCATAAATCTGTATTCTTATGTTGCCAATGATAAAGCAGTGTACGGGCTTCTGTATTAAAAGGAAGTTGGGTAGGTACAAGTTCCCCGTCTTCATCAGTCACACATTGGATGTCTGTCAGTTTCTTTACAATGGAGTTCCAAAGAGGGACTATGTGTGTGGATAATTCAAGCTCGTTCCAGTACTCTTTTTCAGATTGGGTGAGAAGACAAACAGAATACGGTCGATAAAACCGTTCTCGCTCCTTTCCCCTTTCGCTAGTTCTTTGAGCAGTCCTTTTTGTATCGTACCAATTACAGATATAAAAGAATGTTTGATGAATGCGGAGTTCTTATTTCCTTGTCTATCAAGTATAATAGGTTTTTCACTGAATACGGATAGCCAAAATTGTTCTTCCGAACCGCTATTATAGCGATTGAAATTTTTTTAGCCATGACATCAGTTCGTCCACATACAGGCAGATTCCTCTTTTATTATCCTGATGAATGGTGATAAGCCGTTCAGGAGTAATATCCGACACAATAAACTTTTTCAATACGGGTTCTGTCGCTTGCTCCTTATCTTCTTTCTCTTTTTTACAAGCAAGAATGTATTTTTCATATTCTCTTCGCTCTTTCTGATATTTTACAGATGATTTAATATCCAGTTCAAACAATGGCTGCATGGCAAAACTAAGCGGATGGCTCTTGTTTACTCCTGAACGTCCGATGATTGCCATGTACAAGATGGCACGTTCATTCCAGCCTTCCTTTACCTTCGCTACAAAATTGTTGCCTATACCTACGGATAAGGTAAAGTATATAGCGGAAGCAATAAAGTCTGTAGGATAGTTCAGAGTGGCTTTCGTTTCGTTTATAATTTCCCTTATCAATTTAGGAAAAACAGAAAAGCTATCCTCCTTTTTTAGCTCTGATATGCAGATATTTGTTTCTTTGGGTATTGTCATGTCAGTTCGTTTGTTGGGTAGCGTCCCTTTGCAGAAACGCTACCTTGCTTTTTCAAGTGGTGGATGAAAAAGAATCTTCAATTCAACTTTTAGTTTAGTAAATAGCTTTACTTGTTGTTGTACTCTTTAATAGAACTCTCAAAAATACGGTTATCAGCAGTAGCCTTTAGTACGCCTGCTGCCACAAGGTCTGAAATTTTCTTGTGTGAGCGTCCCATCATTCTGGCTACTTGATTAATACTATAAGTCTTCTCTACATCCGATTCAGGAGGCTTTGGCAACTTCTTATCCAATACTCTTTCCATTATCTTTTCGATAGCGGATTCTGTAGTTACAATTACCGTTTCCATACTTCTACTTTTTTAGTTAGAAAATCTGTTTATTATTTGAACACTAAATTTTATTTCTTATCTTTGATGCTGCAAATATAGAAATAATATATTTAAAGCTAAACTAATAGTTTGGTGTTTGACTTTTAAATACACTTATATGGTTCATCTTGAAAGAATAAAGGAGTTGTGCGAAAAGAAAAACGTAACAATGAAACAGGCTGCTGTTGAATTGGGTATGACAGAGCAGAGCTTGCACAAAATCATCAAGGCAAACTCTACTAAAATAGATACATTATTAAGTATGGCTCAATACTTTAATGTAGAACCTGCTTATTTCTTTGATAGCTATTCTACTGGCACATCAGATGGCGTTTGTATCAGTAAAGAAGAAATGGAAGGGCTTATTAAAAAGGTGATAGCTTACTCGATTCATGGCTTTGGAATGGTGAAACTTGAATGGGATGCTAAAGAACAAAAGTTTAATTCCTATTTCGATGTACTAAAAAAACAGTATAGTCCTGATGCTTCGGATTTAAAATATATATCTTCGATGCTTGAAACAGATATTCATATCACCGACAAGACTACTCCTAAAGATGTGGCACGGGTATTGATGACTAAAGATGAATTTGATTTCACTTCTACCTATTATTACGGCATCCGAAAAATGGAAGTACAGGAAGAACTTCAAAAGCTCACAGCCTTTTTGGATAAGCATAATATTCCTATCTCTGATTCCATTAAGAAAGATATTGATGAACTTAAAGGCAGGATTAAGTATTATGAAAGTAAGAGTATTATAGGAAATAACAAGATTTGACCATAAACTATGGAACAGATATTTAATAAAGAGCAACAGGAAAAAGCGCAATTCATTTTGAATCATCCTTTGGCAAAGCTATCGGATTTGCGCTCAAATGAAATAAAGGACTTAACCGTTGTATGGTGCTACTATTCCGGTAAAATAGAAGGCAATACCTATACTTATGTAGAAACAGAAGCATTGCTTAAAGATGGCATCACCTCTGAAAAGAAATATGAGGATGCCAAGATGTTGAAAAATTTATATAATACTTTCATCTCTGAATTGGAATATATCAATAAAGGGAAAAATCAGGAAGTGATAGATGAGCGTACTTTATTCAGAGTGCATCAATCTATATCTACAGGGTTGGTTTCTGATGAAGAATCAGGCTTTTTAAGAACAAGGGCTGTCCGTATTAGCGGCACGGAATATATACCGCCAAAGGATTTGCATGATATTCGGGCAAAGTTGAATGAAATACTTTATCAACAAGAACAATATACAAATCCATTGGAGCGAGCCGTTTATCTTCATTGCAACATAGCCAAACTACAACCCTTCATTGACGGAAACAAACGTACCTCCCGAATGATGGAAAGCATTGCATTGATGAACGCTGATATTATCCCTGTTTATTCTTCAAGGGATGCTGATATACTGAACTACAGGAAAGGGCTGATTGCCTTTTATGAAGCAGGAAATTATTCTCCGTATGCCGATTACTTCCTGAATAAGCAAGTAGAACGAATTAGAGAAATAGAATAATCATGAGTGAAGATATAAATGTTATGCTGAAAGAGGTAGATGTTCTTAAAGAACAGCTATCGGCTTTGCGTCCATTGCCCGAAGAAGCTTTGAAAAAGATTCAGGATGCTTTGGATATTGAATACACCTACGAAAGTAATCGTATAGAAGGTAACACACTCACTTTACAGGAAACAGCCCTTGTAGTGAACGAAGGCGTTACTATTTCGGGGAAGTCTATGCGCGAACATTTAGAAGCTATCAATCATGCGGAAGCTATCAGCTACATTAAAGATATTGCCAAACAAGATATAGAGATAAGCGAACGAACCATCAAAGAAATACATGCCCTTATTCTTCATGGGATAGACCGTGAGAATGCCGGAAGGTATCGCACTGTTCCGGTTATGATTTCAGGTAGTACGCATATGCCGCCACAACCTTATCTGATAGGGAAGCAGATGGAAGATTTCATTCTCCGTTTCAAGCAAATGGAAGCAGAAAAGGTGCATCCTGTTCTTATTGCTGCCTATTTACATGATGAATTGGTGCGGATTCATCCGTTTATAGATGGTAATGGGCGTACCTCTCGTTTGCTGATGAACTTGTATCTTCTTCGTCATGGCTATGTTATTATCACCCTAAAAGGTAGTAATGATGCCAAAGTTAGCTATTACAAAGCATTGGAAAAGTCGCATACAGAACATTTGATAGAAGACTTTCAAAAATTAGTTATTGATGCGGAAATTACTGCTTTGCAGAAGTATTTGTCTATTATGCTTTGAGTTGATTTGAAGTATGAGACAAAGAAATTAATTGTATAGCGTAGGAGGGAGTTAAAATATTAATATACTATTTTTCAGATTGCTAAGTACTATCTAATTTAATAAGTGAAAGTATGAAATACAATATTTCAGGAGTAGACAGAGAGCTTGCTAAAAAAATGCAAGGTAGGGAGGGAAAAGAGCTAAAATTAACTCTTCTAAAAAAGATTGCAGAACAAGAGGTGATGCTAAATTTGTTTGAGCAAAGCATTAGTCACTGTAATCAACAAATTCAATATTGTATTGATAAGGTTAATAATGAGAAAGATGCTTCAAAGAAACAATGGTATGAAACCCAGAAAATTGTATTTGATGACAATAAATTGATTTGGAACATTTCCGGATTTGTGACTTTGATTTCGATAGATGTTAAAACGATACAGGTAGGAATGTACTTTGCGGAAACAGAATGGCATAAAAGATTCTATGCAAGGCAAATATGTACTATTATGTATGAATCATCTAAAGATATATTTGAATTATTGGGTAAAAATTTTAAAGATCTTATATCTAAGAGGATTGATATAACATCGTTTGAGTTAGAGCTTAAAAGTATTCGTTCTCGGTTAAACCTGTTTCAATCGACGAATTCCACATACTTACATACAGTAAGGAATAATACTGCTGCTCATAAAGATCAAGATGTTTTGAATCAATTAAATATTATCACCAATATCAACTGGTCGGATATAATGAAAACAACTATGGAATTTGAAAGCATAATTAATGACTTAGGAATTTTTCTGCAGAAACTAATAAACTCTGGATTGGATAATCTTAAAAAATCCCCTTTAGGACAAGATCGAATCTAACTAAAATTAAAAAATAGAATAAATCTTTCCATTTTTTCTTTGCAAATCAAAATTATCAGTTTATCTTTGTGATAATTAATAAACGATTTAAACAGAGTATTTGTTTTACAATTGTTTTACAGTAGCGGAACTGTAAATATTCTAATCAATTGAAAATAAAAGGATTATCTTGTCAGTTTAAAATCCGCCAGGAACCTCAAAGAAAAATCCGAAATCTTCTCGAGATTTCGGATTTTTTGTTTTAAATCATAGTGAGCTGAATCTTTCAGTTCTGAACGAACTTCACGTATGGTAGAGAGTATCATCCTGATGAATGCTGATATTATTCCTGTTTATTCTTCCAAAGATGCTGATATCTTGAACTACAGAAAAGGATTGATAGCATTTTACGAAAAAGAAGATTATAGCCAATATGCTGATTGTTTTCTGAATAAGCAAATAGAGAGGATTTATGAGATTGAAAAATGAAATCCTATGCCATCCATGAACTTTAATCATTCATGGATACCATTCCATCCGTATGCTTGAATATTCCTCTATCAATCAGAATTTGTATAGCCTGTTCCGTTACCATATCTAAGTTTGCACCTTTTCTGCTGAAACCCAGAAGTTGGGAAGTCAGCCGTTTTAAGTCCTCTATCGGCATCGAAATCTGTTGCTCTATGGCATAGCGAGCGGCACTCATTACCTCTAAAACCGGAATGTCAAGAATATCACGTTTGGAATTGATGCGGTAAAAGTCAGCGTCTTTCGCCTTCTCTTCGCTTTCCCAGTAGATAATGGAATTTCCCGATAAAGGGTCTTTGTATGTATCTTTGAGAAGAGAGTCAATAAATCCTTGTAACCGGATAGTCACTCTTGCTAATTTCCAGATACGTAAGATTCTTTTATATAACAAAGTATTTGTTATAGGCTGTTCAATCCGTACTATTTGCTCAAGCTGCCTTTTTACCTGATAAGATGAGGACATTACCTTATCAATATCCGTACTATAGCTTATTTCAGGCAAATCAGCAAAAACATACTCTTTCTCACGGCTATTCACTAATTCTATAACAGGTTCGTTTTCTATGCTGAATGCTTTCAGAACAGCAGGTTGTATCGGAAGGGGTGGCTTTTCTTCTGCTTTTACATTCTTTACATCCTCCAGCTTTTTGATAATTCGTTCTATTACATTCTCTTTATGTTCGAACCAATCGACGGACCACACCCGCATGATATTCCAATGAAGCGTCTGCAAGACGGTGGGTTGCACAATCTCGCGGTCTCTGGTAGTTTTTGTTTCATAATAATTCTTGCCGTCACACAATATTCCTAAGATATATGTATCTGGTTGTTCCGGGTTTACAATAGCCAAGTCAACCTTAAAGTTTGAATGCCCAACAAGAGTGTCCACTTTATAACCGCGTTGAGTGAGCTCCTGAGCTATTAAAGTTATCAGATTACTTTGTTTTTGATTTTGAAGTTGGACTGCCGGAATAGGAGATGTGCCACGTTCTGCAAATTCCAGAAACTTTTTTAATCCTTCCACACCTCTGGACTTGGTACGTTTCAAATCTATTTGCTCGGAACGCAAAGTAGAGAAGATAATCATCTCATAGCGGGCACGGGATACAGCTACATTCAGGCGGCGCTCACCACCCTGATTATTTAGTGGGCCGAAATTCATAGATACATTACCATTTTTGTCCGGTCCGTATCCTATAGAGAAAAGTATGACATCCCGTTCGTCACCTTGCACATTTTCCAGATTCTTAATGAAGATAGGTTCATTACTTTGGAAAGCCTTCTCTTCTAATTCCGGATATTTGTTCAATTCCTCTATCAGCATGTCTTCTATCAGATTCTGTTGTACCTGACTGAAAGATACTACGCCTATGCTTTTTTCGGAGAGCTCCGGTGTTTGCAAGCGATGGAGTATTTCTTTCACAATAGTTTCCGCTTCCGCATAGTTACTGCGTGTACGTCCCTTGTCATACGCTCCGTTGACCTGAACCAAACGTACTTTTGAAACCCTGTTGTCTACGGAAGGAAAAGTATATAATTGCCCATTGTAGTATTGGGAGTTACTGAAAGCAATCAGGCTTTCATGTTTGCTACGGTAATGCCAGGTCAGATAACGGGATGGAATTGATAGTGAAATACAGTCATCCAGAATACTTTCCATATCATCAAATTCAGCTTCTTCTTCATCGACCTGCGAAGAGGAGAAGAAACTCGTTGGCGGCATTTGTTTGGGGTCTCCTACCACCACTAATGCTTTACCCCGGGCTATCGCGCCGACAGCTTCACTGGTGGGCATCTGGGAAGCTTCATCAAAGATGACAAGGTCGAACTTTTCTGCATCCAGGTCAATATATTGTGCTACTGATATCGGGCTCATCAACATGCATGGACACAGTTTGGGCAACAAGGTTGGTATCTGGTCTATAATTCTCCGGATGGACGTACCACGTCCTCCATTGGAGATGTTTCTTTTCAGGATTCCTATCTCGGAACTGGATGCAGCTTCCATTGTTAGAGAAGGTATCTTTGCTGCTAATCTGCAATATAGTTCTTTTTTGCTCAGCTCCTGGAATTCCGTAGTCAGCGACTTATACTTATTAATCATTTCCTCAAATAGCAATCCGTTGAAAAGTCGCAAAGTCTCGTCTGCATCAACCGTTCTGATTGCTAATTGATGATAAACACCTTTCATATATGCATCTGCCGCCTCTAATCCTGTTTTATGCTGATCGGTAATATAGTTGATAACTACGGTAAGATATTGGGACTCCAGTTCCCTTTTACGGATGCACCATTGTCCCCAATCCTTAATCAGATTGAAATGTGCCAGCCATGTATTAAGCAAGAACGGTAATTTTATTTCAAGGTCGTTGTCGGGCATTTGCATGTAGCACAGACTTTCCATTTCATTAAGAGTGGTATTTAGTTCACTGGAGGTGTTGACTGCCTGCTTGAATATGTGTTCATTGGATTGCTGGAATGTGCTCCAATCCACGTCAATCTTGCTCACAAATTGACTAAGGACTTCTACAAATGGCTGTTGGGTTATTTCTGCATACTCTACTAAAGTACTGTAAACCATTGGAAGAATCTCCAATGTGGAAGTAATATCATCCCATTTTTCTTTATTTTTTCTTCCTAAGAAACCAAAGAAGGATGACAACTCGGAAGACTGTTCCTGAATTATCTTATTATTTTTTTGATAGGTGTCGAGTTTATCTAAAAGCCCGGGTATCTGTTCAGCCTGCAAATTCGTATTGTAGAGCCTTAGCCTCTTGAGATAGGAACGTTTTGCGAAGAATCTGGGTAAGAACCATTTCGTCCCAATTGTTTTCCATTCTTGTTGAAGAATAAACGCATTCTCTTCAAGGATTTGAGGTGCATAGTCTTTACTCAACTCTGCTTGTGAAGCGTCTCGTTCACGACCTGATAAAACGATATCTTTCCACTCTTCTATCAGGTTGGTATTTCCGCCTATCTCTAATAATGATTTATTCAGATATGGAACCGAAAGAAGTAAGTCGCTTATTTTGCCCATCCAGTTGATTCCTTCCCAGTTATCCGGTATTGAGATTCCCAGATTACTTGAAAGAGATTTTCTGTTGGTTGTAATTAGATTGAATAAATCTATGAGATGCCTGAATCCATCTTGCAGCTTTTGGCAATTTTCTAAGGAAGTATTATGCGGTTCTAATCCTTTTAGTGGATGTTCCTGCGGATGCCCTGTTATCTGAAAGACCGTATCCAATTCCTGTATCTTTTCGCAAAGTGCTGTAAGTTTTTCTTTTGTAATACCATCCAATAGGGAAAAGTCAATGGGGAGTTCATCCCCTTGTATAGACAGATAGTTTGTTATGCAGTCGTAAAGAGAAAAGCCGGATATATGAGGATGATGTAACGCCTCCATGTAGTCAATCAGCTTTCTTCTTCGCTCAAACAATTGTGTTGAAGTACTTTCAAACTCAGCCGGAGATTGGATATGAATAGCTTCTATGGCTTTTTGAAGTTGAGCCAGGAAGTGAGATTTAGTAACCTTATTGGAGTGTAATTCCAGACAGAACGGATCCAATCCTATTCTGGTCAGACGGTTTTGTACAACAGAAAGTGCCGCCATTTTTTCTGCAACAAATAGTACGCGTTTTCCTTTGTACAAGGCATTCGCTATCATGTTGGTGATAGTCTGCGATTTTCCGGTTCCCGGAGGACCGTGCAATATAAAACTCTTCCCTTCTCCTGATTCTATGACAGCCTCCAGTTGGGAAGAATCCACATCGACAGGAATGGAAAAGGTGGTAGGTTTGCAATTCTTATCTATCTCTCTGGCGTCAACTTCCGGAGTTACGTCCTGCCATTGGATACGGTTTTCCATCAGGCTGGCTATGATGGCATTCTCTTTCAGCTTGTCCGCATTGCTGTGAATATCATTCCACATGACAAACTTGTTGAATGAGAATAGCCCTAACATGGATTCTTCTACTACATCCCAGCCTTTCATGTTACGGATGCAGGTGCGAATTGCGGCAAATATTTTTTTCAGATCTACGCCGCTGTCGTCTTTTGGCAACGGGTTAAGTCCGGAGAGATTTATTTCAAATTGTTGCTTCAATAATTCCACCAGGGTTATGTTCAGTATAATCTCTTCATCTCTTGTGCGGATGATATATCCGTTTGTACCACCACGTCGTATGATGTCTACCGGCAGTAGCAGGATAGGGGCAAAGCGAGGCTTCACACTCTTTGTGGATTCGTACCATTTCAGGACACCTAAGACTAAAAACAACGAATTGGCACCATTTTCTTCAATGGCAGTCCGTGAAGTTCGATATACGAATTTGAGTGAGTTTTGCAGTTCGCTTTCGGTCAGATAGGAGCGAATCTTTTTGTTTTTCAGTTCACTGATTACTAATTCCTCCAGATTCTCTTTCCAGAGTGAAGAGTCATATAATCCTGTCTCACCGGGTTCTATTTTACTTTTGGCGGGGCTGGCTAATATCTGATAATTCTCTCCGGCTTGAAGGTGGTCTTCCAGATGGTCGATAGCAAAAGAGATGAAAGGTATGACCCTTCTGCCAAGCCTGATGTTAATCAGATTATTGCGAAGGGAGAAATCCAGCAACTTCCTTTCCCATATAACCTGCTTGGTAATTTTATCCTTGCTGTCGTCCAGCTTTATTTCATATCGGTCCAGTTGATTTACTTTTCTGGTTGCATTCTCATGTTCTATTCCGTTGTTTTCTATTTGCCACTCACCGTTATGGTTTATGCGCTGTGGCAGTGGACGGATTTTATCGAGCCTGCACCTGTATACATCAATGAATAGTTCAAACTTACTTTCTTCTTTGAGTTCCCTTTGAGCTGTTGTTACCGCCTCTTCAAACGAGATGTTCTGAGAAGATGTAATTGCGGTTGTTTCTACCAATACAATATCGCTGATGCCATTTGCACTTCCTTTTAGTAAGAAAGAAGCATCGTCTCCCACAGTCTGGTGATAGATATCGTCTGTCAGCCATGCACCTACAAATATATGCCCTTTCAATAAAATCAGAAGGGGATGAATGCCGTTTGCTTCCAGGCAAGAAGCATAAAGCAAAGTCAGGTCTATGCATGTACCCAGTTTACTGGTGAGTACATTATCTACTAAACGAATACGTTGTCCCATCGTTTCAAAACTGGCCGGAACCGTGGAATATATCAAAGATTCAGAGCGTAGAGCTTCATAGATGGCAGCCACCTGAACCCGTACGCGATTGGGATCTTGTGTCTGATATTCATCTAAGGCAGAGTTACCCGTCCATTTCTCAAGAAATTGTGAAGCCTTTACGCTTATTCTTGAAAGTATAGGGTGATTGGGAGTGACAAAAGTGACTAAAAGTTCGGGCATAATACCGACGCCGGTCCATTGGTCATAAGCCATCAGTTTGATGGGAAATGTTTGTTGATGGGCTATTTTACCGGAAATGGTAATGGTCAGGATGAAGTGGGTATCGATGCCTTCTGTCAGTTCTATCAACTTTTCGTTTTCGGGGGATATTTCCAGACTACTGATTTGTACATTTTGTCCTTTTGGAATTATCTCCAGAATGCTTTCCGAGTGCTTTATCAGTTCTCCGTCTATTGAAACTTTGATGTGGTTCCAGTCAACTGCATCATTATTCATTAGTTCGCAGAAATTGCATGAAGGCACATGATTGTGGATCATTGCATAATTAATACATGGCAGGTATTCTAAGTGAATTGTCCCATTGAAGGTGCCTGTAATTGTGTTGCCGTTTTCCATTATTGTTATAGAATTTAACTGATAAAAGGGGTGAGCCCATACTATCACTCCCGGATTCAAAGGTATGAATATATTGTTAATAATCCAGCTTTTATTATGAATTTAGTGAGATATTTTCCGTTTATTTAGTTCAAAAAGGGTTCACCCTCTTGTCTATCGTTCTGATTTTTGTGATATTTGCAACTCCATAGAACAAAAGACACTGTTGAAGTGTTTATAAACATACAAATTTTATATCTATATGTATATTACCCTCATTATTTTATTTCTTTCTGCAATATTTTTTATGAGCGGCAAAGTACGCTCAGATTTGGTGGCGCTTTGTGCCTTAGTGTTGTTAATCATATCCGGCATTCTGACACCTGAGGAGGCACTGACCGGGTTCTCCAATTCCGTAGTGATAATGATGATAGGACTGTTCGTTGTGGGCGGTGCTATTTTCCAGACAGGATTGGCGAAGATGATAAGTAGCCGTATCCTGAAATTGGCCGGTGACAGTGAGTTGAAGCTTTTCGTCCTTATCATATTGGTGACTGCCTTTATCGGTGCCTTTGTCAGTAATACCGGAACGGTGGCTTTAATGCTTCCTATTGTAGTCAGTATGGCTATGAGTTCACAAATCAATGTCAGCCGCTTGTTGATGCCGCTCGCATTTGCCAGTAGCATGGGGGGGATGATGACGTTGATTGGTACGCCACCTAACCTTGTTATCCAGGAAGTGTTGACTTCTGCGGGATATGCACCGCTCACTTTCTTCTCATTTACCCCTGTAGGTCTGGTTTGTGTAACTGTCGGATTGATTGTATTGATTCCGTTGAGTAAGATGTTCCTGACTAAGAAGGGAGATAAAACCCGTAAAGGGAACAAGAATAAATCACTGAAAGAACTGGCAGGAGAGTACCAATTGTTCCAAAATTTATGTCGGGTGCAGGTAGAAAGTCAATCACCTTTAGTCGGAAAAACCATACAAGAGTTGAACATTCCGCAGCGCTATAATGCGGGAATTATGGAGGTTCGCCGCCAATCTTCTTCTTCCCGCCGTCATTTCTTCAAGACGATGAGCCAAGAGATGGCTGCTGCCAATACGGTTATTCAGGAGAATGATATTCTTTATGTGCTGGGCGACTTCTCTAATGTAGAACGCCTTGCCAAAGAAAATGCACTGAAATTGCTGGATACACATACGGCGGAAGGTTCAGTAGAATCTAAGAGTGAAGAACTTGAGTTCACAGAAATCGGTATTGCTGAAATCGTATTGATGCCTGCTTCCAATTTGGTAAACAAACCGGTGAAAGATTCCGGTTTCCGTGAGAAATTCGGTGTGAATATTCTGGGTATTCAGCGCAAACGCCAGTACATACTGAAGAATCTGAAAGATGAGAAAATGCATTCGGGAGATGTATTGCTGGTGCAGGGTACCTGGGAGAATATAGCCCGGTTAAATGATGATCCTTCAGATTGGGTAGTACTCGGTCAACCTCTGGCTGAGGCCGCAAAAGTGACGCTTAACCATAAAGCACCTGTTGCTGCAATTATCATGTTGGGAATGGTAGTGATGATGATGTTCGATTTCATACCTGTTGCTCCTGTAACGGCGGTGATGATTGCAGGCTTGTTGATGGTGCTTACCGGCTGTTTCCGCAATGTGGAGGCGGCATATAAGACCATTAACTGGGAAAGCATTGTCCTGATTGCCGCTATGATGCCCATGTCGTTGGCTTTAGAAAAGACCGGAGCATCCGACTTAGTTTCTAAATCATTGGTGAACGGGCTTGGTAGTTATGGACCATACGTGCTGCTGGCAGGCATTTACTTCACTACTTCGCTGATGACAATGTTTATCAGTAATACGGCTACGGCGGTACTTTTGGCTCCGATTGCCCTCCAATCCGCGATACAATTGGAGTTGAGTCCTTTCCCGTTCCTGTTTGCTGTTACTGTGGCGGCAAGTATGTGTTTTGCCTCTCCGTTCTCTACTCCGCCCAATGCGTTGGTGATGCAGGCGGGACGTTATACATTCATGGATTATGTTAAAGTAGGTTTGCCTTTACAGATAATTATGGGAATTGTGATGATATTTGTGCTCCCGTTATTGTTTCCGTTTTGAGTAAAACTTAAAAAATAGATGATTAATGAAAACAGTAAAAAGTTTGATTTTTATTCTGTTCGCCCTTTGTAGTCTGTCAGGCAAGGCGCAGGAGGTGGCTGCCGATGATGTCGGCTACATAGTGAAAGTGGGGGAGATGGCTCCCGATTTTACCATTACCCTGACAGATGGTAAGCAAGTCACACTTTCCGAACTTCGTGGTAAGGTGGTGATGTTGCAGTTCACGGCCAGTTGGTGTGGCGTTTGCCGTAAGGAGATGCCTTTCATAGAAAAGGATATCTGGTTGAAGCATAAAGGCAACTCAGACTTTGCCCTTATCGGCATAGACCGTGACGAACCGTTGGATAAGGTGATTGCGTTCGGTAAATCAACCGGTGTTACTTATCCGTTGGGATTGGACCCCGGTGCAGATATCTTTGCTAAATATGCGCTACGCAAAGCCGGAATCACCCGCAATGTACTTATTGACAAGGATGGTCGCATTGTGATGCTGACCCGCTTGTATAATGAGAAAGAATTTGCCTCACTTGTGAAGAAGATAGACGAAATGCTGGCAAAGAAATAAAGAAACAGCAAGCTAAGTTGACCTTATTTTAAGGTCAACTTGGCTAAATAATCGTAGTGTTTTCCCTCTTTCACCAATTCTGTCTGGAAACCATTCTCGGCAGCATAAAGACTAAGAGTCTGGAAGTCAATGTAAAGCCAGTCAAACGGCTCTCCCTTAATATCTTTATATTGCATCTGAAAATCTACTTCTCCATAATAATCCCCTGCCAGGTCAATAACAAAACTTCCGTCCTCTTCCTCAAACAGATATCGCAAATCACTGGAATCCATAAGAATGCAGCCACCAGGGCGAAGCAGCAACTTCATTTTCCTGAAAAAGGTGGGCAGATTCTCCAATTTCCCGATGATACCCGAACCGTTCATCAGCATTAATATGGTGTCGTAGGACTCATAGAAATGTTCGTCGAACAGATTGGTCTGTGTGACATGCCATATACCCCGTTGCTGCATCACTTCTACTGAAAGAGGTGAAATATCAATGGCATGCACATCTTTGCCTGCCTCCTGCAAAGCAAGGCTGTGACAACCGCTTCCGGCACCCACATCCAGAATTTTGCCCGTAGCCAATTGCAGGGCGCTCCGTTCCAGAACGGGCATTTGTTTTTCCGTACGGAATAATTCTTTCACCGGTATTTCGTCTTCGTCAAATAGCGAAGAGAAGACTCGCAGGCGGTCGGCCTTATGTAGTTTAAAGTAATCAGCGATGGCAGCGCCCATCGGGTCTTTGCCAGCAGAAAGCAGAGCGGTATTCATTCTATTCAATCTTTAAAAGTTGGCGCAAAGATACGAAAAATGCCATCCATTGGCTGAAAAAAACTATCTTTGTCCCAGTTTATAACAGAATAACAAAAAGAAGCCGAATATATGAGTGTAGAAGATGCAATGATGGGCGGTATTGTCTTTAAAGGAAAGAAAGACAAACCAAAGGAAGATGGAAAAGTAAAGACTAAAGCCAAGAAGAAAGCGTATGTTACCGGAAAACATGGTTCCGGTGCTGCCAAAATGAAGGCGGATATACGGAAGAAGAGGGCGAATCGTCATAAATAAAATGATAAGATGGTAAGATGATAGGATTACATTCCCTCGTCTTACCATCTTATTATTTTACCATTCTATTTTATCATTTCGTTGGTAGTACTTCAATCCAGTAGTCATCCGGGTCGTGAATGAAGTATAGTCCCATAGATGTATTTTCGAAACATACCCATCCCATCTCTTTGTGATATTGGTGGATAGCATCATAATCACCTGCTACGCGAAAGCATAGATGGCTTTCGTTCTCTCCGAGTTCATAAGCTTGCGGATGCCCTTTGAGGCATGTCAGTTCCAGTAGGAAACCTGTGCTGCCGTCCGTCAGATAAACCAGTGTAAAAGAACCGTCTGAGGCTTCTTTGCGATGATGCTCTTTTAGTCCCAATGCCTTTTCATAGAAAGCAATGCTGCGTTCCAAGTCGGTGACATTAATATTGAAGTGGTCGAATTTAGCTTTTATTTCCATGTTGATTAATATTTAATGATGAATGAAGAATTGCTCTATGCAGCATAACAGCGCAGCTCAATTCTTCATTCTTCATTTATCACTATTTCACGAACGCTTTCACAATCTCACCCACATACATGCGTGGCTGACCATCCATAGGAGCTTGTGAAGGCATTTTCTTACATTCCAGAACAACAGACGGTTCTGTCTGATTGGCCGGATAGAAGCGTACTGTATATGTTTCGGCTTTTTCCATTTGCTCGTAAGGCTGATCGGGAGAGAGGAAGCTGAATATGACAGACTTGCCTGACGATTTGCCCAATGAACCACCGGCATTAGCCGTCATCATGGTCATGTTGAATGCATCCGATCCGATTACGAGTACTAACTTGCCTGCACCCATCTGGATAGCATTGGTGGGTAATTGGTCGGGAGCTACTTCCTTGTAGCCCGGTGTTGCATTTGAAGCAACAGGAGTAGCCGGAGTAAGCGGAGTGGCAGGGATAACCGTAACTTTTTCAGCCTCTGCCGGAGCTTTCACTTCAACTGCCGTCTTGGGTGCAATGACTATCGGACCGGAGTTGATAACACTCTTTTCTTCTTTCTTTTCTTCCGCCTGGGCCGTTTCAGTTGCTTTCTTAGCGGTGGAAGCACTCAGAGCTTCGGCTGCTCCCATAGCAAGGTCGTCTACAAAGTCAACTGTTTTTCTGCGCCATTTGGCAAGTCCGCGTACTAATTTGGTTTTTGCCTTGTTCAGCGCATATTTGTCTACAATCCATTCTTCCGCCGTATATTTTTCTTTTCCTTCGCGGTAGACATAGCGGATTTTCTCTACTTCCATTGTACACTTTTCGGGCGCACAGACAACAGAAAGCTGATAGAGAACCTTTGTACGGTCCAGTGATAGAGCGCTTGAACTGAACACAATCCATTCATCGCCCGTACCTACAATTTGTCCTTCTTCGAGGTTGGTATAGACTACGCGACTGGTGTTTTCATTCTTTTTCAACCGTGCTTCCATCCAGTTCTGCATGCGTTTGAAGATTTCTTCCTGAGACATGCCGGGAATGCTGAATTCTTTGGTGAATACTACTTTCCCATCTACTTCGGGCACTGCACCCGCCAGATACTTGCTGTCATCATCTTTGTCTTTATTCTGGTCCGCAAACACGGTTGCCGGCAGACAGACGCATAACAGTACTAAAAGAAATTGTGTCAAATTTTTCATAATAGGTATGTTTTATTGAGTTATATCGAAACTTTCGCCCCTGTGGGTTATGGACAGGAAACGGCAACCTTTGCTTTCGGCAAATTCCCGGAAAGCATTTCCGCCCTGATATTCCTCGCTGAAGTGCATAGGTACAAATATAGCGGTTTTTATCTGTTCCACGAATTGTTCCGCACCTCTCATATAATCTTTTCCGATGCGGTTGTCCACAGGAAACATGGCTACGTCTACCGAAGGGGTGGTTTGCCGGAGGTATTTCACTTCGGCAAGGAAGTCGCCTTCCGCTTTCCGGATTTCCTGTGGGGTGGACTCTTCGCTCCAATGCCAGTTATTCAAGTCTCCGGCATGAAACAGCCGGATGCCTTGCAGGTCAATCAGGAACGAGATTCCTACGTCTGTGGAACCGAATGCTTCGATACGGATATTCGGGTCTTCGTACACATCACCTTTATTAATATAGGTGGCATCCTCACGCGCAGCGCGGCGATGTTTCAGGATGTCTTTTGAGAAGATGTAGTGAATATCCGGGCGTTCGGCTTTCCATAAAAGAACTTCGCGATTAAAGTGGTCGGGGTGAAAGTGGGAAGAGAGCACATATAGTTCTCCCGGTCTTCCCAACAGATAGTCATGAACGATACCTTTATTATATTCCGTTTCAGAGGAATCTTTATAGTAATCGATAATGACCGTCACTCCGTCCGCTTCAATCGCGAAGCCGCTATGGTAAATGTAATCAAGTTTCATGCACAGGTTCAATTATAGCGCAATATTACGAAAAACACTACACAAACCTTGGCTTTTAGCTGTTATTTTTATCTAAAAGACTTACATCGGCACTTCCATCAGCAGGATATGCGAGTCTTTCAGTGTTTCCAGCTCAAAGCTGTGAGTGTCATATACACCCATGCCGTCGCGGCGTGAGAGCACTGTATCGTCCACCTTCACTTCACCTTCAATCACGAAGATGTACACACCCGCATGCGACTGGTGCATGTGATAGCCAATCTTTTTGCCTGCTTCTATCTCTCCGATGGAGAACCATGCCTGTTGCAGCATCTTGGCAGGAGCGTCACCGTCCGGTGAAACAATCAGTGTCAGTTCGTTCTTGCGCAGCAACGGTCGGATGTCATAATCCTGATAGGCCGGTGGTGTGTTCAGCTTCTCCGGCATTACCCAGATTTGCAGGAATTCTACCGGTTCGGTGTCACTGCCGTTCATTTCGCTGTGATAAATACCGGTACCGGCACTCATGGTCTGTATATCGCCCGGTGTGATGGAGCGGCTGTTCTTCTGGCTGTCGCCATGTTTCAGCTTTCCTTTCAGAGGGATGGAGATAATTTCCATGTTTTTATGTGGATGGGTACCGAAGCCTTTGCCTGGTTCTACACGGTCGTCGTTTAGTACGCGCAGGGCACCGAAGTTCATGCGGCGCGGGTTATAGTAGGTGTCGAAGCTGAAAGTATGGTGGCTGTCGAGCCAGTCATATAGAGCACGTCCACGGCTTTCCGCTTTGTCTATTACTTTTTTCATAATTAATTCCTTTCTTTTAAATGGTTGATATGTATAGATAACAAACTGGTTTTGAAAAAGTTTTGTGAGCTAAAAGCTACTTGAGCTACAAGCTACAAGTAGCTACGCTATATGGGCGCGATCATACCGCAAGGACTTGTAGCTTGTAGCTTTGTAGCTCGTAGCTATATCACTTTATTTTCCAAGGCTTTTCCGCTTGCAAAGTCTTTGATATTCTGAAGTGTGGTAGTGGCGATATTCTCCAATGCCTCACGGGTGAAGAACGCCTGATGTGAAGTGACGATGACATTGTTGAAGGAAAGCAGGCGTGCCAGTACATCATCATCGATGATGCGGTCCGACTGGTCTTCGTAGAAGTATTCGCCTTCTTCTTCGTACACGTCCAGTCCGGCGGAACCGATCTTCTTGTTCTTCAATCCTTCTATCAGTGCGTTGGTATGAATCAGTTGTCCGCGTCCGGTATTGATAATCATTACGCCCTCTTTCATCTTGCTGATGGAGTAGTCGTTAATGAGATATTTGGTCTGCTCGGTGAGCGGGCAGTGCAGGGAGATGATGTCCGAACTGTGGTAAAGTTCGTCCAGCGTGGTGTACACCACTTGATGCTCACGGGCAAAGTTATAGTCGGGGTATAGGTCATAAGCCAGTATGTTCATGCCGAAACCGCGCAGAATCATGATAAGTTTCTTGGCAATTTTTCCCGTACCGATGATGCCGACTGTCTTGCCATACATATCGAAACCAAGCAGTCCATGTAGGGAGAAGTTTCCGTCACGGGTGCGCCAAGTAGCGCGTGGAATTTTCCGGTTCAGCGACAGCATGAGAGCCACGGTATATTCTGCTACGGCATAGGGCGAGTAGGCGGGTACACGTACCACTGTGATACCACAATCGGCAGCCGCTTTCAGGTCTACATTGTTATATCCGGCACAACGCAGTGCCAATAACTTCACGCCATTGTCCGCCATCATGCGGAGCACTTCCGCGTCTGCGGTGTCGTTTACAAATATGCAGACGGCATCCACACCCTGTGTCAGTATCACATTGTGTTTGTTCAGGTGCCCTTTATAATAGCGGAGCTCAAAATCGTACTCTTTATTCTTCTCATTGAACGAAGCCTCGTCATAGGGTTTGGTGCCGAAAAAAGCAATTGTATATGCCATAATTTCTGAAATTTTTAGAATTTAATATATAGTAAGTATGTTCTCCCAATTACTTTATATATTAAGAGTATCTGTCATGCTGAGCGTAGTCGAAGCATCTACTCTCTTTGTGTTTCTATAGGGATGAGATCCTTCGACAAGCTCAGGATGACAGATACTCAATATACGAATTAATTATGCTCATTTACTTGGTATAAGCTAATGATGATGGCATACTTAGTATAAATAACACGTGTGTGAATGATAAGGTTCAGAAGTAGCAGGGGGGGACGGGTAGCCTTCCCTGTCAATTGCACACTTGCGGCAGACTAATTCTGCTCTTGCAAGAAACTAATTTCCGCGCCGCAAGAAACTAATATTTTCCTTGCATCTAATTATTCGTACATCAATTGTGTTTGTTTCTTACAATAATTATATTAGTTTCTTACAACAGATATTGTAAGAAAGTTAAATAGTTATAGTATGAATAGTTAGATGCAAGGAAAATATTAGTTTCTTGCGGCGCAGAGATTAGTTCCTTGCATGTTTGAGATTAGTTGGTTGCGAGATTGTGATTCGTTGTTTATGATTACGCGATTGTCTCCTTCCGGTTCTGTTATACATCCTCCATATCTTTTCTTTATCAGTTTCATTAGAAACAGTTTCTTTTTTCAATTAAATTTTGTCTGTGATGCATCTTTTTGCACAAAACACTTTCTGATGTGCAATATTATTGTACCTTTGCGCCCGCTAACAATTAAAAAAGATTTAGATGAGAAAAATTAGCTTGATTAGCTTTATGATGCTAATCGTTTCAACTTCAACTTTTGCAGGAGGGCTGCTGACGAATACAAATCAGCATGCTGCTTTTCTCCGCATGTTATCCCGCGGTGCTACAACAGAAATAGACGGTGCTTTGTCCAATCCGGCAGGTCTGGCATTTTTACCGGCTGACGGCTTTCATATGTCTTTGAGCATTCAGAGTGCTTTCCAAACAAGAAATATCGATGCTTCGTGCGAAGGTTTGGGGCTGAATAAGTATTATGAGGGTAAGGCATCCGCGCCTGTTATTCCCAGTTTGTTTGCTGCTTATAAGATGGGTGACTGGACACTTTCCGGCTTTTTCGGCATTACTGGCGGTGGTGGAAAAGCCTCGTTTGATGATGGTCTTCCCATGTTCGATGCTATGGTGATAGGCGGATTGGGAGCCCAAAAAATTCCGAGCAATGCCTATTCGCTGAAAAGCTATATGGATGGCAAACAGTACATCTACTCTGTACAGTTGGGTTTGACTTATAAGGCAACAGACTGGCTTTCTGTTTTTGCGGGTGGTCGTATGAACTACTTTACCGGTGGCTATCAGGGTGCATTAAATGCCAGTGCTGCTATGGATTTGCCTTCGCCTGCCGGAGGAACAATACCTGTCGGCACGGAACTTATCGGCATCGACTTGGATTGCAGCCAGACCGGATGGGGATTTACTCCGGTTATCGGCTTGGATGCTAAGTTGGGCAAGCTGAACATTGGTGCAAAGTATGAGTTTATGACTAACCTGAACATTGAGAATTCCACTAAAGAGAACTCGCTTCGTATGATTGGTGCCGCTGAAAGTGAATTGGCGGATTACAAGCATGGTGTGAACACTCCCAATGATATTCCTTCCATGCTATCTGTAGCTGCTGCTTATGAATTTCTTCCGGTGTTGCGTGCATCTGTAGAGTATCACTTCTTTGATGATAAGAGTGCGGGAATGGCCGGCGGCAAGCAGAAGCATCTGACGAAGGGAACAAACGAGTATCTGGCTGGTATTGAATGGGATGTAGTCAAGCGTCTGACTGTGAGTTTCGGTGGTCAGATTACAGACTATGGATTGTCTAACGACTATCAGAGCGACACCAGCTTTTCTTGCGATTCTTATACTTTGGGCTTTGGAGCAAAGTTGAAGTTGAGTGAAAAAGCTAATCTGAACGTGGGTTATATGTGGACAACCTATGAAGATTATACGAAAACTTCTCAGAATTATAATGGCACCGGATTGAGCGGTACGAACGTATACAGCCGTACTAACAAAGTGTTCGGTCTTAGCATCGATTACAGTTTCTGATTTCATAATTACTTATTTATATAGCAGAAGCCGTCTTGGGTATATTATACTTGAGACGGCTTTGTCATAAAGTATATCCCGAATATTTCTTTTCAATAAAACTTTTAAGGAAACGAGGATTTTTTACGGATAATATTATGTACTTTTGTTGTTACAATATCAAAGAAAGGAGTGATTATGAAAAAATATCCTGATTCCGAAGAACAAAAGCAAACGGTGAATGAACCTGCTGCGGCTTACGGGCCCGATTTAAATAGCCTGAAAGTGGAAACAGTGCAATCTGTAATGCAGATTGAGAACCCGAGAATCGTACAGGAAATACGGGACTATGCCTTGCGTCTGATGCAAGAGGAGGAAGAATATGATTATCGGAACGCTCCCTGCCAGTTTACGGTAGAGGAGTTGAAGGAGGAGTTGAGGAAGTCACGGGAAGATAGTAAAGCGGGGAGAGTATACACTACAGAAGAGGTTCTGGCGCGTAGAAGGCTATGGTAATGAATGTAGTTTGGACTGAAACTGCTCTAAATAGTTTAAAAGCAATTTATTATTACACTCTGTCGTGGAGCCAGAATGAAAGAATGGCTTCAGTTTTGAACGACTTACTTGTGAAATCATGCTTAGTTCTTATTAAGAATCCCTACGCCGGTCCTCTGGAATCATCTTTAGAAGATCAGGTAGAAGTTTATCGTTCCCTTGTTGTGCATAAGTATTATAAACTAATCTATAGGGTACTCGAAGAAACTCAAACTGTGGAAATTGCCGCAGTATGGGATGTTCGTCGGAACCCCAAAACATTGAGTGTTTAAAGATAAAGAAAGACAAAACATATGGTGCAAATCTCTTAGTTACTATACTATTGATATTTGCACCATTCTTGTTTCTTTTGCTATTTTAATCAATACTTTATCTTAGAACGAATACTGCACCAACAGATTCATTCGGTTGGCATGATGCGTAGAGTTACTGAAATCCGTGCGCCAGCCACGTAAGTATTCCGCCCCTACCTGCATATTGGGAGTTACATTCCAAAATACATTCGCTACAAGATACTGTCCGTAACGGTAGCTGCTTGGTCGGTCGTTAGGATAACCATTCTCAGAATAAAGCCGTGACATACTGTAAGTGCCGGATACGAATACCTTCGGACAGATGTTATATTGTGCTCCCGCAAACCAGCCTAACATAGGCAATGCCTGCATCTTACCCTCTTTTTCCGGGTCAGGAACAATGTCCACATTCAGGTTGCTGATGTCATTCAGATATTGTCCGATACCTTTTCCGTAAGTGGCTTGCCCGAAAATCTCCCACTTCTTGCTGAGATTGAAAGAAGTGGATGCCTGTACACCCCATCCGGTCACATCGGATGCTTTGTCGCTGAGCGTGCTGGTATAGGTCATGCTACGAACAAGGCCGCCTACACGGAGATGACTGTTTGCTCCCCAGCCATACTGGGCGTAAGCTGTGAAGTCCGGCATGCGTTGCTGGGCAACAGTAAGCTGGTCGTTGGTAGTGCCGTCTACGCTTGGTACTTCTATAGAAGCATGAAAACGCCAATTCTTCAGGCCTTTGTACGTGTAAGCAAGTTGGGTGGCACGGTAGAAACTGGCGCCGTTAGGACCTTGGTAGTCGATGGTGGAAGGCAAAGCTGCCAGGTCCATGAAGCCGCCGTATGTGTAACCTACGGTGAAGTTAAGGAACGACATGTAGGCATTACGCAATTGAAACGCTTTGTCGCCACCCCGGAAGTTACCGGCTGTGTATACCACAAAATCACCCAGCAGCCTGGTGTGACCCACCAGTTTCAGGAAGATAGTGGAAGTGCGCGCATCCATCTGGAACTGATTTTTCACTTTGCTGGAGTTGGGGATGTCGGCAGGGATAAAGTCTATGTTATCCACAATGCCCCCAAAGTCATACTCGGCTGTGGCGCGTACATATCCACCGATACCGAGGGCAAACTTCCCTTTCTTGTCCATCAGTAGGAAGCGGGGAGCTTGTGGGTCGTGGATATATCTGAACTGCGACTCGTTCATGATGCGAACGATTTCGTCACCTGCTTTGTCGAGGGTGACCATGACGATCCCGTTGGGAGCTTCGTCATCAATAACTACTTTTTCTTGCGCTTTGGCTGCGGAGGGAATAAGTCCGGCACCGCATAACAGAAACATTACTTTTAAGATTGTCTTCATTTAAGTTAGGTTTTGGTGAATGCCCATTGAACAACTTAAATGAAAAAAGGTTGAGAAGAAAGTCGAATTTACGATTTCAACTTCGGGCGGCTACTGCTCTTTATACCGGAGGTTTTCCGCCTCTTTGCGGTAGTAGAGTTTTTGTAGTTCGTGGGCATCGTATGTCTCTGCCGTATTATAAATTTCTGGTATATTATAAGATTTGAATGTGTTAAGATACATTTCCGGATTTTCTTGTGGAAGAAGGAAAGCTTTGCTTACGTTGCCATCTCGGGATACGTGGGCAAAGTAGGGACGTCCATAAACCCGGTCATCTCGTTTGGAGGCAAACACTATCCAGTGGGAATTGCTGCTCCAGGAATGATAAGAGTCGGAATAACGTCCATTGGTCTGCTTCATTTTATCAATCTTTCCGGTGGAGAGCTCCAGCATCCAGAGGTCGGTTTCAGGATGCCAGATAGGGAAGGTGCCATAATCGGACACGGAGAATAGCAGGTGTTTTCCGTCCGGTGAGCATTTGGGGAAGCTGACGGATTTACCTTCGGCTGAAGCTCTGAAAACCTCATGGATACTGTCGCCCAATTGTCCGGTTTGGGGATTGAAAGAGATGGAGTAAAGGTCATAACGCATTTGGCGTGTACTGTCGGGCTGAGGCAGATAGGGAGCACGGCAGAAATAGATGGTATGGTTATCGGCAGAGAAGCACGGAAAGGTTTCCTGATAGTTTTTTCCGGTGATGCAGGGATTATCGGTTACGGTTCCTTGTTCAAAGTCTATCAGGATGAGATCGCTGCATTTGTCAAAAACTTCCAGGCGTTCGGTGCGGTGGCTGTGCAGAATAGGGATGATTTCGGCAGTGGTGAAGATGCCGAAACGACCGTCCTGGGATATTTCTCCATAGACGGCACCGGCTGTGCGGTCTGTTTTTGTATTGATTTTGCGCAATTGTCCGTCGCGACTGTAGACCGTACCTCCTTTGCTGCCACGCACATGCATGAATGTGGTGGGATTGGCAGCACGGTTGGATGTATGGCAGTTTATGCAACTGTGGTCGGTTATATTGTTATCGGCCAGCAAGCGAGTACTGAAATTCTCTACATTGCGTTCGCAGATTTGCAGCATGTTCCATATTTCATAAGCCGGCTCTATCAATCGGTAGCTTAGACAACGGTCGATGCTGTCGGGCGAAACGTACCAATAGAAATCTTTGTAATGTATCTTTTGCTGGGAAATCTCTGCATAGACGGATATTGACAAGGTATCGCCTTTTTCATCCGCAAGCATCTGTTTCCATCGTTTCATGGGGAAACATAACTTGTGTGAGTGACTGTCATATTGATATTCTTTCTTTCCCCGGACAATGACGGAGATGGTTACTGCATCTTCCAACAGGAAATTCAGGGGGGCGATGTTGCAAGGCAGGGTGATGTCTGTATAATCAGGAAACAGGGGTGGCTGTACGGGACAGTCAGTATAGTCCTGTAATGAACGTTTTTCGCAAGAGAAAAGCGTCAGGGCTGTTATGAGTATGATGATAGTTCTTTTCATGGTTTCAGTTGTGCATAATAATAATAGAACCAATATGTTTTTCCGAATTGCTTTTCCAAAGCGCGTCCGTCTCCTTGGGCTTCCTCATGTATGGAAAGGTATTCCAGACAGTCTCTGTACACTGGGGCAGAGATGCGATAATGTTTTAATTGTTCCTGCGGATTTGCATTCTCGTCCATACACGCTATCAAGGCTTCCTGATAGAGGCGGGGAGGGGTTAAACCGAAAGTCGGATAATAATAACAGTCGTAATCTTTCTTGAAATGTTCCAGATCTTTGTTTAGCAAATGGAAACATAGCAGGTAGTCGGCAGCCATCTTGTTCTGAGGATTGTTTTCAATCAGATTAGCCAGTGAGGTGCGCCATTGGTTGGCGGAAAATAGTGTATCCTGTTGTGGAAGCATCTGGCGTTTGTGGGTCCAGTAGGGGATGGAATCACACTGTCCGGAGTTGATGATTTCCAGCCGTTCTTCTGCCCATTTCCGGTGTAAGGATGTGTGGGACAGCATACGCAGGTATTTATGGGCTACGGCATAATCTTCGTTGATTATAGCTATTTCTGCCAGTCGCCGCATCATGCGCGAGGAGCGTTGATGAGGAGTGAAAGTCATGGCAAGCATAGCTGAATGTTGGGCTTGTGCCATATCACCGCATTCCATAAGGGCATCGGGGCTTGCCATGCTGTATATGTAGCCCGTTGATTCGTTGATTTGCAATAAAAGTCCGTATGAAGCGGGTTGATAATGCTGCATGAGTTCATCGCAGAGCTTTCCTTGGCGGGCATAGGCGAGATTAGTATAATAAGCACTGAGATAGGTGGGGTGGGCATTGTCCTTATTGAGTTGGAGGACTTTATCCCAATGGCCGAAGTAAGCTTCGGAGGAGAAAGCAAGTGTTTTCTCTTCGGAAGCATTATATGCTTTGCTTAAGGTAGCTGCACTCAGGACAAAGATTACGGGCAATGCAATCCATCGCTTATCCAACCGGGGGACGAAAGCCGGCAAAATGGAGAATAGCAGAAAAAATTCCGTCAGGAGGAAGGCAAAGGGTTGGCGTAGCATGTAGTTGCTTATCAATGGATAAAAATAGGACTGTCTGGGGGTAAGGTAGTAGAAGTAACTGCCTCCAATGGGTATGAGGATGGAGAGTATCAGTAGAAAAAGAGGGAACAGACTGCTGTTGGAATGTTTGCGTTCATAGGCAATGGCTAAAAGGGTATATGCAAGGAAATGGGCACCTATGGAGCAATAGAGCAAGATAAGCATGGCTGAATGGAGTATGCTTCTTGTTCGTGCTGATGTGCTCAATGTTGGCAGTGTGAATGTCCAGATGCTGAATAGCAGTCCAAGGGACATAGAGAGCGGATATTCCAGATGACAAGACAAGGCCCATTCGGCGATGATGGGTAATAAAGCCCAAAGGGATGTGTGGCGGGTTATACCTGTCCGGGCTAATGCTATCCGGAGTCCCGACCAGGTGAGCAGGAATGTGAGGGTCAATATGCTGCTTCCTCCTCCTGTCCACAAGAAAAACTGGGTGAGGTAATCACCACAGATTTCAGTAAGGAATGCCGGTTTTTGCAGGTACGTTTGCAGGAAGTCGGATTGAAGTATACATAAAGTTATCTGTTCTTTATAGTACAGATGGTATGGATATAGCCAGAAGAAGAATATCCAACAGGCTATAAAGAATAGGGAGACGAGGATGATGTCTGTTCGTTTTCTCATGGTGCGGGCCTCCATTTTTCTATTCCAAGTTCCTTTAATTCACCGGTTTGCTGTTCATTGAACATGCTTTCGAGAGTCACGAATAAGTATCCTCCCAATGGATTCATATTCTGTTTGATGAAACAGAAGGTAGAGTCGCCAAAACTTTCGTAGATGCTTTCCCGCTGTTTCTTCAAGGTTGCTGTAATTGTATCGTTTCCTTTATGCTTATTGATTTCTTGTGATAGTAGGGCCGCTTTTTCCCCGGCGGTTTCCATTAATTCTTTCCAATGTTGCAATTGGTTGTTGAGTGGAGTGCCGGTGCCGGAACTGTTTGCGCCCATGTTGACGTGTAGCGTTCCTTCTTCTGCTATGATGAGCAGGCGTTGTACGTAAGCATTCGCCCGCCGGCTGATAGTAATATCATAGATGGAAGAATCTGCCGGAATGGAAAAGGAGAAGGTGCCGTTTGTGATATAAGCGGAATCTACTGTCTCGGGAATAGGATGAGGACGGGGAACCAGATAAATGATCTGCTCGTTGTGATCCGAAGAAATCGCTCCTTCGATATTCATCATTTTTCTGTCCGCCGTGTGGCAGCCGCTGATGATAAATAATAATATCGTAAGATAAAAGAAATGTTTATTCATATCGGTATGTTTTTCTGTTATCTTTTGGAATAAGGAGGTTGTTCCTTTTTTATATATTTCTTTTCGCTTATGAATGAAGATCGCAAAATCATTCGGATAGCGGAACAACCTCCTGTATTGGTGTTAAGTTAGAGTGTTATAGGTTGGCCTTGGCCCATGCTGTGATGAGTTTATTCTCACCGGAGTTCCAGGCTTCCTTATAGAGATCGCGGACAACATCGAGCCACTTCAGATTGCGGGTTTCCTGTGAATCGCTCGTCCCTACGGCAACGGTACCGCCGTTTGCTGTATATTCTTCGCGGAGGGTGCCGCAAATGCGGGCATATTTACCGGTATATGTATTTAAGTCACTGTTGGTTACTTTGACAGCGTAGTTGAGTTGGTCGTCGGTGCAACTGTAGTTTCCGGGGTGTGTCGGGTCTTCAGTAGCCCATTTGGACTTGTCTGCTGCATATACGGTTACACCGTCCTTGAAGAGGTAAGGGTAGTATCCGGTACCACTCATATCCTCATATACAATGCCGCAGACGGGGAACTGAGCTCCCGACTGGCCTTGTATATGTTTCAGCACGGTTGCCATTGCATCTGTATCAGCGCTGTTCTTGGTTTTCCATACTGCGGTGGCAATCCAGGTTGCAAGCTTTTCGGCTGTGGGATTGAGCATGTACACCATTCCTTTTTTGGCTACGCCGGTTTGAGCGTCTTTACCGGTTGTATATTCGTATAGTTTCACTGGGTATCCTTCGTAATTGGGATAGGATGTGGTTTCCTCTATCAACGTACCCGCCATATACTGGCCGCTACTAATCATCTTTTCACAGTTGGCAACGAGTGCTTTGTAGCCTTCTGAATTGTTTAGGAATTCATTCAATCCGGGGTCCGAATCGTTTTTCATCACTGCATTCCAAAGAGCGTTGCGCAATGTTCCTTTGCTGTCATCGCCGTCGTAGTCCCAGAACATCATGCCTTTCATGCCTAATCCTAAAAGCCATTCGCCTTTTGCGGCGATGCTTCTGGGATTGTCATAGCCGCAATAGAATACTCCGTCTTTGGTGACGTATGGAACGCTGCCTTCTGCATCCCAGTTGTCGATGACATATCCGCTGCTTTCGCTTAAGTTGACGATGTCTTTGTAGTTGACGGAACCACCGCTGTTGAAATGCGCTCTTCCGTAGAATGGGATACCGAGAACTAACTTGCTGGCTGGTACGCCGGCATTCAGGTATTCGTCAACGGAACGTTTGCAATCCCAGGAGGCGCTTGGTTTGTTCAGTGGTGATTGATGCCCGGGAGCTCCGACGAGGTCGTACGTCATGATATTGACGAAATCCACATAGGGGTCTACAGCTTTTACATCAATGTATTTCCATCCTGCTCCTTGGGGTTGCTTGTTTTTGCAATATCCGGCATAGGTCAGCAAAATACTGCTTCCCAACGTCTCACGCAAATCTTTCATGAGCAGAGTGAAATTCTCCACATCAACCAGTTCGTCATAAGCATTGCTACCGAAGGTCATACCGGGAAATTCCCAGTCAATGTCAATGCCGTCGATGCCTTCTTGCTGGACAAACTTTTTGCAATCCTGAGCGAATTGTTTGCGCATCTCCGGACTCTTCGCCAAGGCGGAGAAACCTCCGTCCTGAGAATTGCCGGAGTTAGAAACGCTATTTGTAAAAGAGAGTAATATCTTTAAATCGCTATTCCTTGCCTTCAGTTTCTTCACCTGATCGAAACGTTCTCTGTTACCTTGCAAGTCAAACTTCTGATAGACATTGCTCTTCACATAAAGTTCGGCGAAAGCATAATTGATATGTGTCATGTAAGTTGGGTCGGGAAGCGCTGTACCATAGTAGGTTACATAGCCTAATGCAATGCGCCCATTTACTTTCTCGGCCATGGTGTTCACTTCCGGAGGACCAAAACTTGGTACACCGGTTATATAGTCATCGTCGTGACAGGCACTAAGGCCCAACATAATAGCTATTGCAATAAATATTATCTTTTTCATAAGGCATTATTCTTTGGATTCATAATATACATACCAACCATAGTCGTCCCAGTCACCTCCACCTGTATATTTTTGCGGATGATACAGTGTGATATACTCATCAGTCAATGTAAGTATCCAGAAGACATTTTCGCTGCCTTTTTTCTGACCAAGATCATCATAATTGCTTCCGATAACGGGGATATTGGTTGTCAGTCTGCCTTGAACCAATGTTTCTGGTTGGTCGCGGTCGAAGCCAAATGTTCCTTCGTTCATCAGATTGCCACTCTTGTCATAAGTCTTCACTTTGGTTCCCTGTATTTCGAATACTATCTTCTGATCTCCTGCCTGTGCAAGATTTACTGATCCCCACCATGCAAAATTAGATTCCGGAGTATATCCTGAACTGGTATATTTCCATCCGCCATGTGCTCCCATGTTGCAGACTGAACCCCATTTTACTTCACGGAATCCCCATGCTTTGGTTGCATCAGCGTCCGCTTTGTCTTTGGCTCCGGTAAAGATGCCCATCCACTCGTCAAATACATTGGTTACATTCACGGTGAAAATATCGCTGGTTACAATCTTGCCATTGGAGATTGCTTCATAGTATATTTCATAGGTTCCATTGGCACCATATATGATGGTATCATTGTCGCTACCGGTGATTTTGGTGCCGATTCCATAGTGCCAGACTCCTCCTAATTCGGGACGACTGTTTTTGAGTACCACATATTGATCTCCTTCTACAGCATCATCTTGATTGGGGATAGGCTGTGTGACAGATAATATAGAGGTTAATTCTTCTTTACTGATAGGATCTCCTGCATTCGTGACGTATTTATCGCGTAAAGATTCATCTTCCATAGGATCGCAAGCTGTGACTATAGCCATTGCTGCGAGTAATAATAGTATTGCTTTTAATGTTTTCATATCATTGAGATTTTAAATGGCATTACATTTTTGTCCAATCACTGAATTGTGCTTCAGGGCCCCAGCCGGGATTTTGTTCCAGCATACCATTGGAACGGTCGATTTCAATTTGGGGTATAGGCCAATAACCTTGAGTTGCCTGCAAACGTTTCTTATAGTCGTATTTCACCATTGGTACGATAGCTGCTGCATTGATGATATCAAATCCTGTCTGACGGTTTAAGGCATTTCCCGCCTCTTCCAGAGAAGGTCCGGACCAACGGAGCATATCCCACCAACGTATTGATTCAAAAGCAAACTCCCAGCGGCGTTCCTGCTTAAGTGCGTCCAATGTGTATGAAACAGGAGCCAGGTGTGAGCGCTGGCGTACTTTATTCAGACCTGTTGCATCGCCCGTCAACTCGGAGTGCATCAGCAGCACATCTGCAAAACGGATGTGGATGAGGTCGGCAATGTTCAATAACTGTGGAGACGTTTGGCTGGATATGCCCGGATGTAATGTTTTTCCGAAAGCTTCGAGCACTCCATTGCTATTATACGCATTAATATTGATGTATTTCTTGTTGAAATATCCGGTTTGCTCATAGTAACGGTAAGAAACGGTATACGCAGGTTCAGAATCATCTAACCGGAAGTCGCCTAATATATTGCCTTCGTTGTTGGGGTCCATAGCTTTGTAGGACCAGATAGAACCGGAAATTCGAGGGTCTTCAGTATATCCATCCAGGAATGTTTGTTTATTGGACCACTCTTTCCAATCCTGTACCATACCGGGAGATACCGGACCTGCTCCCCAGCCAAAGTTAAATGGATAACTTTCATTTTTCCAGTCAGCGTCATCACCCGATGGGGAGTAGAACATTGCACAGGTATTGGCGAACCATGTGTACGTCCATGTGGAAGTCAGATTATGCTTATTGGCGAATAGTGTTTCAATAGAAGAATTACCCTCCCAGGCAAGTTTATGTTTTACTGCATATGAATATTGCTTCTGGGATGTACTGCTATTGGTGGCGGAATTTGTGTAAGCCCATAGATTGCGTTGATCGGAAACAAGGGCGTGTCCGGAGTTATTTATGCAGTCTTCCAACCATTTGATGATCTGCTCCTTTGTGATTTCACCTTCCGTCAAAGGCAGAGTCTTTTTATCGTAACGTCCGGTATAGAATAAGAATACCCGTGCGGCAAATGCTTCTGCTGCGTATTTAGTGGCATGCCCCGCCATGGCATTTCCTGCTGGATATATCCGGTTAGGCATCATTTCAATGGCATTTTTGATATCTGATGCAATCAAGGCATAAACTTCGTCAACGGATGCTCGTGGAAGATTTACTGCTTCGATTGTGGTGCGGAGTGGTACGCCGCCGAATATTTTTACTAATTCATAGTAGGCCCATGCACGGAGGAAATAAGCTTCACCGAAGTGGCGTAGGCGTTCACTTTCACTTGACCAACTTTTTACATTGTCAAGGGTGTTGATTGTATTGTTTGCATGATTGATAAGTTGATAACAACGGTCCCATATGCCAAGCCTGCTATTCAGGTTGCCCTGATAGAGTAAGAAGTTGGTGGCACAGTTGCCTGAATAAGAGAGGTTGCCACCTAAGCAATCATCACTGGCCAATTGAGCAGTATAATACTCAGAGGAAGTTTCCGGATCTTCAAATAATAATTTGGCATAGATAGATGTCAACATCTGATTGGCATCTTTCTCTGTTTCCGGAAAGTTTTCAGTCGTTTTCTCTGTCAGCAACTTTGTGTCAAGGAAATCTTCACATGACGTGAGTAGCAGAAGTATTGGTAGTAAATATAGTAACTTTTTCATATTTTCATATTATTAGAATTTGACATTTAAACCGATCATACATGTGCGGGCTTCAGGATAATATCCTAAATCTATGCCTTGTACCCAACCGAAATCGCCACCATAACCGATTTCTGGATCCATTCCAGAGTATCCAGTGAAGGTATATAAGTTTTGAACTGTGGCATAAAGTCTGAGTTGTTGCAGAGGTATCTTTTTGAATATCTTCTTGAAATCAACTCCGATGGTGATATTTTTAATTTTGAGGTAATCACCGTCTTCTACATAAATATCAGATACTTTAGACCAATTGCTGCCACCGGTACTTGCCAGACGAGGCAATTTGTTGGAGGTTCCTTCTCCATGCCAACGCTCCAGGATGTCTGTAGTGAAGTTTTGCAATGGAGAACTTGCATAATCCCTATAGCATTTTAAGATTTGCTGACCAAAAGCTCCATAGGTAGTAACAGAGAGGTCGATCATCTTCCAACTGACATTGAAGGAGAGACCAAGTGTGAAATCCGGGTGGGGATTACCGATTTCTGTACGATCCTCGGAATTAATCACTCCGTCATTATTAACGTCTGCCCAGATTACATCACCAGGTTGTGTCTGAGCTCCATTTTCTTTAGCTCCTTTATACTCGTCGATTTGTTTTTGGTTTTGGAAAATGCCAAGGCTTTTGTATCCATAGAAATATCCTAAAGGTTTCCCTATTTCTCCACGAGCACATTCATCAGATGCATTCCATAAGTTACCTGAAGGACCATGAAGGATACCATCTTCATTGGGGAGCTCGGTAATTTTGTTTTTATTGAATGCAGGAGCTACATTTATACCATAATTCCAGTCTTTGCCTATGTTGTCATTCCAGTGAAGGCCTATTTCAAATCCGGTATTGCGTATAACTCCACCATTAACGGCAGCCGGACTTGAGCCAAATGAATAAAGTACTGGTGGGGTGATAAGCCAATCTTTGGTTAACCGTTTATACCAATCAAACTCAAGTGCCAGACGGTTATTGAAGAAGCGTGCATCGATACCTATATTAAGTTGTTCCTGAGTTTCCCAGGAAAGGTCGGGATTTGTCAGCTTGTATGCGTAGGAACCAATAGAAACTTGATCCATGGAATCGCCAAATGAGTAACCTCCATAACCGTTATTGGCAGTAATACGTGATATATACTCAAAAGTATTTACGGCATTATTACCATTTTGTCCCCAGGATGCGCGTAGCTTTAAGAAGTCCAGCCAGTTGAGGTCCGGCATGAAGCTTTCGTTTGTAATGACCCAGCCGACTGAGAAAGATGGAAAGTATCCCCAACGATGACCACGGGCGAAAATAGAGGACCCGTCTGCACGCATAATAGCTGTTGCCATATACTTTTCTTTATAATTGTAGTTTATGCGACCAAAGAAGGAAGCCATTTGTCCTGCGGCACCGGGTGTTCCTGTTAAACTTTTAATCTTATTTTTATCATCGTATTTTATGTTACTCAGATAGGCATGTTCAAAATCAGAGAATTCTGAACCTTCTGCATTGGCACTCATGGAGTCGCCCATGCCGTATTTCTCAAGACTTTGTCCTATTACTGCGTCAATGTGGTGATCTTTGATGCTGAAGTTATAACTAACTGTATTTTCCCACGACCAACGGTGATTGAGTGACATAGATTGGGTTACTCTGTCATCTTGTGTGGTCAGACTTTGGCTTAATGGGCGATAGCTGGGGATATAAGAACGATAGCTTGAAGCAGATAAAATGTATCCGAATTGCGACTTGATGCGCAAATTCTTGATAGGTTGTAATTCTGCATAGAAGCTGGACTGCAAGTAATGGCTTTTACTTAATGCATGACTTGTATAATAGTCCATATAGGCTATTGGATTTGTTGTATTCTCTCCATATCCTTCTTCTTGTGCATCATCATATAAGTAATAATCTCCCTTACTATTGTAAGCGTGCATCAATGGAGTAGTAGTTAACATGTCACGCGTACCATTCCAGTAAATATCACCAGTAGCGAAAGAACCTGTCGTTTGTTGAAATTTGTAATTAAGTGTCTGGCCTATCTTGAGGACGTCGAGGTTTCCTACCTTTTTAAGGATATGGTTAGAGTTGATACGAGCATTATATCGGTCCATACTAGCAACACGACCAGGTGCTCCCATAGTGGCTTCCTGATTAAAATAGGTAAAGCCGATAGAAAAGTTCGAGCGTTCAGTGCCTCCAGTAAAATTCAGCGAGTGACTTTGAATCGGAGCGTCATTATTTAATATCTCCTTTATCCAGTTGGTCCCATTCCAGGTCCCTTCCTGGATGGCTTTATAATCAGCCGCCGTTAGCCATTTCTCCCAACTCAGGAGTGGGGTGCCATCCATCATATGCATTTCGTCCTCTATCATCATGTATTCTTTAGCGTTTAGCATGGTAGCAATTTTGGGAAGATTCTGAATGCCGTAATAGCCATCATAACTAGCTTCAAAATTACCAGCTTTACCTTGTTTGGTAGTGATAAGAATAACTCCGTTGGCGGCACGCGAACCGTAAATAGCAGCAGACGCGGCATCTTTTAAAACGTCTATAGATTCGACGTCAGCAGGACTAAGCCCGTCGATACTACCATTGACTACTCCATCTACTACATATAAAGGAGAATAATTTCCATTAGTTCCCAAACCGCGGATATTAACTTTAAATCCTTGTCCTAGAAAACCTCCGTTTGAAGTGATGTTTACGCCAGGAGCCTGGCTTTGTAGACCTCCTAATACATCTGTTGTATTTAGTTTAGCAATATCGGTTCCTTTTACTTGTACAGTAGCACCGGTAACCAGCTTCTTTTTTTGAACTCCATAACCAACTACTACAACTTCTTCCAGTAGCTCGGCATCTTCTATCAAGGTTATTCTCATATTTGGAGCTACTTTTACTTCCTGCGTTTTATAACCGATATAAGAGATTACCAAAATAGCATCTCTTTTCACGGAAAGCGAGAATTTACCATCTATATTGGTAATGATACCATTGGTTGTCCCTTTTTCCAGAACACTTGCTCCAATGACGGGGTCGCCCATTTGGTCTATTACTACACCATTGGCAACTTGTGATTGCAATTGTTCTGCAATTCCGGATAAACCTTCTGAATTTGTTTCGATTGCCAGAGTGGTATTGCTTCCTATTAGTAAGGCTACAATGGCAATGGTTGTGAGGATTTTGTTATGCAGTGTTCCTCGTGCGCGATTTTCATTCATGATTTGATGATTTTTGTTTAAAGCTAAATTGGGATTTGAATAAATTAGATAGTGAGATGGACAATAGAATGTCTTAGGTCATTGATTCTTTTCTCATAAGCAATTGTTTTTCTAAGGTTAATATTATAAATAAGGTATTTCAGCGTTTTAAGTCAGAAGTTGTTTCATGTATTGTTCTGATATTGCTACTCCAAATATAATTTGTATTTTCTTCATTTAAAATAGTTAAAGGTATATATTAAACTCTGTTATATATAGTTTTCTTTGCTTAAGAAAGTTGCGTGAATAAAATGAAGATTTAGATGCAACTGGCTTGCATTTTTGAAAAATATATTGATAATGGTTTATGATGTTGTATATTAGGAGTTTAGACTTATTTTTATTGCTTTTTGTGTTTGTTTATTTCTTTGTTTTTAGAAAGCGTTTAAAGTTTGTTAACAAAATCACCTCTCTGATATGAAGTAAATGAGGTGATGGATAGAGTCATATATTCTCTTCTTTTCGTTAAAAAGTATATTATTTGCCGATTTTGGAAACTTATCGTATCTTTGTATCCGGATTAAAAATGTATGATGCCGTGGATAGCGGTCGTGTATTCTAGAACACCACGTAAAAAACAGGAATTATGAAGCAAAAAGTATCTGTACCTTTTATGCTGCTAGGCATTCTTTTTAATGTATGTCTGATTGCAGCCAATCTTCTTGAAACAAAAGTCATCCAGGTTTTCGGTATTACCGTAACCGCAGGTTTACTGGTTTTCCCTATCTCTTATATTATTAATGATTGCATTGCAGAGGTGTGGGGCTTTCGCAAAGCCCGTCTTATCATCTGGAGCGGATTTGCTATGAATTTTTTTGTGGTCATGCTGGGACTGATAGCTGTGGCTTTGCCTGCTGCACCGTTCTGGGAAGGAGAGGCACATTTTAATTTCGTATTTGGCATGGCGCCACGCATTGTAGTGGCCAGTCTAACGGCATTTCTGGTCGGTTCATTTCTCAATGCTTACGTCATGAGTCGTATGAAAGTGGCGAGCGGCGGACGGCATTTTTCAGCTCGTGCCATCTGGTCGACGATAGTAGGGGAGACGGCGGATTCTCTGATATTCTTTCCCGTTGCTTTTGGAGGAATTATTGCCTGGCCTGAGTTGTTGATGATGATGTGTATTCAGATTGTATTGAAATCCCTGTATGAAGTATTGATCCTTCCGGTTACCATCCGCGTTGTGGCGGCTATTAAACGTATTGACGGAAGTGATGTGTATGATGAAGGTATTTCCTATAATGTGTTGAAAATCAAAGATATTTAAGATAATTTGCAAGTAATAATTAAATGATTGTGAATAAAGAAGTTGCATTAGTAGTATTTAGTGGTGGGCAAGACTCTACCACTTGTTTGTTCTGGGCGAAGCATAAATTCAAGAAAGTGGTTGCTTTGAGTTTCTTGTATGGACAGAAGCATGAGAAAGAGGTAGAATTGGCTCGGGAAATAGCCCGTAAAGCCGATGTGGATTTTGAAGTAATGGATGTATCTTTTATCGGTAAGTTGGGGCATAATTCGCTAACAGATGCTACCATGGTCATGGACCAGGAGAAGCCTGCCAATAGTTTTCCCAATACATTTGTGCCGGGGCGCAATCTGTTCTTCCTGAGTATAGCTGCTGTGTATGCCCGTGAGCGTGGCATCAGTCATATGGTGACAGGAGTATCCCAGACAGATTTCAGTGGCTATCCCGACTGTAGGGATGCTTTTATTAAGTCTCTCAATGTAACGTTGAACCTGGCCATGGATGAGCAGTTCGTCATCCATACCCCCTTGATGTGGATTGATAAAGCGGAAACCTGGGGACTGGCAGATGAGTTGGGAGTACTGGAATTGATACGAAGCGAAACTTTGACGTGTTATAATGGTATTCCAGGTGATGGTTGCGGTCACTGCCCTGCATGCAAGCTGCGTCGTGAAGGATTAGAGAAATATCTTAATAGTAAATGATAGTATAGTTATGACTGAACTGAAAGACCAACTCTCCCTTTTGGGAAGAAAAACAGAATATAAGCAAGATTATGCTCCCGAAGTACTGGAAGCTTTTGATAACAAACATCCTGGGAATGATTATTGGGTGCGTTTTAATTGTCCGGAATTTACCAGTTTATGTCCCATAACCGGGCAGCCCGATTTTGCAGAAATCCGTATCAGCTATATTCCTGATATTAAAATGGTGGAAAGCAAGAGTTTGAAACTCTATCTTTTCAGCTTCCGAAATCATGGTGCTTTCCATGAAGATTGCGTGAATATCATAATGAAAGACCTTATCAACTTGATGAACCCTAAATATATTGAGGTGACAGGGCTCTTTACGCCGCGCGGTGGCATCTCCATTTATCCGTATGCTAACTATGGACGTCCGGGAACAAGGTATGAAGCCATGGCGGAGCAGCGTCTTATGAATAGGGAATAATATTTGGGGGGGTGAAAGAAACACCCCCAAATATTACTTTTTAATAATTACCACCTCCGTAGCTTTCAGGATTTCTGTTTCTTCAATCTTTTCCTTGACATATGTCACTTCTACGCTGTCATCTAATAGTACACCACCTATCTTGTTTGTATTAGCATCCATGGTACTGATATTGACTGTATCTCCTTCACCGGTTATTAGAGTTATATTGTTCATTGTGGCATCATAAACAATGCCATTAACTACTTTGGATTGGCTTTCTTGTTTACAAGAGCTGGTACATCCTGCAATGACTGTAAATACAAACAAATAAATGATGTTCTTCATATATAATAGTTTTTCGTGGTAAATATTAGATGCAAATATAGAATTATTTATTGAAAAAATATTGATTGCCGGATTGAAAATATTTTCTGGCGAATCAAATATTATTTTTATGTGTTTTTTTATCAAATCAAATTATGTGATTATTAGTAGTTATGCATCAGGTGCTCCCTGGAGTCAGACTATTATTTCACATATTATGCAGAAAAAGTATAATCAGAGAAATATAAGTATGAAAGTGGAATATATGAATATTCTGATTATTGAAACACCCGAAATTCTGAGATAATATAAAGAAAATCTGTTTTCTACCTATGGAGAAAATCTTCCGAAAGCAGTGTTAATGCCGGGCAATACCCCTTATTGTTGAGGGATGACATGCGAAAATATTGCATTCAAAATATGGGCGGTGAAATCGGAGTTGAGTCTACGTTGGGAAAAGGGTCTACCTTCTGGTTTACACTTCCCCTCAAACTGGAACAGTAAGAGGGGAGAGTGTTTCCTTTATATGACAGCCTTGTTTTCGATTGAATTTTTTAGTCGTATCAAGGCTTCAATATAGTAATAATCTGCATAGATGATGGCAGCATCTATTTCAGAATTATTCGGCAAGTGTCCGGTGGAGTGAAGGAGGAATGCCGGTTTGCTTTTGCCGCATTGATACTTGTCCGAACTCAGGCTTGCCAACATTTTTATAGCTGCATTCTTATATTCTTCTCCCTTTTTGCCGGGCAGGTAAGTGGAGAGTTCAAGTAAAGCCGATGCGGTTACACTTGCAGCGGAAGCATCACGTGGGACATTCGGGATATTGGGGTCATCAAAATCCCAGTAAGGCACATAGTCTTCCGGCAATCTTTCTAAATATACATCTGTTACTTTCTGTACAAAATCCAGATATCGCGGATCTAATGTTTCCCTGTAGACTACTGTATATCCATAGATAGCCCACGCCTGTCCGCGTGCCCACATGGTATTGTCTGCATATCCCTGATGTGTAACTCCTTTTATGAAGTCGCCCGTCAAAGTATCATAAACTGCTACGTGATAGGAAGTGTAGTCGGGACGGAACTGATATTTCATAGTCTTATCAGCGTGCGACACTGCTATATCTGCCAGATATGGGTTTCCTCCGTTCTTGGCAGCCCAGAAAAGCATTTCCAGGTTTATCATATTATCCATGATCGTATTGTGTCCACCGAACATTTCTACATTACGTGGCCATGAAAGTATAGTGCCTACACGAGGTTTGAACAAGGTTGCCAGTGAATCTGCTGTATCCAGAATCACTTGTTTGTATTCCGGATTATGTGTCAACCGATATCCATTGCCGTAGCTGCAAAAGATCAGAAAACCCAGGTCATGGTCGTATGCCGGAATTTGTGACAGGAACTTCAACGGTTCGGTGAATTTCTCTGCTTCTTTCTTTATGGCTGCTTTACCGGTATATTCGTAATCATACCATAAAACTCCCGGCCAGAAGCCACTGCACCATTCATCCTTTGTTGCTTTTCGGCAATGCCAGGTGTTGAGGCTGTCCATGATGTTACGGGGCATCATCGAGTAGTCGATAGTACCTTCTGCCGCTTTTAGTTCTGTTAAAGTGCGTTGTACCTGGGCGTCACAGTAATCCAGCGCCTCATATACATCTACATCCATTCCTTTCTCGGGCATGTTGCAAGCTGTAAACATGCACAAGCATGCACCGAACAGTAGTTCTTTTGTTTTCATATAATCAGTCTTTTTATTTATCTATGTGAAACCAATCGGCATCTACCCATCCCCGTTCCTTACCATAAGGAGTGGTACTGAATAGCCCTACTTTGGCACCTATCCATTTTCCCTGACGGGCTGTGAAAGGCATACCTATTGCTTTATATTTCTTACCATCCAGGCTGTAATAGAAGTGGCAGATACCGCCTTTCTCTATTTTTACCTGTAGATAGATATCTCTTTCGTAGTTGGGAAACAAACCTGCTTCGTACTTTCTGCTGGCAGGTAATTCTGCCAGGCGAGTGACTGTTTCGGGTGTCTTTTGCTCTGCATCCTTGCAAGTCACTTGTTTCAATATAAACTTATCGCCCTCTTTCTCTACTCCGAGGTAACAATAGTCCCAACCCATCACAATCAATCCGGATTGCTGTCCGTCCATTTTGGCGGAAACTTTTAGTTTGGTAGTTGCTGTGAACTCTTCTGCCATGAATTTCTGCAATAAAAGGTTTGGCACTTCCCAGAAATTCACAAAGTTTTCGGAGAGAATATGTCCGTAAATACGGATGAATCCCAGGTCGGAAGTATATCCGAATGTATCCTGATAATTGGCATGCCATTCCCATTGTAGGCCTAACTGACGGGTATTGAACTTGTCACTGTCCGCAGGTGTTTCTACCGGGTAATTCTTGCCTACATTGGGCTTTTTATAACGGGTTACTGGTTCGCCACAACCATCGCCGTCCTTATCTTCTCCAATTACAGGCCAGTCGTTTACCCACTTCATCGGGTTCAGGTGAACGACACGCCCATACATGGCTTTATCCTGAAAGTGAACGAACCAGGATTCCCCTGTCTGCGTATCAACCCATGCGCCTTGGTGGGGACCATTGATGCCGGTAGAGCCTTGCGCCATGACAATCTTCTTCTCATAAGGACCGTATATATTCCGCGAACGCAATACTAACTGCCATCCGGTTGCTACTCCGCCTGCCGGGGCAAAAATATAGTAGTAGCCATTCCGCTTATAGAGTTTGGGGCCTTCAATTGTATGGTTGATTCCATCATTACCATCAAAGACCAGTACCGGATCACTGATCACTTTTGTTCCTTCTGCATTCATCTCACAAATTGTGATAACACTGTTCAGTGCGGCACGACTTCCTGCCCATGCGTGTACCAGATATACTTTTTCATCTTCATCCCATAGTGGAGCAGGGTCTATCATGCCACGACCGGCTTTTACCAATATCGGTTTCTCCCATTCTCCGGCCGGGTCTTTGGTCTTTACCATGAAGATGCCATGATCCGGATCTCCCCAATAGATATAAAACTCTCCATTATGGTGGCGGATGGATGGTGCCCAAACACCTTTTCCATGCTGGGGAGCATTGAAGAACTCGATGGGTTCTATCTGTTTCAGCGCATAGCCTGCGTATTTCCAGTTAACCAAGTCTTTGGAATGGAGAATGGGCAAACCGGGAGCACATCCGAAGCTGGAAGCCGTCATATAAAAATCTTCACCTGCCGCACAGACATCCGGATCGGAATAATCGGCATGCAGCACCGGATTGATGTATGTGCCATCCTTCTGATCAGATACCCAGGCTTTGGATACATATTGGGCGTCCGCCTGCCAGCAGGCAGCGCATAGCAATGTCGTAAGCAGAAATATCTTTTTCATCTTTTTATTTACCTTTTAAAATATCCTGAAAACAAAGATTTTACCTAAACAAACTCTTACCTTTATCTACTGAAAATAATCTTAATGTGTTATTTGCCTATTAATACGAGCGAATCTGTTTATTCACTCAATGAAATATCATATTTTATAATCTTTCTCCTTTGTACTTTTTATACTTCTTCATTTCCTGTCTGTCTATAGGTACCAATCTTATGGCAGCTCCACCACTGGGTTTCAGCTGGAACTTCATAGTTTGTGAAGCATTGACAAACAGATAAGTACATTTTACTTGTGTACTTGTTTTTATCTTTTCTCCTCCATCCGTATAGATGCAGGCGAGATAATTTTTTTCTTTATCAAGGAACGTGAGAGGTATTTCTTCTTCAGAACCTTCATTGTTGGTCATTGCTGCAACAAACCATTCCTGACCTTTTCGGCGTGCCATTGTTATGTTTTTGCCGGGAGTGCCATCCAATACTTTCGTATCGTCGAATACGGTTTGCAAGTTCTCAAACCATTCTATTTCCGGTTCTCCGTGATAGAACGATGGTTTGTCATACCAGAAGATAGTTTGTAGTGGGCTGTAGAACACGAGCGATGCTGCCAGTTGGTGAGCATGAGTCGTTTTCAGCCGTTTGTCGAAATAACAGATCGTATAGTCGGCTGCACCGTTTATCATACGAGTGAAGGGGAGCGTGACGTTATGAGTTGCATCGGGAAATTCTTCGTTTCCACAGATACCTTCCTGAGTCAATAAATTCGGATAAGTACGGCTGAAGCCTGAAGGACGATATTCATCATGGATATTCATCAGCAGATGATTTTCTGCCGCTAAACGAACCATATCATGGATCCAGGTTGCCCAGCGATGGCTGGCGTATTGTACGAAACCGGATTTCACCCCGACAATTCCCCATTTGCGGAGCAATGGGAAAAGTTCACGCATTTGTTTCATAAGTGCATGCTGGTTTACGTACACCCAGACGCCAACCCCTTTGTCCTTGCCATAAGCTATTACACGAGGCATATCCAGTTGGGCAACCACCTTTGTGGCATCCCCGTCATGTGAAGCACAGGGCATGTACCATTGCCAGTCGAAAAGCATATAAGGGATATTATGTGCTGCACAGAAGTCGATGGTTGCAATAGCGCCTTCGGTTGTGATAGTTGCTTCGCGCATAATCTTGCCTGGTTTCACCCATGCAGCGGCATCGGAAATTTCACACGGCGGATTCAGATTCTGGATGATATCATTGTGTTCAAGCAATTCACCCGGTTTGTCGGCTGCCATGACTATTTTCCAGGGAGTGGCATAATAAGTCACCACATCCACGGGGCTATACATTACAGAAGTCAGTGTGTTCTTCTTATCTGTGGAGGCAAGGTATTTGGTCAGGCACCAGTCGTCTACATCAGCATCTGCCAGTGCGGCCCATTTACCATTCGGGAGTTCCAGCGTAAGGGCACGTTCTACCGGATGTTTGATATCATCAATGTTCAGGTACTCAAAGAAAGCCTGTGCCCATTGTTCGGTCCATGCTTTTGTACCTGCCGGTAAGGCGTATTCTGTGAGATCACCTACTACTTTATGAAAGATAGCCTTCGGGTGTTCCGGGAAGAAATAGCGGAAAGCTACTCCTTCATTATAGGCGCGCACCTCAATGTTGAGCCGGTAGCCGGAGTTATCTTTTTGGGAGAGATAAAGGGTGCCGGCCCGGTAATGATCTCGTACACTACTACGTTCACCGTAAAGCGGCTGCCAGGTGATGTCTGTTTCGGGTTGGTAAGTCACGGAGTCTACTTCCAGATTGTCCATCCAGCAGGCAGACTGTTTCAGGTTTCGTGCTCCCAGAGCCATTTCCCATATCCGGTTGTCCAGTTCCAGTCCGGCACGTGATTCATTGACTACAGGTTGTGACTTGTAATCTACCCGATAACAAAGCTCGTTTACCGCGGGTGAAACCTGCTTTTGGTAAAATACTATTTCATGTGTTCCGTCAGGAGATGCTAGCTTCAGTTCCTTGCTATTGTCCGCAAAGAGGGAAGGAGCGAGAGCTAACATAATAATTGCTGAGCCGATAGTCTTCATATTTTTGTATTTATTTTATTTCTACTTTTCTATTAAATCCCAGTATATAACATAACGTTGGTGATGTAAGTCATACAGTGGCTTTAGAACATTGCCCTGTGATGCTTTAAATATCAGTTCCTTACCCGTACGTTGTAAACTGTGTTCGGGGTGTTTCCGGTTTATTTGTAATGTAGTATTCAGTTCGGCCGGGATATGATAATTGTAAGTATAGTAATCATTGTATAATGCCGGATCAGAGAATGGTGCCGGAGATTGCATACCTTCTGTTCCTGATTCACCGGCCAATACCAGCGGTCCGTATAGCAGGGTTCCCTTTTGTGGATTGTCTGGCGTTGTTTCCAGTTGCAGGCTCATCGGATAATTAGCTTCAATACGATCACCGTCTTTCCATTGGCGGGTTACGGCAATGTATGATCCCGGTTTCTGTTTTACCGATACTTTTTTTCCATTGACGTTTACTTTCACATTTTTACTCCATGATGGATAGCGCAGATAAATCGTAGTGGTGACAGGCTTGTCCGTTTGGATGGTCAATGCTGTGTTTTCTTCTGCAGGGAAACTTGTTTCTTGGTGCAGAGTTATTCCTTTCGCTCTCCAGTTTACTTCTGACGGGATAAAGAGGTTTACGTAGATTCCCTGGTCATTGTGATAATAGATAGCTTCTCCATATTTAGCATGGCTTTCGAAACCACTGCCTACACAACACCAGAAGGAATTCTCCTGGGTACTATAAACTTTGTGCGAGCCGGAGAGCAAAGGCAAGAAATAGGATACCATTCCCGTTTCAGGGTCTTGTTGCCCAAGGATATGATTATAGAGTGCACGTTCGTAGTAGTCGGCAACTTTGGCATCTCCTGTCCAGCAAAACAGGTGGCGACTGAGTTTCAGCATATTGTATGTACAACAAGTCTCACCGGTATATCCGGTCAGATGTTTGGATAATTGTTGTGGATCGAAATAATGCTCTTTATCACTGCTGCATCCCGGTGCAAAGGTATGATGGTCTATCATGGTATGCCAGAAAAAATCAGTCAGTTTCCGACTACCATTATCCTGCGTCAACTCGTAGTTGCGTGCTTCGGCAAGAACTTTTGGGATAAAGGTATTCGTGTGCTTTGTTCCTAAATCATCGCGTTGTTCTTTCAGCGGATCGATAACATCATTGTGATAGAAAAATTCAGCAAGCCATTGATAACGCTCGTCGCCGGTGATGGCATAAAGATTATAAAAAGATTCGTTCACACCGCCGAATTCATTCTGTATCATCCTTTTCCGGGTGGCTTCATCCAGTGGTTTAAGTTTATTATAAGCCCAGTCGCCCATGCGGGTAACTACTTCCAATGCCTGTTTGTTATCTGTATAGAGGTATTGGTCGATCAATCCGGAGAAGAGCTTGTGTAATGTATACCAGGGTGCCCATACACTTGTCCCACGTATGTTCCGATTAATCAATTCTTCCGGATATGCACTGAGATACCCGTTTCCCAAAGCTGCTTGTACTTCTGCCAGACCTGTAACAAGGCTGTCACCTTTCAACTTGAATATTTCACTTCCGGTAGATGCGTACATGAGCGCATAGGCTGATAGTAAATGCCCTGTTGTATGTCCACGCAGTTCGCAGTCCAGTGATTCCCAGCCGCCCAGTTTTTTTACGGTCATATATCCGCCTTCACGTCCGGCAAATACTCCGGCATTGTTGCGGAAACTGTGCAGCAAACGATTGGTTGCTATGGAGGTCATCCAAATAGAATCACGCATCATATTGTCGCGAAAGCGGCTTGGCAATAAACGTACGTCTTTTAAGTCGAAACTTTCTACCTGCATCGGTGCGGTTGTCATTTTTTTCATTTTCCCGGTATGCTGTCCGGGATAAATGGATTGAGCGGAAAGACCGGTTGATAGAGCCGCACAGATTGTTATTAGGATTAAACTCTTATTTCTCATAACTTTTTTATTAATTCTTTCTTTATATATACGAAGGAGAGAAATATATTACTCAAATATCTTCCAGCTTTTCAAATGAACGAATCCATTCCACAATTACTGGTTCATTACTGATATTCCCAAAATTGAGAATAAGAGTAATGTTTGTTGGCCTTTCTGTGAAGTGCGTTCCATTATTTGACAGATAGTCTGTAATCTTGAATACATAGATATCTTTTCCTATCTTTTTAGCTTTATTCGAATCTAATTTCCAAAACTCCGGAGCACTGGCAACGCTATAGCTTAATTGCAACCAGTCTTTATTTGCGGATGCTGGAATCTTGGGTGCCTTTACAGCAATATACGGATAGTTTCTTGCGTGGTAGGAAATCCTTTTCTTTTGCATATTTACTCCGGATGATACGAATGACATAAGATTATCTACCTGTTTATAAGAGCAATTGGCGAAAGTCCATCCTTCCAGTTGAGAAAGATTCTCATTTATTTGTCCGGGGACTTTTCTTTCATTTGAGTCCTTTCCCAAATAGAACAACAGGCTGCCGAAGCCTGGGTTGTCACAAGTAAATCCCGGTCCTTCAGGACGTATCATGCCTAATACAATTTGGGTATATGGCATTTCTAACCCTTTGCGTTCAACATAGTGATTGTATGCTATTTCAAATAATGAGCGGAAACGTCCCATTCCTTCTTCCCCTAACGTAGTCCAGTTTGAATATTTTCCGGTTATATCTTTCCAGGTAAAGAAAGGTACCTCATAGCCCAGATTGGATTTGGCCAAGTATTCATAACCTTTCATAAGGCGATTGTCCAAAGCACTATACAAATCCTTGCCTTGTGTCCAGGCTATTTCAGCAATTTCCGAGAGGCATCCTAATCCTAACATAGCATGTTGCTGGTCACGTCCACTTTCCTGTATTTGGCCGGATTCTGCTACGTAGTTGGGAAGAGTTCCATTGTCATGGCCTTTCAGAAAAAACTCTATGGCGTCTTCATACAACTTTTTATCGTTTAGAAATACTCCGAATGCCATTTGTGCCTTCGTTACTGCAATTCCCCAGTTACCGTTGGTGTAAGGTTTGGTATTGTAGAAAGTAGTAAGTATAGGTTGGAATACATTTCGGAACATGTTTTCTACTTTGGGCGTATCTTTTACATCCCATCCGTTGGCATATTTATCTGCTGTATATGTATATCTCATGATTTCTGCTGCGTTTACCAGCATAAATCCTTGAAGGCCGGCACAAAGCGGATCGTCCGGACCTTCTATTTTCTTTAGGGTACTTGCATACGCTCTGATAATCTCCATTGCTTTGTCTGCATGAGGCTCTTTTCCTGTGACTATCCAAAGAATGGCATTGTAATAAGCTGCATTAAAATCTCGTTCACAAGGATCTTTGGTATAACCATATTTACCGGCACGGCTGATAGTTTCGAAAGGTCCTTTTATGCGATAATCAGCTTTTCCCTCAGGCATTCCTCGCATGATGTTGAATGAACCGTAAGCCGGTTGGGTCTCATTTCTAACAAGTTCCCGGATTCTTTTTAATGAGGACTCAGAATGAAGTAAGCCCGGATGAATAAACTCTTGACTGTTTATATTCAGCATATAAAAGAGAAGAATAAATAACGGAATAAATTTCTTTTTCATCATATTCTTAAAATAATAAGGTTAATACATATTAGATAGAAGTCAATATGTATTATATAGCTTATTATGTGCGAATTTACCTAAAGCAGTATTATACTTTTTAGTTTTATTATGGAAAATCATTCTATGAATAGTGTATTATGAGGTTAAAATGTGTTTTCAGGCGGAAATAGATGAATTTAGTTACGATCCATATTGAGTAAAAGAGCTTGCTTATTCGTTTTTATTTTAAATGCTGGTCTGGAAGAACTATAATTTAATAACATTGAAATATGAATTATGGTATGAAAGCATCTTTAAGGCGGTTGATATGTAAAGTAATAATATAAAGTAGAATTCTGAAATGAAAAAATTATTTGTAGGCGTATTATGTGTAGCTTTGTCTTTGAGTGTACAGGGCAAAGAGGTGAATATGACATCACCGGATGGAAAATACCAGTTTACGTTGAGTGATAGCGGTGGACAGTTACACTATTCTTTGACTTGGAATGGCAAACAGACAGTAAAACCTTCCTTATTGGGAATCAATGCAAATGTAGAATGGCGGGATGGAGTTGAAATAGGAACTGTGGATAGTAGTCGGAAAGATACGATCTGGCATCCGGTTTATGGGGAAAGAAGTGAAATTAAAGACTGCTATCATGCATGGAAAATAGTTGTCAACCGTCAGAACGGACGTGATAAGCTGATTCTTGATGTCCGTGCTTATGATGAGGGAATTGCCTTCCGTTACCATTTTCCGGGCGGACAATATCTGAAGATTACAGATGAGTATACAGAATATACCATGCCCGAAGGTACTAAAGCTTATTTTACCCCCAAAGCCCAGACCCCGTATTCTTATCTGCCTCTTGAAAACTGGCCGGGTGAATCGGACCGTCCGTTACTGCTGACACTGGCAGATGGAGGATATGTCTGCCTAGCTGAAGCCCAAGTGGTGGATTATGTACGTACGAAGTTCAATGTGTCACCGACTAAAAAGAATACGATTATATCGGCTATGTATGGTCCGGTAGAAGATATTGCTCCTTATTCTACTCCGTGGCGTGTAATCATGTGTGCTGACAATCCGGGTGAGATTTTGGAACACAATTATATTCTGTTAAATTTGAATCCGCCATGTCGGATTAAGGATACTTCCTGGATTAAACCAGGAAAAGTGATGCGTGAAGTGACCTTGACCACAGAAGGTGGAAAAGCTTTGGTAGACTTTGCTGTAAAACGGAATCTGCAATATATCCACTTTGATGCCGGTTGGTATGGTTTTGAGTATGATAAGGCTTCAGATGCTACTACCGTAACACTTGATCCGCGTAGGAATCCGAAAATAGATGCTCTGAATCTGAAAGAAGTGGTTACTTATGCGAAGCAGCATGGCATCGGAGTTATACTCTATGTTAATCAGCGGGCTTTGCAGCAACAGTTGGATGAGATACTCCCTTTGTATAAATCATGGGGAATTTCGGGAATTAAGTTTGGATTCGTGCAGGTAGGTTCACAGGTGTGGACTAAATGGATGCACGAAGCCGTGAAAAAGTGTGCTGATTATGGGCTGATGGTAGACATTCATGATGAATATCGTCCGACAGGTTTTAGTCGTACCTATCCTAATCTGATGACTCAGGAAGGTATTCGCGGCAATGAAGAATTTCCGGATGCCACTCATAATGTTACGTTGCCTTTTACCCGCTTTGTAGCCGGAGCAGCCGATTATACGATATGTTACTATCGCCAGGACTTTGGCAGGCTGAACGTTGAAAAAGATAATTATGGTGTTCCCCGTTCTAAGTCCATTCAGACTACACCGGCGCATCAATTGGCATTAGCAGCTGTCTATTATAGTCCCCTGCAATATATATATTGGTATGATAAGCCTTCGGATTCGCAGGACGAACCGGAATTAAAGTTCTTTGATGATGTGTACACCACCTGGGATGATACGAAGGTTTTACAAGGTGAAGTCGGTGAGTTTATTACTGTGGCTCGCCGGAGAGGAGAGGAATGGTTCATAGGCTCAATTACAAATAATGATGCACGGACGTTACCGGTTGATTTGAGTTTTCTGCCTGCAGGAAAAGATTATGTAGCTGAAATTTATACAGATGGCGACAAATCTATTCCTACACGAACGAAAGTCAGAGTCTCAAAATTCCGTGTCAATGCCAAGACTGTTCTGTATTTTAATCTGAGGGCTTCGGGAGGTTCTGCCATTCGTTTAGTGCCTGAAGTGACTAAGGATAAATCTTTGAAAACCTATAAACAACAGAAGTTGTGATGAAACATGTAAAAGAGATAGATAAAAAGTTACGGTAGTGGTGTGGCAGTATGGTAGGAGTGCAGCACCTAAGATTCAAACGGCCGAACCTATTAAATAAACATCCTCTATTGGGTGGTTACAGTTATTTCAGGATGTAGAAACTACGTTCCACCGGTTCGGCCGTCTGTACTTTACCAGCAATACCATATTGCCAGGCAACTACTGTTACTTTTACCGGAAATTTACTGCGGGGTGGGATAGGAGTGAATACAATTTGCTCTCCTTCTATTTCAGCCGGACCTTCTTTGATGTAGTAAGAGACGGGCAGTCCACAATCACTTGTGGCTTTTAAAGATAAAGAAGCGCTTCCCGCTTTCACATCGGGTAATCCTGGAAATAATATATACTGCCTTTGTCCTTCCGCATTCCGGTAGGGGATGCGGATACTGACTTCCTGAACAGTATTTTTATACTTCCGGTCTCCTGTTTGGCTTGCCAACAGACATATATCACCGGTACGGCGCAGATTATTCATACCCATCCGATAGAAAGATACCATAAATGTGGTGTCATTTACCTTTTTTACTGGTCCACAGATGCGACTGATTATCGGTGTCGCATCTGTATGCTCATCAGATAGTTTGGTTCTCAGGGAATCCGTACATACGGCTTTCAGGTGGAAAGTGATTCCATCGGCTTCCGGATTGAAGCGAGGCTGTACACGTACATGCTGTTTCTTGTCGTATGTCAGTAAACTGTCGTTTTGCTCAAAACCCAGATACTGTTCTTTCTTTCCGCAGCTTTGCGTATATCGTGCTTCAGTCGCTTCCGCTATTTCACGGTCAAAATACCAGAAAGCATCATGAGGATCACCTTTATATTGTGAATAGGGGGCGGCTTTGACTCGCTTCTTCTGATCGGGATGCCAGCGTTCTGCCAGCCAGCCTTTGGTTGGGTTTACCGGATTCAGTTTTACTTTACCGTCTTTCGTTACTTCATCCGTCAGCCGTTGATTGATAGCTTTTTCCAGAAATAGAGCAATGTATGCGGCTGTTTCATCTGCCACATCGAAATGTCCCCGTTCTGCGTCACACAGAAATGAGATACAACTTTCAGGATACATCATGCGGAAGGCCAGTGCCGGATTTACCCGGGCTTCCCACCATTCATATTCTCCTTCAATCATCAGTCCGGGTATTCCATCGATATTACGGGTACGTCCCCATTCCAGATTCTCACGCCCGTAGCCGGTAAGATTCGTACGCGGAGCATCGCCAGGGAAATGATAGCCAAAGTACGTTCCGGATTCCATGCGGCAAAATTCCAGGGATAAGTAGCCATAGCCGAATGGCCTATGGGAACGATGGGGACATTTTTCAGTTCACTATATCCGCTGACGTCTGCCAGGGAAACCATCATTTTCTCAAATATCTGTTGTGTACCTTTCGATACATCCCATTGCTGGTCGATACCGGGAGTTATCCATACAAAGCCGATTCCCAGCTTCTGCATCTTTTCGCGGAAAAGGGGATTATCAAAAAGAGTTTCTTCGCTCATATTGTGTTGTCCTACAATAATTGCTTTTACCTGCATACAGTCAGCGGGTATCCACAAGAAAGCTGTAGGATTCCGGTTCGTTTCATTAGAGACGAACCCGTCAAGAGTCACAGACCATTGCCATTCCCCTGCCCGCAAACAGGGAGAGAGGAACAGCAAGAGGATGATTGAAAAAAGCAGTCTATATCTATTCATGGTTCTTTGTTTTTTACAGTATTAATACGAACGAAGAATAAGCCTGTTTTTGCTGTATTTCGATGAGTCTTAGTATTCGTTAATAATCGTTCATTTAGAGGCTTCTTTCAGTTGTTCCGTCAGCTTATCCATATCTTCCGGGCTGGCTGCCGATGGGAATTGCAGTACTCCTTCTTTATTGACAATGGCATAATGCGGGATCGACAGCATACCGTTCCGCCCGAACTTCTCATAAATTTCCATTTTGAAAGCTTCGTTGATGATGACATGCTCTCCTTTTAAGTTATAGTGCCCTGCCATTTTTTTCCAGAGCTCAGCTTTCTGGGGAGTATCGATGGAAACATACAATAATACGATATCATTTTCGGCAGCATATTTCTGCAAAGGTTTGATGTGTGCGAACGATGCACGACAAGGACCGCACCAGGTAGCCCATACATCGATAAAGATCACTTTACCCGGGTATAAGTCAGTAATTTCCTTAAAGGTGCGTACACTGTCCGTATTCAATATATGAATGTCTTTCGGAAGTTCAGCTTCATTGAACGCTTTGTTCTTCTGTATCGCTGTTTCTAATTTCGGCATTAGCACGCTTTGTGGATGTAAAGTCTTGAACTCCTCATACAATGCAGGAATACCGGTTGCAAAATACTCACGGCTTTCGTCTTCCAGAATGAGAAGTCCCATTGCAGTCTCCTGTACCCGACCTTTTAGATTCGTTTTATACCAATCAAATAACAACTGATTGCGTTCATTGTCATCATTCGTGCGCCTTTCATGTTTCATGAAAATATCTATGCCTGCCATATTCGATACGACATCTGCAAATGCAGGAGAGAACACGCTTTCAGCCTGACCGACGTTTGCAAAATCCAACATCTGGGCGTAAGCGTCGTCCCATTCCTTCTTGACCGTTTCGGAACCTCTCCGGTAGTTACCGAAGTATTGATTCATATATGCCATCAAAGCCTGTAAGCGTATATCCTGTATGGCTCTCTGCCTGAACTGATCGTCCACCCCTGCCACTTCTTTTTCTAATGTAGTGGCGTAGTCTGTCAGCTTCTGATATACGGATGAGGCAACCGTATCCTTACCGACGTTAAAGATATCTCCCCGGCGTGCACGCAGATTAAATACGTTTTCATTCAGATCAGTCAACTTCTTGAGGATTTCATTTTCTTTCGTCAAGCCGTCAACCGGATTCAGCTCATTAGACTTGGAAGCGTCGATATCAAGCGTCTGTTTTCCCGGAGCAAGATAGATACTGCCTAAGTTTCGCTCACCATATAGAAAAAGAGACAGCTTTTCGTTCCCGTTTACAGGTAAGGTAATCTGATACGTACTGTCGGCATTTAAACGTAAAGTATCAATCTTGTTCGATAAGTAAATACCATCAGTAGTGATGTTATATACAATGGGAGCGCCGGATGTATTTGTTACTTTGCCTTCTAAAGTAATGCTCTTCTGAGTACATCCGCTCAGGAGCATAGTCGTTGCTATGCCGCCAAGGCATAAAGATTTGATGAATTCCATTATTTGTTTTTTATTTGGTTCATAATCTGAGACGCTGAAATAGTGATAAGGTTACACCGGGACAATTATTTTCTGTTATTTCTCCGTGATTGTTCATTTTATCTTAATCCCTTTTATAAAATCATTGGTTACTACTCCTTTCAGGTCCTTCATCCGTTCTCCATTGATTACTACATTTTCAAATGTCGCATTTTTCACAAGCCGTTCTTTATCCAGTCCTTCGATGACAGAGGGATTTTCGCCGATTCCCGTATAAGTGATGTTGCGGAAGGTTATTCCGTCGATGCTGTTACCCGGTGCTTTGTCGTACTTCTCGTTGAAGCGTACTTTTACATAGAACAGTCGTCCTTCCTGAATGCTTTCTACCCGGATGTTCTCAAACAGAATGTTGCGAACGTGGTTCTTGTCACCGCAGTCTATCGCCATGCAACCTTGGTAGGGAGGGTCGTCTTCATCGTGTTCCAGAATATCTATGTTACGGAAAATCAGGTTCTCAATCACCTCTCCCGTAGGAGAGTCTGGGTCGCCATGACCGCCTACGTTGATGGGATGTGCTACATCTGCCCAAAGTATGGAGTTCTGCACAGTGATGTCGCCTGAGCCGCCCCACCAGTTCCAGCGGTGGTTATAAAGGGCTATGCAGTCATCCGAGTTACGCATAAAGACGTTGTCAATAAGTACATTGCGGCAACACATCATATCAATGCCATCACTCCAACCCTTGCAACTGAAAGATTTCAGGTTCCTGATTGTTATGCCTGTAGCTCCACCGCCGAAAACGGTGTAATGGTCAGGATTAACTACCGTGATACCGTCTATCAATACATTCCGGGAATCTGTAATCTCGATACCGCGGATGGGGTGATCTAATATTCCCCGCCCGATGATGCGCACGTTCTCTGCGTTATCTATCAATAACTTAGCCTTAACTACGGCACCCGGAGCCAGATAAACAGTCGTATTGCTCGGTATGCGAATTTGGTTATTCGGTAAGTCTTTCGGGCGATGTACGCCGGGGCCGAAGTACATGACTCCTTTTTCCTCCTTCTCATACGTCTCCGTCTCCAGCGGATTGGCAAAGAGGTGCAGGTTGTGCAGACGTTCACCGTTGAACTCAACAGATAGGTACTGCGGTTTATCGAGCGTAAAGAAGATGGTATTCTGTACCTGTTTATATTCCACCCGGTTGTTTAGCGGGCGTATGGCTGTTTCGCGCAGGGTGCCGTTATTCTTCTTCACCATTACTTCCACAGGGCTGCCCATGTCAAACTGTACCATAGAGGCATCCTGAACTTTGTCCATATCTACCTGGACATTGTATTCGAACAAGTTCTTCCATTCGCCGTCGGGGATGCGGACGCGAACTGTGTAGTCGTCATTGTGTGGCATGCCTGGGCGCAGGCTTGCGGGGTAGGTGACTAATTGGGCATGTGCTACACTCGTTGCAGCAAATAATAATGCTACGGCTATTTTCAATATCTGTTTCATAAATCTTTGATTTTCTGACTTTATATCATACGAATGAAAAGCGAAGTCTACTCAATCCTTCCTTAGTATCTGTTGTGAGAATGATAGTTATCAGGAAAACAACAACGGTTACCCTATACATAGAATAACCGTTGTCCGTTCCATCACAAGCAAGTCGAAACCTACTTCTTCAATGTAATAACCGTATACGAATATTTAGGGAATACATACTTGGCATTCTTGCGGGCAATAGAAGCCTTTGAAGACTTAAACACTACATTGTCCTTATTCTCATACGTATTATACTCCGTCAGTTCACAATTACCGATGGTCTGCACCTCTGCGCGGCTACCGAAGCGGAAGTTCTCAATATTCAGAATTGCTGCCTGAGGTTGGTCGGACATATTGGCTACATAGATGGTCATTTCCGTCTTTGCATCATTTATCTTAGCTGTTACGTCCAGGCTTTGGTCGCTGCTCGATGATTGTACCACATTTGGTTTCCAGGTCTTCATCATCATCTCATCGATGTGGGCGGAAGGTTGAAACCATATAGCATCGGGCGTGTAATGAATGCGTCCCTGATCCCACATATATTGTAGTCCGTGTGGTTGGAAGGTATTTGCGGTACCCAGCATCTGGAAGCAATCTCCGTAACGTTGCAGGGTATTCCAGTTGTGCGCATGTGCCAATCCGCGATCCCAGTCACAACGGCTGCCGTTCTCTTCCATCGGATGCAGGTTTAGCTTGAAGCCGGGATAATCCTTAGCCAGTTCCCGTTGCAGGTTGATACCCATTTCATTCAGGAAGGCATCTCCTCTGTCGGCAAACTCGCGAGCTCCCGAGTAGTGAGGGTCCCAAGCCAGCTTGTCGCCTTTACCTTGAGCAACGAACCATCCTGCCAATTCGGAAGAAAGCTCGTATTGTCTACCCAGGTTCTCTTCCTGCTGACGAATCTGTTGTTGCATCCGGCGTATTTCTCTCTCTTTACCTGAAGGTGCCTGTTCGAGTTCAGTCAATTGTGTACGTAGGCGTGCAATCTCCTGCTTCTGCTGCTCCGTGCCACCTCGCTTATATCCATTGCCTCCAATATTCAGCGAAGTCATAATCGACATATTGGGATCAGCTTCCCACGCAGCCTTTGCAAACTTCTTCATGCACTCTACATACCCTCTGGAGATGCCACGTTCATTATCTACCTGAATATATTTAAGATTATAGGGCTGAGGGTGTCCGTCTGCTGCACGCAAGGCTCCCCACTTCGAGCTTATCGGTCCGTTGACATACTCTACGAAGTCGCGGATATCCTCGTAACTCTCGTTCATGCTCATACCGATGATGGCTGTTGCATTAATGGCTTCGGCTGCCTGAAGCATCTCAATGAACCCAAAGCTATGGGTAGCATAAGGATTAAAACCACTACGGAAGGTAATCCGGCGTTCGTCTATCGGTCCACGCATCAGTTTCCAACGATAGAGATAGGTGTCCGCACCAACGTCTACCATAGAGCCATTATAGCGGAAGGCGGTGATGCCTTGCTTCTTCAGTGCATCAGTGAATTTAGTTTGAATAGGCCATCCACCTTCAATGCGTCCCCATGTGCCCGGTTGCAAGAAGGCAAATCCGAGGTCAACGGTGCCGGGAGCTTTGAGTGAGATGCCGAAGCTGCCATTAATAGTAGCCCCGTTCGGTGTCAGTTCATAAACAACCTTTTCATAAGAACCGTCACCTTTCAATTGATAAGGCTTTTCAGCTAGGATATTGTTGTTCTCATCACGAAGGGATACATAGATGGTAGTCGGTTTATCAGCTTTTATCCGCAGGATGCCATCATAAGACTTCCCGTTTTCGAACATAATCCCCGAGCGATAAAGGCCATGATTGGTAATACCGACCTCACCGTTTCCGGCGGCGAAAGAGATGCGTTGTGTCTGGCGTCCCATATAAGCCTTTCCGTCACGTATCAATTCGTATTTATATTGAGGATTTCCGGAAGTCAGCTTCGACCAGTATTTTGAAACCTGTTCGTTGCCATTGATCCGTGTCATCATAATCTTCTGAATGTTTTCGGGAAGAGAATCATAGACCAGAAAACGACCGGGGAACATCCATCCCGAAAGATTCTCAGGTGCGCCATATCTTCCGGCAGAATAAATGTCATTAGAGTTGAAATCATATTTCTCACCAAGATTATTCCAGTTGATCCTACTGTACACATTAGATTGATTCAAGAGATGCGGAATACGTCTTTCATCCAGCACGACGTAGATTTTAGAATAGTCTTTCCGCTCGAGGTTTAGGAAATCCACATCAATGTTTTCTTCAAAAGCTTCCCCATGAATCAGCTGGCTGAACATTCCTCCATTAGTCTGATTGTTGAGGTCTTCGATATTAGTACCGTTAAAACGTTTGGTAACGGTTGCGATCTGCTTTCCTGCATTGATGTCAATGCGAATAGGAGTCTCTGGTTGGGCAGATAAATTGCCTGCTGCCAACAAGGCCATTAAAGCGATAAATGTGTGTCTCATATGGTATAATTATTAGTGGGATAAAGTCAATCCTCAGTGTATCAAATAGATTTCGCCTCTAAATATACGATTATTGTTTGAAATACACTCAATAAATCGGTGGAATTGTTTGTTAATCTTCGCAATTGAAGTCAGATTTAGTATTACTTGCTTTGGATTTGGTCCCCAAAAATCGTTTTTTTCCACATATACATAAAAGTCCAGATAAAAGATGTCTTTTCATTTTGTTATAATTTACAATGTAGGCACTATTTTTATTATAGAATCGTTTTCGTCAAATTCCAGCTTATCAATACATACTTCCCTATGGAATCCGGCTTTTCTTCCCATGGTCACAGCATCCGGAAATTTGAAACGGTGATAGACTATGTGCCATTCATCCTTACCCGGAAGTGGCAGTACAGAATGATGTCCTGTACCGAAAATTCCCTGCTCAGGCTTTTTGCATAGTATGACTTCACTTTTAGATGCATCAATAGGACCGACCGGAGACTTGGCACGTACATAGCGTACCTGATATTCCGGACTGCGGGTATCATTTTTAGACCAGGTGAAGTAATAGTATCCGTTTCTGTAAAATACATGGGCTGCTTCGCTATAGTAAGCATCATTGTCTATCAGAATCCGTGTCGTATTCGGTTTGATTGACACCATATCTTCATTCAGTTCACATACAGCCATATAATAATTTCCCCAATACAAATACGTCTTGCCATTTGCAGGGTCCGTAAAGACATCCGGGTCGATGTTCTGTCCCTTATTCATACCTCCGGGGCGTACTTTGTCGATCAGGGGTTTGCCCGAATCTATGAAAGGCCCTGTCGGGCTATCGGCAACGGCTACTCCGATCTGTTGTTCTGCCGTATAATAGTAATAATACTTATAATTGCCATCCGGCTGTTTCTTCTCAATGATGCAGGGAGCCCATGCATTCTTCTTAGCCCAGGATACATCCTTTAAATCCAGGATAACTTCTTCTTCTTTCCAGTTCACGAGGTCGTCCGAGGAGAACGCCTTGAAAGCTGTACTTCCCCAGTTCGGTATTCCGTCAGTTGTAGGATAAATATAATACTTTCCTGTTTTTTCAGAATACATCACTTCCGGATCGGCATAGAATCCCGGGAGTACGGGATTCTTTCGGATAGAAGCCGTAGATACATACTTTCTTTTATTCTTCTGCCAGTAGCTTTCCAGCCTTTCCGCTTCTTCCATTGTCAGATGAATGACTGCGCCATGCTTGGGAGCTGTAAAGTTGGTGGTTTTCATCACTTCCTCGTTAAAGCGTCCCAGGTTTTTAAAGTTTACGAAATCGGACGTTTCAATGAAAGCGAAATTATGTGGAGTAACACTATATACGTCATACATCAATACCCATTTGTCTTCACCGATACGTTTCCATACGTTGGGGGCTTCACATGCTTTGGGCTCAAAATCATACCATCGCGGGTCGAACTCATAATTTCCGTTCGCTCTGTCCGAAACAGCATGTTTGATACCCGCCGGACCATCATGGGCAACATAAAACAGGTGATATTTGTCACCCACTTTCGTAATGTCTCCGTCAATGGCCGAAGTCTTTTCGTTCGGATATTCGAATAGAATCTGGGGCAGTGTTTCAATGGTGTCGAATTCATCATTCACATAAACATAGTATAGCTTGTTTGCCTCATTGCGGAAACGCATGGTGAAGTAAATCATCAGTTTGCCTTTTTGTGCATCGTAAGTCACTTCGGGTGCCCAGGCACAACCAATTTCACTCATCCCTGCCGACATTTTATCGAAGCGGATATTCGTGCGTTTCCAGTTTATCAGATCCCATGATTTCATGAGTACCAGTCCGCGGTTATTTCCCCAGCCATATTTGCCGTCCCGTTCCCATTGGGTGGTCCGGTAGCCGTCTCTTTGCGCAAAGACGTGTAAATCTGTCATTGCAAGATAGAAAGCTCCGTCCGGTCCGCGATAGATATGCGGGTCACGTATTCCTCGTTGATAAGCAATCGTATCCCCGGCAATCACCGGTTCACCATCGTTCAAGGCTGTAAAAGTATATCCGTCATGACTGACAGCCATGTACAGACCGTGAGTTTCATCTTTATGAAAAAACATCAGATACGCACTCATGTCTTTCTCTTGCGGAACGGCATTCCGGTAACGGAATTGACTGAACCCGGCATCTCCTTTTCCGCAAGAAAGTAAACCTGCACGCAAAGCAAAGAATCCTTTGTATTTATTATGGTGCATATCCGAGACGTCTACATCTTCTGCCAATACAGTCCAGGCATTACCGTCTTTGCTGACCATCATTTTCACTTTATTCCCCTGATTTAGCAATTTCACCTTAAAGTTTCGTCCTATCTTATTGGGAATTGTTTCGGTCTGTTCCGCATTTCTATATACAGTGAAGTTCTTCCCGTCCGATACCACGCCTGCAAAAGCCTTTTCATTGTAGAAGAGCACTAATCCGGCTTTATTGCCTTTGCCTACCTGTACATCGACCTGGGTTTCGTAACATTTATCTTCGGGTGTAACGAGCAACAAACGACCGTCAGCCGGTGAACTGCCTTTAGCATTCATCCATAGTGTATTATTCTTGAAGGAGAGCTGACCGGGAGCATACTCTTTCCAGAAAGTCCACTGCATGCCTAAACTTGTTTCCGTAAAATCATCATTCAGATTTAATCCGTGTTTGATGTTCGGATCAGAGGGTAGGGATGTGGCAGTCTTGGTGGGGCGGAACCATCCATCAGGACTATATTCCATTGGCTCTATCAAAGTCTGCCGTCCCAGGGTGTGATAACCTTTCGCATAAGCGTGATACACCATCCACCAATTACCGTTGACATCATCTATCAGTGTGCCATGACCTTTTGACCACCAGTTGTCGGTGGCACTGTACGTATGTACCACCGGATTGTAAGGAGAGTTCTCCCAAGGGCCAAGGATGCTTTTGGAACGCGCCATTACGCACATGTGACTGGTGGCAGGTCCGGCTGTACCTCCTTCGGCGGAAGTCATATAATAATAGCCATCCTTGAATAGAAGTTTGGGAGATTCCAGATACATATCATCTCCTTCTGTTTCCCAGTTTTTGGGATATACCCATCCGTCGTAAACCTTCTTGTTTTCACCTGTTATTTTTAGCCCGTCATCGCTCAGTGGTGCTACCCAGCCATTATTGGTAAAAAGATAACGGCGTCCGTCTTCACCCACTACATGTCCCGGGTCAATTCCCCTGACATCCAGCTTTACAGGCTTACTCCACGGACCGCGGATGTTGTCGGCATAAATGACGTAATTTTCGCCTTTGGAAGTAGGGTAGTAGATGTAGTACTTATCTTTATATTTCAGCAAATCGGGAGCCATGGCCGAACCTTCGTATTCGGGACATGCACGACACACAGGTTCCCAGTTCACCAGGTCTTTTGAATGCCAGATTAAAAATCCCGGTGCATAGAAGAAAGGGGAGTGAGTCATGTAATAATCTTCCCCCTCGCGCATGATGGAAGGGTCGGGATAATCACCCGGCAAAATCACTTTCGGATATTCCTGTGCGTCTGCCGGCATTGCCGTTAAGGCAAGCAGAATAAGTAGTAAGAGTTGTTTCATGATATACATCTGTACTAAAATTATATTTAAAGTTATTATCTGTTTTCGGTTCCTTTCTTCTTGTTAATACGAATTGAGAATGAATTGCACTTACTACCAATTGAAATAATATGGCTATCATTTGTTTTTCCGGCGGAAAATGTATCTTTGATAGCAATTGGAATGAGTGACTAATCGCTTTCATTCGTAGTTTATTGAAATAATCAATAGATACTTCATGATGAAAAAGACATTATTAACGTTGGTATGTACCTTTATTGCTTTATGTGCATCCGCCCAAAATACCTTTCAGTTGAAGACTTCGGGCACAGGCCCGCAATTATTGGTGGTTCAATATTCCGGTGAGGACAAACCCGAAAAAGGGAAGAAGTTCTTATTTAATATTTCCGTAAACGGTACTCTTCTTTATACGGAAGGATTAAACCGAAACCGTCACGGACTGTTTGAGGTAGTATATCCCATTCCGGATTCTGTCTTGCAGGGCAAGTCTTCCGCACTTGTTCGTTTTGAAGCATATGACGAGACGGCATCCGTGGGCAAGATTTATGATGTTTCCATAGTTCGTCAAAAGTTGGAGACCGGAATCTTTACCGACAGAAAGAACTGGCAGGGCTTGGCTAAAGACTGGACGTGTCCTTCTGATGGCACTCTTGTCTATACGGAACCGGACGGTCCTCAACACCCTTATGTCAATCAGTCCGTCATCGACCTGATGTCTTATTACGCTCTGGAAGTTAATCTGAAACTGACTGGTGTGGACAATATTCCTGTGGAAGTTTTTGCTTCCGCCAAGAATCTGAAAGCAGGAACGGACTTGAACAAGGAAAATATATACGATACCCGGCGTGCCCGTTTCACTCTGCAAAGGCAGAAGAATGGAGAGTGCAGGTTACTTATTCCTTTTTCCGTTTTTGATACTCCCAAAGCGTCACAGAGCACTATCCGGCGTATAAAGTCCATTGCCTTCCGCCTGTCCGGTGAAGGTAGGGGCAAAGTTAAAGTACTTTCCACCCGATTGCTGGAAGGAAATTCTGTGAAAACAACAGCTGACTGTTATTCAAGACCCGGTGAACCCGGCGATACCATTATTTATCCGGTGACCGTCACCAATTGCGAACCGACATCGCAGTCTGTTTACTTTTCCATTCAGAAATATGGTTGGGAGGCTTTTCCTGCCACCGTTGAACCTGCACAGTTGGAATTAGCCTCCGGTGAAACCCGGAAAGTGAATGTATGCGTGATAGTTCCACCGGGTATCCCTGCCGGAGGGAGGGAAAAACAAACTTTGCAGATTCTTCCTTCTGCCAATCCGGCTGCAGTCCGGACATTAACGTTTACCACCCTGCGCAGCATGCCGCATCCGTTTACCATCCATACGGCTGAAGGATGGGATGAAGTGCGAAGGAAAGCTGAAAATTACGACTGGGCGAAAGACCGCAAAGAGCGTTATATACAGGATGCCAAAGCATGGATTGTGCCCCTGCGTCCTCCTTATGTGGCTAATGGAGACGGTATTCCTTATCTTTGCGCCACCACCCATGAACATGGTTTGATGAATAACGCCATAGCTTGGCAACTGACCCGTAGCCCGGAGTATGCCCGCAAAGTGAAGCAGTTCTTGTTGATGATAAGCGATTATCAGAACGGTTTTCCGCTTACCCGGAAAGCTTCCCACCAGTCGTCTGTTCAGGAAGGGCACTTTTTCCAGCATTTGGCGCAGGCATACGATTTGATTCAGGATGCCGGAATACTGACTGATGCGGAATGTACGCAAATTGAATATACGTTCCGGCTCTATATAGACTTATTTCTCCGTTATAAAAGTACCGGGGGCGCCAACTGGGCTGTATCCCAACTGACAGGTGTTTTCTTTTGCGCCCTCGCCATTCAGGATTTCCAGCTTGTGGATGAAGTGCTTTATGCTCCCTCCTGTCTGATAGATAAATTCCGTACCTACACTATGCCCGATGGATGGTGGTACGAGTGTACCGTCAGTTACAACCTGTGGGTGGCAAGTGAATATGTACAGATAGGGCTGGCTTTGAATCCTTTCGGCTATTCCTTATTAACAGAGAAATTCCCGGTAGATTATAATCTTACCCCTGAATATGACAAGGTAGGAGCCAATGAAGATGCAGATCGCCGTAATTTGCATCATGGTCATAGTTTCCGTATTCGCGGTCCTATTCATCAGCCTTATGTCACCATCAAGATGATGTCCGATGCCTTGCTTCCCTTCCTTGATTATCGCGGTTGGATATTCGGTATCAACGACGCTACGGAACGTGAAGTGGGTGGAGACAGTTTCGAAATGGCCTATTACGCTTTTCGTGATCCGCGCTATGCGGCGTTCATACGTATGACGCCTAAAAGGAACGATTTGATTTACGGTGTACCGGAACTGCCCGATGCGGAACCCGCCGAAGTGCGCGGAGCTTATGCCGACAATGCCGGAGCACTGATGTTGCGTTCCACTCAAAAGGATGCCCGCGAGAAGATTCAGGCTGTATTGAAGTATGGAACCCATGGAGGTTATCACGGACATTTCGACCGGACCGGATTACTGTCATTGATGCGCTACGGACGTAGCTTCTACAATCCCGAAATGGTATGGTACAGCTATGCCCCCTACATGTACAACTTCTATGTGCAGACCAGCATCTCCAAAAACATGGTTACCGTCGACTTGAAACAGCAGGAAGCTGACGATAGTAAGCGTAGCCTGTTCCATACGGGCGATTTGTTTCAGGCGGGTTGTGTAGAAGGCACTGCCGCATGGAGTTATCCGGCATACGGCGGACTCCGCCACAGCATGAAAGGTCCGAGAGATTTTAAAGAAAAGACGGAATGGGAAGCCCGCTATTTCCCTATCCCCGATAAGCATCCGGAGTTCGGTGTACTGACCGGATTTACCGAACCCATTTTCCAACGCCGGTTGATGGTGGTTACCGATGATTATGTTGTTCTTGCTGACTATGACAAGAGCATGGAGGACAAGCAGCACCGTTTCGACCTACTGTTCCAGGTGAAAGGCTTGCTGGGACTTACTGCGGATCAAAAAGAGCATATCTCTCATACGGCACAGCTCGGCACTGACCCTTTAAGTGCCGCCCCTTTGGTGACGGATGTCAACCACTATTCCGTAACAGGAACTTTGAAAGCCAGCTTCCTGACGAAGTTCGGTCCGGATGCCGACAACCGTGGAACGCGCATATCCGGTGAAACGGGAAATCTTTATATGGACATTTACAATGCCTGGCCCAATACCCAACGCACAGCTTTCACTGGGCGTGCTCCCGAAGATCACGGAACGCAGCGCAACCTGAAGTACATGGTAGAGGGAGATGGTAAACTACTTGCCGAAGGTAGTTTCGGTGCTTGGATTTTGGGCGAAGGAAAGGTGGATGTTGATATTACGGGTATCCGGAAACTAACTCTGTCCTCTGCCACTCAACATGCTAACCGTTCTAAGACTCTGTTCTGGGCAGAAGCCATTCTGGAAACGAAAGACGGTAAGCAAATTCGCCTTGCCGATCTTCCGGTTGTCAAGAACAACGTGCAGGATAATCCTTTTGGGAATACCAGAGACTATGCCGATGGGCGCATCAATATTAGTGGAGAAAATTACCGTTGGGGGCTTCCTGCCGAACCTGTGAATGCAGGTTTTGAAACTCCTGCTCAATATACTTTTGATTTGGATGGGCTTCAGGCCGTCCGTCTGAAAACCGTTATCGGTGGAGATTATCCTCTGGGTGATGAGGCTGAAAGGCGCATTACTTTCGGAGTGCGCATGGACGCTGCTCAGGTTCGTTACCTGACTGTCATAGAGCCTTTTGAAAAAGAGAATAGTGTACAGTCTGTATTTGCTCCTTCGGCAGATAGACTGATTGTAACACTGAAGGATGGCAGGGAACAACGGTTCTATTTTTCAGGAATGGAAGAGGAGGGAGGTGTACCTGCCGTAAAGATGGAAGAATGGAAAGAAGGTGTGCTGTTGCGTGAAGAACGTACAGTATGTGATTAAAAAAAGAATGCGGAGTTCATCACGAACTCCGTATTCACAAGATGAAAAGGATTGTAAAAACGGGGTATATATTGGTTAGATGAGAGATTTGTTCTTTTTCGTGATAAACAAGTGACAGAGAAAATGCCAGACTCCTCCTTTCTCAAGCATCATGTTCTCATAATCTTTCATTATTTTCTTATATAACGCGAGAATTTCATTGGTATAATTCATCATCTTTTCAAAATTCTCTTCCAACTCTGCTTCCCGTTGGGTATGATGATAATTTATTTCTAATAAATCGTCGTTGATTTTTTCTAAGCGCGCTTTCTCTTGATAAAGCCAACTCAAATGCTCTTTTTGCACTCTCTCCATAATGGCATCGTCAGGACAAGACTTTAGTGAGTTAAATTCAAGAGCCTTATCAAGCTCGTCAGTATCTACTAACGGATTCTCGTCTTCGTAAGGTTCTGTGCCTATAGAAGAGCATGTCAGATAACGTAACCTAATCCATTCCCGGATTTGCTCTTTCGGTATGCCATATTTCTCAGCTACTGACTTTGTAGATAACCAATTAGCCATATAGTGTTTGATTATAAGTTTAAAATCAACCCTATACGGCTATAATGGCTTTATATTATAAAGGTACGGGGCATTACTCAATCCCTGTTAGTAGGTATGTGGATACCCTGAACCACGGAAGAGTAAGCCCGTACCAATAACTGATACAGGCTACGCTCGTCCGATGGTTCATTAAATTTCCACATTTTACTAACATCGGAAGAGGACATGTATATATACAAGATACATCATGTCGCACGTTCAGTTGCAAAGATACGTCTTTTTTCACATTTAACAACGAAATCATGGATTTGTTTCTCCATTTTGCGTAACTTTTCTGTTTAGTAGCACTTAAAAAAATAACTTGGTACTATGATCTTTCTGAGGCTGTAGTGTTCTGTAATGATAATCTACGAGTGGAGGGCAAATTAGTGTATGCTCCCATTTACATGGTGATGTTCCTTGAAAAGAGCAATGTGGCACCAGCTTATTCCACGGAGGGATAAATGCGCATCATCTTTGGAATGTATCAACTGTATTTCTTGAAAGTTTGAAGTATACTTAAAACTTTTCTTTATCTTTGTAGAAGTTTGAAGTATACTTAAAACTTTTAGCATATGGAATTTCCTAAGACACTGATTAAAAGAAATGGCTATATAGAAAGAAATCCCTCAAAGTGATGTTTATAGAATTAATGCAGAAATAGGATACTGGATTGGCGAACAATATTGGAGAAATGGATATGCAACAGAAGCTGTTAAACAATTAGTTGCACTAGCTTTTAATCAATTAGGCATCAATAGAAATGTATGTAAATATTTTTTTTTGAGTATAATGTCGCATCAATGAGGGTATTAGAGAAAATTGGATTTGAGAAAGAGGCAATTATTAAATTGTCCGTCATAAAAGAAGGACGAATATTTAATGAATACATATATAGCATTATGAATATATGAAAGATGAAGCAATAAAACATATAATTAGCAGGTGTAATCTAAATGAAATAGTTGATATACTGTCCGATAAATTGAGTGGTTCAGAGTTAAACTCTTTGCTATTAGAGGTGTTTGACAGGCGTATCACCAAAGAAACACCATCTTCCTTATTGAGTAAATACAGTAAAAACAAATTGGCTAAACCTGCACAATTAGATTTTCTGGAATTTAAAGAGGAAGAATTGGAATGCTGTAAAATAATTGCGAATAACAACTATGAATTAATTGAGTTATCCCCTGTTGCTCAATTAGGTACAAGTAGTGTAATGGCAACAGTAAATCAAAAAAAAGTTCTTACAGCACTAAGAAACACGGAAGTTCAGTCCGACCCAACAAATGCAATAGCTTTGCATTATGCTTCATTAAAGAAAAGTAATGAACTGTCTGATAAAACATATAATTTTGGTAATGTATCAAGAGTTATAAGAACTCAGGTTTTCTCAAACCCAAATTTTACACCTCATTTTCCTCTTTTGTGCCTAATCTCGTGCGGAATGGATACGGGTAGTTTTGAATTTGAAAGAACTGAATTACATAAACATTTAACCATAACACAGAAGGTCTGCAAAGAAGTCTTTGGGTTTGAAAATGTATTCTTTGAAATTATACCCTGCAAAGGATATGATGAAAAAAGTCAATTGGTATCAGATATCTTATTTTATACTAAAAATAGCGGTTTGGATATTCGTATTGCCAAATCAGATTCACATAATAATTATTACTACGGCATTAGAATTAAAGCTAAGATTATTATTGATGGGGTAGAACATGAAATAGGTGATGGAGGATTACTTAACTGGACTCAAAACTTATTGGCAAATAAAAAAGAACGTATGCTCACAATGGGGATAGGGATACAATTATTGCACTTGTTTAAGAAACAAAAATGTTGAAATCTAAAGTTGTTGTGTTGCTGTCGCATGTTGCACCTCAAAAAGTAGACACTGGAAGGTAGAAAAAAGATAAGTCTTGCTTTGGTTTTAGTACAGGAAAATAAGATTTTTCCTTTGGTTTTAGTCTGAAAAATGCATCTTTTTGCTTTGGTTTTAGTATTTATGTCTTATCTTTGTGCTGATTACTAATGATTTATATATGTTTCAGAGATTAGCACTTAAAGCCCTTCATCAATGGGCAGAAAAAGAAGGACGTAAGCCTCTGGTGCTTAGAGGGGCAAGACAAGTGGGAAAGACTACATTGGTCAAGATATTTGCAGAAGAGTTTGATGTATTCATCAATTTGAATCTGGAAGAGAAGGTAAATGCCGCCTTGTTTACTATGGAAGTTTCCTTTGAAGATTTATTGGCGGGTATTTATGCTAAAGCTGGTATTAAGATGGAGAATCAACGGACCCTGATTTTCATAGATGAAATACAAAATGTTCCGGATGCCGTAAAGGTTCTTCGTTACTTTTATGAGAAACGTCCTGATCTCTATGTGATAGCTGCCGGATCATTGTTGGAAAGTCTCGTAGGTAACCATATTTCTTTTCCGGTAGGTCGTGTAGAATATATGGCGTTACATCCATGTACGTTTACTGAATTTCTGGGAGCATTGGGAGAGAATATTCTGGTGGAGCAAATAGAACAGTTGGAAGTGCCGCAGTCAGTACATAGTTATGTGATGGATTTATTTAAAAAGTATATGATTGTGGGAGGGCTTCCTGAAGCTGTGGCGAATTATGCCAAACGGAAAGACTGGGTGAGTTTGAATGAGATATTTAATTCTTTATTGTCCGGCTACAAAGATGATATTGAAAAGTATGCACAACGTCCTAAAGAGCAAGATATCCTTCGCTATATTCTAAATTATGGCTGGGGATTGGCCGGGCAACGCTTCCAGTTCTCCAAATTCTGTAGTTCTTCCTATAAGTCGGCAGAAATGGGTAATGCGTTCAGAACTTTGGAGAAAACTCTTTTGTTGGAACTGGTCTATCCATTGATTTCCACTTCATTTCCTATTCTTCCGGATTTGAAAAGAAGTCCGAAATTGTTGTGGTTGGACACTGGATTGGTTAATTATGTGGCTGGAATGCAGGAGAGTTTGTTGTTCACTTCTGATACAGATGAATTATGGAATGGACATATTGCTGAACAGGTAGTAGGACAGGAATTGTTGGGGGCTTCTTTTGCCTTTGGAGTCAAACGCATGTTTTGGGTTCGCGATGCCCGTAATTCACAAGCGGAGGTGGACTTTGTATATAAATATAAATCACATTTGATACCTGTTGAGGTGAAGACGGGGGATAATTCTAAGCTGCGTTCTTTGCATCAGTATATGGATGAGTCCCAAGAGGACATTGCTTTACGTCTATGGAACGGACCCTTGACTTCCGATTTGATACGTTTGCCTTCCGGCAAACAATACACATTATATAATGTGCCATTTTACTATGCCGGACAACTGGAAACCTTTTTCAATAATAAGTTTGCATAGTTTGTCAGCACTTCAGCACAACTCCATTTAATCTATTGAAACAGAAACGGTTGCCTTGTGATGGCAACCGTTGTGATAAGTGACGGCAAACCGTTTGTCGTCACACTGAAAAATAAATTATTATAACTTTTCTACCCGGTATACAATGCCTTTGCAAGTTCGCTTATATTCCAGGTTATTCTTCCGTAATATCCTTCCGAAGTGATTTACACGTTTCCATTCTTCCATTTCATTCAGTGCTTTGCTGAGGGTTGTTTCAAACAATAATGTGAAGGTCTGCGAGGTTTCGTAACCCGGTTTCAGTCTTGACAATGGGTTCTTTTCCGTCAGTTGGCGTTGCCGGAAAGTTTCTTCGCCGGGCATACCGAAGGGCTGCTCAAGGCAGAAAGGAATGGCTTGCCGGTTGAAGTAGGGATATGCATCAAGCGTCATGCGGCAGCTTTGCGTCATAGAAGGCTCTCGCAGCGTGATGGGAAACGGCAATATGGGCTGGTAGCATTGCACGGCCATGCGGTAGGCATGTGCGTGAAAAGACTCCATGTTTTCTTCTTTCACCGGTAAATTTCCGTCCGGCAGGGCGAATTTCACCCAGATTTTCACACTCCGTCCGCTGCTTCCGGCAAAAGCCGCCCAGGTTTGCGGTAACAAAGCCGCCTGCCGTTTCACCAGTTCCACTTCGGACAATCCGGCCAAATGGTTTACCTCCAACATCACTACGCCATTGTAGTGTTTCAGTTTTCGCCCGTTGTCTCTGCTTCTTCCGAATTCCACGGAGGGATAAATGCGCGGTAACTTGTCGATGTGTTCATAGTATCCTCCGCTGTCAGGATTTGTGTAAAGGAGCATGGAGCGCAATCTTGTGACGTGTTCCTCTTTGGTTTCTGTTTTTATCCGGTCTATCCACGCGTCAGCTTCGCAGGTGCTGAGGGTTTCTTTTCCACTCTCCCGGTCTTCTCTGATAAGAGTTATTTTCATCCGTATATGTGTTTTGAAAAAATTGAGCAATAAGGGTTATTCCTTAGCGGCCGCAAGGTACGCATAATATGCGCTGAAAACAAATTATAAATGCCTATTATGATTCTATTTATCCTTAAATGCTGTCGTCCTAAATGCATGAGAAAAATTAACGAATTCTTAAGGGAAAACTTGCTTTTGCCTTATTGATTTCGTATCTTTGCTTACTCTAAAACTTCGTCCTGCAATTGCGGGCCCGACGGTTTCGATATGGGAACCGGACAGCCCGCAACTGCCCACCGGATAGCCCGCAATTGCAGGACGAAGTTTTGGAGTAAGCATAAGAACATTTAACCTAAGCCAAAAGCACAAAAACGACAGACTATCTGCACATTTTTCTGCCTTGTTTTGGCTTTCAATCACTAAAGAAGAACAGTATTAACCCTTTAAACAAAAACAAAAAACAATGGCAGCACAGTATGACTTCCAAAGACGGCCTAACCCGAAGGGTGATGGCGAATTACAACCCTTGTATCCCCGCATCGTGAATAAAGGTACGACCGGGTATCGTATTATTTATCCGAAGGACATCATGTTCGGTTGGGTAATATGGGATACTTCTCGGCAGGCCTGAAGGGGTGTCCGGTGATGGACCCGAAAGAAATCCATGCGCAGACTATCTTTTTCGGCAAAGTACATTTCCGCGTATCACCCGATTTTCGCAAGCGGTGTGCCGGTTTTATAGAGCGTGCCAAATATGGTTTCCGTAAGAGTGCGGAGCTTGGCGGTGCCGAGCGTTACCGCCGTTTACTGGTGTTTTTGGAGACGCATCCCTTCATTACCCGCAAAGATTACAGCAGTATCACGGGACTTTTGAAGAATAAAGCGCTGAATGACCTCAATTTGCTTGTGGAAAAGGGATATTTGAGCACAATCGGGCGTGGTTCGCATAAAGTGTATGTACGTGCTGAACCACAGGAATTTAAACCGGAAAACATGTAGATATATAGAAAAAAACAGTGCTGATAAACCGTTTGTCAGCACTAATCACAACGGTTGTCATCACAAGGCAACCGTTTGTTTTATTGTATATTAGCTGTCTTAGTGCTGGAGTGCTGACAACTATTGAAAAACTTTCATTGTATAGAAATTCCTTGGAAGAGACGTTCACTTACCTGCTTGCTTAAGATTGAATTCGAGGCATAGTAGAAAAAGTCATATCTGCAAAAATAATTGTTTCTGTGTAATTAAGAAAGGCGTTTTATATAAGAAATTAGTTTTCGATTCTACCTCAACAAGAACTTTTACTATCTTTGTATCGTTATGTGCGCCATAAAGCAAGAGGTTTAATAATAAAGAATAGCAGGAGGACTAAAGATGGACCCATTGGAATACATAGTACCCGACAGAAAACGCATCCCTTACGGTATGATGAACTTCGCAGACATTCGTCTCGACAATTATTATTATGTGGATAAGACCCGTTTCATCCCTATGATAGAGCAGGCGGACCGTTTCTTTTTCTTCATTCGCCCACGCCGTTTCGGCAAGAGTCTCACACTGAATCTGCTGCAACACTACTACGATGTGCGTACCCGCGACAAGTTCGAGGCCCTGTTCGGTGACCTTTACATCGGGCAGCATCCCACGCCGGACCGCAACAGCTATCTCGTACTTTATCTCAATTTCTCCGGCATCACCGGCGAACTGAATAATTACCGTAAGGGATTGGATGCGCATTGCGGCATTACTTTTGAGAACTTTTGCAAGAAATATGCCGACCTTCTGCCGCAAGACACTTTGGAAGGGCTGCGTGCAGTGAGTGGGGCCGTGGAGCAATTAGATTACCTTTATCAGGCTTGCGAGCGTGCCGGACAGAAGATGTATCTCTTTATCGATGAGTATGACCACTTCACAAATGCTATTCTCGCTGACCCCGAAAGCCTGCACCGTTACACCAATGAGACGCACGGCGAAGGTTACCTGCGCGCCTTCTTCAACAAGGTGAAGGCGGGAACCTATTCCAGCATCAAGCGTTGTTTTATCACAGGAGTAAGTCCTGTGACGATGGACGACCTCACCAGTGGCTTCAATATAGGCACCAACTATTCCCTCACATCGAAATTTAACCAGATGATGGGATTTACGGAAGAGGAAGTGCGCGAGATGCTGACCTACTATTCCACAAACAGTCCTTTTAAACATAGTGTAGACGAGCTGATAGAGATAATGAAGCCGTGGTATGATAACTACTGCTTCGCACAGGAAAGCTACGGTGAAACCACGATGTACAACTCTAACATGGTGCTCTATTTCGTGAAGAACTACATTGACAATGGGAAAGCACCGCTCGACATGGTAGAAGACAACATCCGTATCGACTACGAAAAGTTGCGCATGCTCATCCGCAAGGACAAGGAGTTTGCTCATGATGCCTCCGTCATCCAGACCCTTGTGAGCCAGGGCTTCATTACCGGTGAACTGAAAAAAGGTTTCCCCGCTACCGGTATCACCAATCCCGATAATTTCGTGAGCCTGCTCTATTATTTCGGTATGCTCACCATCAGCGGTATGCACCGGGGAAAAACGAAACTAACCATCCCCAACCTGGTGGTTCAGGAACAACTTTATACCTATCTCTTGAACACCTACAACGAAGCTGACCTCAGTTTCAGCAGTTATGAAAAGAGCGAACTCGCCAGCCAGCTCGCTTACGACGGCAACTGGAAAGCCTATTTCGACTACATCGCCGACTGCCTGAAGACCTACGCCTCGCAGCGCGACAAACAGAAAGGCGAGTTTTTCGTCCACGGTTTCACCCTTGCCATGACCGCACAGAACCGTTTCTACCGTCCCGTCTCCGAGCAGGACACGCAGGCAGGTTATGTCGACATCTTCCTCTGCCCGATGCTGGATATCTATTCCGACATGGAGCACAGTTATATTGTAGAATTGAAGTATGCCAAGTACAAAGATCCCGAAAGCCGCGTGGAGGAACTACGCCAAGAAGCCATCGCCCAAGCTAACCGCTATGCTGATACGGATACAGTGAAGCGTGCCATCGGCAGCACCCGGTTGCACAAGATAGTGGTGGTGTATAAAGGGATGGAAATGTGGGTGTGCGAGGAAGTTGTTTAATAGTTCTCCTGTTTATCCGTTTCATCTATAAAAACTTCCTATTGGTCGATTTTCTTGCTGGCGGGATTAAACTGTTTCATGTGAAAAGAGTCATAGATGCATATTTGGTGAATTCAATGAAAATATAACTCACTTTTAAATGCATTAGAATTATGAAGAAGCAAATTTTAAGTTTGGCCGTTGTTCTGTTTATGGGCTCGGCAGTATGTATGGCGCAGGATAACAGAGGTGGACGTCCTGACATGTCAAAGCGCATCGAACAGATGGTAACTGACCTGGGACTGAATGAGACTCAGGCTAAAGAATTCAAGGCAGTAATGGAGGAAATGAGACCAAACAGAGATGCTTCGGGCGAAAGACCTTCACGCGAGGAAATGGAGAAGAAGCGTAATGAGGCAGATGCGAAACTCAAAAAGATTCTGACCGACGAACAGTATAAGAAGTATCAGAGCATGAGACCTCAGAGAGGACAGAGAAGAGGGAAATGAGTTTAATGAAAAATGAGGAATGAAGAATGAAAAATTTTGCTGCGCTATGTAAATATGCCTCGCAAGGTGAGACTTCATTCCTCATTAAACTTTATTTCCGGAATGTCACCTCTTCCGTATGTTCGCCCACAAAGATGCGTGCCATATCTCCGGTCTTATACCATTTAGGCTTATTGGGCATGTCATCATAAATCACTTCACCATTTATTTGCAAGTTCTCAAAACGAATGTTTTTCACTTTCCGTTCCTTGTCATAGCCGATAATCATGGAAACTTCCGCATTCTTTCCCGTGTAGGAGATGTCCTTAAACAAAATGTCTTCAATGCCTCTGCCGGGGGCTGTGCAGTACTTCTCGTTAAAAAAGATGCGCAGGTTAACCAGTTGTCCTTGCCTGAAATCCTCAATCCGGATATTCTCAAAACGTACGTTACGGATCAGGTTGTTATCTCCCGCATTGATGGCGAGGCAACCTTGATAATCCAATTGTTTCTCTTTATGATCCAGAATATCTATATTGATATAATTCAGGTTTTCCAGAACTTCAGGATTCTTTGTGTTTCCATGGATACCGATGAATATGGGGTGTGCCACGTCCGCCCAAAGGGTGGAGTTCTGCATGGTGATATTCTTGCAGCCGCCGGTGAAGCCCATACGAGTGCCGTAGACTGTGGTGCAATCGTCGGAATTGCGGCAGAATACACCGTCATAGAGTACGTTGTTGCTGGCGAAGACATTCAGTCCATCGCCCCAACCGTAGGAACTGATGACTTTTACATTCCGTATCGTCACGCCGTCTGAGCCTCCGGTGGGACACTGGGTACTGATTACACCTTCTATCGTTACATTCTTGGAATTGACAATGCGAAGTCCGGCCCAGCGGTCGGGAATCACGATTCCTCTTCCCAATATTTTCACATCCTGTGCATTGACTACCTGGATAAGACCTTTCACTACTGCACCTCCTGCCACATAGACAGTTTTACCGGATGGTACATTTAGCGTGTCACCCGGGAAAGTATGTATGCCCGGACCGAAATAAATCAGATTCTTATCTTTTATTTTCTTAGGTTTATTCTCATCTATCGGATTGGCGAACAGATGAAGATTATGGAAAATATCTCCATTCACTTCTACCGACAAGTTACGCGGACGATCCAGTTTGAAGGTCATGGTGCTGCCGGATATGGAAGGAGTGATTTGGTAAGAGAGTGGACGAACGCGCCCTGTCTGAATAGTGCCATGGTTGAAGGTTACCGATACTTCCACTTCACCGGAGAAGTCGAAATAGCTCATGGAGGCTTTTTCTACCTGATGTTTAGTACCGCGCACTTCATCTACTTTAACCATGTAGGTATCTACCGGTTTCCAGTCTTTTCCTGCTTCCCTTACCTGAACGGTGAAGTCGTTCATGAGTTCGGCTCCTTCCGGTGCAGGATAGGTTACTAATTGGTTCTGAGAATTTGCATTGTGGGTGGTACCCAACAGGATGCTTGTAATAATTATAAATCTGCTTAGTTTCATTTTTATGGTATTATGTTTTGGTTATTCAAAGATACGAATGATGATGGAAATATATTCAATACGATAAGGGAGAATAAGTTATAATAATAGAAGGTGCCCGTGATGACACCCTCTAAATAGACTTTATGGAATATCAATTAAAATACAAATATAGATATTATTGCTGGACAGGTATACTAAACCTTTCATTTCTTGTTCCAAAATATACATCTACATCAATATAACCATATTGGTCTACATCTGTTTTATATAATTTGATATTTCCACTGTAATCATATTTTCGACCATTTATCCAAAATTCAAAATTAGGATTCACTGAAGAATAACATAACGGACCGTTGTCTTCCAAATAAACTAATTGAGCATTCAATTCACTTTCTTCATTAAAATTCAATTTGAAATTGGAGGTTCCGCTTGACTCTATGATAAGATATTGAGATTCAGAATTACAACACAATATTCCATAAGAAGATGAAGGATAACAATTATATGTAATAAAAGAAACTGGCATATTAGAAAGAATAACATTATACTTGTTATTTCTAATTGTTGCAGTCAATGTATATTGCTGCAGTCGGTAATTGGGATACCAATTCGTTAAAGTTAAATCTTGATCTATAAACTCTCTTGTTTCTGTTTTGGTGTCCATTGCATAAAAAGTATTTGAATATTCGCAATTGACACTCCAATGGTCAATTGAATATTCCGGATGCAAACCTCTCACTGTATATACGGCATTATTTTCAAAAGTTGTATTACCTTCTATTTTAAAATTCATATGATAAGAATACATATTCCAGCCTGCTAACCAATCGTCTTTAGATAAAGTTCTTTGTACACCTTTATAAGAAGGATACATTACAGCAGAATAATCGTTTGAATGACCAATACAAAGAACATGACCAATTTCATGAAGTGCCACGCTCATTAAGTCATGTGTATTTCCAGTAGTGTCAAACGAATAATTCTCATTAAAATGAAGTTGTTGTTTTACAACAATATGAGTATTTCTATTATAAGTTGTAACAGTATGTGCCAATGCACTAGCATCAAAAGAACAATTATCTTCATGAGGAGAATTTCTGAACCAACCAATTTCAATATCTGCATCTTTCTTTGAATTAACTTCGTAAAATGATACATCTAGATCCCTGCTCCATTCCCAGAGAGCAGCCTGCACAGCACTTCGAGCAGCCAAAGCGTCTATTTGTGAGGAGTTATTGAGAAAATAATACTTAAACAATTTCTTATTCCAACGATAATCATTCAGTATATATCGCAAGTTGGTATCATAGATAACCCTTGTTTCATACTCCGTAGAATCATTTTTGTTACTATATATAGCCGATCTTGTTGCTGGTTGGTTTCCTTCTAACAAGAAGTCACTTTCATTGTTACATGCACTAATCATTGTTGCTAATAATAGCAAAATAAGCCCCTTTAATTTATAATGTTTCATTCTATAAAGATTTTAAATTAATAAATATAGCCTGCAATCAATCATTTAAGAATAATTGCAGGCATGGTTGAAACTGTATCTTATTTCTCTTCTTTAATAGCTATGCTATTCAGAAGTATTAGATAGCATTTCTTGTTTGTTGCAGCTCCGGCAGGACGGTAATCCGTTTTCATGCCTGTGCCGCCAAAAACGACATCTGTTACATTCCCTAAGGCTTTTACTTTGTCCTGATCTACCTTGCGGTCTACCATGAAGATGCAAGTTTCATAATTAAGCGTATCGGCTTTTATATATTCATCCAATACATACATGCCGGATGCATCGTCTAAAGAAACACGTGCCGTACGGTTACTGACTGTTACAAAATCTTGAGAACTAACGTTGGGATCGCCCACTTCATCATCATCGCAAGATGCCAGAAACGGCAACATAAGCATTAATGCCAGAATATATTTTAAAATTTTCATAAAGCTATTCTTTTTAATAAATATATTATTCAAGTTTAATTCACACTATCACCACCCCGGGTTCTGCTTCAGATTTGTATTCAGACGCATCTGATCCAGAGGAAGAGGGGTCAGATAATCACGCTGTATAAAGTTCAAAGTAGTCGGGTCATTGGCTATTGAACGACCATAATCAGGGTCATTTTTACCGGTTCCTTCGTAAATACCATACCTCAAAGGATATTTCTCGGGATAGTAGCAAGGCTCACCGAAATATTGGGCGCTATTAGCCTTTTCAGTTTCGTAAGCAGTACCTAATACATAGTGTCCCAGCTTCTGACCAACCAGATTGATGTGCGCAATGCCCCAACGTTTCAAGTCGTCCATGCGATGACCTTCACCGAAGAGTTCGCAAGCACGTTCGCGGCGGATCTCGTCCAACATATTCATCTTTTTGCAGACTGTCTTATTCTGTTCGTAATCCCAATAGCCTGCATCCCATACATTGGCAATCAAAGCATTGGTCAGCGGTGCTACACGGGCACGGGCGCGATTCTTATTGATAGAGAAATCTAGGTCCTCGTCGGAGATATTTCCACCATTCAGTTCGCAAGTAGCTTCGGCATAGATGCAATGTACTTCGGCCAGACGGAGATTGGGATAGTCGGCAGATTCTGTATTACTCGGACGGTTGGCACCCTCAATCAGATACTTACGGCTGGCATAGCC